>JAEYOQ010000034.1 GCA_023411555.1 Bacillota bacterium
CCCTGAAAGACTAACAGGTAGATAGGACAGAGGTGGAAGTGCGGTAACGCATGTAGCTGACTGTTACTAATAGGTCGAGGGCTTGACCTAATATGGTTTGTTATTAATTGGATGAATTATCATTTTCGTGTGTAGAGTAAGTCAATAAGTAAAGTAAGCAGGAGAACTTATGGTTTTTCTGTTTTTTTATTTATATACAGGATTACGATTAATTAGTTAGCTCAAAACATATTTGTTTTGATGGTTTTTTGCATATCACTATCTTTTAAAAGCTAATAAGGTTGGCTGGAAGTAAGTCTTAAAACAATGTTATGTTTTTATAATTTTACAGTTGATCTCTGGTGTAATATTATGAAATGGTATAGATCAAATAATGAAAGTTTTGTTATCCTAATTGGCTTAATATAACTCTGCATAGAGATGGTATGCTAAAAGGGAGGAAAGTTACAGATGATAATTTTAAAAATTAAACCTATTTTGATAGGAGAAAAAGTTCTACTTCGTCCATTTCAATTAGAAGATATTCCGGCCATGGAAGAGTGCCTAAATGACCCCGAGGTTTTAAAATTTACAGGAAGCTCTCCTGTTTTCACGAAAGCTTCAATCCACCAATGGTACAGTACAAGAAATGAGCAAGAAGATAGATTAGATCTTGCAATCGTAAAGAAAGACGATGATACAGTTGTTGGTGAAGTCGTAATTAATGAATATGACGAATCAAAACATAGTATGAATTTTCGAATCTTGATTGGACCGAAAGGAAGGGATCAAGGATTTGGATCTGAGGCAACAAAACTAATTGTTGATTATGTATTCCAAAATACAGATTTGAAGCAATTAACCTTAGGAGTATACGCTTTTAATCCTAGGGGAAAAAGGGTATATGAAAAGGTCGGATTTACTGTAGAAAGTATTGATAAGGACGATCTAGAGTTTGAGGGTCAGATGATAGATGCCATCAATATGGTACTAACGAGAGAAAGCTGGCAGTCTATTCCCAATGATTGATTACGGTTACATTAATTCAATGTAAGGGACTTCGTAGATTAGCATTTTAATATTTATAATATAAGCTCAAGGCAAATAGCTTTGGGCTTTTTGCATATTTAGGAAAAGAGATGCATTTTTTGTATATTGACTTGTTAGAACATGTATTTTACAATGGCTAATATACCAATATATGGGATGAGCTCCATTATAAGATAATATATGGGATAGTTATATTTGGGTGATAATCAAAGAATAATGGTAATCTAACGTTAATGATAGGATAGGGAGAGGATTAGGTATGGATGTAGAGAAGATAAAAAGGTTAAAGGATAATTTCAAGAAGAGAAATATTAGGGTCGAATATTTTGAGAACTTAGATGAGGTTAAATCATATATATTGGAGATGATACCAAAGGCTTCAACTATTGGAGTAGGGCATTCTGGTACATTGCAAATGATGGATATAACTAGTACCTTAATAAAGAGAGGAAACACGGTTTATGATAAAGAACTAGCATCAACGAAAGATGAGCGTAAAGATATTAAAAAGAAGGCACTGATAGCAGATTGGTATATTACTGGTTCAAATGCGATATCAGTTGATGGAAGAATTGTTAATGTGGATCATAGCGGTAATCGAGTCGCTGCAATGACTTTTGGCCCCGATCAAGTAATAATCGTGGTTGGAGTAAACAAAGTCGTAGATACCTTGGAGGAGGCAATTAGTAGAGTTAAGAATGTAGCGTCTCCGTTAAACGCAAAAAGAGCAGGTTATAATCCACCATGTGTTGTACTGAATAAATGTGTAGATTGTGTATCAAAAGAAAGAGTATGTAATTATCTTTCTATTATTGAAGGACAATTAGATGGGGATAGGATGAAAGTATTGATTGCTAATGTTGACTGTGGATATTGAGGATAGCCCTAATGAATAAAGGAGAATACACAATGATAAAGTTAGTGAAACTGGATTACTGTTATAAAGAACAACTATTTGATATGATGGATGAATGGACTACCACCGGTGAGAGAATAGTCCCTTATTCCATCAGAAAGAATGATTATAAGGATTTTGATACATATATGAAAGGTTTCACAAGCGAAGAACAAGGAGACTCAGGACATGTTCCTGCAACCACTCTTTTCTGTCTGGATGTTGAAAGAGATATCTTTGTCGGAGCTGTGAATATTCGACATTATTTAAACGAAGCCTTGTTATTAAATGGGGGGCATATCGGAGATGGTATCAGACCGTCTGAAAGAAGAAAGGGCTATGCTACGAAAATGATCGGTTTAGCTTTGGAGGAGTGTCGAAAACTTGGAAACGATAAAGTGCTGATGGTTTGCGATAAGAATAATATTGGTTCTGCGAAAAGTATAATGAATAATGGGGGTATTTTAGAAAATGAGATAGAGATTGACGGTATCACTGAGCAGCGATACTGGATTGAATTATAGGCAGTCTAAGACCATACAGCAGAGAATACCACAAAATCCGAGTGTTTGTGACTTTACAAAAGTAAAGTTTAACACTATAATATACTTAGATTATTAGTTACTTCATATATTTTTAAGAATGGTGAAGCAGATAGATATACATACGGAGGTAGTAGCATGGAAAAGGGCAGTCTAGTGAATGAGACAATAAAAGAAATAGAAATATTAGAGTTTAGAGTGGGCGGTAATTCTTATGGAATTAATGTAAATGATATTCGTGAGATACTGCCTTTTAACACGAAGCCTATGTGGGTACCCAATGCTAATCCTTGTATTGAAGGTATCATAAAACCCAGAGACTTCTTGATTCCGATTATTAACCTAGGTAAGGTTCTAAAGCTGGAGCATGTCGATGAAGCCGGCAATGAGATGCTTATCGTAACAAGTATTAATAATTTGAATATTGCTATTCATGTCGATAGTGTAAGAGGTATTCATACATTATTATCAAATGAAGTTAAAAAGCCAGGAAAGAAGGTATCTACTACTTTCAAGGAAGCAGTAGAAGGAATCTTGCCTCATGATGATTATTTCATTGAATTACTTGATTACAGAAGGATATTTAAAGAGGTGAATCAAGAAATAAACCTTGATTAAGCTATGATTTTTACAAATGGTATTAATTTATTTGGTGTATTGTTCGATATATGAATATATACTAGAGTTTTTTTACAAATTTACTGGACGGTGTGTTGATGGCAAAATGTAAGAGTTGTAAAACTAATATCCCGGAGGGAACAGAATACTGTGCAGACTGCCATGATAAGGTTGTTGCGAAAGCAAACGAGTCTTATTTGGACAGTCTTTTAAGCTCGGTAAAAATTGATACTCCAATGGAAAATATATACAAGAAAAAGAATGATACGAATGAGGATAACTACAGCCCTGACAATGACATCAATCTGATTAATGGGAATGGTTTAGAGCAAGCCTCTGAACCCAGGCAAAATGAATCGTCTGTACATACTCTTGAAACAGATTTGGATGATCTGTATGAGGTTGATTATAGGGACATAGAAGATTTTAATCAATTTGATTTAGATGAAGATTTGAGCGAAGTTGACAGTGATATTATGATTGACGATGAAGAGCTGTTTGGAGAAAGCTTGACCGAATTGTTGGGACAAGATAACCTTAATAATGAATATGATATGCAGATGGAAGAAATTCCGTCTTCTGAGGAGAAGCTTCTCGTCGAACCAAATAATGATGATATAATGGCTAATGTTGCTATGATGCTTGATGAGAACCCAGAAGCTTCAATACCATTGAATTCTGATCAGCCTGATGAGGAAGCTAGTGGATTGGCTGAAGACCTAGGAATTGACCTAGATCTGGATGAGTTATTAGGGAGCCTTGCTCAAGAAACAGAAGCTACTGAGGAGAATAGTATGGCTAACCTGGATGATGATATGTTCACTACCTTTGAAAGTGATGATATTACCGAATTATTATCCTCTAGTAACTCAAATGACGCTGAGGAAGAGGTTTTCGAGCAGCTTGAACCAGATCATGATGAAATTTTGAGCTTGTTGAGTCAAGTATCGGATGAGGATGAAACAGCAGAGGATATCCGTGCAATCAGTGAGATGCTATCCGGTAATCTGAGTTTGGCCAGGGAAACTAATATGCCATCCGATGTAGGAGAGGTGTTCTCTGATGCACTCACAGCTGTTAGCTCTTTGAATGACTATGATATAGAGCAAGATATGCTTTTTGGTAATAATCCTGATTCGGAGCCTAAAAAAGGTAAGAAAGGCAAAAAGGAGAAGGTAGTAAAAGAGAAGAAAGTTAAAGAGAAGAAAGTAAAAGAAAAGGCTGCTGAAGACGCTCCTAAGCAGAGCCTTTTCCAACGTTTGTTTGGGAATGTCAAGGATAGCAAGACAGCTGAGCAATTCGAAGAGGAGCAAAAGAAGCTGACCGAACCCAAGGTGGAGAAGAAAAAGAAGGCTAAGAATAAAAATAACGCTGCTGTCTCCGGTGATGAAGAAGATGCTACTTCTAAGAAGAAGGGTGGCAAGGCTAAGGCTTCCAAGAAGGCTGATAAGAAGGATAAAATAGAGAAGAAGAAGAAAACGAAGGAAGTAATTGAGGTTATTGACGAAATAGATGAGGATCCGGGAAGAATCAATCGGTTAGGTGCTGCTGTCGTATTTTTCTTCTTTGGAATTCTAGCGACAATCTTAGTTCTAGGAACCAATATTCTTACCTATAGCTTAAATATTCAACATGCAGCAAATTATTTTAATCATCGTAAATATAACCAAGCTTATAATGAAGTATATGGTGTGGATATTAAGGATGAGGACATCGCACTTTATGATAAAATTCAAACAGTTATGTTTGTAAATAAGCAATTAAACTCCTATAATAATTATTACTCTATAGGGCAATACCCTGAGGCTTTGGATTCCTTACTCAAAGGACTCAGCCGCTATGATAAATATATTGAACTTGCAACTATGCTTGGAATCGAATCAGATTTAGTTTATGTAAGATCACAAATCCTTGCTGAACTGAACAATGTATTTGAGCTTACAGAGAAGGATGCAATGAAGATATTATCCTATAATAACAAGGAGGATTATAGTTTAGCGGTTTATGAAGTTGTTTTAGAGAAAATAAGTAATTAAAAGATGCTGGGAAGGATTTGGAGATATGATTGCTATAATTGATTATGATGCAGGTAATTTGAAAAGTGTGGAGAAGGCTTTGCTTCATATTGGTGAAGAAGCCTTAATAACTAGAGATGTAGATCAGTTACTAAAAGCTGATAAGGTTATTCTACCGGGAGTAGGTCATTTTGGAGATGCTATGGCTAAGCTGCATCATTATCAATTAGTAGAAGTAATCAAGGATATTATTATAAAGAAAACTCCATTTCTGGGTATATGCCTTGGTATGCAGGTGCTTTTTGAAAGCAGTGAGGAAGCCGGAGGAGTAGAGGGCCTATCGATTCTAAAAGGAGATATTCTTCGCATTCCTGATGCCCAAGGTGTAAAAATCCCTCATATGGGCTGGAATTCACTTACCATCAAGGAGGATGCAAAATTATATCAAGGCATCGAGGAGCAAGCTTATGTATATTTTGTCCATTCCTATTATCTGAAAGCCAACGATCCAAAGGATGTTGCAGCTACTACACATTATAGTACTTTAATCGATGCTTCTGTAGAGAGGGATAATGTGTTTGGGTGTCAGTTCCATCCGGAGAAGAGTGGTGAAATTGGTCTTCGTATTCTGAAGAATTTTGCATGTCTTTGAGTAATGCAGACAGATAAGAAAGGATGGTAAAGGGAGAATGTTAACGAAAAGAATTATTCCGTGCCTGGATGTTCATAACGGACGTGTTGTAAAAGGAATTAATTTTGTAAATCTTCGGGATGCTGGTGATCCAGTTGAGGTTGGAGCAGCTTATGATAAGGCTGGAGCAGATGAATTGGTATTTCTTGATATAACTGCTTCCTCAGATGCCAGAACCATTAAGCTTGATATGGTAAGAAGAGTCGCAGAGACCGTCTTTATTCCCTTTACTGTTGGTGGAGGTATCCGTACAGTAGAGGACTTTAAGATGATTCTTCGTGAGGGTGCGGATAAAATCGCAGTAAATACCGCAGCAATCCTTAATCCGACTCTGATTAGCGAAGCGGCATATAAATTTGGTAGTCAATGTGTCGTTCTGGCAATTGATGCAAAACGAAGAGAAGACGGTTCCGGTTGGAATATCTATAAGAATGGCGGAAGAGTTGATATGGGAATTGATGCTGTTGAATGGGCAGTAAAAGCTTGTGAATTAGGGGCTGGAGAGATTCTTCTTACAAGTATGGATTGTGACGGTACCAAGGATGGTTATGACCTGGAATTGACCAGAGCAATATCTGAGAATGTATCAGTACCGGTAATTGCCTCAGGAGGCGCCGGAACGATGGAACATTTTTATGATGCTCTGACTACGGGTAAAGCAGATGCGGCATTGGCTGCTTCTCTGTTTCACTATAAAGAGCTGGAGATCCTTGAACTAAAGCATTACCTCAAGGACAAGGGGATCAGTGTCAGACTTTAAGACCCTTCATTTTTCCGTGAAACAGACTGTTGTGACGCAAGTTTATAACGATAGAAATTAGCCGGAGGGACTGTATCAAATCCAACCGGCTATTATTAAGTTTATGAGGTGATAAAATGAGTGCTATTAATAATGATTGGTTAGAGGTAATTGGCAAGGAATTTCGACAGCCCTATTATACTGAGTTATATAAATTCGTTAAATCAGAATACAGCAGAGCAGTGATCTATCCGAATGCCGAAGATATCTTCAATGCTTTTCATCTTACTCCCTTAGGCAATGTAAGGGTAGTAATCCTGGGACAGGACCCTTATCACAATGAGGGACAGGCACACGGTTTATGCTTTTCGGTAAAGCCCCAGGTTGAGACACCACCCTCCCTTGTTAACATCTATAAGGAGCTGCAGGATGATTTGGGCTGTTACATACCGAATAACGGATATTTGGAGAAATGGGCCAAGCAGGGAGTGCTATTGCTGAATACTGTTCTTACGGTACGAGCTCATCAAGCCAATTCCCATCAGGGTATGGGCTGGGAACGTTTTACGGATGCGGTAATCCAGGCGGTAAATGCGCAGGATAGGCCAATCGTTTTTCTCCTGTGGGGGCGACCTGCGCAGCAGAAACGGTCTATGTTAAATAATCCGAAGCATCTAATTCTGGAGGCACCTCACCCGAGTCCCTTATCTGCATATCGTGGCTTTTTTGGCTGCAGGCACTTCAGTAAGACCAATGCTTTTCTTGGGGAGAATGGTATGGAGCCAATTGATTGGCAGATTGAAAATCTTTGTTGAAGTAATACGCAAGAATAGTAAAAGCAATCATAAATTTCTTCGGTTAATTTTCATAAAGCATAGAATAATAGGTATAGATTCTGGTAAAAGGTAGAAGATATATTCTATATGAAAATAGTGGATGAACTTAATCGGAGGACATAATTATGAAGAAGCAAGAGAAAGGGTTATCAGCATGGCAGCTGACCATGATGGCGATGGGCTGTGTTATTGGTGGTTCCTTCTTCCTCGGATCAGCTGTTGCGATAAAGGCAGCAGGACCGGCAATACTAATATCCTATATACTAGGTGGTGTCTTGATCTATTTTATCCTATATGCTTTATCCGAGATGACGGTGGCAAATCCGGATTCCGGCTCTTTCTATACGTTTACTGCTCAGATATTTGGTCCCGGAGCAGGCTTTGTCATTGGTTGGGTATACTGGACCGGTATGGTACTGGCTATGTCCAGTGAAGCAACGGCTGTATCAATTCTAGTAAGGGAATGGCTTCCTAATATTTCAATCCCAATATTGGGCAGTGGGATTATTATTGGAGTAACCCTAGTGAATCTATTGGGTGCCGATAAATTAAGCAAACTGGAAAGCAGTTTGTCTATTGTCAAAGTATTTGCAATTATCGCATTTATTGTGATTGGTATTCTGTTATTAGCTGGATTCGTTCGAGGAGTTGATGCAGTGGGGCTTGGCGAGGTGGCCAGAGAACCCTTAATGCCGGGGGGAATACGCAGTATTCCCGGAAGCATGCTGATTGTTATCTTCTCTTATGCAGGCTTTGAAATTATAGGTTTGGCAGCCTCAGAGGCGGAGAATCCGAATAAGACGATACCAAGGGCAATCGCCTATACAGTGATAGGTTTAGTAGGTCTTTATATTGTTTCCACTTTGGTACTTTTGCCTTTAATACCCACTGCCTCCCTCACAGAGGATGTGAGTCCAATGGTTGCAGCACTTGGCCGATGGGGGATGGGTTGGGCTGGAAACATCATTAATTTTATTCTGGTGAGTGCTATATTATCAACTATGTTGGGTTCTATGTTCGGGCTAGGCAGAATGATGCGTTCTGTCGCTGAGGAAGGTCATGCTCCAAGATGGTTGAAGGATAAGACCGATATTCCTTTTCGAGGTATTCTTTTTTCAGGCTTTGCTATGCTAGTTGGATTGGGAGCTGGTTTATTCTTTCCAAGAATTTATCTTTTTTTGATTAGTTCAGGAGGCTTTGCTACTTTATTAACCTATGCCGCTATTCTGGCAACTCATATCCGTTTTCGCAAATGTAACGGATGCCCTCCGGAGGGGAGATGTCAGATGCCCGGATATCCTTTTACTTCATGGATTGCTTTAATTGGAACCATTATAGTTATTATTAGTATGCCCTTTATCTCTGGTCAAGGTTCCGGTTTAATAGCCGGTATCATTATGACCGCCCTATATGCTGGTATTTATTTTATTATGTGGATTACAGGAAGAGAAAGAGAAGCAAAGGATATGGAGAGACTCCATCACCGTAAGTTGAATGCAGGCTTTTCTCAGGAGATCTCCGAGGAACTTACAGAGATGAAGAAGAGTAAAAATAAAAGAAATATGAGTCATTGTCAGCTGGATGATTTTGATGATGAAGATGAAGATGATGATTATTATGATTAAGATGGATATATTTCGCCCTTAAGGGTATGTAATTCACTAGCCCAGACTTCATAGGATGATTTTAAGAAAAGCGCATCAATGCATAGAAGCATAACTGCTCGAATACGTTGATGCACTTTTTTATTACATAGGAGACTTCGTCCTATGTAATAAAAAGCACACCGTGCAAGTGAATTTTTCTTACTTTGAGAACGAAGTTCACTTTGGGATGAGTAGTCTGTAGACACTTAATTGTTAATGTTATCGGCACTTTGATTTAGGTCACCTTCTGCAGGAATCGATTGGTCTATCAGGGACTCTGTGACCGGAGGTGGATCCATAGAAAGGAAATCAAACTTCTTGCTTTTATAGTATAGATGGACAACTACAAAGCCGATTAACAGAATTGCAGTTACGAATAATCCACCCTCTGGGCCGAAGGCACCGCCATTCAAGATACTATCTGTTGTATATGAGGTTGACAACATACCCTCCACCTCTGTTCCGCTGACCTTAAAGCCGAATACATTACCCTGGAAATAATTCCAGGTGATGTGATATCCGATAGGCATCCAGATGTTACCTGATTTCAGATACATATAGGAGAATAACACACCTACAAGAGTAAGATTAATATAGGGTATAAGACCGATACCGGAGTTGAAGCTATGTAATAAAGCAAAAATAACACTGGGTATGATCATTATGGCAGCAATACTTTTCGTTTGTCTTAATACTGACATAATATAGCCTCGGCTTAGAAGCTCTTCGGCAAAGCCAACCATAATGAACATTAGCAAGTAAGTTAGTTGTGATACTGCAAAATGAGGCTTCCAGGTAACTACCTCTGCATGACCGGATAAAACGATTGCAACAAATACAACACTAATAGATACAATACCAAAGATTAAACCGCTAATCAGATCCTTATAATCTTTCTTTAGCGGTGTAAAGCCCATATCAGATAACTTACGTTTGGTGGATATTCTCCATGCCAGAATTGGTATTAGGATTGTGAGGATCTCTTGTACAAACATCATTATCGTTTGGACATTTTCCATAATCCGCTGACCTCGTTCTGTATAGGTAAACGAGAATGCATCTGCTCCCATCACAAGATCACCGGACGCCATAAGAATTCCGGATAATAGTATGCCCATAGCTATGGAAAAAACCATTATACTACCATAAAAGATAGCCATAACGATTGCAATTTTCCAACCAGAACGAACCTTACCCTCCTTGTTTTTAAACATATTAATACTCCTTTCCTTCTCATTAAGAATTTAGTAAAATAGGAGGTTTACCCATAATAGGTAAACCTCCTATTCATTCTAAGTAAATGAATATACGCTTTATGAAGATGATTTTTCTTCACACTAGCCCTCTTTTCGTATTTCATAGGCGCAGAAGAGTTAGCAAGCTGACTCTTTGCTCTATATAGAGGGTTACCCTTCTATATATTACCATATATTCCGATTACTGGCAAACTACTTATTCATATTTTTCACTGCAGTTGCTAACATCAGCTTAATACGATTGAGCTGGTTAACTTCACTGGCACCGGGATCATAATCCACAGCGACGATATTCGCCTCCGGATGCTGTCTACGTAGCTCTTTGATTACTCCCTTACCGACGATATGATTGGGGAGGCAGGCAAAGGGCTGGGCACATACGATGTTATTAACTCCGGAGTGGATCAGCTCAAGCATCTCACCCGTTAAAAACCAACCTTCACCGGTTTGGTTACCGGTAGATACGACGGGTTCAGCATACTCAGCCAGTTTTTGGATTGGTACTGGGGGAGTGAAGCGCTTACTTTTTGCTAATTCCTGTTTAGCGGTTCCACGTAACTGTTCTAATAGCCAGATAATTGTATTGCCAATTTGTGCGCTGGATTTCTTTTTACCCAGATACTTGGCTTTAAAATTATTATTATAGGAGCTGTACATGAAGAAATCAAGGAGATCCGGTACGACAGCCTCTGCACCCTCTGCCTCTAATAATTCCACCAGATAATTATTGGCTGAGGGAAGGAATTTGACTAGGATCTCACCTACTATACCAACTCTTGGTTTCTTGACCGTCTCATCTAAGGGGAGACTATCAAAGTCTCTAATAATACCGCGAAGATTGCGCTTGTATTCATTCCATTTTCCATTTTCCAGACTCTTGATACAGATGTTACGCCATTTCTCATGAAGTTCATTAGCAGAGCCCGGTACCTTCTCATAGGGTCTGGTTCGATACAGTACTCTCATGAATACATCTCCGTAGACGAGAGATTGCATAGAGGTTAATAAAAGCTTTGGTGTGATTTTCAGTCCGGGATTCTTCTCCAGGCCGGATGCACTTAGTGATATAACAGGAATTTGAGACATTCCAGCCTTCTCCAGGGCACGGCGGATAAATCCGATGTAATTCGTAGCACGGCAACCGCCGCCGGTCTGTGTAATCATAACAGCTACTTTATTTAAATCATATTTTCCTGATAGGAGAGCGTCCATAATCTGTCCGACTACCATCAGTGACGGGAAGCAAGCATCATTATTCACATATTGCAGACCAACGTCGATGGAACGACGGTTATCATTGGGGAGGACTACTACATGATAGCCACCGCTGCGTAGAGCTGGCTCTAATAAGTCAAAATGGATTGGTGACATCTGCGGAGCCAGAATTGTATAAGTCTCTTTCATTTCCTCGGTAAATATAACTCTGTTATGAGCTGCGGAGGCCACTTTTGTTGTTACATTCTTAGCTTCGCGTTCTCGAACAGCGGATAACAAGGAACGAATACGAATCCTAGCAGCACCAAGGTTATTTACCTCATCAATCTTAAGTACAGTATAAATCTTACCTGACTTCGTTAGAATATCGTTAACCTGATCGGTTGTTACGGCATCTAAACCGCAGCCGAAGGAGTTGAGCTGTATCAGTTCCAGATTAGGCTGAGTCCGTACATAGGAAGCAGCGGCATAAAGTCTTGAATGATACATCCATTGGTCGACGACAATAGTAGGTCGGTCAATCTCTCCCAGATGGGAGATGGAATCCTCTGTTAATACAGCAACACCAAAGGAATTAATCAGCTCCGGTATACCATGATGAATCTCAGGATCGATATGATAGGGGCGGCCGGCCAATACGATACCCTTACGTCCGGAAGCACGTAGATAAGCCATGGTCTCCTCACCCTTCTTTCGCATATCCTCTCTGGCGGCCAATAACTCAGCCCAGGCAGATGCTGCGGCAGTCTTGATTTCACTGACAGGAATACCCTTTGCTTTGAAAACTTCAACCAGTCGGGAGGTTAATATATCCTCACTTTCAAAGGAAAGGAAGGGATTATCAAAATGAATGGAAGGATCCTTAAGCTCCTCCACATTGTTCTTTATATTCTCCGGATAGGAGGTCACGATTGGACAATTATAATGATTACCCACACCATCTATCTCTTTACGTTCAAAGGGAATGCTTGGATAGAAGATATATTTAATCCCCTGATCAATCAACCACTTAATATGACCGTGGGCAAGCTTTGCAGGATAACATTCTGATTCACTGGGAATGGATTCTATGCCGAGTTCATATATCTTTCGGTTGGAGGTAGGAGATATTACTACCCGGTAACCGAGCTTCGTAAAGAAGGTATGCCAGAAGGGATAATTCTCATAGAGATTAAGCACCCTTGGAATGCCCACGACCCCACGCCTTGCCTCCTCCTCAGTAAGAACAGGGTAGGAGAAGTAGCGCTCCATCTTATATTCAAACAAATTCGGTATATTATCAACGTTCTTTTCCTTACCTAGACCACGCTCACAACGATTACCGGTGATATATTGTCTGCCGCCGGTGAATTTATTGATGGTAAGGAGGCAGTTATTGGTACAACGTTTACAGCGTGCTAGAGCTGTATCGAATTTTAACTGGGTGATCTCATCAATGGAGAGCATGGAGCTTTCTTCTCCGCTATAGTGTTCCCTGGCTATTAATGCAGCTCCAAAGGCACCCATGATACCGGCAATATCTGGTCTGACTGCCTGGCAGCCTGAGATGGTTTCAAAGCTTCGAAGTACTGCATCATTATAGAAGGTACCACCCTGAACAACCATCTTCGCACCGAGGTCCTTGGGGTTGGTGATCTTTATTACCTTATATAAAGCATTCTTAATAACAGAGTAAGCCAAACCGGCAGAGATATCTGCCACGGTTGCTCCCTCCTTCTGTGCCTGCTTCACCTTAGAGTTCATGAATACAGTACAACGAGTTCCAAGATCAATGGGATTTTGAGCGAATAAGGCTACCTTGGCAAAGTCTTCAATCTCATAATTTAAGGACTTGGCAAAGGTCTCAATAAAGGATCCGCAACCAGAGGAGCAGGCTTCATTTAGAAGCACGTTATCAACGGTATGATTTTTTATTTTAATACATTTCATATCCTGACCACCGATGTCCAGGATGCAATCTACCTGTGGTTCAAAGAAGGCAGCAGCATGATAGTGGGCAACCGTCTCGACCTCACCCTCATCCAACATCAGAGCGGCCTTGATTAAGGCTTCCCCATAGCCGGTGGAGCAGGAACGTACAATCTTTGCCTTTTCTGGCAGCAGCTCATAAATCTCTTTAATCGATCGGATGGTAGTCTTAAGGGGACTTCCGTTGTTATTACTATAGAAGGAATAGAGAAGAGAGCCATCCTCGCCCACCACGGCTACCTTTGTAGTGGTAGAACCGGCATCTATGCCTAAGAAGCAATTGCCTTCATAATCCTTAAGAATTCCCTTTTTAACGGTATGTACAGAGTGTCTGTTCTTAAACTCTTCATATTCTGCTTCATCCTTGAACAGAGGTTTCATTCGGTTAACTTCAAAATCCATCTTGATACCTTTGGCTAAGAGCTCGAATAAAAGCGATAGCTCTTTACTGACTTCGGGCTTAGCATTCATGGCGGCACCGAGTGCTGCAAAAAGATGGGAATGTGTCGGAGCAATTACCTGTTCCTCAGTTAGGTTAAGGGTACGGATAAATGCGTTCTTAAGCTCGCTGAGGAAATGTAGAGGTCCTCCTAAAAATGCTACATTTCCGCGGATTGGCTTACCACAGGCAAGACCGCTAATGGTCTGATTAACCACAGCCTGAAAGATGGAAGCGGAGAGGTCCGGCTTTGTAGCTCCTTCATTAATTAAAGGCTGAATGTCCGACTTTGCAAAAACACCGCACCTGGCTGCTATCGGATAGATTGCTTGATAGCTTTTGGCATATTCATTTAAGCCGGAGGCGTCGGTTTTTAGTAAGCTTGCCATCTGGTCAATAAAAGAACCTGTACCTCCGGCACAGATACCATTCATTCGTTGTTCAATTCCATTGGTGAAATAGATGATTTTAGCATCCTCACCACCAAGCTCGATTGCCACATCGGTTTGGGGGGCATAGTCTTGCAGGGAGGTAGAAACTGCAACTACCTCCTGGATAAATGGTATATCCAGGTGCTTTGATATGGTTAAGCCTCCGGAACCCGTTATAACCGGTGACACGCTTAGATTACCCAGTGTGTCCTGAGCTTTCTTTACTAAGCCAGCAAGGGTTTCCTGTATATTGGCAAAGTGACGCTCATAGTCGGAGAATAGTATTTCCCCCGCTTCATTTATTATTACAATTTTTACTGTAGTTGATCCGATATCAATACCTAATCTATTATGAATTGTCATGTTATGATTCTCCTTACTTTCTGCCGTAAAAATTTGGCATTTCACAATAAGCTTTTTATATTATACGATACATGTTTTTAAAGTTCAACAAGTTAATTCGATAGAAAAACGAACAATTTATTAAATAAATATTAAAGTTTTAGTTCTTTTATCCATAAAGGGAATATAACTAAAGTATATGATTGAACCCTTTTAGAGGTTCGGAATATATTAAAATGAAGGCAGACATTAGCTTTGGAAGGAGCATCCGTATGTACTGTATCAACTATGTGGTTCAGAAAGGGGATACCCTCTATTCAATCAGCCGGCACTTTAATATAAGCCTAGCCTCTATTATCGAAGCGAATCCCCTTGTCAATGTATACAATCTGATAGTTGGAGATATTCTATGTATTCCGATTAGTGTACCCAGTAATAATATCATGAGCTATACTACCTATATGGTAGAAGAGGGAGATACCCTGGGAAGCATCCTAGAGCGATATGGAGTTGGTTTGGCGGATTTGATGCAGGGAAATAATATCAATGAGATTTTCTTGCTGCCGGGAACTACCTTAAATATGCCAATGATCGGGTCGGATGAATAATCTGTAGGCTCCCCACAGAATGATGTTTATGATACAGCATTTTTGGGGAGCATAATCATGCGGTTTAATCTTTTTTAAGGAATAATACATTTTGTTTTGTTTGACAAAGGTACTATAAAAACATATAATGGGTTTTGAAGTTAATGCAATAATTAAGGAAAAAAGGATGTGGTAAGGATGGAAGCCGGCCCTGGTAGTAGTCATAAACAGAGCAATCAAAACAAAATAATAGAGGCTGCATTAGGCAGTAGATTGTAAGACTAATACAGGTGAGATTCCACCTTATGTAATATAGGCTTTCAATCCACTGCTTAGGCTGCAGTGGAAAGGAGCATACAATGATTGATATATTCAGAACAACCGATGGTGCATTACAGAGATTAACAGAAATTACAGAGGGGTGCTGGATAGCCATGACAGATCCCTCGGCAACAGAGTTGATGGAAATCGCTGAAGCTACAGGAATTGAGGTTGATCATCTTAGAGCACCACTCGATGAAGAGGAGCGAGCTAGAATTGAAGTGGAGGATAACTATACCTTGATATTAGTTGACCTTCCAACATTAGAAAGAAGAAATGATAAGGACAGGTATGTTACCATCCCTCTTGGAATAATCGTAGCAAAGGATTACCTGATAACGGTGTGTCTTGAGGAAACTCCTATCTTAAAATGCTTTATTGACGGAAGAGTAAGAGACTTTTATACCTATAAGAAAACCCGTTTTATACTTCAGATGCTATACAAGAATGCGTCAACCTTCCTTCAGCATCTGAGAACCATTGACCGCAAGAGTGAGGAGATTGAACGTAAGCTTCATATCTCAACTCAGAATCGGGAACTCATTGAGTTGTTGGAGTTGGAGAAGAGTCTGGTATACTTCACCACCTCTCTTAGATCTAACGAAGTAGTATTTGAGAAGATGCTGAAGCTGGAAACCATTAAGCATTATCCGGAGGATGAAGATCTTTTGGAAGATCTGATTATCGAAAATAAACAGGCGATTGAGATGGCAAATATTTATAGCGGTATTTTAAGTGGAACAATGGATGCATTTGCTTCAATTATTTCGAATAATCAGAACCTGGTAATGAAATTTTTGGCAGCTATAACTATTGTTTTATCAATTCCTACGATGATAGCTAGCTTTTATGGAATGAATTTTGAGGTAATACCTGGGGCAGATAATCCATTGGGATTCTATTTTAGTGTTCTGGCAGCCTTAATACTAACAGCGATTGTTGTCATAGTATTTCGTAAGAAAAAGCTGTTTTAGGCTTTACTTGAAAGGTACAGGTGTTAGATATGAAATTAATAAATCGACTTGAACGCAGATTTGGTAGATATGCGATTTCCAATCTGATGAAATATGTTGTGGGTATCTTTATAATAGGAATCATACTGGGGGCCGTTCCAAACGACAGTCTATTCAAGCTGCTTGCCTTGGATTTTCCTTCTATCATGAGAGGACAAGTATGGAGATTGATTACGTGGATTATTCCAATTAGTCCCGTGAATGGACTCATTTGGCTTGTGATTTCCATTTATTTCTATTACATCATTGGTAATGCGCTGGAGAATGCCTGGGGAGCCTTTCGATTTAATCTTTATTTCTTCACTGGAATACTGTTTAATCTCCTATCGTCGCTGATTACTTATCTGATTGCCGGTGTAAGTGTATCACCCAGCTTGAGTTTTATATGTGGTACCATGTTCTTTGCCTTTGCAGCGACCTATCCGAATACGCAGTTTTTGATGTACTTCATTATTCCGATTAAAGCAAAGTACCTGGCCTGGTTTCAAGGGGCTGTCTATATTTTTACGGTATTTAATTATATCAGAAGTGGGGCAGCTATATTAATTATCCCATTAGCGGTATCCTTTGCGAACTTTTTCATCTTTTTCTTTGTAACCAGAAATTATCAGAGAATCTCACCCAGTGAATATAAGCGTAAAGCCACTTATCGCAGACAGATGAATGAAGGAAGAAGTGGAAATGTAACGGAGTTTCGTGGAAAGAATGTTATTACACGCCACAAATGTGCAGTATGTGGAAGAACAGAGCTTGATAATGATCAGTTAGAGTTCCGCTTCTGTTCCAAGTGTGACGGAAATTATGAGTATTGCATGGATCATCTATTTACTCACGAGCATGTGAAGAGATAATTAAGCAATGAGGGATTATTGCGATGGTCTATTTAGAGATAGAATTGCATACAAACAAAACGTTCAAAAATATCAGCTTCGTAGATGTTCTTGAATTATGTATTCAGAGTGCTTATTATGTTAATAATAGGCACTTCTTACTAATAGCCAAGGCTATGGTGCTTTGATGATTTTCTGATATAATGATATCCAAAGGATACGGGCTGTCATCGAAGGCCCTTGATAATAATGAAATGATTGGACAGGATGGTAAATTAATATGAACAAAAGAATTAGACACTTAAGCCAAGAGGTACGTAGCGGGAAGCAGCTACAAGAGAATATTCCCCAACTTTTTAATACGATAGCAGATCATTACCAGACTTATGCAAGTGTAAGACTGGCCATGCATTATTTTTCTTTTTATGAAGCGTATCTGGATGAAGGAGATACCTGGAGTCCACAAGAGAAGGATATGATAGATCGCATCAATCATATCATCCGGGACAACCTCCTGGGCACTTGTGTCGGCGAGGTTAGAGAGAAGGTGGTTCGTGAAACCGATGTGATTCGTCAGGATATCAGTAAACGAATGAATATGCTTACCACCTACACAGATATTTTCCAGATTTATGAATACCTATTAAATCGGTTGGAATATCGCTTTAAGGATGGCATTGATAAGGTAGACGAAGTAGAATTTGAAAAGGAGATTCTTCGCTATATCTTTGCGGAGGAGGATAATCTGATTATCAATGAGAGAATCAGGGAGATGATCGGTCAATTACCGATTCGAATCACGAAGCAGAAATTCTTTGATCTGTTACAGGATAGTCTGAATTCCTATCTTGGGGCTGATGAAACATCACTTCAGACCTATCTCTATATGCTTCGAACATCTGCTATGCTGTATCACGAAGAGGGCATGGAGGCTTGCTATCCTGAGCTGGCTGATTATATGGAGCTGCTATCGAAGGCTGATTATAAGAATTTAACGAAGGAAGCCTATGATCAATGTGTCAGTGCCTTGCAGGTTGCAACTCGTACGCTTGATATAGAGATTACCGCTTATTTAGGTCTGCAGGAGATTGTGAATGAAGTATATGTGATGCTACTAAGCTCTACCTACTCAGGGATGGTTGATAATGACTTTAGTGAAGCAGATGCTACCGCAATCAATATCATTAAAGAGATTAATGATACCTTCATACAGAGCGAGAATGCAGAGCTTAATGAGGAGCTTATCGATCGGTTTTCTGATTTGGAGGGTGTCCAGGAGGAGCTAAGCTATGAGCTTACACTTTTAGAGGATGCATTATACGAAGTGGAACACACACATCAGGAGTTGACAAAGAGTATAATGTTGGATCAGCTGCTTCAGATTCTGTTAAGATCCCAGAAGCTCTTATCAAACAGCCTGTTTATTGACCTGGATGAGGTCAGGACAGACAATATAGTGGAGGAAGCTCTACTTGAGACGGAAACAAAGAATTTGTTAGAAGAGCTGGAGGTCTTATTCGGTAAATTGGATAAGGTAGTAAGTCGTGCCATTATGGCCAATACCTTGAGTAAAATGCCGGTATTCTTCAAGGATCATAAAGAAGTTATGGATTATGTGCGATATAGCATAGAGCGCTGTTCAGATATTTATGAAAAAGCAGCTTGCTTTGAGATAATTAATGAGATAATGTCAGAATAATACTGTATTATTGTTGGTAATATGTGGTATACTTATACAAAATAATGGAAATCTGGAGATTAAGGGGTAACCCTTGTCCTCCGGATAGTTAAGGGTGCCCCTAAGTGTTATGAAGAGGTTTAGTATGATTTTATGGAATTCGATACTTTATGTCGGTAATAAAATAAAAAAGAGAAGAGATAAGGTCATTGCTTCTATCAATAACAGGGAGGCTACCTTTGGCGTATATTGTATAGCCTTTGCTTCTCATCCGAATAACCTGTTTGATATTTACGAGGCAAATCAATTTTTATTTCCTTATTATAAGGAGGTTGAAATTAAGATTATTGGCCTAGCCGGTAGTAAACAGGAGGCTGTGGACTTAGTCCATGATATGCTGATGGAGGTATTTAAAAAGACAGGAGAGTTTGATGTCCGTACTTATTTTACATAAGAAAATTGGATAAGGGTATGGATGGTCATTGGAGGATAGTATATTGATTCATGCAAACAATAATGATGACAGGCGGTTGAGTATATAAGAATGCTTCATATAATTTTATTACTATTAAAAATAATAGGGATACTATTGCTATGTGTGCTCGGACTTATCCTGTTGATTTTAATGACAACAATGCTAGTTCCCATAAGGTATCGAGTGGCAGCCAAGCACGGTGAGAAGCTGTTCTACTTAAAGGGCAGAGTGAATTGGCTATTGCATATTGTCCATCTAGGCTTTTCGTATATAGAGGGAGAGCTGCATATAACGGCTAGATTATTTGGTTTTATTGTATATGATAATCTGAAGCCGAGGAAGCCTAAGAAGCCAAAAAAGATCAAGGAAGCTAAGAAGAAGAGCGCAGGAAGTAAGAATGCGAGGAGAAAATCGGACTCAAAGCCGTCTATGAGGAAGGTAGGGGACACCTCATCGGATACCTTAGATTTGCCAATTGAGCCATCAGTGAAGCTTCCGGAGGAAGATAATATCTCTAAAGAGAGCATCAGGACACCAATCACTACGGATACTGCCTTTCATAAGAGTACAGCTGATGAGAAGGAAAGAGAAAGGGGCAAAGCCTCTACTGTCAAGGGTAAGCCGGAGCGGAAATCATTATTTCAAAAGCTTCTGGAGTGGATCAGAAGGATTAAAGATAAGATTATTTCTATATTTCAGAAGTGGAAGGCGAAGATATCCCAGACCATTGCCACGGTATCCAGGTTACGACACAGGTTAGACTTGATAGTAGACTTCTTGAGGGACGAGTTGAACAAGGAAGGAATGCATATTACCTTCAGTAGTATAAAAAGATTGATTAAGCATATATTACCCACAAAGCTAAGCGTAAAGCTAACCTTTGGAACTGGAGATCCTTGTTCCACTGGACAAGCTCTTGGAGCGTTGAGTATTCTATATAGCTTTTATGGGGACAAGATTCAGATTACACCTGATTTTGAACGGAGTGTTTTGGAGGGAGAGTACCTCGTAGTGGGAAGAATAAGATTAGTATCAATTCTTATAATAGTAGTTAAGCTTATATTAGATAAAAGATTTAAGCAGTTGAAAAACAATTTTATGATATTGAAGGAGGCGTTGTAAATGGCGGAGAATAATTTTCATTCAACCGTAGATTCTTTATTTAAGGGCATGGATAGCTTTTTAACAACAAAGACTGTTGTCGGGGAAGCTGTTAAGTTTGATGATGGCACAATTATTTTACCTTTAGTAGAAGTCAGCTTCGGAGTGGCGGCTGGTGCCTTTGCCGGTGACACTAAGAACAACACCGGTGGCGGTTTAGGCGGTAAAATCACCCCCAGCTCCTTGCTTGTAATTCAGAACGGCTCCTCCAAGGTGGTAAATATCAAGGATCAAGATGGAATAAGCAAGATTATTGACATGGTCCCGGATCTCGTCAATAAATTTACTAAGGGTGGGAAGAAGAAGGATGAGATGGATGAGAAGGTGGAGCAGGTATTAAAGAATCAGACAGAAACTACAATGCACGAGTAGGAGCACTCGGCCTTTGCTTTGGGATGACACTTATTTGGTGATAGTTAAGTTGAATTTTTAGCCTTTTATTACGAGATAAGTGGGATTTCTCTACTTTTTATCCTAATCTTTTACCCTGTATGCAAATTTATGCTTGCAATATATTTCATCTTCTGATAGAATAAATTTGTTTGTAGGGCCAATTGGGTCTATAATTAAACCTAAGGAGGTGCTTTCGGTGGCTAAATGTTCAATATGTGATAAAGGTGCTCACTTTGGAATCGCTGTGAGTCATTCTCATAGAAGATCTAATAAGATGTGGAAATCTA
>JAEYOQ010000061.1 GCA_023411555.1 Bacillota bacterium
AGGATTGCAAATGGGAATTTGCCTATACTACCAAGTTATTCAGCAGTTATTTTTGATGAGGGACATAAGATATTGCTTCCTGCTGCTATGCAGGCAGGACATCATATTAATAAGGAGGAAATAGATAATATCATTCTTTCCCTGGAAGAAATACAAGGAGCTAGAGCGGCATTGAGTTTAGCTACCATGGTATTGGAACAAGCCTCTGATGATTTTTTTGCATATCTAGAAAGCTATATCATAACCGATGAATGTTCACAGCGACAATCCCTTCAAATAAATGATACCTTACTAACAGCAGCAAATGCCTTTCGTAAAGCATTAGACCATATACTTCTGGAGATGCAAATTGAGCAAGAACTATATTTTGAGTCTTTATCAGTAAGCGACATTCAAGGATATGAAGGACAAATTGAAAGAGCCATAAGGGCATTACATCGATTCTGTAGAAATAAGAGTACTGATACAATCACCTGGGTTGATGGGCGGGATGGCAGCTTCTGGGTTGTTCCTAGGAATATAAATGAAATGTTGGACCAGAAATTATTTCAAAAGAGATTACCTGTGGTGTTTACTTCTGCAACATTAAGTAATCAAGGAGACTTTAGCTGTTTTAGACGTACACTTGGGTTGAAAAATACATCCAAGTCTACCGTGGGAAGTCCTTTTGATTTAAAAAAACAAGTGGTTGTCTATTTGACCAAGTTCTCAAATCCTATTGAAGAGCGGTTTAGCCAGGGAGTTGAAATATTAGTATCTTTATTGAATAAAAATGGGGGTCGAGCTCTAGTACATACAAATTCACTGAATCAAGTAAGAAAAATCAAAAGGAAATTAAAGGGGTACCAGTTATCATTTGATGTTTTGTATGAAGATGAAGGGGAACGAGGATATCTTGTCCGAAAGTTTCGAGAGGAAGAGACTTCAGTATTGATTGGTGCAAATTTATGGGAAGGAATCGATGTTCCTGGAGATGCACTAACTTTACTTGTGGTTTGGCAACTACCCTTTCCTTCTCTGGATCCTCTCATTGAAGTACAACGTAAAGAGGCAAGGGAACAAGGATTAGATCCAGTCACCACAGTAGATTATCCTGAAATGGGATTAAAATTGAAACAAGGATGTGGGAGATTAATTAGATCACAGGAAGACAAGGGGGAAATCGTGATATTAGATACCGTAATAGGAGCCCCTTGGGAAAAAGCCGTTGTGGGTGCGCTACCTTCGGGAGCCAGCATTAGAATAATAGAAGACAATAATTGAAATGCTGTTTGATATAAAATGAAGAAAAAAGGAAATAAGGGAACATGGAACGCACTCATTTTTGTAATTAAAAATGGGTGCGTTTTTAATACATGATTCATAAAATATCTGCGAAGCTGATATTTTGAATAAAAAGTAAATTATTTTGATGTTATTTACAATATGGGATATAATGGTTATTGGATAAGCATAATATATGAGATTGAAAGTATATGGAGATATTGAAAAAGGCTTATCGATAACAAGAAAAGCGGCGTGTAGTTAAGTCGATACAACTTATTATTCGGAAGGGGAATCCATGGGACATATTACAAGTAAAGATGCCTATAAGAATTTAGAAGAGAGAATCAATTGGTTTACACAAGGGGCTCCTCCATCGGATACCCTATATAAAATTCTGCAGGTTTTATATACCGAAAGGGAAGCCAAGAGGGTTGCGCTATTACCAATTCGGCCATTTACAGCAAAAAAAGCAGCAAGAATCTGGAATACCAGTGAACGGAAGGCAGAAGCTTTTTTAGAGCATCTTTGCGAGAAGGCGTTACTTGTAGATTCCTTTTATAAAGGGGTACGTCGATTTGTAATGCCACCGCCAATGGCAGGGTTTATTGAATTTGCATTAATGCGTACCAGAGGTGATATTGATCAGAAATACTTAAGTCAGCTGTATTATCAATATATGAATGTAGAAGAGGATTTTGTAAAGGATTTATTTTATGCAACAGAGACTCATCTGGGACGAGTTTATGTACAGGAGCCGATTTTGACCAATGACAACACGCTTCATATTTTAGATTATGAGAGAGCAAGTCACATTATTGAGGAAGCCTCTCATATAGGTCTTGGAACTTGTTATTGTAGACATAAGATGCTACATGCAGACCACCCATGCGAAATCAATGCCCCCTTAGATGTTTGCCTCACCTTTGGTAATGTGGCCCGTTCTCTTGCAGAAAATGGACAGCATGCGAGATTAATTGATAAGAAGGAGGCAATGGATGTATTAGAACGTTCTTATGCAGCTAATCTGGTTCAGATCGGAGAGAATGTTCGGGAAGACCCGGCCTTTATCTGTAATTGCTGCGGCTGTTGTTGCGAAGCCTTACAGGCAGCGAGAAAGTTTAGCCCAATGCAACCGGTGGCAACTACCAATTATATACCTAGAATTTCGCAGGAATGTGTAGGCTGTGGTAAATGTGAAAAGGTGTGTCCGGTATTAGCCATATCTACACAAAAAGACAAAGAGGGTAGAGTGGCAGCAGAAGTAGATCATGATGTATGTCTTGGCTGTGGTGTATGCGTACGAAGTTGTCCAAAAGCTGCCATTCAATTAGTACGAAGAGAGATTCATGTCATCACACCGGTGAATAGTACCCATAGATTTGTTCTACAAGCAATCGAGAAAGGAACCCTTCAAAATCTCATATTTGATAACCAGGCATTTGCCAATCATCGTGCCATGGCGGCAGTACTTGGAGTAATACTAAAGTTACCACCACTGAAGCAATTGATGGCTAGTAGGCAGTTTAAATCTATATATTTGGATCAATTATTATCGAAGAAGAGTAAGTAGTGGTCTAGGAGCTGAGACTAATTTTGGTGAAGCATAGGCTATGCGGTGTGGAATTGCTTTTGAAAACAACTTGCTTATCTGCTATGATTCAATTAACATATAGGTATTATTATAAGAAGGTGTGAAGTCATGTATATAAGCCGTGTTGGCGGAATCATAGCCGCTGCCAGCAAAAAAGATGCAATACCCTTACTGCAGCTTGGCTCTATCCCGATTATCAAGCGAATTGTCATTACCTATCAGCAGGCTGGTGTTTTTCCCATAGTAATCATCACCGGAGCGGATGAGGACGAGGTTAAATATCAGCTTGCTTCTCATGGGCTGATTTTCATCCGCAATGAGCATTGTGAAAAACCACAGCTCCTCGAGTCCGCGAAGATAGGGATGAATTATTTGAAGGATAAGTGTGAAAAAATTGTTTTTACACCTGTTAACTCCCCAATGTTTACACCAAGTACGCTAAAAAAATTGATAAATTGTGATGCCAGTATTGTAACACCATCCTATCACGGGAGGGGTGGTCATCCGATTGTTTTGAATCACACGATTATAGATAAGCTTTTGTCCTATGATGGGAATGATGGGTTGAGGGGGGCTATAGCAAGCTTAAAGTCAAAGCATCAGCGACTTTCGGTGGATGATGAGGGAATTACTCTCAGTGTTCATAATGAAGAACAGCTTCATGCAAGGCTTGCAGAACATAATCGATCCATCCTTAATTCGTTTGTTAAGATATATATAGAAAAAGAGAAGACGTTTTTTGATTCAAGAGCGAAGCTTTTACTATATTTAATTGGCACTACCGGATCGGTACGGAAAGCATGCGATCTGATGGCGCTCTCCTATGGTAAAGCGTGGGTGATTATCAACGATTTGGAGGAGAAATTAGAATATGCCATAGTGGAAAGAAAACAAGGAGGCAGTAAAGGTGGAAATACAATGCTTACGGAAAGAGGTATTGCATTTATTAATGCTTACCAGGAATTTGAAGAAAGTGTATTAAAACATGCATATTCTGAATTTGAACGGTTATTCGAGAAACAATCCCTTGTTTAAGCAACGAGGGAGGGAAGACCGCAGACAAGATTTATGCTTATTCGACTAGAATAGGTATTAATGTTTGTTTGTGGTCTTTTTTTGTGTATGAAGTATCTTATTTGCTAAAATGAGGAATAAATAAGATATCAATATGCTTTTGGAGGACAACGATGAAAGATAAAATATTTGGTGTATTGCAAAGAGTAGGACGTTCCTTTATGCTTCCGGTTGCGGTACTGCCGGTAGCCGGACTACTTCTGGGCTTAGGAAGCTCTTTTACGAATGAAACTACACTGGCTACTTATAATCTGTTAGGAATTATGGGACCGGGTACGGTGATTTACAATGTCTTAACGATTATGAGTAAATGCGGTAGTGTTATATTTGACAACCTGCCATTGATCTTTGCTGTTGGCGTCGCAATTGGTATGGCTAAGAAAGAAAAGGAGGTTGCAGCATTAGCCTCTATGATAGCCTTTTTTGTAATGCATTCTGCAATTAGTGGTATGATAGCGATTTACGGTGGCTCAGAGGCCTTTTTGAGCGGGGCTACAGGTACCGTTATGGGTATGACCTCGATGCAGATGGGTGCCTTCGGTGGTATAATCGTTGGTCTTGGTGTAGCAGCCCTGCATAATCGATTTTACAAGATTGAACTACCGGCTGCCTTCGCTTTTTTCCAAGGTACCAGATTTGTTCCTATTATCAGTACAATAGTATTCACCTTTGTAGGAATTTTAATGTTTTATCTGTGGCAACCAGTCCAGGCTGGTATCAATGCTTTGGGTGGTTTTGTACAAACCTCAGGTCTGATTGGAACCTTTTTCTATGGTATGATTAAGAGACTCTTAATCCCCTTTGGCTTGCATCATGTATTCTATTTGCCATTTTGGCAGACCGCAATTGGAGGAACCATGGAGATTGCGGGAGAAAGTATCGTAGGTGCTCAGAATATCTTCTTTGCGCAGCTGGCTGATCCTACAACAACCCATTTCTCTACGTTAGCAACCAGATTTTTCACTGGTGAATTTATTATTTATATCTTTGGCTTACCGGGAGCGGCCTTGGCGATTTACCGCTGTGCCAGACCTGAGAAGAGAAAAGAGGTATACGGTCTTTTGTTTTCAGCCGCATTAACCTCTATTATGACGGGTATTACCGAGCCAATTGAGTTCTCATTCCTGTTCGTAGCTCCACTTTTATTTGGTATTAATGCGCTCTTAGCCGGACTGGCCTATGCTATCGCCCAGGCATTGAATATTGCCGTAGGCTTAACCTTTTCCGGCGGTTTCATTGATTTATTTCTGTTTGGTATCTTGCAGGGTAATCGAAAGACCTCATGGCTGCTTGTCATTCCGGCGGGAATTGTCTATTTTTTAGTATATTATATACTATTTCGTTACTTGATTGTGAAATTGAATCTGAAGACACCGGGTAGAGAAGAGGACAGTGAGGAAACTAAGCTGTATACGAGAGCCGATTATGAAAAGAAGAAGAATACAGCAAAGGATAATAGCTCCAATCAAGAGGATGACTTATCGGCTGTCATTACCCAAGGACTTGGTGGAAAGGCTAATATCAGTGATGTTGATGCTTGTGCAACCAGATTAAGGATCACTGTAGTGGATGGTAATAAAGTGAAAGACGATATATTAAAATCAACGGGAGCTGCAGGTGTCGTCCATAAAGGAACCGGGGTCCAGGTGATTTATGGGCCGAGAGTAACAATTATAAAATCAAATCTGGACGAGTATTTGGCAAATGGCGGAACGGGATCTGAGAAAAAGGCTTCAGCACCTACAAAAATGGCTAGTAAAGAAAATGAGGCTAAGGGAGACCAGGTCAATGCTGCAGGTCAGGAAATAATCATCTGTTCACCGCTAAGTGGTAGGGTGATGGATTTGGCAGAAATCGGAGACGGAGTATTTTCCGAAGAAATGTTAGGGAAAGGCTTCGCGATTGATCCGACAGACGGCAAGGTAGTGGCACCCTTTGATTGTAAAGTAGAGACGGTTTTTGATACCAAACACGCCATAGGGTTAAGCCATGGTAATTTGCAGCTCTTGATACACATTGGCATCGATACGGTTGCACTGAATGGAAAGGGTTATGATATTAAAGTGCAGGATGGTGATCTTTTAAAGAAGGGTGAGATCATCGGTTATGTAGATCTTAAAGTAATAAAGGATGCAGGTTTCCGGACAGTGACTCCTGTTATAATCACCAATACGGATGATTATAATGAGTTTAAGCTTCTGAAAAAGGCTCCTGTAAAAACAGAAGAAAAAATATTCCGTGTACAATAGAATTAGGAGGGAAAGTCAATTAACCTGAGTTATTTATGATACAAAGTATCGTTGTATTGTCATCATGAATAGCCCAGGTTAATTATTTGCAGATACACCAGAGCCGTGGTACCAGCAAGAAATTCCATGGTGCAGTGATTGACCACAATGGAGGTAAGTGATACCAGAGATAAAATATTTATTATGCGATATCTAACAGTCGTAATAAAATTAGATGATAAATTAAGGATTAAAAATAGTACTTTTACAAAAAATAAAATGCAGAAGGAATATTATATATTTACTTATTTCGCTTATTCCCACATAGAATAAGCCTGTAAAACTGAAAGGATTGGGTATAAAATGAAAGAATTTAGTTATATCATCAAAGATGAGCTTGGAATTCATGCCAGACCGGCAGGACTTTTAGTAAAGAAAGCAGGAGCATTTAAATCCAATATCACTATAAAGAAAGACAGTAAAACTGCAGATGCAAAAAAAATCTTCGCAATTATGAGTCTACAAGCGAAGCAGGGATCGACAATAACCTTTGAAATCTCCGGTGAAGATGAAGATGAGGCTCTTACAGCACTCGAGGATTATGTCAAAGAAATCTTGTAATAGTCATCATCTCACTAAGATTTATGTTCTGGAAATAAATGTAGGCGCATATACTCAGAGCCTGGAGGGCAAATTATGCAAAAATATAATGGAAAGAGTGTATTTGGTGGGATTGCGATCGGTAAAGCACTTCTCTTTGGTAAAAACGAAGGTCAGGTACGAAGAAAGCATATTTCGGATGTAGATGCCGAAATACTACGTATGAATGAGGCGAGAGAGCAGGCAAAAGAAGAATTGCAGGAGCTATATGAAAAAGCAGTGGTTGAAGTAGGAGAGCAGAATGCTATGATTTTCGAGGTTCATCAAATGATGCTCGATGACCAGGATTATGTTGATTCTGTAATTCATATGATTAAGAACGAAGAAATAAATGCTGAATATGCAGTAGCCTCCGCCGGTGATAATTTTGCAGAAATGTTTGCTTCTATGGACGATGAGTATCTAAAAGAACGTGCTGCGGATATAAAGGATATATCCAACCGCTTGATTAAGATCTTACAGGGAAGAGGGGATCACAGTTTACAATCGGATGAGCCTTATATATTGGTAGCAGATGATTTGGCACCAAGTGAGACCTTGCAGCTGGATAAAACCAAGGTATTGGCATTTGTGACAAGGAAGGGCTCAACCAATTCTCATACAGCAATTCTGGCAAGGATGATGAATATCCCTGCTTTAATTGGCGTGGAATATGATGAGGATTGTAATGACAAGCCTGCTATTGTAGACGGATACGAGGGTGTATTTGTTGTAGAACCCACAAGGGCAATTACTGATATCATGAAAGAAAAGCAGCAGCTGGATATTCAAAAGAAGAAGCTTCAGCTGGAGCTAAAGGGCAAAGAAAATGTGACTAAGGATGGAAAGAAAATCGATATTTATGCCAATATCGGTAGTGTCTCCGACGTGGTTGCAGCACTTCAAAATGATGCCGGAGGGATTGGACTGTTCCGGAGTGAATTCTTATATCTGGAAAAGCATACTTTTCCGACCGAGGAGGAACAGTACCAAACCTATAAAACAGTACTAGAGACTATGGCAGGTAAAAAAGTAATTATTCGTACCCTGGACATTGGAGCCGATAAACAGGTGGATTACTTCGGCCTTGAGAAAGAAGAGAATCCAGCCATGGGCTACAGGGCTATTCGAATCTGTTTAAACCAACCGGACATATTCAGGACGCAGCTTCGTGCCATCTATCGTGCAAGCATACATGGTACAGTAGCGATTATGTATCCGATGATTATATCCGTTGATGAGGTAAAGCAGATTAAAGAAATTGTGCAATCCGTCAAAGATGAGCTTACGATGCAGGGAATACCGTTTCAGGAGATAGAACAGGGGGTCATGATCGAAACACCGGCCGCTGTCATGATCAGCGATTTACTGGCTAAGGAGGTGGATTTCTTTAGTATCGGAACCAATGACTTGACACAATATACCTTGGCAATCGATAGACAGAATCCAAAGCTGGATCCTATTTATGATGCCCATCATCCTGCTGTGCTAAGAATGATTAAAATGGTAATCGACAATGGACATAAGGAAGGGTGCTGGGTAGGGATCTGTGGTGAGCTTGGTGCAGATACTACACTAATCGAAGAATTTATCCGAATGGGCTTGGATGAGGTATCGGTATCACCTAACTTAGTTCTTTATGTAAGAGACAAGGTAAGAAATGTGGACCTGAGCAAGTAATATAAGTTTTATTAGGTACGAGATTTAGGATGGTATAATGATAAGTAGGCAGAAGACAGTCGGAGTGCATATAATAATATAATTCATGAATTTCCCTGTGGGGTTCATAGACTGTTATAAGGGAGTAATACATTGAATAATCTCAATCCGGATAAATTATTTGTTGAGTTCAGACCTGATGTTACTACAACACAGCCTGTATTAGAACGTAAGTATACCTTGACACACTCAGATAACACTGCAGACCTTTATCTTACCATTGGTCTGCAGTTTGCATATGAAAAAGTAAATACCCTAAGAGATGAGGTCCTTGCAGAATGGCGCATGGATAAAGACCTTCTATTTCTTTATGTTTATGTTTATGTAAACGGTCTGCTAGGTAATCCCAGTGTACGTAATTCGATCTTTAGACGGGAGCTGCCATTAGCTTTAGAGGCAATCAGGTATGGTGATAGAGGTCTATTTGCAGCTCATCCACAACTCGGCGGTGCACCGATATGGATCTACTTTGATTCAGAGCATCCCGAATACAATCGCTTTGAGAACTGGGGTACGCCGGATGATTACAACCTCCTATAATTTGCCATTATATTCTTTGCAAATCTACAAATGTTAGTTATAATAAAGAGGCATCATTCTGAAGAATTAATGATCAGATAATATGGAGGAAGAAAAGGTGAGGAAATACAGACTGTATGTATTTTGTAAGTATGCCAAGTATGTAGGAGTTGTAGGACTGGTTCTGGCTTTTTTCACTCATGTGAAGGCCTTTAACTGGCTATGCTTGCTGGGATTATTAGTATTTGTGGAAGTTGCTTTGGAATTTTCTGTCTTTAAGTGTTCGTTTTTACAGATACTTGGTATCATTAAAGTAAATAAAAAATATGGGAACCATGCACCTGATGTTGATACCTATACAAGCAAGACACGATTTACATTACCTTTTGAAGGCTCATGGACAATTGTAAATGGCTGCTTTACAAAGGAATTTTCCCATTCTTGGGATATTCCAACACAACGCTACGCTTATGATTTCCTCCTGATGGATGAAGGCGGCCAATCATACACAGGTGACCCTAAAGATGTAAAAAGCTATTATTGCTATGATAAGGCGATTCTCTCTCCAGCTGATGGTGTAGTCGTAGAGATAGCAAATGAATCGGATGACAGTCTAATCCTAGGAAATGGCAAATTTTTCAGTCGGGCAAAGCATATAGCCGGCAATTATATTATCATTAAGCATAATGAAGATGAGTACAGTACCCTGGCCCACCTAAAAAAAGATAGTATGGTTGTAAAGGTTGGCGATAAGGTTATGGGAGGTCAAAAAATTGCTACCTGTGGGAATACAGGAAACTCATCGGAACCACATTTGCATTTTCAAGTACAGGATGGGGCTGATTTTTATGCCAGTGCAGGGCTTCCTGTCAGGTTCGCTAGTATTAAGCTTAATAGACAGCCGAATTATAATAAAATGGATCCACGACCTTATATGGAGATAGAAAAGATACCGGAGGGATTGATTACAAGAGGCTACTGTGCTTCAAATAATAACTAATAAGTATGACAATGAAGCATGTTCTGCTTAATGCTTAACGTTTATACATAAAGTTACCTTGACTATTGTAATTTATCGATTATACTGATTTAGAAGATAAAATACTTGTAGAGATAATACAACAATAGTTAGGAGAACATATGCAATTTGCAGAATTAAGGGTTATACCGCCAATTTTAAAGGCTTTAGAAAGAGAAAATTACGAAATTCCGACACCGATTCAGGAAAAAGCGATTCCTTTTATTTTGGACGGTAGAGATCTGCTGGGGTGCGCTCAGACTGGTACTGGAAAAACAGCAGCATTTGCTATACCAACCCTGCAGCTACTTAGTGAAGAAAGACAAAGTCACCCTACCGAACAGAATATAAAGGCTCTTATAGTTACTCCCACTAGGGAGCTTGCCCTACAGATCTATGAAAGCTTTTGCACCTATGGGAAATATACGAAATTGAAATACTGTGTCGTCTTTGGCGGTGTATCTCAGAAGCCGCAGGAAGAGAAATTACAGCAGGGCGTGGATATTCTGGTAGCAACACCGGGTAGGTTGAATGATTTAATTGGACAAGGAAATGTTGATATAAAAAATATAAAGATTCTTATTTTAGATGAAGCAGACCGTATGCTTGACATGGGATTCATTAACGATGTGAAGAAGATTATTGCAAGAACGCCGAGTAGTAGGCAAACTCTTCTTTTCTCGGCCACTATGCCGGCTGATATAGCAGCATTATCGAATACTATACTGAAGCGGCCCGCGAAGGTAGAGATAACGCCGGTATCTTCAACCGTAGATACCATTCAGCAGTATCTGTATTATGTTGATAAGCCTAATAAAAAGGATTTATTGCTGCATATCCTAAAAGACAAGGAGATTAAATCAGCGCTGGTATTTACCAGAACGAAACACGGTGCAGATCGTATCGTTAAGCAGTTATCTAAGGAAAAGGTTACGGTTCAGGCTATTCATGGAGGCAAATCCCAGGGAGCCCGTCAGAATGCTTTAAGTAACTTTAAGAGCAAGAAGCTTCGTATTTTAGTCGCTACCGACATTGCAGCCCGCGGTATTGATATCGATGAGCTGTCTCATGTGATTAATTATGATTTACCGGATGTTCCCGAGACCTATGTGCATCGTATTGGACGTACCGGTAGAGCAGGACTTGATGGAGTAGCCATTTCCTTCTGTGATTATGATGAGAAACCTTTGCTGGCCGATATAGAACAGCTAATCGGAAAAAGGCTTAAGGAGGTAGAGGAGCATCCCTATCCTTTAAGGAATGAATTCCCTGCAATTAAGAACACACAGCCGAGGAGAGAGCCGGTTAGAGCTGCAGCGAAGCAGACTATACCACATAAGACTGCAGACAACTCTGGCATTGTAGTGCAGAAGGATAAAAATAAAAACCGCAATCAGCGAACAGAAGCTGTCTCATCTAAGAAAAAATATAGAATGACAGCGGATGGAACGCTAAAAGAGAAAAGAAGTAAGTTTACTAATTGGAACCATAAAAAATCAAAATAAATCGTTTGCTTACGCCATTGGATATCAGAGCATTCTAACCAGTTTTTGGAGCGGTTGAAGTATGTAATTGATTTACATGTGTACAAAGATTTGCTATAGTATTCTTATCTTAGGAATAATTGGAGGTCTATCATGAGTTCTGCACTGGTTCTAATTGATATTCAAAACATTTATTTTACCGAAGGAAGATATAAATTAAGCAATCCCGAGCAAGCAGCAGAGAATGCAGCCAGACTTTTACTACATTTCAGACAGAATAACCTGCCGGTAATCCATGTTAAGCATCTGTTTGATACTACAGGGTATCAGGAAACGGTTGATGATCTAAGAGCCTTTTATCATAGTGTTTCTCCGATGCCGAATGAAATAGTGATTGAGAAGAACTATCCCAGTTCTTTTCTTGGGACTAGGCTGCTGGAGGTATTGAAAACGGATGGCATACAGGAGCTTGTGATTGCAGGTATGATGTCACATATGTGTATTGATACTACGGTGCGGGCAGCACAGGATTATGGATATCGGGTAACCTTGATCGAAGATGCTTGTGCAACCAAGTCCTTAGTATATCAGGATGAAATAATATCGGCGGATTTGGTTCATAAAGTGTTTATGGCATCCTTGCAGCCTGTATTTGCCAAGGTAATTACTACTGATACATATGTAAGGATGTAATAGAGAATTAGTCGTCAAATTCCTTAATAAGAGCAACAGCATCCCAATCTGTTTGTCTAACAGTGTATTCTGGGATGCTGTTGCTCTTATATTATATCAATTATTTATCGTGAAAACTTTTTAAGAATTATTATATTATTTTTGAAGGGATTCATAGATGGCATCTGCTAACTCATCTAATTCAGATTCTTTATCTGCTTTTATCGTTGAGCGGATATCAAGGGGGGTTCCGACGATCTCCATATTATTCATTGCTTCAATCTGTTCCTTCATGGATTTCATAGCTGCACTTGCCCAGGAATGATTTCCTATGATGGATACCTTACGATTTTTCAGTCCAAGTACGGCAAGGTCCTTAAGCAGAGCATCCATACCAAAATACAAATGCATATTATAGGTAGGGGATGCGATTACCATGTTGCTGTATTTCCAAAGATCGGAGATGATATAGGATGGATGGGTTTTTGATACATCATACATCTTCATATCACGAACACCACGAATTGCTAGTTTATTGGCCAAGACATTCATGACATTCTCGGTGTTGCCATACATAGAAGCGTAGACCAGAACAACACCCTTTTTCTCCGGCTCGTAACGGCTCCATTTATCATATTTATCAAGGATGTAAGCAATATCCTCCTTTCGCCAGATAAGGCCGTGAAGAGCACAAATCATATTAATCGGTATGCCGTCCAGCTTTTTAAATAAGGCCTGAACCTGCTGACCATAGCGTCCAACTATGTTTGCATAATAGCGTCTGGCTTCATCGATATCCTTTTCATCTAGTTCATCGACAAAGAGGTTACCTGCGTCTGCACCGAAGGAGCCAAAGGCATCCGCAGAGAACAGTATTCCCTGGCTGACCTCATAGGTCGCCATGACTTCGGGCCAATGTACCATAGGAGCCATATAGAAACGAAGAGTATTCGTTCCCAGAGACAGCTCATCGCCCTCTTTGATCTCCTGGTAATTTGACTTAAGATCCATATCATAGAATTGCTCAATGAACTGGAAGGTCTTTTTGTTACCGATAATCTTTACATTGGGATATCTGCGGGCAATTTCTTCAATATTGGCGCAATGATCCGGCTCCATATGATTAATAATTAGATAGTCAAGATCACGACCTCCGAGGACATGGGTTACATTGTCTACATAAAGATCACTGATAGAGCGATCGACGGTATCAATTAATGCTGTTTTTTCGTCCATAATTAAATAGGAATTATATGCAACACCGTTTGGAAGGGGGAACATATTCTCAAACAGAGCTAAACGTCTGTCACTGCCTCCGACCCAAAACACTTTTGGTGCTATTTCCTGTACACAATACATAATTTAAACCTCCTAAAAATATAAAGTACATTATTATACCATAAGCGTTAAAAGCTTATGCATGACACCATAAAAACTACATTGTTCTTATTGTACTACATAATTATACATGAAAACAAGTACCTAATGTGAAGAAAGAGCATCTTTGATTCAGATGATTATGCCATACAAAGTAGATGGATATTCCGTAGTTTATTAATATCATTAATGGGAATTTATAGCAACAATAGGATAATGGTAGGATATTATGATATATCTTGTTGATTAATAGGAGAAAATATAATAGAATAGGAGAGAGGATATATATTAACTAAGGTGCTGATCAATTTACCTAAACCAGTAACTGGAGTTTATAATTATAATAAGCTGCTCAGATGCAGCATAAAAGGTGATGAAATGGCTGAAATAAATGTAATAAATAAGGTTGATGCAACAAATACCCAAAGTATAAATACACTGAAAAAAATCAATGATAATAATCATTTTTCATCCTTGCTCGGTGAGACAAAAACCTTAGACGAAATATTTGACAAGGCAGCAAAGAAGAATAATGTGTCCGTCGAGCTTCTGAAAGCAATCGGCAAGGCAGAATCTAATTTTGACCCGAAGGCAGTATCACGCTGCGGTGCACAGGGCGTAATGCAATTAATGCCTGCAACAGCAAAGTCCTTAGGAGTCACCGACTCCTTTGATGCGGAACAGAACATAATGGGTGGAGCAAAGTATATTTCCGACCTGCTGAAAAAATATAATGGGGACACAAAGCTTGCATTGGCTGCTTATAATGCCGGAAGTGGTAATGTTAAGAAGTATGGAGGAATACCTCCCTTCAAAGAGACTCAGAATTATGTGAAGAAGGTCATGAATTATATGAATCAGGATTTGAACACAGGCGGCGCATATGTTAACGTCAACGCTGCAGATGGTTCGAATAATCAGGCTAGGGAGATTGCTGCACCAGCTCCGGTTCAGGATAATTATGCTTTTCTTATAGCAAATAGTGTCAGTGATTCGGATAGCCTTTTGGAAAGTTTGGATGCTATATTTTCCTATGAGGATTATCTGAAGTTCTTGAATTTACTTATAGAGGAAGAGGAGGAGCAGAAGGATAAGCCGGTGGAAGAGGACAAGCTTAAGTATACTCCCCAGGATATTACCTATAATGTTCCCGTAATGAATCTTCTAAAGGATCAGAAGCTTATCTGATGTTAGCATACATAGGATTTATACTTCCTATGTTGGAGGTATCTATTTGAGACAAGAATTTGAGGCAGTAATTAAAAAGGTAGAAGGCATTAATGGAGCATATATAGAGCCGCCTTTTGATGTGGAAAAAGTATTTGGAGCAAAACGAGTGAAGGTCTTAGCGACTTTTGATGGGGTTCAGTATCGTGGTTCTCTTGTACGAATGGGTGGCTGTTACATGTTAGGCATGACTCAGGCTCTTCGAAAACAAATCGGCAAGGAGCCGGGAGACCTCGTGAGGGTCATCATTGAAAAGGATGAAGAAGAGAGAGTGGTGGAGGCACCAGCTGACTTTATGGAAGTCCTAATTAAGAACGAGTCAGCCTTCGCTACTTATGAAAAGCTATCATTTACTGCGAAAAGGAAATACGTACTCTGGATTACAGAGGCTAAGAAGGAAGAGACAAGAAAGGCTCGGATTGAGAACTCAATTGAAAAGCTTTCAGCAGGAAAAAAATTAATATAATTACCAAAAAGAGGCTGCCGCAAAATTCCTAGTTAGACAGCCTCTTTGGTTTTTGTCTTCAAAGAAGATTAAAATAAGATTAAAAATCTGCGGTTATTATAGCATTTTATTGCAAATGAGATAAAATAAAGGTTATACCATTAAAGGGTTTACAGACGGAATGGACTACATAATGCTACAAAGAGTTGATTGAAATTGTTAATTTTGATAAATATTGGGGGTAGCTAATGAAAATTGGATTATTTGTACATTCGTATTCCGGTAATACATTATCAGTTGCTGAACAGTTAGCACAAAAGCTTCAAAGGGATGGGCATACTGTTGAATTAAAAAAGCTCGAGCCGGTAGGTGGAGAGGATAAGAACGAGATTGATATTAACCGTATCCAGTTCCAGCCGGAACCGGATATCAGTGGTTATGATTTTGTGATCTTAGGTGCTCCCGTAAGGGGATTTTCCATATCTCCAGTATTAGCTGCTTATTTGAGTAAGGTTTCGTCTCTGAAAGGACAGAAGATAGATCTTTTCGTTACTCAGGCATTTCCTTTTAGCTGGATGGGTGGAAATAATGCAATTAAGCAGATGAAAAACACCTGTTTAAGGATGGGTGCTGATGTAGGGAACACAGCAATAGTTAACTGGAGAAGTAAGCGGAAAGAGGCACAGATAAAAGATATTCTAGATAGTTTGGGTAAAAAATAATGTTTCAAATGAGCCGGAAGGGTTGCATTCCTTGTAACCATCCGGTTCTTTTTTGTTACTGTTCCTAGCTATCTAGAAATGATGATAGGATAATACCTTGTTCTCATTATTTTACAATTAGATTGAAAATAATTATTGAAAGAGCTACAATAGAAGAAAATAGATAATTGGCATGTATTGGATAGACAAGCTACATGCCAGTCATTTTATTATCTTGATTACCGACAGGAGGAATACTAATGAAGGATATAGCATCAACATTAGAGTTGCATAGGCGATATTTTGCCTCAGGCAAGACAAAAAGTATCAGTCATAGATTAGAGTATTTAAAAAGACTCGAGCATGGAATTCAAATGCATGAAAAGGAAATAATGGAGGCACTTAAAAAGGACTTAAATAAGGCGCCTTTTGAGACATATGCAACCGAAATAGGGATTGTGTTGGAGGAAATACGTTTCTTAAGTAAGCATCTGAGAGGATGGGCCAGACCACGCCAGGTAAGGACGCCGATTACTAATTTTCCTGCTGTGAGTAGGATATATTCTGAGCCTTATGGTGTTGTTCTAATCATGTCTCCTTGGAACTACCCATTTCAATTAGCGATCGCCCCCTTGGCAGGCGCAATCGCAGCGGGAAATTGTGCAGTTGTTAAGCCCTCGAACTATTCGCCCAATACCTCTGCTGTAATCGAATTAATACTATCAGAGGTATTTCCCAAGAAATATGTGTCAGTGATACAGGGAGGGAGAGAAGCGAACCAGTCATTACTAGAGCATAAGTTTGACTATATATTCTTTACCGGCAGTGTGGCGGTAGGAAAAATCGTCATGAAGGCTGCCTCAGAGCATCTGACACCGGTAACCTTAGAGCTAGGAGGTAAAAGTCCCTGTATTGTGGATGAAACAGCTAATCTGGAATTAGCAGCAAGACGGATCGTATGGGGTAAATTCCTTAATTCCGGTCAGACCTGTGTAGCACCGGATTATCTTCTTGTACATCATAGTGTAAAAGCAGAGCTACTTAAGCGTATGAAAAAGTACATTAGACAATTCTACGGGGAAGATGCTTGCTTTAATGAGAGCTTCCCTAAGATCATCAATGAGCAACACTATGATCGACTCTTGGGCTTAATCAAAAATGAAAGTATCTTTATTGGAGGTTCTTCTTCCCGAGAGAGGAATCAAATCTCACCAACCATACTTGATCATATAAGCTGGAAGAGTCCGGTTATGGCTGAAGAAATCTTCGGTCCAGTCCTGCCGGTATTGGAGTTTAAGGATTTAAACGAAGTTATTACGATGGTGAACAAGCGACCTAAGCCTCTGGCACTTTATTATTTTACCACTAAGAAGGAAAATGAAAGAAAGATCATCAACAGCATTTCCTATGGTGGCGGTTGCATTAATGATGTAGTCATGCATCTTGCAACCTCTCATATGCCCTTCGGAGGTGTAGGGGATAGTGGTATGGGCAGGTATCATGGAAAGGCCAGCTTTGACACCTTTTCTCATAAGAAAAGTGTCTTAAAGAAAGCAAACTGGCTTGATGTACCGCTGAGATATCCTCCTTATAAGGATCATATAAAGCTTTTAAAGAAGCTGTTATAGGAAATGTATCGCTTTTTAGTAGCAGAACGGAATGATTTATGTATCGTAATAAAAGTGCACTATTATATCTGGGTGCAGGATTAGGAATGCTTGTAGTTCGCTTTGTTGGAGATTGCGGACTTAAGGATCGAAAGGAAGCAAAGCTTACTAAGAAGGAACTGCCATATGTGATTGCAATGGTTGTACTGGATATCGCAGCACCAATTTTATTAATGTTTGGTTTATTGTTCTCAGAGTCTGCCTTCGAAGCATTAGCAGTCAGGCCATCATCATAAGGTGATGAAAGAACACAAAGATTGGAGGAAACAAACTATATGAAATTTGATCCAAACAGCAGCTTTCTCTATGTAATAGCGACTATCGTTATTCTATTTGTTATCGTGCAATCCTTTTTTTTCTTAGTTCGAGCTTACCGAAGGGCTAAGAAAATCGGAATGGATATGAATCAGGTTCGCAGAACCATAGTGTCCACAGCCATATTTACCATAGCACCCGCCATATCGATTTTACTTGGTGTTATAACCTTATCTAAATTCCTTGGATTACCCTTGCCCTGGATACGACTCAGCGTAATCGGAGCAATAACCTATGAGCTGCCCGCTGCCACAACGACGGCGAATGCTCTTCAGGTGTCCTTATCAGAAACAATAAAAGATCCCAAGGTGTATTCAGCAATCGCCTGGGTTATGACACTGGGTATTATGCCTAGTATCATATTAGTTCCGATTTTGCTAAGAAAAATTCAAAAAGGACTTTTATCCATTAAATCTAAGGACAATAAGTGGGGGGACTTGTTTATTACTGCTATGTTCTTAGGTATGATATCTGCCTTTTTAGGTATGGTATTTGCTGATATCCGGAGTGGCTTTGCCGGATGGATTCCCTTCTTTGTTCTTATGTTTTCAGCTTTCCTTATGGCAATTTGTGGGTTGTTGATTAAGAAACTCAAGATGAAATGGCTTGAAAACTATGCCTTGCCCATTAGTATGCTTGGAGCAATGGCATTCGCTGTTATAATTACACCGCTGATAGGATAAGGAGGAGAAGGACATGAAACAGAAATCGTATGATGAGTTATCACATTTGTATGGAAAGCTATGGATATGGACGGCCATTGTATTATTGTTATGTGTTCCGATCGCAATAAGCATATATTATGATGCATGGCCTGGTTTTACACCTGTACTGAAGGGTTTGTTAGGAGTGGCCCCTATCTTTTGGACCGTAGGTACCATTGAGGTTATTACCTTTACACCGATGTTAGGGACCGGTGGTTCTTACCTGGCTTTTGTAACAGGTAATCTTACGAGTCTTAAGGTGCCTAGTGCACTCAGTGCAATGGAGAATGCAAAGGTTAAGCCAGGTACAGAGGAGGGTGAGATCATATCAACCATAGCCGTTGCGACCTCCTCCATAGTAACTACAATTATCATAGCAGTAGGTGTATTATTACTTGCACAGCTTGCGCCAATCATCAATTCTCCGACTTTAAAGCCGGCATTTGAGAACATCCTTCCTTCCTTATTCGGTGGCTTAGCAGTAGTCTATGTAAGTAAGAATTGGAAGATTTCCTTAGCACCGATGTTTTTTATGATAATATTATTTATCTGTATTCCCTCCTTGTCCGGTTCCGTAGGAATATTAGTTCCCGTCGGTTCATTAATCTCTATTGGAGCAGCCAGGGTTCTATATAAGAAGAATAAACTATAACTGGGGGTAGAGGAATGGGACAATATATTGGTCTTTTGTTGGTAGCTACCATTGTTATCTTTGTACTTGTTATACTGATAAGAGCAATCTTAATGAGACCCTTTAGCGAGGAACCTGCACAAGAAGCAAATTATTCTTTGAACAGAGACACAATAGCAGATAATATGGCTTCCATGATTCGGTGCCGCACCGTATCCCATTGGGATGAGGGTTCAACCGACTGGAAGGAGTTTGATCGGTTTCAGGCACTGCTCGAAGAGCGCTATCCACATGTACATAAGGCTTGCAGCAGAGAATTTATCGGTAGAACCGGTATTCTGTATCATCTAAAGGGCAAAGCTTCGGATCAGCCTACTGTACTTATGTCGCATTATGATGTTGTACCTGCAGATGAAAGCGGCTGGTTAAAGCCAGCCTTTGAAGGCATCATTGAAGAGGGAGTAATCTGGGGGAGAGGAACTCTCGATACGAAGGGAACCCTCTGCGGTATAATGGAGGGCACCGAGTATCTGCTTGCCCAGGGATTTATACCGGACCAGGATCTCTATCTTGCGTTTTCCGGAGATGAAGAAATTTTTGGGCCTTCCTGCCCTGCTATGGTCAGTGAATTTGAGAGAAGAGGAATAAAGCCTGCTCTTGTTCTGGATGAAGGCGGTGCTGTTGTGGAGAAGGTGTTTCCGGGAGTGACAAAGCCGGCGGCTCTTATTGGTATTGCGGAAAAGGGTATGGCCAATCTTTCCATAACTCTGGATGGGAAAGGCGGGCATGCATCAACACCTCCGGCCCATACTATGCTCGGTAAGATGGCAAAGGCAATTCAAAAGATTGAAAGCAGGCCATTCCATTTTCAATTGACGAAACCGGTGCTATCTATGTTTGATACTATGGGAAGGCATAGCAGCCTTGCATATCGTATCCTCTTTGCAAACTTATGGTGCTTTAAGCCGATCCTTAATCTGATTGGACGCTTAAGTGGAGGCGAATTAAATGCAATGATGAGAACCACCTGTGCGCTCACGATGATAGAGGGTAGCGATACCATCAATGTGTTACCCACCAAAGTGACGGTAGGAGCAAATCTCAGGCTACTGGGCGAAGATACCATGGAAAAAGCCCAGAACTATCTGAGTAAAGTGGTCGATAATAACAGCATCAAGGTAAAGATTACGAACGGCATGAATCCCTCCCCGAGCTCTGATACAGATTGTAAGGAGTACAAGAAACTGGTCAAGGTTATACATAATACATGGCCACAAGCGATTGTTGCTCCCTATCTGATGATGGCTTGCAGTGATTCAAGGAATTATTGTCGAATCACAGATCGCGTCTACCGTTTCTCGGCAATGGAGCTTACGAAAGAGGAACGTAGTTTGATCCATGGACATAATGAGAGAATACCGATTGATAAACTGGTGAAAACGGTTGAATTTTATATCAGCTTAATCAAGGAATGCTAGAGGATATGTCTTAGAAGAATGAAAGAATAAGCATCGAATCACATGGAATAGCTAAAAAGCCTAATCAATTTCTTAGTTGAAATGATTAGGCTTTTGATATTTATTTGATATTTACGATAATAGATAGCTTCTTCTATAGAGATAAAGAGAAACTAAAAAATGGGATTGACATTATCCCTATACCAGTTTATAATCATTATTTGATCGGAGCTAATGATGAAAATATATAATATTTCATAATAATCATATCACAAATAACGGTAGATGTCAACCCCCTTTTTAAAATATTTTCAGAAAGGAAGTTAAGCTTATGGATAAGCAAAGTATGTTTTTACCAGTATTACTTTTAAATCGTCATACGGAAGTAGTGTTGCGTGAATGTAACGATTATACAACTCGTTTTGGTCTGCAGCTATCGGAAGAAGAGATACATCAATTGGTTGAACATCGTAGGGAGGTGCTGGAGCTAACTGGCCGGATTGAGTTTGGAGGAGGTGTTATCCAAAAGCTGGTAATTGGGTTTGCTGATTCTGCATATCTGAATCAACAGGATTACGTAGAGATTTTGATGGAGCTTCAGGAATGCTTTTATTATTTTAAGAAGGAGGCCATAGAAGAGCTGACAGATGATGAACTAATCAAAATCATGAGAATGTATTTTGAGGAGGTATGTCAGGGGGATGTGGAGCTATTGCAGACAACCATGCTGGAGAATTATTGTCGTGATATCCGATATGGTACCAAGGAATACCAGAGTTTAAATGGTTACGAGGATGATTATACTGACTTTCTGGATTGGGATGAGATGGAATAAGGGAGGGTATTATGAATACACTTACTGCAAGTAATTTGGGAATTGAGGAGAGCACCCTGGACCGTGGATTTTATTTTCAGGCCTTGTTGGAGGAAGCTATAGCAAAGCGGCTATTAACGACGGATCAGGTAGAACGGCTTCAATTTAGCCTCTTAGAGCTTATGGCGAAGGAGGTAGATCGCTTTACCAATGGCGAGAGCAGCTCTATACCGATTGAAAGGGCACAGGAGCTGTTACAATCAGTTGTTTATTTGATTGGAACTTATCTGAAGACGGTACCTGATATTCAGAATAAATTAGAGCTATTGAAGCAGGAAAGAATGTCGGTTCTGTTTTACCGTGGGCTGGATGAGGTCGATCGAATATATAAAGAAGCCCAGATGCTCTTAAAGGACCTTCAGAAGAATTACCGTAAACCGGAGAGCATCGCTTATTACGATACCCTATTCCATGGATTCCCAGACTTCTTCCATGATTACAATATGGAATTTGGAGCACATGAGTTTCCGGGAAGCATAGATTATCCACTCCTTGTTCCGGTAGAAGGTTATCTGGGAGTTGAGCTGGTAGCCAAATACTTATGGAGCTTGAGTATCGAAGAAAGAATCTTAAGTTGCTTTTCAATGGAGCGGATTAACCTGCTGCTTCACTCCTTTGATCATGAAGCGGAGCATTTGTTGATTAATATTTGTGAGCTGGTCATGATTAATTCCATAGGTTGTATCTTACTCCATAAGGAGGTGGAAAACTTAAGTATCTCAAGAGTAGATATAGCAGAGCTTCAAGATAGATTATCCAACCAAGACAAAGAAGAAGTAGAAGACTTAATGACAAAGGCTTTCGAACAATTGGGGAGGGAGCTTGCACTTTCAGAAGAGGAAAAAGGTTATCTTCAAGGAGCTTTTCCAGAGCTTGCCCATCGTCTCTGGAATAGTTGCAGACTGGGTACCCTAGAGCGTTTCTTCATTCTTACAGAACCCAGTAGCGAAGAAGTAGAGGAGTTTATAGATGGTTTACCGATGGAGGATGATAAGCTGAGAGATTTAATCCAGGAGATCAATAATCTATCTTCTGTTGTTGATAAGGCAGCTTTGATTCGTGAGAAGGTAAGGAGTATGGCGGATCTTATTCTAATTCTGGAGGAATGCTTCTACGCGGAGGAATATTCGAGGGTTTATCAGCTGCTGGGCGAGGAGGAGCTTAAGCTGTTAAAGAAAAGCCTTCAGTTGGAGGCCGGTAATATCCCGGTGGAATTATATGATCCCGATAAAGAATGGCAAAAGTACCTGTAGCTTTTTCGCTCAAAAAGGTAATACTTAATTTATATAATGAAATTAGTATCAATCCTTGGAGGGCATCTAATTATGATTATGAAGACAATCATATCGGTACTGATCAGCTATGGTCTGGGATGCTTTAATACAGGCTACTACTATACGCACTTATTATATAAAGAAGATATTCGAAAGGTCGGTACCAATGTTACCGGAGCAATGAATGTCAGCCGTCTCGCCGGAAAGAAGGGATTTCTGGTCACCTTTCTTGGGGATGCTTTGAAGGGGGCAGGGGCTGTATTTCTGGCAAGAAGTCTGAGTATAGCCCCATGGGGTATCCTGCTATGTATACTTGCAGTACTAATGGGGCATATATTCCCAATAGAGCTTCACTTTAGGGGCGGGAAGGGAATGTCTACGATATTTGGAGCACTCCTAGCATATAAGCCCCTCATGATACTGCTCCTATTCCTTACCTGTCTGGTGTTCTATCCCTTTGTTCGCAGATATACGATAACTAGCCTTTATGCATTCCTTCTATTTCCCTTGGAGCTATTTTTGTTAGGGTACTCTATGACTGAAGTATTATATGGGCTGGCTTTTGCGGTTATAATTATTTATGCCTGCAGGAGCAATATAAAAGAATACTTAAAGGAAAAGGCTTATCAATCAAGGAAATAAAAGAACTCGCAATGCGAATGGCGCAAAGCGCCATAATGGAGGAATTTATGGCTATTGGTTATGCTTGCTTAGCAATCGGTGTTCCGGGAACCTCTATCTCCTCATGTACACTGAAGAATGCAACTGAGGATAATATTCGAGCACTCATTATTAAAAATCTTGCCGCCTTGGAGGCTATGTTGGATTATAATATTGAGAATGGAATCCGACTGTTTCGAATCAGTTCCGACCTGATACCCTTTGGATCACACCCAATCAATCAAGTGGCCTGGTGGCAGGACTACCTCGATTATTTTGAAGGACTTGGCGATAAAATCAAGAAGGCCGGACTTCGGGTGTCAATGCATCCAGGTCAATATACTGTCATTAATTCCAATCATTCGGAGGTTGTAGAAAGATCAGTTCTGGAGCTAATCTATCATGCGAGATTTCTGGATACTCTGGGTGTGGATGAAAGCAATAAGATGATTCTTCATATCGGTGGAGTCTATGGAGATAAAGTCAGTGCTATGAGTAAATTTATTAACGAGTATGCAAAGCTACCGGAGGCAGTAAAGAGAAGGCTGGTGATTGAAAATGATGAACGAAGCTATAACATCTATGAGGTATTAGAGATTTCAAAAGCATGCGGAGCTCCGGTAGTCTTTGATAATCTTCATCACAAGATAAATCCCCCTCTAGAGAAGCTCACGGATTATGAATGGATCAGAATTTGCAGCTCAACCTGGAAACCAGAGGATGGAAGACAAAAGATACATTACTCTCAACAAAAGGAGCAAGCTCCACCAGGAGGTCACTCCGATACAATAGCTCTACAACCCTTTTATGAATTTTATCAGCAGCTCCCCAATCCTGAGCCGGACATTATGCTGGAGGTTAAGGATAAGAATCTGTCTGCTTTGAAGTGTATCCATGCTGTAATAGAGAAAGCCCCTGCCAAGAGGCTGGAAGCAGAATGGGAAAGATATCAGTATTATGTACTGAGTAAGGATATCAGAGCTTATGAGATGATCAGTGAGCTTCTAAAGGAGAAGGACGCCCAGGTGGCAATGGATTTTTATGAATGTATCGAGAGGGCCTCTCGATTGCCGGAGAATACCGAGGCCGAACTATATGCCGCCAGGCTCATATGGGACCAGCTAAGCAAGGATTCTACAGCCTCCGAAAAGAAGCGATATGATAAGCTGATGGAGAACTATAGCAAGGGTCTTGCCACCGTTGACTCACTTAAAAAGCACTTGCTAAAATGCTCATTCCTCCATCATAAGAGTGACCTTAGCAGATCTCTGTATTTCTATCTTTAGGGTTTAAGTAATTCCTAGGAATTATCTTCTGAGGGCTTGAAACTCAGGGATCAATTTGATAGTATGTAAAGGATATCACTGGAAATTATAGTATTGGCCAACAATAGGCGATGAAAGGAAGAACAAATGAATACCTGTATTTTTGACTTGGATGGAACGTTGCTCCCTATGCCGTCTCAGGAACTTTTCTTAGATACCTACTTCAAGGCTTTGGCTACAAAGTTTGTACCTCATGGTTATGATCCCAAGGAGTTCATAAAGGCGGTATATATAGGACTAAAGGCCATGATCGAGAACGATGGCACTATGACTAATTGTCAACGGTTTTGGACGGTATTTGGAGCTGTTATGGGTGAAAAAGCTATGGAGCTGGAACCGGTGTTCCTAGATTTTTATCGTAATGATTTTAATCAGGTAAAGAATACGACAAGCCTGCATCCTCATGCAAAGGAATGTATCCGACTATTGAAGAAAAAGGGGTACACCGTCGGTTTGGCTACTAATCCCTTATTCCCACGGGTGGGAACCCTTACACGACTGGAATGGGCGGGACTTGAACCGAAGGATTTTGATTTAATCACTACCTATGAGAATAGCACTTATTGTAAACCTAATCTAAAATATTATGAGGAAGTTCTAAGAAACCTGGGTAAAGAAGCTAGAGAATGCATTATGATTGGAAATGATGTGAGAGAGGATATGTGTGCGGCAAGATTAGGGATGGACACCTATCTGCTCACGGACTGTATAATATGCCCGGAGCAGGAAGATATCTCAGGTTATCAAAAGGGAAATTTTGATGAGCTACTGGTGTTTATCAAGGGCCTACCTGATTTAGGAGCGATTTCAGTAGGCAAATAATCAGGAAGCTATAGCCCTTAACATAGTGATTTCATTGAATAAGATGGTTTAATAAATCAGAAAGGGAAGCATCGCAGACCATACCAAGTGGGATATATTTACCAGAATATAGATGGACAGTGATATGTTAACTGCGATGTTTGATACCTTTCGCTGTTCCTCTTCCCCGGACTTTGTAAGCTGATATACATAGCCGAGTAATATAGCCGGAAGCACCACTTTAAGAAGCACGCAAATCACAGGCTTATCTACCGCTTTTAACATAAACAAATTCACTTCTCGGAAATAACCGGTTCTTAGTAGAAGAACCGTGAAAATTATATCAATTACATTCAGTAAATAGAGCATTATATATTTTTTCTTCAATATCGAAATTTGATAATCCCTAATAAACAAAAGCATAAATACACCTCCTTGATTGCAGTATTACCAGTTTACTGGTAATTAATCAGGTAGGTGTATAAAACCTTCAAATATGCAAAGTAAAGTCTATATCAAGGAGACACCTCCATACCCCATTTAATAATCATTTAACAATCACTAGGTTGAGGGAGGTTTACAGATAGCTTTATTCGGGTTACAATAGAGGTAGACCAAATACATGGAGGAGAGTAATGTTAGGAGAGAAGAGATTCGCCGTATTAATCGATGCAGATAATGTATCTGCAAAATATATCAAATATATATTGGATGAGATATCTAATTATGGTGTCGCAACCTACAAAAGAATCTATGGTGATTGGACAAAACCAGGCACAGTTTCCTGGAAGGATGTTCTACTGGAGAACTCAGTTACCCCCGTTCAGCAGTATGGCTACACAGTCGGAAAAAATTCCACGGATTCCGCAATGATTATCGATGCCATGGATATTCTGTATTCCGGTAATGTGGAGGGCTTTTCTATTGTATCGAGTGATAGTGACTTTACAAAGCTGGCATCCAGACTAAGAGAATCCGGTATGCTGGTAGTAGGTATGGGTGAGAGAAAGACACCAAAGCCCTTTATTGCTGCTTGCAATCAATTTAAATATCTCGATGTATTGGCCGAATCAGAAAAAAAGAGTATGGAGCTTGATGAAAATCGTACTCAGCCCGGACCAGTGGCGGAGAGCGAAAAGAATGGAAAGCCGGAAGGTCGGAAGGAAAAAGAGACCGATAATGAGAATGGAAAGGTTATCAAGCCAACAGTAGGTGTAGAGAGCTCAGAAGCTGGAAAGAATATGACGGATATCAGTGTCATCAAGGCTGCTATTCTTAAAATGATGAACGAAGTAGATGAAGATGCTCAACGAATGAATATGGGTGAACTGGGCAGCAGACTGGTAAAACGCTATCCGGATTTTGATGTTCGTAATTATGGAGACACCAAGCTTTCAAAGTTCCTTAAAAAATTCGATTTTCTAGAGATTAATTCAGATGGCAGCTCTATGTGGGTAAGACTAAGAGCAGACAAGGAGAACAAGGTTACCGTCAAAGCGCAGGAAGGCAAGGCTACACCTACCAGAAGAAGACGTAGAAACAAGAAGAAATAGGAGCTTTATGAAGCACATAAGAATCAAAGATATACCAATTGAGTTGGAAAAGAAGCGTATTAAAAACATGTATCTTAGAATACTGCCCCCAGATGGAAGAGTACACATATCGGCACCGATGAAGATGAGTGAAGAGGAGATTTTTCGAATTGTTGAGCGCAAGCTTTCCTGGATTAGACTTCAGCAGACTAAAATACAGCAAAGAAACGCTCACAGGGAGCTTGAATACATTACCGGTGAGCAGATATTTATCTGGGGTGGTAGCTATTCTCTAGTAGTGAAAGATACATTGAAAAGAAATTATATTGAATTAGTCGGTGACGAGCTTGTCCTCTATATGAAGCATGACAGTACAAAGGAGCAGAGGGAGCGGCTGGTGAATGCATGGTATAAAAAGACCTTGGAGGAAGAGATCCCTTTTCTCTTAGCCAGATGGGAAAGAACCATAGGGGTAGCCTCAAGCGGTTTTCGTATACGTGATATGAAGACCAGATGGGGGACCTGTAATACCCGAACCAAGATGATATGTCTCAACCTACAGCTTGCTAAGAAGCCTCCAAAATGCCTTGAATACGTCGTTGTTCATGAACTGGTACATCTTCTTGAGAGAAGTCATAACAGTATATTTAAGGGTTATATGGACCTTTTTCTGCCTGAGTGGAGGGGAATTAAGGCTGAGTTAAACATGACAGATTAAATAGAAACGAAAAAAGAGTCTTATCAAAGAGTTGGAACGACAGCTTCTTTTGATAAGACTTTACTGTTATTCATTATTCAGGAGCTTTTCCTTCTTCATCCTTTCTTTTACCTTATACATCATGGCATCTGCTCTTTTTATTGTATCATGTATCTTTCGATCCACAGAAGGGTCAAAGGTAGCATAGCCGATGGAAAGGACAAACTTATAATCAATATCCTCATTTGTCTTATCACATTCCTTATAAAAGGCTGCTATCATATGATCAATATCCTCCTGTGTCAGATCATATTCGATACAGAGGTATTCATCACCACCAATTCGGTAAACACATGGCCCAAAGATCTTTAAGAGACACTGGCTACATAAGACGATCACTTCGTCACCAATTTGATGGCCGTAGGTGTCATTAATCTCCTTCATATTATTCATATCTGCCATAAAGATTGTTATATTTCTTCTAGTATCAATTTTCTCGATATCAGCCTCATAGGCGATTCGGTTTCTGCAATTAGTCAATGGATCTCTATATGCCAGCTGTCTGTAATGGATAGCACGTTCGCTTAATTTAATATATGAAACGATTTTCTTGATACCATCCCAGGCTAAAATAAATAGAAAAGCATAAAAACCAATTCTGAAAGACTCACCTGAATCCTGCTCAAATTGATACTGTGATATATATATTTCAATGATTGCGAAGACAAACAAGGAGGAAGCTGCTATGGTAAATGCTTTGACCTTGTTATTCTTGTATTTTATTAAGTCAAGCCATAAAGAAATCACTCCAATACCTAAGATTAGGAGAAGTAATAGGCGTAGCCATTGACGTGTTTCATGAAAATCACGGATATTCATAAATTGCAGAAAGATGATTAATATATTACTTGCTAGCAGGATATTGAGTAACCAGGTATTCAGCTTCTTGAAATGATAGCCAGAAAATTGATACACATGAAGCAGAATAGGAATCGGGAAGGTCATGAAAGATAAATAACTGATCGTGGTAAACAAGTAAGCATGACCGAAGAATAGTTGAGTCAGATTATTCTCCGTGAGAAGCCATATTCCAGATATTAGTGAAAACCAGCCTAAGTAATTGAGAGACTTATCTGCACGTAATAGTTTTTTTACGAATAGGTAGAGGCAGATTAAAAAGCATCCCATAATACATATTATTAGGGATAATATGAACCCGATACTAAAGGTATCTATGGTATGAAGCAGAATGGATGCTTTGGTACCGATGTGAACCTCGTTGATGCGACCGGCATGACCGGGATATTCGGAAGAGAGTTCTATTTTTATGGTTTTTCCCTGTGCTTCCGGTTCTAAGGGAATAAGATCCCATACGGAACCCATTGGTACATTAAAAAAGGGTTTATCTTGAAGTTGAGCGTCCCTATTATAGACTATCTTATCATCAATTGACACAGTAATACTCTGATTATAGGTCAAGATTCCAATGTTGTACCTTTGATCGGTGAGGTGGGGGAGCTTGTTGGAGATGATGACTGTATTATCCTCGCCCGCATCGGTTATGATAGGAAGATTGATCGAGTGTATATTACCGTTTTCCTTATAGAAGAGCCAACTATCATTCATGCTGTAATAGGCTTCATTGACAAAATCTATACTCGTATGCTTTTGAAAGGCTACGATTATGACACATATTACTTCGATTATTAGTAAGCAATAAATCAAACTTACATGTATTGGTCTGCGTTTATCCTTCATAGGATAACCTCCTTTCGGGGGATTTCGGGATTATGCGCTTTGCTTATACATATTATAGCATAAGGGATTTAATATTTCATCAAATAAATGTCGAAATTTGCATATTACACTTACTTACGAAAACAATTCCTTCTCTAGTAATAAACAGGGAAGCAAAAGGTCTGTTCCGATATTATATCATAGCACACTTTATGAAATCATATCTAAATGACTATTGTCACAATCTGTAGAAATGTGGTAAAATTATCATGTATCTAAGATCATTTGAATTATTAATCATCTCAAAGTAAGTATGGAGGAATTCAATGTTGATAAGAAGTTCGTTAAGGAGCAAAATGATCGTTACGATATTTTTAGGCTGTTTAATCCCTTATTTTTTAGGAGGTCTATATCTTAAATTCTTCCTGAAAGACTGGCTATATAAAAACAGTATACAGAATTCAAGACAAATATTAACTCAGGTGGATGAATTAGTAGAAGGTTCCCTAATCTCGTATATGAAGGATGAAGTCAATCGTCTTACGGACCTGGATATAATTATAAATGCAGAAAATAGCTTAACTAGTTATACAGATTATTCTGCAGATACGCAACCTACAAACCCAAGCAAGACCGAATCGACAATATCCGGTTATTTTAAAACATTAAAGGACAATCATTCGGCTATCGATTTTATCTTTTATGCTACAGAGGACGGTGGATATATGGAATATCCGGCTTTTTCTCCGTCTATCAGCTATGATCCGAGAGTAAGACCATGGTATAGCAATACAATTAACGAGAAGACTGTGATTATGTCAGAACCTTATCTCACCAATGTGACAAAGGATATGGTAGTAAGCTTTACAAAATCGGTGACGAAAGCTGCGAAGAGGATAGGTGTAATCGGCATTTCTGTAAATCTTGAGGAACTGACTAACTCGATAAGTAGTCTTAAGCTTGGTAAAACCGGCTATATCATGCTACTCAGTCCGGAGTATAAGTTCATGGTATCACCCAAGAATCCGGAGTGGCTTCTAAGGACACCACAAGAGCTTGGCCTAAAGGATTATTCTGCTCTGGACTCGAGCACGGAGTATATCTTCGAGACAGAAATGAATGGGAAGCAATGTGTGCTGACCACACTTACTTCAAATAGAAATGGTTTACATATAATCACGGTTATGAATAAGGAGGAGATTCTCCAGAATGCCAGCAACGTAACTAGCATTCTATATGTAATATATGCGGCCACATTGGTAGTGATTTTTATTGCGGTAGTTAAAATAACTAATTATATTACCAGGCCAATTCTTGAGATAGCTTCAGTGATTAACCATATGACTGATTTTGATTTTTCTTATGAAGATGATACCAAGATAGAGGCATATGCAAAGCGGGGGGATGAGATTGGAACGGTTTCAACTGCCTTGTTAAATATGAATTCGAATTATAAAGAGCTTATTACCCAGGTCAATAATATTAATCAAGAGATCAATCGTATTGACCTAGAGAAGGAAAGTCGGCTTCAGGTAGAAATGTCCCTGGAGAATCCTTTTCATAATGTCATCAGCTCTATGAATGCCCTTATGTCCCGTATCTATCAGTATGTCAATGAACTTCGTACGACCAATATCAGTATACAAGAGAAGAACGATCAGTTGACTGCTTCAGAAGAGGAGTTGATTGCACAGCTGGAAGAGATTGAGTTTCATAAGGATTATATCAATTACCTTGCCTGCCATGACTCACTGACCGGATTACCGAATCGAAGTAGCTTTACGGAATATCTAAAGGATAGAATTTATTCTGGAAGAAATGGAGCAGTAATACTACTGGATATCGATGACTTTAAAGGAATTAATGATACCCAAGGGCATGTGTTTGGTGACCGAGTACTGGAGATGATAGCTGGTCGTCTGCAAGGACTGAATCAGAAGAATACCTTCTTATCACGATTTGGAGGCGATGAATTCTTAATCTTAATGGAATGTGATAAGAATTATTCGGATTTGGAGGAGAGAATTGCAGAAATATGTAATATTTTTGATCAGAGGCTAAGGATTGATGATTTTGTACTAGAGCTACATTTTAGTATGGGTATCTCCTTATTCCCTAGAGATAGTATGGATGCTAATCAGCTTGTCATGAATGCGGATATGGCAATGTACGTTGTAAAAAATGGTGGTAAGAACGGATATCAATTATTTAATAATATTATGCAAGAAGGCCAGATTAAGAAATCGAATATCGAGATTTATCTGCGTGATGCGATTGAAAATGACGGCTTCAAATTGGTCTATCAGCCACAAATTGATCTTAAAACAGGGAAGATTCATGCCTACGAGGCATTGATTAGATTAAAAGACCATGATATATCTCCGGCAGTATTTATTGATATAGCAGAAGAAAATGGCTCAATTATTAAGATAGGACGGATTGTTACACAGAAGGTAATAGAGCAGATAGCTATTTGGAAATCCACTGGACTCGATATTAAGCCAGTATCCATAAACTTCTCTATCAATCAGCTTCATGATAGTGACTATATTAATTATCTGTGTTTACTTTTGAAGAAGTATAAGGTTCAGCCTGAGGATCTAGGGATTGAGGTTACTGAGAATATCTTTATGAAAAGTAGAAATATCACAAGAGCATTTCTTGGTCAGCTAAAGGGACTTGGAATCAAAATCTCAATAGATGATTTCGGAGCAGGATACTCCTCTTTGAATTACCTTACTTTTCTCCCTGTTGATGTTGTTAAGCTGGATCGCTCTCTTAGCCTGCGATTTCTCGAACTAGATAACATCAAAGTAATGGATAGCTTAATCTCTTTGGTGCATAGCTTGGGACTTAAAGTAGTTGCTGAGGGAATCGAACAGTCAGAGCAGGTTAAGAGACTAAGTGAGTTAGACTGTGATTTTATTCAAGGCTATTATTTTAGCAGGCCTATGGAAGCAGAGCAAATTCCAATGATTCATTCTAGAATATATGATATTACATAATGTTTAGCTTGAACTTTTAGTAGATGAAACATGGAAAGCTCTTTGCATATTTTTGGTCGAATGATACATACTAATGTTACATACCTAGCCTTTGTCTTAGTTTGTGCCAAGTGTATAAGGTTTCGCATACCTGATTGTACTCTTAGGTTACGCAACACTAATTATATTGTGAATTATGCGCTACGCGCTGCATTAATTCACAATAATACAACATGACTAGCCTTTATGATGGCTCGTGACAAGTGTACAATGTCTCACATGGGAGAAGGTCTACACTTTTAAGATGCAGTTACAGGCATGTAGGTATGAAAATGAATTATAGTAATTGTATCATTAGAGAAAGGCAGTGGAATAATGAATAATCGAAATCTGTTTCCTCCAACCGCAGAAAGGGTATGCAAGAAGACAGACCCCAAAATCAATGCGGAGATACGGAATAAAACCATAAGGAGCCTGAATATATTTAAGAATTGTAATGAATCGGATCAATCAGAGCGAATCCGTAAGCTGAATCAGGAATGGGATACGGAAAGGGTACTTGAAGTAAACGCTGGTATTCTGATTTTTATAAGCTCCTATCTGGGAATAAGACTTTGTCGTATATGGTTTCTTGTCACAGGTGCGATTAGCATTTTTATACTTTGGCATGGACTTCTTGGCTGGTGTCCGCCGCTGTCCCTCATACGTAAATGGGGTATAAGAACCGAGACGGAAATTCTGTCAGAGAAGGTTGCTCTTAAGGCAATGCGAGGGGATTTTGCACAAGGCGGAACGACAGCGGCTGATTATCTGAATATGGCTGAGAAGGAATAAACTGCTGAGGAGTTTATTACGATTATTGTTCTGGAAAATCTTGCGAATCCGTAAAAAAAGTATTATTATGTATTTAGGAGTAATAATTTTACGGAAGGAGGAAGGTTGGTTGGAGAACAAAATAGTTGTTGCACTGAAAGCAATCATTGTCTATAACAGTAAAGCGTTGATCATCCAACGTTCCTACGGTGAAGTTAGCGGAAGCGGTTCCTGGGAATTTGCTGGTGGTAAGCTGGAGTTTGGGGAAGATTTAGAAGCCGGACTTAAGCGAGAGATAATGGAAGAGGTGGGCCTCAAGGTTAAAGTGGAACGACTACTTTATGCCTCAACCTTCCAGACAAAGGAAAACCGCCAAACCGTTATTCTAAATTACCTATGCCATAGCTTTAGTGACCAGGTGATTTTATCAGAGGAGCATGAAAAGTATATCTGGGCAGATAAGAAAGTTATGAGGAAGTATCTAACCAGAGGTATTCTTCATGATCTGGAAAGCAATAAAATATTTGAGCAGCTTGATGTTATGGAGGGGTAAGTTAGAAAAGCTGAATGAATACATCAAATGAATATAGCAAACGTGAGGGTTTTCTTGATACAAGGCCCTCTTTTTTTGCGAGTTTTATGATATTAGAAACAACATGATAATGAAAGAAAAGCCCATTGAGGTTTACCCCTTTTGTACCGAGATGGATTCGATATCCAATGCAAGCTATGAGATTATGGAAAATCATACCCTTATAACTCCAAATCATAAAGGAACAATCATTGTACAATTGAAATAAAGGGTTATAAAATGGGCTGTTGCGCAAAGCAACAGCCCATTTATTATCTAATTAAGATCCTAAGTCGTTTTGATACATGATTAATGAAAACCGGCAGAGCAGGTTTTTATTAATATCTCATAGGGATTAAGTCAATATAATCCTGTAAAGGTGCATCTCGTAATACACATTCAATAATCTGTCTTCCTAAGGGATTGAGCTCATCGGTATAATACTTAGAAGCTTCCTTCTTGAAGAATTCTGTTAAGATAGCAGCACCTGCATCGTAACCATCGGTACCAAGCTTGGACTGTCTTTCTGGCTGAAGGAAGGATCTACGGATATATTGACCATCAACCTTCAAGGATTCAAGACCATAGCCTAACAGAGTACAACGAGCTTCCTTTAATTGATCCATCTTAAATTTAGCACTACCACGTCTTGCAATATATTCTCTTGCTACCCACTGAGGATTAAAGCTTACTTTATATACACCGATGTGTTGATTCGGAATCAATACATATCTGGTATTAGGGGATTGAAGAATCTGATCCAGCAGAAGGTTAGCCTGCTTTACCATCTTGCCAGTAGCAAAAGGCCAATAGGAGCCGACGCCTTCACTGATCATGCCTTTGCCACCGATAATACTGGGATTATTATAGCCTCTGGGAGCTACCAAACGCCATAACCAAGCAAGGGCGGGAGGTAATACCTGAAGAAGACCAATAATACCATAGGAAGGATTCTCTCTGGTAGAAGGAGGAGTACGTACACCAAAGCTTCGTACATCAACCTCAACAGGATCTGAGACGATATCAGGTACCAAATGTCTGGGAAGAATTGCTCTCGGATTCGGACAAGGTTTGCCATTGGAATCCAAGGTATGCTCCCAAACAAGACAGGTTGCCTTAGGAACACCTTGAATATTGATGAAGAGTAGTGGCTCCTTCGGTTGGGTAAATATCTTTTCATATTGAGGGGAGGTACCATATTCGGTTACATGATCAAGTCTTAAGAACCAGCCGTTTTCTGCATCCTGTACCACTAATTTCTTGCTGTCATTCTGCATCTTCGGATGGCAGAGTGCCATATCGTCAGTTACCGGACGAAGTTCACAGGATTCGTTTAACTCCAGATAGAACATCTCACCGGTTACTGTATTTTCGCCTAATACTAATCGACCGTCAGCTGCTCTGTGGGGGGGCTCGATCATCTCAGATTTACCACCACCGGAAGCACCCTCGTGCATGATAACAATCTCATTATCATAGGGAGTAATTACCTTAACAGTAGAAGCGTGGGCAGTTACCCAGCCTTCCCGCTCGCCGATATTAAGTAGGACACCATAGATACCCTTCTTTGCACTGGGACCGGGGTACAGGTTATAGGAGAATACCTCATGTACCTCTTCCAGACGGTTGTGAACGACAATCTGTTTCCCATTGAAATGAGTATGACGAAACGGTGGTGCTAGATAGACGATTGCCTTCGGGGTAAAATTATCTCCAATCTCATCTATACATAAAAAGCCCTGTAAGTCAGCGAGTGCACATGCAAAGAAAGCAGCATTGGCCGGAGCAATTAAAATTGCATCATAACCATATTCATAGCCGCCGGCTTTAAAGGGAAGAACAATCAGTTCTTGCCTACTAAGCCAATCAAAGGTCTCTTTGCGCAAGGGTTCAAAGTCTGCATGGAATTCATCCTTATACCTGGGCTTGTCAGTCTCTAAATCATCGCCAATAATAGTACTATCTGGATCACGACGGCGCATGTAGTCTTCCATATAGTTTACAGCAACGCCGTTTTTACAGCGTGTAACCTGCGCCTCCTTGATCTTCCCTTTTCCCGGAACCTCATAGTCAACCTCATAGCTGTCTACATCCATATTGCCAAAGGAGAGTTCAATTAGCTCTGCTCTGGACTTAGGGAATGTAACTTTACTGCTTCCGGTTATAATGCTCTTAACCTCTTCTGTCAAATTAAATTTCTGCAAGTAGTCCTTCATACGTTACTCCATTTCTTTAATTTACTTCTTTATCTTATGCAAATTTGGTATATGCAACGAGGCATATACCTTCATTTGCTTGACTCACTATTTGTAAATAGAATATACTTATATAAATCATTTTATACTAGCAAGAAACGTTATAAGTACGGCATATGCATCTTCTACAACATCTCTGCCTGTAATTTTTCGTCCTTGGCGATTACCTCTGAAACCATATCGGCTTTGTATTTCTCAAGTTTCGTATTAAGTTCATCACTAGTAATCGCAAGCATCTGAACTGCTAGAAGTCCGGCATTATCCGCTCCATCAATGGCAACAGTTGCAACCGGAATACCCTTTGGCATCTGAACGGTGGATAGAAGAGAGTCCAGACCATCCATTGTAGAGGATTTGATTGGAATACCGATTACCGGAAGAGTAGTGTGAGCTGCAATAATGCCAGCGAGATGAGCGGCTTTACCGGCTGCACATATAATTACACCAAACCCATTATCTCTCGCGTTGCTTGCAAAGTCACAAGCAAGCTTAGGAGTACGATGGGCACTCATAACGTGAACCTCAAACTCAATACCGAAGCCTTTCAGAGTGTTAATAGCGCCTTTTACTATTGGTAAATCGCTATCACTACCCATAAGAATAGCTACTTTTTTACTCATATTCTTTCTCCTTCTTTTTTTATTGTTATTATTCCACATATTCAGAACAAAGAGTCAGTTTGCTGACTCTTTTGATGCTTGCAAAGCAAGCATTGCCTGACTGTGGGTTGCGAAGCAACTTATTCCAAACGCATACATGCGTTTGTCCACAGAAGTGCGTCATCCGAAAGTGAACTCCGTTCCCAAAGTGAATAAAATTCACTTGCCCGGAGGGCTTTTTATTCATGACAAGTGAATTGGTTATTCAATTCACTTGTATCATAGGACGAAGTTTCCTATGTAATAAAAAAACCGATACCTTAGAAGCATCCCAAGATATCGGCTTACTTGCAACTTAACATAACAGGAAAGATACGCTGCCTGGTATATAACCTTACATAGTTAATTTGTGTCGTCATCCGTTAGTTTTATTAATTATGTCTTCAATGTTTTTGTCTACTGTAATTACGATTATCTTCTCACCGGTCTTTGTACTAATGTCGGAATGGGTGCTGACGATGGCTGCATCTATTATATCAGTAATCAATGCTTCCAGATATCCTCTCCCTCCTTCAAATAGGGTGGAACGAACCTTTTTAAATAACTCTACTCCTTGCGGATTATCAGTAAGCTTCTGTTCTGAAGGGCTTAATACTCCGGATAAACGTATGATGATCATATCATTAATTATGTAAGTTCTGATTAGCTTTGGTCCTCTGCCCATATATTCCAGCTCAAACTTGCTGACTGCTTCAGAAATCTTAGCCTCTAACTGACCCTTGGTCATAGATATCACCTCTAAGTGACTTAAATATACCGTATTTACTAAGAGATGTCAACTAAAATAACAGATATTTCATGAAAAAATTATCAAAAAAATGTATCTATATACATTGCCATGCATAAAAATTTCCCGCGGTTATGATTTGCTATTATTGCATGAGAGATTAAGATAGTATTATCCTATGACAGCTCGAATGTCGTATAAAGAAGTAAAGTAAGTATATTTATTCGGTCGCATCCTTATCGTATTTCTAGGATCATGAATTAATAAAATTTATACAAAATATGTTATTATATGTAAATACTACTTGACAAATACAATTGTCCATTGCTATAATTCGCATAACAACAAAATGAATGAAACCGTTGAGCAAGAGAAGTAGGATTTATTGATTGTATCCAGAGAGCCGCTGATGGTGTGAATGCGGTTACAAAGATATTTCTGAATGGACTTGTGAGGGAAGCCCGAAATCTTTTGAGAGTAGGAGCTTACGGGAGCCCTGTCCGTTATCAGAAGGGTGCATATGATTGTATGCAGAAGGAGAGGGTGTATTCAATTACATCAAACCGGGTGGTACCGCAGAAGTATAAGCTTTTGTCCCTGTAATTTATAGGGATAAGAGCTTTTTTTATGTGTGGAATTTATCCTTCTGTAGCAGAACGCGCTCATCAAAGCCTGCATACAGGCTAAGGGAGTGTTGCAAGTGAAACTCTATCTCGAATTATCTCAAAAAGAAAGGATTTCAGCCATCGTAAAAGGATGTCTGTAAAGGAAGGTGATTGCAATGATGAAACCCAGCTGTGAGGAAATCAAAGAATTGGCAAAGGAATACAACATGATCCCGATTTGTAAGGAAATCTATGCAGACGTAATAACTCCTATTAGCTTATTACGCAAGATATCGCAACTCAGTGACCAATATTATCTGTTAGAAAGCATTGAAGGGGGAGAGAAATGGGGACGATATTCCTTCCTCGGCTTCCATCCCATCGTCCGAGTTACCTGTAAGAATAAGCTGGTCACGATTGAGGACCAGAGCAAGAGACAGGTAACAACTGATAAACCATATGATGTACTTCGAGCTTTAATGGAGCAATATAAAGCGCCGAGACTTACCGGAATGCCACCCTTTACCGGTGGATTAGTTGGATACTTCGCTTATGAGATGATTAGCTATACAGAACCGATTCTGAAATTGAAAAGCAGTCAATTTAATGATTTTGACCTGATGCTCTTTGATAAGGTAATCGCCTATGATCACTTAAAGCAAAAGATAAGTATTGTGGTCAACATGAGAACCGATCATGTACTGGAGAATTACGGCAGAGCAATTGCTGAGCTTGAGCATTTGACGGGATTTATTACAGAGCAAATAACCTTTGAACAGACGGCTACTTGTTCAAAGCCAAGCTTCACCTGCAATGTAAGTAAGGAGGAATATTGCCGACTGGTGGAGAGAACAAAGGAGTATATCGTAAACGGAGATATCTTTCAGGCAGTAATATCAAGACGGTTTGAAGCTGAATATAAGGATAGCTTATTGAATGCTTACCGTGTACTAAGAACAACGAATCCTTCTCCTTATATGGTTTTTATACAGAACAAGGAGGTCCAGCTGATATCAACCTCACCGGAGACCTTGGTGAAGCTTATAGATGGAAAGCTATCTACCTTCCCGATTGCAGGATCAAGACCTAGGGGAGAAAGTGCTTCGGAGGATGAAGCGTTGGCGGATGAATTGCTAAAGGATGAAAAAGAGCTTTCCGAGCATAACATGCTGGTGGATCTGGCTAGAAATGATTTGGGTAGAATATCAGAATATGGAAGCGTTAAGGTGACGGATTATCAGCGAATACAAAGGTATTCAAGAATAATGCATATCACCTCAGAGGTAAATGGCAGAATCAAAAAAGATATGGATGTCCTGGATGCCCTGCAGGCAATTCTTCCGGCAGGCACCTTATCCGGAGCACCGAAGATCAGGGCATGTGAGATTATCGAGGAGCTAGAGAAGTCACCAAGGGGAATCTACGGAGGAGCAATCGGTTATATCGATTTTACAGGAAATATGGACACCTGCATCGCAATCCGAATGGCGGTGAAAAAGAATGATAAGGTATATGTTCAGGCAGGAGGAGGAATTGTAGCCGATAGTGTCCCAGAGAAGGAATATGAGGAATCAGCCAACAAAGCAAGGGCGGTAATGGAGGCGATACAAAATTCACATAGGGTGAATGGATAAGCCAGGTAGTGTCAGAGCAGAAATGGAGGAATGCTATGATTTTAATTATTGATAATTATGACAGCTTTACTTATAATCTGGTCCAGCTTGCAGGAAACATTGGTGCCGATATAAGGGTAATCCGTAATGATCAGCTTACGGTTGAGCAAATTCGAAGTCTTGGAGCCACTCATATTATATTGTCACCGGGGCCTGGATATCCAAAGGACGCTGGGGTATGTGAAGAGATCGTTGCTGAGCTGAAGGGAGAGCTACCTATTCTCGGAGTATGTCTGGGTCATCAGGCTATCTGTGAGGTATTTGGTGCTGAGATTTCCTTGGCGAAACGATTAATGCATGGAAAACAGAGTACCATTCATATAGCCAACGGTGCGCCAGTCTTTCAGGGCTTACCGCCAATCATACAGGCGGCGAGATACCATTCCTTGATTGCCAGAAAAGATACCTTGCCTGATGATTTGCTGGTAATTGCAGAGGATGAGGACGGTGAGATAATGGCAATAAAGCATCGTAACTATGAAATCTATGGTTTGCAGTTCCATCCGGAATCTATTCTTACCCCTCAGGGAGAGAGGATTATGAATAATTTTATAAAGATAGGCGGTGAAGGATATGATACAACAGGCAATATATAAAGCTCTGAATAGAGAAGACCTAACACTGGAGGAGACAAAGGCTGTAATGGACGAGATTATGAGCGGTAAAGCGACCAATGCTCAGATTGCAGGATTTATTACAGCAATCCGTATGAAGGGTGAAACCATCGAAGAGATTACAGCCTGCACTATGATTATGAGAAAATACGGCCTGAAGCTTAACTTTGAAGGCGATGTACTGGATATTGTAGGGACCGGAGGGGATGAGGCCTTTACCTTTAACATTTCTACCATTTCCTCTCTAATTATCTCAGCAGCCGGTGTTAAGGTAGCAAAGCATGGTAACCGGAGTGTATCCAGTAAGTGCGGAAGTGCAGATCTTTTAGAGGCCTTGGGAGTAAAGATTGATATTCCGGTTGAAAGGAGTAAAGAGCTTCTTAGGGAGATAGGAATCTGCTTCTTATTTGCACCTATTTACCATTCTTCTATGAGATATGCAGCACCAGTCAGAAGAGAGCTTGGAATACGTACCATCTTTAATATCCTTGGACCACTTACCAATCCGGCCAATGCTAATCTTGCTCTACTAGGTGTCTATGATGAGAAGCTGGTAGAACCAATGGCAAGAGTACTGGCTAACCTAGGAGTGAAGAGAGCTATGGTAGTTCACGGACATGATGGGTTGGATGAGATTTCGTTGAGTACCAAAACAACTGTATGTGAGGTGAATAAGGGACAGGTGAACAGCTTCTTTCTGGATCCTCATCAGTTCGGCTTCGATTATTGCAGTAGTGAGGAGTTGGTTGGTGGTAATCCGGATAGAAATGCAGAAATAGCCATGGGGATCTTATCCGGAGAGCATGGACCAAAAAGGGATATCGTATTGTTGAATTCAGCAGTCTGCCTCTATATGTCTTATAACAACATAACTCTTCGGGAATGTGTAAAGCTTGCTGCCAAGACCATCGACAGCGGGAAAGCGATGAAACAGTTGAATAATTTTATTCGCTTATCCAATGTCTGAAACAGGTTGCAAATTGACCTAAAGAAAGGAATAGATATGATACTAGATACCATAAGTAAAGCAACAAGAATTCGGGTGGAAAAGGCAAAGGAACAGCTTTCTTTGGAAGAGCTGAAGGAGAGGATCTACGGGGGCGAAGAGCTGAAGAACCCTCGTGGCAGAGAAGCCTTTGCCTTTGAGAGGGCCCTAAGAAAGAATATTAATCGACTGGAAGATGGCAAGAAGATCTCCGTGATCTGTGAGGTGAAGAAGGCATCCCCATCGAAAGGAGTAATCACTGACAATTTCCCCTATCTTGCCATAGCCAAGGAATATGTAGAGGCAGGAGCGTCCGCAATCTCAGTGTTAACAGAACCGGAATTCTTTCGAGGAGATAATCGATATTTGATTGAGATAAGCGAAGAGGTGCCAATCCCGGTGCTACGTAAAGATTTCACCATTGACGAATATCAGATCTACGAAGCAAAGCTTCTTGGAGCGGATGCAGTGCTCTTAATATGTTCCTTACTTGATACCCAGACGATACATAGATATCTGGACCTATGTGACCAGCTGGGATTATCCGCTCTGGTGGAAACGCATTCTGAACCGGAGATATTATCGGCTATCCAGGCAGGTGCAAGAGTCATCGGAGTAAACAACCGAGATCTGAAGACTTTTGAGGTTGATATAGCAAATAGTATTCGTTTAAGAGAATTTGTTCCAATGGACGTCATCTTTGTCGCAGAAAGCGGAATTCAAAGCCCAAGAGACATTACTAGGTTATGGGAAGCCGGGGTTGATGCTGTTCTGATTGGTGAGATGCTGATGCGAAGCCATAATAAGAAAGAAGCACTGACTAAGCTGCTTAGTCAGGTATTATAAGATTATATGTTGCATCGAAGATGTAGAATGAGAGGTTTACTGTGACAAAGAGCCAAAATACAAAGATTAAGATCTGTGGCTTGACTAGAAAAGAAGATATCTTAGCAGTGAATGCTGCGCTACCGGATTACATCGGATTTGTATTTGCCAAGAGTCGAAGGCAGATAAGTGAGGAGAAGGCCTTGGTGCTAAAAGAACTCCTTAATCCCATGATATTATCCGTAGGAGTATTCGTTAATGATGAGATTAAGCGGATAGAAAACTTATGTAATAGAGGCATAATCGATATAGTACAGCTTCATGGGGAGGAAGACGCAACTTACATTCATAAGCTCAGGGAATACATCACCAATCCGATTATAAAAGCTTTGCGTGTTACGGACAGGGGACTTATGGAGGATGGAGATACTATACCTTGTGATTATCTACTTCTGGACACCTATCAGAAGGACCAATACGGTGGAACCGGATTATGCTTTGATTGGACTGTCGTTCCGAAGCTCAGTAAACTCTTGTTTATAGCAGGGGGCATTGGTAGTGATAACGTATTGGATGCGATCTCCAAACTGAAGCCTTACTGTATTGATGTCAGCAGTGCGGTTGAGACGGATGGATATAAGGATTCGGCTAAGATAGTAGAGCTGGTAAAGCTAGTAAGGAGTGTAGTGTGAAAATAAAAAGCAATTTTCACACTTCCAAGTTTGTGCCTGCGTAATCCTCGGCACAAACTAACTCAAAGGTTAGGCATGTATAGTTAGTGTAAAATAGAATGCGATGCTCATACTACCCTGGGTAGGTATAATATGTTAGTTTAGCATGATTTAGAACTTCATGCTATAGCTTGTAGTCTATAAGAAAGGCATGGTTAAAATGAAGGATAATACAAGATTTGGAGTCTATGGAGGAAGATATATACCGGAAACCTTAATGAATGCTGTTATCGAGCTGGAGGAATCCTATAGCTTCTATAAGCAAGATCCCGAGTTTAATCGGGAGCTTAATGAGCTTCTAAAAAATTACGCAGGCAGACCCTCCTTGCTGTATCACGCAAAAAAGATGAGTGAGGATCTGGGAGGTGCTAAGATCTACCTGAAACGGGAGGATTTGAATCATACCGGATCTCATAAGATTAACAACGTGCTAGGACAGGTGCTTCTGGCGAGAAAGATGGGCAAGAGCCGAGTGATTGCTGAGACAGGTGCCGGACAGCATGGAGTAGCAACAGCAACAGCCGCAGCGCTCTTAGGGTTGGAATGTGAGATATTCATGGGAAAAGAAGATACAGAACGTCAGGCACTTAATGTATTTCGTATGGAGCTGTTAGGTGCTAAGGTTCATGCCGTAACAAGCGGTACACAGACACTGAAGGATGCTGTAAATGAGACACTTCGGGAATGGACGACCCGGGTAGAGGATACTCATTATGTACTTGGGTCTGTTATGGGACCCCATCCCTTTCCGACCATGGTACGCGACTTTCAAAGTATCATCGGTAAGGAGGTAAAGGAACAGTTAAGGGAGAAGGAGGGAAAGCTACCGGATGCCGTACTTGCCTGCGTGGGTGGCGGCAGTAATGCTATGGGTTTGTTCTATGAATTTATCGGGGATACCGGTGTCCGCTTAATCGGCTGTGAAGCAGCCGGCTTGGGAGTTGATACCGATAAACATGCCGCAACGATAACAAAAGGCACCATTGGTATCTTTCATGGAATGAAGTCCTATTTCTGTCAAGATGAATATGGTCAGATTGCTCCTGTATATTCGATCTCAGCTGGACTGGATTATCCGGGAATCGGACCGGAGCATGCTAACTTACATGATACGAAAAGAGCGGAATATGTACCTGTTAGCGATCGTGAGGCAGTGGATGCCTTCGAGTATCTGGCAAGGATGGAGGGTATCATCCCAGCCATCGAAAGCGCTCATGCCATAGCCTATGCGAGAAAGCTGGCTCCAACCATGAGAAAGGATCAAATTCTTGTAATCAATCTCTCCGGAAGAGGAGATAAGGATGTGGCAGCCATAGCAAGATACAGGGGGGTGCAGCTTTATGAATAGAATTGAGAAGGTATTTCACAATAAAAAGGCCTTTATTCCTTTTGTGACCGCAGGTGATCCGACTCTTAGTATTACCAAGGAATTAGTTATATGCATGGAGGAGGCAGGTGCAGATCTAGTTGAACTAGGTATACCTTTCTCAGATCCAGTAGCGGAAGGACCGGTGATTCAGGCAGCAGATGACAGAGCCCTAGGCAGTGGAGCGACTACTGATAAGATATTTGCCATGGTAGAGGAGCTTCGAAAAGAAAGCAACATACCCATTGTCTTTATGACTTATATCAATCCAATCTATACCTATGGTGTAGAACGCTTTATGGTACAATGCAGAAAGGTACAGATTGATGGTATCATAGTACCGGATATGCCCTATGAGGAAAAAGAAGAGCTTAAGCCCTTTTGTGATCAATATGGTATTACACTTATTTCGATGATAGCACCCACCTCAAGGGAACGAATCAGGAGGATAGCAAGGGAAGCGGAAGGATTTCTATATTGCGTATCCTCCTTAGGGGTTACCGGTGTAAGAAGTGAATTGGGAAGCGAAATTACTGAGATGATTGCTCTGGCAAGGGAAAGTAAGAATATTCCCTGTGCTATTGGTTTTGGTATCTCAACTTCGGAACAGGCACAGGCTATGACCTCCCTGGCGGATGGAATTATTGTAGGAAGTGCGATTGTAAAAATAGTAGGGGAATATGGTGAAGCCTGTGTTCCTTATGTAAGAGACTTCGTGCGTAAAATGAAGGAGGCCTGTTCCTCAATATCATAGCAAAAATGGAACAGCAAAAAGCTGCGAGTAGTGTTACAATATAATTACCGTACGAGAAAGGAAGGGTTTCGAAGTGAATTATCGTGATGACATAAGCCGTTGTATTGATTATATTGAAGAGCATATCAAAGATAATATCACAGCAGCTGATATTGCAGAGATGGCAGGATATTCCCTATACCATTTTTGTAGAGTATTCAATATCTGTACAGGGCAGCCCTTAATGGAATACGTCCGGAGTAGGAAATTATCCCTGGCGCATGGAACTGCTAAAGGACACCAAGATCATTACGGTTGCAGTTGACTATGGCTTTGAGACGGCCAGCGGCTTCTCGAAAGCCTTTCGTAATGAATATGGATATAGTCCAACCTGGTATATCGCAAGAATGAAGGAATACGCTATGGCTGATCAATTAACGGATATAGGAGGATATCTAATGAAACCTGAAATAAAACATACGAATGCCTTTAAAGTAGCCGGTTATGGAATTAAGACCAATATAGCAAGTGGCTATACGAAGGATATTGCAGCTTATTGGGAGAATTACGAGGGTGAGAATCTGGAAAGTAAGCTATATAAGCTACTTGATCCGCCAAAGCACGGGGAAGTATGTATGTGTATCCCATCAAACGGTCAGGGAGATATGGTATACTTACTAGGAGTAATTGTAGAGGATTTTTTTAAGGCGACCCACGATATGATCACTGTAGAGGTTCCGGAAGCAGATTATGCGGTATTTACCACGATGCCCGTGGATACCAGCGCTGCCAATGAAAAGGGTGATTTGGATTTTTCCAAAGCAATCAAAGAAACCTGGAAATATATCTTCGAGGAGTGGTTCCCGGGTAGTGGCTATGAGTATGATGAGAGTAAGCTAGACTTTGAATATTACGATGAGCGTTGTCATTCCAGGACGGATACAGTGATGGAAGTCTATGTTCCGATTATAAAAAAGGCATAATAGTAAAAATATTTTCTTCCAAGAGTATTGACATTTACGCTGCGTAAAGGTGTAGACTCGGTTTGTAAGGAGGTTACAGCATGGAATATACAGTACAGAAAATAAGCCAAATGGCTGGGATTAGTACCAGAACACTTCGGTATTATGATGAAATTGGTCTCTTAAAGCCGGCTAGAATCAATTCATCCGGATATCGAATCTATGGGCAAGCAGAGGTGGACCGACTTCAACAGATCATGCTTTATCGGGAGATGGGCGTGAATTTGGATGTCATCCAGGGAATCCTAAGCTCTGAGTCCTTCGACGAGATGGTAGCATTGAAGGATCATTTGGTAAAGCTCCTTGCACAGAGACAACAAATTGATATGCTGATTAACAATGTCAAGAAGACAATTGAAAGTCGGGAAGGAAGAGTAGTGATGAAGGATAATGAAAAATTTGAAGGCTTTAAGAAAAAAATAGTGGATGATAACGAGAAGAAATATGGGAAAGAAATCAGGGAAAAGTACGGTGAGGAAGCGGTCAATGAATCCAATGCCAAGCTGATGAATATGACCGAAGCTCAGTATATGGAATTTGAAAAACTGGGTCAGGAAATACTTGATACCTTAGAACAGGCTTTTGCAACCGGAGATCCTGCCGGAGAGCTGGGTCAAAAGACAGCAGGGCTTCATCGCCAGTGGCTGAGTTATACCTGGAGCAGTTATAACAAGGAGGCTCATGCTGGTCTTGCTCAGATGTATGTAGATGATGAAAGGTTTACTGCTTACTATGATAAAAAGCAACCGGGGCTCGCAGCCTTCTTAAGGGATGCGATTCATATCTATACAAGAAAATAAGTGCTTAATACCTCACCTAACATGAAGTGGTATAGAACTTAAAAGCGATTTGAATGCCACAATACTGCTTTCGGCTGATATTCTCGAGGTACTAAAAGAAGGGGATTATTGCAACAGTTTACTCCATGTGCAATAGTCCCCTTCTATAATAAGTCCACAAATATCCGCTAATCTATTATTCTACATCAATAAACGGTCTCGAAGCTTACCTATGACAACATACTATCCTTAGCCAGCTTTACCTGGTCAAATTTTTCACGACGGATATGGCAATACCCATTCGGGTTCTTATCCAGGTATTTTTGATGATATTCCTCTGCAAGATAGTAGTTACTCAGGGGCAATACTTCAATGGCAATCGGTTTATCATAATGCGTTTGAAGCTCTCTGATGGAGGACTGGATGATGGGTAAATCTTCTTCGTCCACATAATAGATACCAGTACGATACTGAGTACCGGTATCTCCACCTTGACGATTGACAGAGGTGGGGTCAATGACATCATAATAAAGAGTCAGGATGAACTCCAGACGGATCAGCTTTGGATCATAAAAGACACGAACGGTTTCCGCATGCCCTGTATTGTTGTGGCATACCTCCTGATAGGTCGGATTTTCGGTATTACCATTCGCATAGCCGACATCGGTCTTAACAATTCCATTAATATTAGCTAAATATTTCTCGGTTCCCCAGAAGCAGCCCCCTGCTAGGTAGATTTCTTTAAGATTATTTACTGATGACATATACTATTTCCTTTCTTATTTCTCTTTTATCCTACGGAAGAATTTTATAATTTCATTGACCACTAAGGGTATCAATGAGAAACTGATTACTAGTCCCCAATCTGTAAGGGTAAGATTTTGGACACCAAAGGCATCTGCAAGTACGGGAATAGAGATTACAACTAATTGTAATAAAATACCAACGATAATTGCAACAATTAATAGCTTGTTCGAGAATAAACCAATCTTGAAGATGGACTTCTTGGAGTTTCTCATGGAAAGTGAGTAGAAGAGCTGGGATGCAGCTAATACCACGAAAGCCATTGTTCTTGCATAGGGAAGAGCCTCCTCAGGGACTGTGCCGGATCCGAGAACATAGCCATGCTCCCATAAGCCGTAATAGAAGGCAATCAGAGTGAAGAGTCCAATGAGTGAACCTCCGATTACTGCTCTCACGCCTGCACCTCGGGCAAAGAAGCTTTCCTTAGGGTCTCGCGGTGCTTGCTTCATGACATCCTTATCACCGGGATCAACACCTAAGGCAATCGCTGGCAGGGAGTCAGTTATTAAGTTAACCCATAAAATCTGAGTGGCAATCAATGGAACCGGCCAGTTCAACAGTATCGATACAAATATCGAAATCACCTCTCCCAGATTACAGGAAAGGAGGAAGATAACTGACTTCTTGATATTATTGTAGATATTTCTTCCTTCCTCAATTGCATGAACAATCGTAGTGAAGTTATCATCCGTTAATATCATATCACTGGCGCCCTTAGCAACATCCGTTCCGGTGATACCCATAGCAACACCGATATCGGCAAATTTAAGGGAAGGAGCGTCGTTTACGCCATCTCCGGTCATGGAGACGATGTTGCCCTGTGCCTTGAAGGCCCTGACAATCTTCACCTTGTGTTCCGGTGACACACGGGCAAATACACGGTAATTATTTATATTAGCAGCAAATTCCTCATCCGATATAGAATCAATCTCAGAACCGGTCAAGCTTTGATCAATGGATTCAGCAATCCCTAGCTCCTTAGCGATTGCGACGGCTGTATTCTTGTGATCACCGGTTATCATAATCGGACGGATACCTGCTCGCTTCGCCTCGTTGATAGAATCCTTTACCTCAAGTCTCGGAGGGTCGATCATACCAACCATACCAATAATGGTCAGATTCTTCTCCATTTCTTCCGGTTTGATTACTTGTGAAGTATCCTTGTAAGCAACACCGAGCACACGTAGGGCGTCATCGGACATCTCCTCAGTAATCTTAAGATAATCAGTCTTTAATTCATCAGTCAAGGGAACTACCTTACCGTTTACTAGGGCAGAAGTTGATATTTTAAGAATGTTATCGATGGCACCCTTCGTATGAACACGGTAGCCATCGCCTTCTACATTCAGTGTGGACATAAGCTTACGATCGGAATCAAAAGGGTTTTCTGATACTCTGTTATGCTTAAGGTTTAAATCTGCACGGCCTAGGTTGAATTTATCACCTAAGATAATCAGAGCAACTTCGGTAGGATCGCCGGTTCCCTGACCATTCTCATAGGTGGCATCGGAGCAAAGGACTAAGGAACGAATCAATTTCTTTTCATCTGAAGTAGCAGTCTGGTTCGTCTCGGTCTGTGACACCTCAGAAAGCTTACCTGAGGTGTATTGCTTTACCACGGTCATCTTATTCTGGGTTAAGGTACCTGTCTTATCAGAGCAGATGATATTAACAGAGCCTAAGGTCTCTACCGCAGGAAGCTTCTTAACGATCGCATTAATCTTAGACATCCTGGTAACACCCAGAGCAAGCACGATAGCAACAATCGCTGCCAGACCTTCGGGAATTGCAGCAACAGCTAAGCTGATTGCAGTTAAGAACATCTCAAATAAATCACGTCGCTGGATTAAAGCAATGATAAAGATTAAGGCACAGATACCAATTGCGAGGAAGCCAAGTGTTTTCCCAAGCTCCTCTAAACGTCTCTGTAGAGGGGTCATTTCTTCATTATCCGATTCTAGAATTTTTGCAATCATACCAATCTCAGTATCCATGGCGGTGGCTACAACGACACCTTCGCCACGTCCATAAGTAACAAGAGTGGAGAGAAAAGCCATATTAGACTTGTCACCTACCGGTGTCTTTGGATCTTCAAAGATAGAGCTCGCATTCTTGGTGGTTGGTACTGATTCACCGGTTAAGGCCGATTCTTCAATCTGCAGATTGGCGCTTTCAAGCAAGCGAAGGTCTGCAGGTACATAACGTCCGGCATCAAGTATAATAATATCACCGGGAACAATTTCTTCGGAATTGATTTCCTTAATTACTCCGTCACGTCTTACAACAGACCTAGGAGTCGTCATCTTTTGAAGTGCTTCCACTGCCTTTTCTGCTTTATACTCTTGTACTACACCAATAACAGCATTTAGAATAATCACTAGTAGAATAATAACGGAATCGGCTATTTCCCCAATAATCAAAGTGATTATTGCAGCGGCCAACAGAACATAGATCAACATATCCTTTAATTGTGATAAAAATAAGGAAATGATACTTTTCTTTGCTTTTCCCTTCAGCTTATTCATGCCGTATTTTTCTAAACGTACCTTAGCTTCTTTTTCTGATAGGCCAACAGATTGATTAACGCCCAATTCCTGTAGCACTTCATTCGGTGATTTAGAGAACCACATAGTTACACCTCTTTCATTGATCTTGCTTTAATTATAGTTCCTAATAAAAGGTACTTTATGCTTAGCAGCTAAGATTTACAGCATAAATAGTAGAATAATTATACCATAATAAGTAAATTTTAGCATTAGAATAATATTAGAAATTAAAAACAGTAAGTCCTTATAGACTACTCATATGTTTGACACGGTTGGAAAAGAATAGTAAAATATAAGAGATAAGTCGAAGAGAGGACGGATGAGAGCTGTGACCAATAGTATTAGTGAATTATTGCAGGGCTATGGTATGAGAGAAGGAATGGTAGATTATCTTTCTTATGGGATATTAATCCTAATTATTATTTTGACATGTATTCTGGTAAATATCCTTGTTCACAAAATTTTATTGAGATTGTTGGCCAAAATAATTTATCATAATCGGTATGTATGGGATAATATCCTGTTGGAGCGAAAGGTATTCTCCAGGATGGCTAATTTATTGCCCGGAATTATCGTGTATTTGTTTGCACCTGCTTTTGGAATGTTTTCCTCCTATATCGGAAGAGGATGTGCGATTTATATATCCATAATCGTGCTTCTTACACTAAGCTCATTACTCAATGCTATTGATGATATCTACCGTAGCTATCCGATTTCTAAAGTCAGGCCAATTAAGGGGCTATTACAGGTTGTAAGAATAATTTCTTGTATCGTAGTTGGTATAGTAATCATTGGGATAGTACTGAATCAAAATCCCTTGCTTATGTTAGGTGGAATTGGTGCATTGGCAGCCGTATTCTCCTTTGTATTCAAGGATTCCATTCTGGGCTTTATTGCTGGGATTCTGCTGACTTCTAATGATATGCTGCGGATAGGAGATTGGATTGAGATGCCAAAATACGGTGCTGACGGAGATGTGATAGACATTACCCTGAATACGGTGAAGGTTCAGAATTTTGATAAAACAATCGTCACCCTTCCAGCTTATTCCTTAGTGTCGGATGCCTTCAAGAATTGGAGAGGTATGACGGAATTCGGAGGTCGTCGCATCAAACGTTCTGTCATCATAGATGTCACCAGCATCCGTTTCTGCACTCCACAAATGATCGAAAAATTTAAGAAAATTAATTATCTAAAGGATTATATCATAGAGAAGGAGAATGAATTAGTTAGCTATAATAGGAAATTCGGTGTGGAGGGTAGTGAACTGGATATCAATAAAAAGAGGTTGACGAATATCGGTACCTTCCGAATATATATTGAGAATTATTTAAGAGATAATCCCCAGCTTCGAAGAGGAATGACGCAGCTGGTACGCCAATTACCCCAGGGAGAGAACGGCTTGCCGTTAGAAATCTATGCTTTTACGGATGAGACGAAATTCGAGAATTTTGAACGGATTCAATCCGATATCTTTGATCATATCTTCGCGATAGCAGGAGAGTTTGAACTAAGAATTTTCCAGAGTCCTACGGGCTATGACCTGCGCCAGCAGGTAGATTAATTCGAATGTGTTGACACAATAATTTCGAAGATAAAACTATTTAATATATGCATATAATGAAGCAAGATTAATATTCGAGGTATAGTATGAATGTAGATTGTACTGGTTCGATATTAAGTGAGAACTATTTTGATTTTATCTCAGATTATGAGTTGGCGGCCAGAGAGACCCTGGATATCATGGATATCTGTGTCATTAGGATAGATAATTCCTTTGCTTCCTTATATGTACCATTAGATAGATTACCAGAGGATTTATTGAATGCATATGGCTATAAGGTCTTTCCTAGAGTATTTGGGTTATTAGATACAGCCAGCCTTGATGCATCAGGAGTAAACAGACTACGTAATGTTCCTGGACTTGATTTTAGAGGTCAAGGGGTTCTGATTGGCATTGTTGATACTGGTGTTGATTACACTCATAGGGCCTTTTTGAATGCAGATGGTACAACAAGAATTGTGTCTATCTGGGACCAGACCATACAAAGCGGTAATCCTCCAGAAGCATTATATTATGGAACAGAGTATAACAGAGAGCAAATTAATATTGCTTTACAAAATAGTGACCCACATGCCATTGTTCCAAGTGTAGATGAGATTGGACATGGTACTTTTCTAGCTGGTATAGCAGCCGGCAATGAAGATCAGGAGAATGATTTTTCCGGTGTGGCTCCTGATGCGGAACTGGTAGTCGTGAAATTAAAGCCTGCCAAGCAAAATCTTCGTGACTTATATTTAATACCAGATGGGGCTATCTGTTATCAAGAGAATGATATTATGCTTGGAATTAAATATTTAGTGACTACAGCGATCCGCTTAAATCGTCCTATTTGCATCTGTATCGGCTTGGGAACCACCCAGGGAGCTCACGACCTGTTTGGTGCCTTAAGCATGTATATAGCCTCAATTATGCAAATGGATGGATGTGCTGTCATTGTTGCTGCAGGCAACGAAGGGAATAGCAGACGCCACTTTGAAGGTGCTATGGGAGCGGGTATCAATACGGAAACCATCGAACTGAACATAGGAGCAAATGAGCCTGGCTTTATGATGGAAATATGGGGTGATTCTCCCAATATCTTTGCCGTGGAGATGCTCACACCCAGCGGGGAGGCTGTTCCAAGAATTAATCCCAGGTTAGGGGAAACCAGAGAGGTTAATTTTATTTTTGAGAGAAGTAGAGTTAACGTACTTTTTAAGTTGGTTGGCTCCAGCTCAGGTGGTCAGCTGGTAATCATAAAATTCCAAGCTCCCACGGAGGGAATATGGAGAATTATAATACATAAAGTGAACCAGACCTTAGATTTGAGATTTAATATCTGGCTTCCGATGCAAGGCTTTATCAGTGACGGAACCTTTTTCATTAACTCGTCGCCCTATACAACCTTAACAACACCGGCGAATTCCTTTATTCCAATTGTAACGACAGCCTATAATAATAATGATAATAGTATTTATATTAACTCAAGCAGGGGGTTTTCCAGATTAGGCTTTGTACCGGATTTAACTGCTCCTGGAGTTAATATCCTCGGTCCATCCCCGGGAAATACCTATACAATCGGATCTGGAACCAGTATTGCGGCAGCACATACTACTGGAGTGGCTGCCATGCTCTTTGAATGGGGCAAGATCAGAGGGAATGTTCAATATATGGATGGCTTGGATATTAAGAATCTTTTGGCACGTGGAGCAATCAGAGAAACAACCAGGGATTATCCCAGCAGAGTTTGGGGATATGGAATACTGAATATTTATAATGTTTTTGAGAGCTTAAGGGGGAACTTGTGAATCTGTATATAGAGTAGGAGCAGGGATAATCATATCCCTGCTCCTACTAACTGGTGTCTCAATTTTGTTTACTGCAAATATTCAATTCGATAGTGAGATCTTACTAATAACAAATTATTATTATAACTGTCCAAAAGCTATCATCTCCCAACTCTACAAGAACACATTGCTACTTATAATTCTGAGACTAAATTATAAGTGTCTATATTCTTTTATTAGATACGACTGATAACTTATTCGTATAAAGTCTAGATCATCATGCAAGTTAAGTTCATACGTCGTATCTGATATTTATTATGTGCGAAAGAGAAAATTATATACGTGTTATTAAATAATTTTTTAAAAATTTTTGACTGAGCTAATCATGGTGTTTATAGGAGCCATTGCGCATGATTGAAACAAGGAGACAGGTTTAATTATTCTGTCTCCCTCTGGTATATGATATAAGAAAATTTGCAGATCGTATTTCCTTCTTTTATTATTGCGCGGTCTGACGTCTCTTTATCACCTTGAGTCTGGTGAATTCCTCACGTTCCTTTTCCTCCAGGGCATTCTGTATCTCAGTTACCAGAGCAGTATAGTAAGGAATAGTAATGTTTTTTAATGCATTGGCACGTTTTTGTGTCTTATTGATATTGGTAGCTAAGCGATAAGCTGAGTTTTCTATCATTGATAATCGAATCGTAAGATCCTTTACCTTTACAAATCGTTTTGAAGCCTCATCTAGAGACACTTTTGTCTGAAAGAAGGCGTAGGTAGGCTTGGTTACGGTATTATCATACTCTACTAAGGGAATCTCGGTCCCCATGATGCTTCGTTGCTTAATCTCAATGGAATTCTCTTCAGGTATAGAATTGCTTAGCTCTTGAACATTGATAATTCCCATCTCGATATTAGCCTGCTGGAGTGAGTTATAAGCAGAGGTAAACGTACTATCGATTTCTCTCTGAATATCCTTAGCCTTATCAATTAATTCCATCAACTCACGCATCAGAATGTTACGTTTCTTGTCCATTAGTTCGTAACCCTGCTTGGCGAGCTTTAGTGAATTCTTTGCTAGTATTAAATTACCCTTCGTAGGGAAGGTATTCGGATTCATGGAATCACCTCTATTCGCTTACTGCTTTCTTGGGCTGGAAATATTTATCCAGAATCTTAGTATCAATACGGTCAAGCTCTTCTCTGGGCAGGATGGACAATAATTCCCAGCCTAAATCAAGAGTTTGGATGATAGTACGATCCTCAATCATACCCTGAGCGATGAATTCCTGTTCCATAGCCGTTCCGAACTTCAGGTACAGCTTATCCAGTGCAGATAATTCATCTTCACCGATAACGCTTGCCAAGGCTCTTGCATCACCTACGCGGGCGTAAGAAGAGAAGAGTTGGTTAGCGAGATCCTGATGATCCTCTCTGGTAAATCCCTTTCCAATACCGTCCTTCATAAGACGGGAGAGGGAAGGAAGAATGCTGATCGGAGGGTAAATAGCCTTCTGATGAAGGGAACGGTCCAGAACGATCTGTCCCTCAGTAATGTATCCTGTTAAGTCCGGGATGGGATGGGTAATATCATCATTGGGCATGGTTAAAATCGGTATCTGTGTTACAGACCCGGAACAGCCGTGAACAATTCCGGCTCTTTCATAAAGAGTAGCTAGTTCGCTGTATAGATATCCGGGATATCCCTTTCTACTGGGGATTTCTCCTTTGGAGGAGGATACCTCACGCATTGCCTCTGCAAAGGAGGTCATATCAGTCAGAATAACCAGAATATGCATTCCTTTCTCAAAAGCAAGATATTCTGCAGCAGTTAAAGCTACCTTAGGGGTAATAAGACGTTCTACTACCGGATCATTTGCCAGGTTGAGATACATAACAACATGGGAGCTGGCACCGCTTTCTTCGAAGGTTCTACGGAAGAAATCAGCAACATCATGCTTTACACCCATTGCTGCGAATACAATCGCAAATTCTCCTTCGGAATTCTCTCCGAGGGAAGCCTGCTTAACTATCTGTGCGGCCAGCTGATCGTGGGGAAGACCGTTACCTGAGAAGATTGGCAGCTTCTGACCACGAATTAGGGTAGTCAGACAATCAATAGCAGAGATACCGGTTTTGATATAATTTCTTGGATATTCTCTGGAGCAGGGGTTTAAAGGCTGTCCGTTCACATCACGCTTTGTCTCAGCTACAATGTTACCCAAGCCATCAATCGGTTGACCTACACCATTGAATACGCGACCCAGAATATCGGGAGAGAGTGCTACCTCCATGGGATGACCGGTTAACTTCGTATGTGTATTGAATAGGGACATGTCCTCAGTACCTTGGAATACTTGGATTACAGCCTTATCCTCATATAATTCAACAATTCGGCCAAGCTTCTTCTTGTTGCCCTCAACTGTCAGTTCTACGATCTCATCGAAGGATGCTCCTCGAATACCTTCCAGAACAATCAGGGGGCCGTTAATCTGACTTAGTCCTAAATATTCTATTGACATAATCTATCCTCCTAATTGTGTTATGCATTCTTAGCCATAATGTGCTCATAGAACTCATCAATCATAGCTCTGTAATTATCAAATTTATCTAATTCATCATTTGCTACATCGTATTTGATGGTGATTATCTTATCAAATACCGGGCTCTCTTTTAATAAGGACATGGGCATGTTACGGTCAATAAGTTGTCTTGACTTTTGGAACAAATACAGAATAGTCTGCATCATCTTTAATTGCTTTGCCATCGGTACATAGGTGTCAGAGGGATGGTAAGCGTTCTGCTGAACGAAGCCGAGACGAATTACCCTCGCAATCTCCAGAACCAGCTTTTGATCATCGGGAAGAACATCGCTACCGATTAACTTAACAATTTCGTTTAACTGACTTTCCTGTGTAAGGATGCTGAGAATCTGGTTACGACATTCTACAAAGTCTTCACCGACATTTTTGGTATACCAGGGGGCGAGATCATTGACATATTCACTGTAGCTGGTAAGCCATTGAATTGCGGGAAAATGTCTTGCATAAGCCAGTGATTTATCCAAAGCCCAGAAGCAGCGAACAAAACGCTTGGTGTTCTGGGTTACCGGCTCAGAGAAGTCACCTCCCTGAGGAGAAACGGCGCCTATGATGGATACACTACCCTCGGTCCAGTTCAGGTTTTGCATAAAGCCGGCACGTTCATAAAAAGCTGACAGACGTGATGCCAGATAAGCAGGGAAGCCTTCCTCAGCAGGCATCTCCTCAAGACGGCCGGATAATTCACGAAGGGCTTCTGCCCAACGGGAAGTGGAGTCAGCCATGATAGCTACATGGTAACCCATATCTCTATAATACTCGGCTAAGGTGATACCGGTATATATACTTGCCTCACGAGCTGCAACGGGCATGTTCGAGGTATTAGCAATCAGTGTGGTACGGTCCAGTAAGGGATTGCCGGTCTTAGGATCTACCAGCTTGGTGAAATCCTCAAGTACCTCGGTCATCTCATTGCCTCGCTCACCGCAACCAATATAGACGATAATATCAGCATCGCACCATTTTGCCAGCTGATGCTGAGTCATAGTTTTTCCGGTTCCGAAACCACCCGGAATAGCAGCAGTACCACCCTTGGCGATAGGGAACAGGGTATCGAGAATACGCTGACCGGTAACCAGAGGGCGATCGGAGGAGTAGCGCTTTGCAGTAGGGCGTGGGACACGAATCGGCCATTTCTGCGTCAGTGTCAGCTCTTGAATCTCACCTTTATTATTCGTTATTGTTACAATAGTATCATTAATAGTATATTTTCCATCGGGGGCAACCTTAGTCACTACACCATAGACGTCCGGAGGAACCATGGATTTGTGAATGATAGCTCTGGTCTCGGGAACCTCAGCAATGATAGTACCACCATAGACCTTATCTCCGGGTTTTACGGTAACATGTACCTCCCATAGCTTCGTTGTGTCTAGGGATTCTACACTGACACCCCTGGATATAAATGCTCCGGATTTCGACGCGATTTCCTGCAGAGGTCGCTCAATACCATCAAATATATTACTGATGATACCGGGAGCCAGAGTAACAGAAATAGCAGCACCCGTTGCAATAACTTCATCACCCGGTCTAAGTCCTGTGGTTTCCTCATAAACCTGGATTGTGGTTTTACCTGTGGTGAGGCCGATTACTTCTCCAACCAGCTTATCTTTACCGACAAGAACCATCTCACCCATTTTAAAGGCTTTATTTTCACCCACGTATACAATTGGACCGTTGATACCAAATATTTTACCTGTTACATTCATAAGGATGAACTCTCCCTTTCATAGTCTTAAAGCGTAAAGGAACTCTTAGCTTCTTCCAGCTTTGTTAAAAACGAATTGTCAATCAGAATACTGCGGGAAGGTATTACAGCACGGCTTCCACCGATGAAATCACGGTCGCTTACTGTAAGGGATACTCCTGTTTTTTCTTCCAGGACTGATTGTATACCTACATCGGTAGGATTAATATAAACGGTCAGTGAGTCCCCCTGAGCAAAGGCTTTTGCATTATTGATTTGATTCACCAATAATGCAACATAATCGGGGGTTTTCATGAAATTCTCCAATTTTATTTTAACATCACGGAAGATGAGTTCAGAAATTTCGGCCGTCTTTTCTAAAACCTTGCGTCTGATTTCCATTGCTTCTTCAGACAGCTTACGGTTTCTTTCGCGAGTAATATTGTCGGAGGCCATACGGTAATTCGCTTCTGCCTTACGCAGAGCAATTTCTTTGCGCTCATCATAATTCTTTTGCAGTGTTTTCTTATATTCTTCAACGATTTCAATATTCTGCTTTGTAGCGCTATCGATTACCGAAGAATAAAAATGATCTAATTTTTCATCAAGAGTCATAAAATCCTCCATTCTTACATAGGGTTCTTACAATTTTAAACCGATGGCTTCATTCACATAGGAGGTAATAAAGTCTGGTTTACGGCCGGTGCCATGTCGATCGGGTATTTCAACGATGAGTGGAATTCTTCTGTTCAGTTTAACGTCATTAATGATTTCAGGAAACTCATTGCTGAGTTTCTCTGTAATCAAGATAATGCCTATCGTCTTATCTGCAAGCACTTTGTCCAATTCGAGCTTTAACTCCGGCTTTGTATGAACTACAACACCGCTTACACCGGCTAGCTTCATGCCTGTATAAGTATCAATATTATCGCTGATAAGATACATACGCATAATAACCCTCCAATCTGCATCTTTGATGCAGTACAAAATCTGGAAGAACACAGTTTCTTCCTAAGCGAATGATAATTCGCTTTGTGAAGATGTTCTTTTCTTCACACTATTTCCTCCATTTAAGATCGGTTTATTTGATCAATCTGATTAACCAAGAATTGTGAAGGAAACAATCAAGCCGTAGAGTGCGATACCTTCTGCAAGAGCTACGAAGATTAAGGATTTACCCATGATAGAGGAGTCCTCGCTGATTGCACCTAAAGCGGCAGAAGCAGCAGAAGCAACGGCGATACCACCACCGATACAAGATAAACCGGTAGATAAAGCAGCGGCAATGTATCTCCAGCCATCTGTACCAACTGCAGCAGCTGTTTCCTCAGCAGCGAAAGCATAACCAGAGAACATCATAACGTTAGCAACTACTAAGACACCGAAAAACATAAAGATATTGAAGGCAAGAGTAGCTTTTAAGCCACCTTTACTTCTTTTACTAGCTAAAAATGATCCAAAGGGAACGATAATACTTAAAATTAATGCAAGAACGATAGTTATTTTTAATGCCATGATAAAATTCCTCCTTAATAATTAGATAATTTCAATTTAGTATGTTTATTAATACGAGCAATAGGGGCCCGTATGAGAACTGGTTAACACTTAAAGCATGTTTTGTCCAGTTATTTCTTACTATTATAAGGCTTAAACTCCTTACCTGTACCCTTATAAAACCGGCTAAACATCTCATAGTATTCAAGTCGAAGTACTTGAATTCCTACGACTAGGCCTTCCATCGCAGCGACAACAACATTTCCGAGTATGAGAGTAACAATATTCGGATTGGAAGTCTCAGCACCGGCTAAAAGCATTACTACACCCATCATAGCCGCATGGCTTAAAGCAAAGGCGCCAATACGTAAGAAAGAGATGGTATTTGTTAAGTAACTAAGGAGTACCTCAAACATTTCAAAGGTAGACTCTACAAAAAACATTACCTTATGCTCCGGAAGGATATGTGATCTCTTCTCGATCAAATGAGTCAATGGCTCTCTAAAGAAGATGAGCAATAAAGGTATTATAAAGAAGATAACAAAAAAGATAATTGCTGGTAATGGATGAGCTGTGAACACTAGAACGACACAGGCTATCAGCATGCCATAGAAGACCAGGCCAGCAACTCCGTTGGTATCGAATAACACACGACCCCAATCCTTTGCTTTTATACCGTTGATAATATTAATTATCATAGCAATTACAATTAGTAATACACCAAATGCAACTGCAGTAATCAGAACAGTCATAACATTTTCTCGGGGTGATAGCCAAAGGGGTTTAAGCCAATGCTCAAATCCGAAGACACTACCATACACGAAGCCAAAGATAGTAGAGAATACTCCTGCTAGTGCAATAATTGCAGCTAAGTTCATCTTCTTAAGCTTATAGATCAAAAGACCGCCGATGACCAAGCAGATGCCCTGGCCAACATCTCCAAACATGATACCAAATATAATGGAATAGGTGATGGCCACAAATGAGGTTGGGTCTATTTCGTTATAAGCAGGTAAACCATACATCTTAATAAACATCTCAAAGGGCTTGAATAACCATAGGTTCTTAAGCTTTGTAGGTGGCTTTCTATCTTTATCATTCTGGCCATCATCACAGACACAGTAAACTAAGTTATCGTTTTCCGTCTCCTTTAATAATGCGCCTGCATCCTTTTCGGTAATCCAACCACAGATAATGTAGAAGACATCCTTCTTACCCTTGTCTCTGGTACAAGCAGCCATTTTTCGTACATCGAAATTCTTAGATAATACGGATATAGTATGGTTTGCAAGTAGAAGATCACCGGCTACACTGGAGAGACGGGCCTTGATTTCGTTGTAAACATCGTTAAGTGAGTTATTTATTTCATTGATTTTTGCAACGATTGAGTTATAGGATTCCTCCGGTGTTCCCTCATATGCATCTGGGAGCTTTACCCGTTCAAAATGAAGAGAGGTATAGATGGCATCAATTTTAACGGCCTCGTTGGCAGGCACAAAATAAACACCCCATACATATTCTCGATCCCGCTCACACTCATAGAAAACAGTAGTCAGATTATCATATACAAACTTAGAAAATCTGGTATAGAATTCATGAGGGACCTTGCCAAAACGGAATTTAATGAATTTTAGATTCATTATCGTTTGAATGTCATAATCCAAGTGACGGAAATGCTCTATATGCTTTAACAAATCATTTAACTCTTGTCGCTGAGCCTTCAGCGCCCTCTTTTTCGAATTCAAATCAGAAAGAGTATTATAAGCAGCATTAATCACCTTAGCGGCTTGCTCAGGAGACATTAAATCATCTGTAGATATATCAACAGGATCGATTTTTTTAATCAAATCCTCTGCCTTGATAGCTAGTTCCCTATAGGGATTATTTTCTACAAACGGCTTTAGACTATGGGAGGTACTAAGCTCAGTTAGAGCGTTCTCCAATTGTATATCATACTTTGTAAGATATTTATTTATTACTCGATCAAAATCCTCCTTAGGACCGGTAATACTTAAAAACCTCATTTTCTCAATCATAATTACACACCTCCAATTCTATAGTTGCAGAATGTAATCCAGCTTCTTTTTCACATCTAACTTGTATCTGATACACTCCAAGGCAGAGGTTAACTGACCAATCTCCATATCCTTTCGGAACAGATAATAGTTAATAGCCGTCATGGACACGGGATATTTGGTCATGTTTAGAAGGTAGATTTTATTAATGATTTTAATATATTCCTGCTCCATCGTTCCGTCCTTGAGATTAGCGACAAAGGATTTGTAACGAGTTGAGCTTAAGATATTTAAAAACTCATCAACTGTAGCAGCCTGTACCAGACGAGATAATTGAGACGCCCCTAATTTGTAATAGATTGGTATTAAATAGGTTAAAATCTGGGCTGCATTCATATCGTACATTTTCTTGGAACGATATATCCACATAATATTCTGTAAATCAATTTCGGTACCCATCCTCTGAGTAAAGGCTTTGCGGTTATTTCCCTTAAGAAACGTATCCTTTAGCTTCCAGGACTTGGTGAAATAATAGACATCCAGTGACATCTCGTAATCAAAGGAGGTCAAACCGGGCTTTGTATGAAGCTTAGATAACAGATTATAGTATTCTGTTCCCTTTAGGTTTTGTATATATTCGTCCATGGAACGAGATAGGGATAACGCTTTTTCATTTATTTGCGAATGCTTGCTAAAAAATGGCTGAAATACGGATAGATCGTAAGAAGTGCCTTCACTGCTATGAAGCAAACGGATGCAATGCTTCAGAACATTAATCTCATATCGAAAGAAGACGAGTTCTAGATTCTGTCTCTGTTTTTCGTTTGCAAAGCGATATATTTTAGCATAATCCATATATAAACTATTGATTAAAACCTGTTCAGCTTCCGCTCGATGAACTTCGTGTTCATCATATTTTTTGAAAAGCTCAGTATATCCGGGATGTTTTTTCAAATATGCGATAAAATCAGAGACAGTTTCAAGGTTCGCAATTTTTTGATAATCATCGCTGGAGATTAACTTAGGGTGCATCGCTTTTACCTTTGTGATGATACCACTATAGGATAGTGTTGAATCCATATTAACAACCATGCCTTTCATGTAGTAATTATTTATGCCGCCCATCGCACTGAATTGCCTGGCAGCTTAAATTCTTGTCTATAGAAAGGTCACAAACAGTCTATAAATCACTATTTATTGACCTATTATAGCTCGTAGTTTTACTTGTTTAAATCTTTATGATACTCTGAAAAAGTTTGTCAACCATGGCATCATGATTCTTGGCATAGTTCTCTTCAAGAAACTTTAGCTGTTTTTCACTGCCTTCAATTAATTGCTGCTTTTCCCGCTCGATTTCTTGTTCCGCCTTTGCCATTAAGGCGTTTACCTTGGCAGTGTTTTCCTCGGCAATCTCAGCCTCCATTTTCTTAATCAGCTGCTCATTTTCTTCATATAATTCGTTCTTTTCAATATTAGCACGTTCTATAATCTGATTGGCTTTTCTCTCTATATCAAATAAAAGACTAATGACCTTTTCCATTCTCTACCCTCCTATCAATCGACAATTGCACATGATAATAATAACTCGTTTATTAATAATTGCAATAGTGAATATGCACAATTTGCTGAATAAATATAACAAATATTGTGTTATTTTTTAATATAGTTCCCACAATTAAAACGATTAAGTAATAAAAATAAAAAATACTTGCAAAAATCACCGAAAAGGTATAAGATAATATTACGTTAATAATTTCTATTTCTTGGATATATGGAAGATTAAATGCTGTCTTAATGTGCAAAACAGCTAAAACAATAGTAGTACATTAAGTAACTATTGTACATAATATGTATGATGTTTCCTGCCTGTGTCAGTGGAATGACTAATGAATAGGAGAAAACGATTAAGCATAAGGTTTAATCGTTCGTGAATAGGAGAAGAACTTGTGGTTTCGATTAAAGATGTATCAGTAAAATGCGGGGTATCGGTGGCGACTGTTAGTAAGTCTCTCAATGATCATAGCGATATTTCGATAGCTACCAAGGAGCATGTCAGAAGAATCGCAAAAGAGATGGGCTATTTCCCGAATTCTTCTGCTAGAGCCTTAAAGACAAACCGTACCTATAATATAGGGGTATTATTTATGGACGAAGCCCAAAGTGGATTGACTCATGAATACTTTGCCAATGTACTGGATAGCTTTAAGGTAGAAGCAGAAAAAAGCGGTTATGATATTACTTTTATTAACAAATATACAGGCCGTAAGAACATGACTTATTATGAACATAGTAAATACCGCGGAGTCGACGGAGTAGTGATTGCTTGTATCGATTTTTCTGATCCGGATGTACTGGAGTTAATCGACGGTGAGCTTCCGGTGGTTACTATCGATCATGTATTCAATAATCGCACAGCGATTGTCTCAGATAATATCAAAGGAATGAAGGATTTGATTTCCTATATACATGAGATGGGACATCGTAAGATTGCTTATATTCACGGAGCAGATTCATCTGTAACCAGAAATCGAGTGGGGAGTTTTTATAAGACCATGGGAGAGCTGGGGATCGAGGTTTCTGATAGCTATGTAAAATGTGGTGTCTATCATGACCCTGACACTACAGCAAAGCTGACCAAGGAGCTTTTAGACTTGAAGGACAGACCAACCTGTATTATTTTCCCGGATGACTTTTCTTGTATCGGCGGTATTAATGCTATTAAAGAGCTGGGGTTAACCATACCGGATGATATCTCAATAGCTGGTTATGACGGTATAGTTCTATCACAGGTGCTTGATCCTAAGTTAACAACATTACAGCAGGATACCAGAGCCTTAGGACGAAATGCTGCTCAAAAATTAATTGCCTTAATTGAGAATCCAAAGGCTGCTGTTATTGAGCGAGTTGTAGTGGAGGGAAAGGTCCTTCCCGGAAATTCGGTGGGGAGACCGAGAGAAAGAAAGTAAATTATATACAGTGCGTGGGTGAAAACAATATGCTTGTATGAGGATGGGGAGATAATTATACTTGCAAATTGTAAGTTGCAATCACTTTACCGTATATTCGAGGATTAACTTAAAGGGAATTGATTACTTGGTTTATTGTAGAAAGGATTCAATTCGAGACGAAAGTCTATTTTAAGTGAGTGGGAGTATTTCATAGAAAGAGACATTTCTATATTAATGACAGAAAGTCATAAATAGAAATGTCTCTTTCAATTTATAATAAGAATTAGTTACAAAATTATATAAGAAATTGTTGCATTAAATTACCACAATTTAGTACTATTTATTATAAATAATAATAAATTGTTAAACATTGTGAAAAATTAGTCAAGTTGTACAAAGAATTGATTACAATTTGATTTTATGTGTTGAATTATGAGAACCCATAGGTTATAATTGCATTATTAGCCATTAAATTGATGGAGGTGAGTAGATGGCGAAGGAAATCGTACAGGCTATACGACAAGCGGAGCTGAATGCAGTGGAGAAGGAAAAGGAAGCATTGCTAGAAAAAGATAGGATTCTTTCCAAGGCACAGCAGGAAGCAAAGCTGTTGGCTACAACGATGACGAAGCAGGCTAATGATTTGGCGGAACAGGCGCTTATCATGGCCAATCAAAAGGGTGCCACAATGCTGGAAGATGCTAAGAAGCGGGCAGATAAAGAAGTTGTTCTAATGAAAGAAATGGCAAAGGCTAAGGAGGAGAAAGCTATTAAGCTTGTTCTCTCTCATGTTATTTAAGACATTAACAGGCAATCAATTATATTTGTGAGTTATAGCCAATAGCATTGTATACCAGACATAACTACTATAAAACAAGGGAGGTGTATTCGTTATGGCTATGCTGCATATGCAGCGTATTAATATTTATGCATTAAAAAAAGATCGAAAACCGTTGCTGGAAATGCTTCAGCTGCGTGGGGTGGTAGAAATCAGTGATGAACTACCGGAGGATAATATATTTCATAAAACAGATACCTCCAATGTCAGGTCAAGTCTTGAGAAGAACATCAACGCTTGTAAAGATGCGATTACAATATTAGACCAATATGCTCCGGCCAATAAATCCTTACTTTCCGTGCTCGATGGGCGTACTATCGTAACCAAACAGGATTACGCGGCTTTCAAGGACAAGTATGAGCATACAGTAAAAAATGCGAACCGTATCACTGCCTGTAATAAAGAGATTGCGGAGCTGAAAGCGGAGATACTCAGGCTTGAGGTTCAGGTAGAGATGTTGACACCGTGGGTTTCATTGGATATCCCCTTAAGCTTTTCGGGAACAAAATCTACAAAGGGATTTATCGGAACAATTCCTAAGCAGGTTACTTTGGATGAAATCTATGGTAGGCTGGCAGAGTATATGCCAGTGAATGTTGATATTATTAGTTCCACAAAGGAACAGACTTGCATCTTTGTACTTTGCGCCAAGGATAAGTCTGAGGGCGTTTATGATTCATTACGAGAAATGGATTTCTCTTATCCTGGAATGGTTACGGATATAGCTCCAACAGAGCAGCTTGCAATACTTAAAAAGCAAATTGAGGAAGCTTACCAGTCCATTGAACAGAAGGAAAAGGAAATTGTTGATCTTGCTAAGAACAGGGAAGATATCCTGTTTTTACAGGATTATGATAAGATGAGATTTGATAAGTATGAGGCCATAGGCAGGTTACTACAATCTAAAAATGTATTTGTAATGTCCGGTTATATTGCTGCTGAAGATGCTGAACATCTGAAAGAAGAGCTTATGGAGCGCTTTGAGGTGGCGGTAGAATTTGAGGAACCGGATGAAGAAGAAGAGGTTCCGGTAAAGCTCAGCAATAATGCATTTGCAAGACCATTAGAATGGGTTCTTGAAAGCTTTAGCTTGCCGGGTAAGGGAGAGGTTGACCCGACCTTTTCTATGGCGGTATTTTATTATTTGCTATTTGGAATTATGTTTGCGGATGCGGGATATGGATTCATCATGGTCGCTGCCTGTGGATTTTGCCTTTTAAAGGGTAAGAATAAGTTAGAAGGTTTTATCAAGGATTTTATTGAGATGTTTCTCTACTGTGGTATATCAACTGTCTTCTGGGGAGTGATGTTCGGAAGTTACTTCGGAGATGTTTTTGATGTAATTGCCACCACTTATTTTGGAGCATCCAAGGTACCGGTTATTCCTCCGCTTTGGTTCTTCCCGGTGAATGAACCGATCCGTATGCTAACCTTCTCGATGGGCTTAGGTATTGTTCACCTATTATTTGGTCTATCTATGAAGACCTATCAGTTAATAAAGGCTAAGGATTATATCAGTATTTTATACGATGCGCTTTCTTGGTTTACCTTGGTGGTAACATGTACGATTTTATTACTTTCCTTAGAAATGATAACCAACATTCTCGGAGTTTCAATCAGCATTCCACCAATCGCTGTAACCATATCAACGGTGCTTGCAGTACTATCGTGTATCATAATAATATTGACAAACGGACGTGAATCCAGAAATCCCTTTAAGCGTTTCTTAAAAGGACTGTATGCATTGTATGGTATCACCGGTTATCTGAGTGATGTGTTATCTTACTCCAGATTGTTAGCACTTGGATTAGCCTCTGGTGTAATCAGTTCAGTTATTAACCAGATGGCAGCAATGGCCGGAAAAGGAGTCATCGGTCCTATCGTATTTATTATAGTATTGCTGTTTGGACATGCGATTAATTTCGCAATTAATATACTCGGAGCATATGTTCATACAAATAGATTGCAGTATGTAGAGTTCTTCGGCAAGTTTTATAGCGGCGGAGGCCGTTCCTTCAATCCTTTCGGTATGAAAACAAAATATTATAAAGTTAAGGAGATTGTAAAAGATGAATTTTAATCAATTTGGAATTGTATTTGCATTATTAGGAGCAACAGCAGCAGCATTGCTAGCAGGAATGGGTTCTGCAAGGGGAGTTGGTATGGCAGGTGAAGCCGGAGCCGGACTTGTAACAGAAGATCCAGCTAAGTTCGGTAAAGTGTTAATTCTTCAGTTGTTACCCGGTACTCAGGGTATCTATGGATTATTGATTGCCTTCATTACACTATCTCAGATTGGTATTTTGGGTGGTGACAGCAATATTAGTATGGCAAAAGGTTTACTTTATTTCGCAGCATGCCTTCCTATGGCAATTGTTGGATATGAATCAGCGATTCGTCAGGCTAGAGCTGCTGTTGCAAGTATGGGCATTTTAGCAAAGAAGCCAGAAGCTTTTGGTAAGTCTATTATCTTCCCTGCGATGGTTGAGACCTATGCGATTTTAGCACTTCTTATTTCTATGTTAGCAGTAAATGGAGTTTCTGGTTTAAATATATAACAGTTGGGAGAAAAAGCTATGACTGGATTAGAAAAGATATTGAAGGCGATTGAGGATGATGCCCAGGCAGGAGCAGATACAGTCATTGCTCAGGCAAAGCGCGAAGCGGAGACTATCCTGGCGAACGCAAAAATTGAAGCTGAGGCTAAATGCAAAGTAATCGCTGAAAAATCTGAAGCAGATGTGAAGGCTGCCTTAAGCCGCGCTGAATCTGCAGCTGCACTCCAGGAGAAGAAGACTCTTCTGGACGCCAAACAGCAAATTATCAGCAATATCATTGCCAGTGCCAGAAAAAGGCTTGATGAGCTTAGTAACTCCGAATATACGAAGGTTATTTTATCTATGGTAAAAAAATATGCCCATAATAAACAGGGTAAGATTCTGTTTTCCGCTGCCGACCGGGCTCGTCTGACCGACGATTTTCCGGTCAAGGTTACAGAGGCACTGGCAGAGAAAGCAGGAGCTGGCTTAGATATGGTTCAGGAGGAACCTTCCTTTGAAGGAGGATTTCTTCTGGTTTATGGAGATATAGAAGAAAACTGCTCCTTTGATGCATTATTTGCTGAGGAGCGGGATATTCTGCAGGATAAAGTAAATGCGTTACTGTTCGAATAAATAACCGGAGAGAGGTGATGACATGGCTGATAATCAATATTTATATGCGGTCGCGCGAATTCGAACAAAAGAAAGTTCTCTTTTGAGCAAATCGGACCTGGATCAGCTTATGAACTGTAAAAATGAAGCAGCATGTCTTCGGTTATTAGCTGACAAGGGCTGGGGCAGGACAGGCGATGAGAATGCGGATCAAATTTTGAGTGTAGAACGGGACAAGACCTGGAGTCTAATCGCTGAATTAGTGGAGGATATGTCTGTTTTTAATACATTCTTATATGGTAATGACTTTCATAATTTGAAAGCAGCCATCAAACAGATTTATACAAATACGAAAGAAGACGGTATTTATATAAATCAAGGAACGATAAGTCCTGATGTTATTATCCAGGCGGTTAAGGAGCATAACTTTAATACACTTCCCGATCATATGCGTACCTGTGCAGAAGAAGCCTATCAGATACTGCTTCATACAGGCGATAGTGGGTTGTGTGACGTGATAATTGACAAAGCGGCATTGGAGACGATTCTTCAAAAGGGCAAAGAAACAAAGAATGAACTGTTTGCAAAGTATTCTGAGCTTAAGGTTGTTGTAGCAAATATTAATATAGCAATTCGCAGCTGCAGGACTCTTAAGGACAGAGCCTTTATGGAGAGGGCAATTGCTCAGTGTGATACCTTGAATAAATCAGAATTGATCGATGCAGCCTTGAATGGTATTGACTCAATTTATGATTATCTTTCGACCACAGAATATGATGATGCAGTTGCTGCAATAAAGGAATCTTCTTCTGCCTTTGAATGCTGGAGCGATAATCTGATTATGAGATATATTCGCCCGCAGCTATATAATCCATTTACCATTTCACCTCTGGCAGCATATATCATCGCAAGGGAAAATGAGATCAAGACAGTGAGGATAGTGCTTTCAGGTAAGAGGAATGATATTTCGGACAGTGCTATCCGGGAAAGATTGAGGGAGATGTATGTATAAGGTAGCAGTACTTGGTGACCGTGACAGTATATACGGATTTGCTGCTCTTGGTCTTGATACCTACCCGGTAGTGGATCGTGAGGAAGCAGCAAAAATATTAAAAACATTGTCGGATGGGCAGTATGCGATTATCTATATCACAGAAGCCCTTCAGGCAGAACTGGAGACTGAAATTGATCATTATGTGACCGATTATTTACCGGCGATTATTCCGATTCCCGGTGTATCGGGGAATACCGGCAAAGGTATGCGAAATGTGAAGAAATCAGTAGAGCGCGCAGTTGGCTCGGATATAATTTTCAATAACTAAGCATTAAAACTATTATGCTGTCAAGCGGCAGCATGGTGGTAAGTGTGAAAAATCATGATTTTTCACTAAGAGAATTGTATTACAATTCTCTTTGCAAATATTGTGCCTGCAGCTCCAAATTTGCAGGCTATAAAGAAAGGCATGGTTATCTTTATGAGCAAAGGTATAATAAAAAAGGTTGCCGGTCCGTTGGTTGTTGCTGAGGGAATGCGCGATGCCAATATGTTTGACGTGGTTCGTGTAAGCGATCAACGTCTGATCGGAGAAATCATTGAAATCCATGGCGACCAGGCATCCATACAGGTATATGAGGAGACCTCGGGCTTAGGGCCAGGAGAGCCGGTAGAATCGACCGGTGCACCCTTAAGTGTGGAACTGGGCCCCGGACTCATCGGAAGTATCTTCGATGGTATCGGACGTCCCCTGGTTGATATTATGGAAGCAATCGGCACCAATCTAAAGAGAGGTGTTGAGATACCATCACTGAATCGAAAGACCAAGTGGCATTTCGTTCCTGCCGTAAAAGTAGGTGACGAAGTGGAGGCTGGTGATGTTATAGGTACAGTAGCAGAGACAGATATCGTGACTCAAAAGATTATGCTTCCCAATGGGATAAAGGGCAAGATCAAGTCAATTAAAGAGGGCGATTATACCGTAGAGGATGCGGTTGCTGTATTAGTGAAAGCAGACGGGACTACAGAGAATATTACCCTGATGCAAAAATGGCCGGTTCGTATCGGCAGACCCTATAAGCAGAAGCTGTCTCCGGATAAGCCTCTGGTTACAGGGCAACGTGTTATAGATACACTGTTCCCCATTGCTAAGGGTGGTGTTGCAGCAGTACCCGGACCTTTCGGTAGCGGTAAGACCGTAGTTCAGCATCAGCTGGCAAAATGGGCAGAGGCAGATATCGTGGTATATATTGGCTGCGGTGAGCGTGGTAATGAGATGACCGACGTATTGAATGAATTCCCGGAATTAAAGGATCCTAAGACAGGAAAGTCTTTAATGGAACGTACGGTTCTGATTGCAAATACCTCCGACATGCCCGTTGCGGCACGTGAGGCATCCATCTATGTTGGTATTACTATAGCCGAATATTTCCGTGATATGGGTTATTCTGTGGCACTTATGGCTGACTCCACCTCCCGTTGGGCTGAGGCACTCCGTGAGATGAGTGGTCGTCTTGAGGAAATGCCCGGTGAGGAAGGCTATCCTGCTTATCTTGCCAGCCGTCTGGCACAGTTCTACGAGAGAGCCGGACGTGTCATAGCTCTTGGTAAAGAAGGAAGAGAAGGAGCATTATCTGCAATCGGAGCGGTATCGCCTCCCGGTGGTGATATCTCTGAACCGGTATCACAGGCTACCCTTCGTATTGTTAAGGTATTCTGGGGACTGGATGCCAACCTTGCATACCGTAGACATTTCCCGGCAATCAATTGGTTGACCAGCTATTCCCTCTATAATCTTGAAAAATGGTTTAATACCAATGTGAATGAGAAGTGGGTTGAGCTGCGTACAAGAGTAATGAAGATGTTAAATGATGAGGCTGAGCTAGAAGAAATCGTAAAGCTGGTTGGTATGGATGCTTTATCTGCACCGGACCGACTGAAGCTAGAGGCAGCAAGGTCTATTCGAGAGGATTATCTCCATCAGGATGCCTTCCATGAGGTAGATACCTATACCGACCTGCATAAGCAATACCTGATGATGGAATTAGTTCTTCATTATTATGATATGTCCCTGGAGGTACTTGACAAGGGAGTACCGATCGATAGCTTGGTAAAGCTTGCGGTACGTGAGAACATCGGTCGTTTTAAGTATGTAACAAAGGAAAAGATTGATGCAGAGTATGAGGACATCCTTCAGAAGTTGCAGAAAGAGCTTGATCAATTAGTGAAGAAGAGGGAGGAAGCCTAATGCCAAAGGAATATAGAACCATTCAAGAGGTAGCAGGTCCTCTTATGTTAGTACAAGGCGTTGAAAATGTAGCCTTCGATGAACTTGCTGAAATTGAACTTGCCAGTGGAGAGAAGCGTAGATGTAGAGTTCTTGAAATCGACGGTGGTAACGCACTGGTACAGTTGTTTGAAAATAGTGCAGGTATTAACCTGGCAAGTAGTAAGGTACGCTTCTTAGGACGAAGCATGGAGCTTGGAGTTAGTGAAGACATGCTCAGCCGTGTATTCGACGGTCTGGGTCGCCCCATTGACAACGGTCCTGAGATACTGCCGGAAAAGCGTATGGATATCAACGGTCTTCCAATGAATCCTGCCGCTAGAAACTATCCTCAGGAGTTCATTCAGACCGGTGTATCGGCTATCGATGGTCTGAATACTCTGGTACGTGGACAGAAGCTTCCGATCTTCTCGGCAAGTGGTTTGCCCCATGCAGAATTAGCAGCACAGATTGCCCGTCAGGCTAAGGTGCGTGGAACGACGGAGCCCTTTGCGGTTGTATTTGCTGCGATGGGTATTACCTTCGAGGAAGCAAATTTCTTCACTGAGAGCTTCCGTGAGACCGGTGCTATTGACCGTACAGTTATGTTTATTAATCTGGCCAATGACCCTGCAGTAGAGCGTATCTCAACGCCTCGTATGGCCTTAACCGCTGCAGAGTATCTGGCCTTTGAAAAGGATATGCATGTACTTGTTATCCTTACCGATATAACAAATTATGCAGACTCTCTTCGTGAGGTATCTGCAGCCCGTAAAGAGGTTCCCGGTCGTCGTGGTTATCCCGGCTATATGTACACCGACTTAGCATCACTTTATGAGAGAGCCGGACGTAAAAAGGGTAAGAACGGAAGTATCACAATGATACCGATTCTGACCATGCCTGAGGATGATAAGACTCATCCCATCCCTGACTTAACGGGGTATATTACAGAGGGTCAGATTATTCTGAGCCGTGATTTATACCGCCAGAGTATCCAGCCTCCTATTGACGTATTGCCCTCCTTATCCCGTCTTAAGGATAAAGGTATCGGTGAAGGTAAGACAAGAAAGGATCATGCCAATACCATGAACCAGATCTTTGCCGCTTACGCACGAGGAAAAGAGGCTAAGGAGCTTATGGTAGTGCTTGGTGAAGCAGCTTTGACCGATATCGATAAGCTGTATGCTAAGTTCTCCGATGCATTTGAGAAGGAATATGTATCCCAGGGTTATCATACCAACCGCGATATTGAAGACACCTTGAATCTTGGATGGAAGCTGTTATCAATTCTGCCAAGAACGGAGCTTAAGAGAATTAAGGACGAATTACTCGATCAGTATTACGGTAAAGAATAAGGGGGTGCTTAACTTTGGCTAAGGCACGTGTAAATCCAACACGAATGGAGCTAACGAAGCTGAAGAAAAAGCTGGCAACAGCCACCCGCGGACATAAGCTGTTAAAGGATAAGCGGGATGAGCTGATGAGGCAATTCCTCGATATGGTTCGAGAGAACAGGGCACTTCGTGAAAAAGTAGAAAAAGGAATTATGGATGCGAATAAGAACTTCGTATTGGCTCGTTCAGCGATGCCTGATGAGGTTCTGAATGTAGCCTTGATGGCACCAAAGCAGGAGGTATATCTTGAGGCGGACAAACGCAATGTTATGAGCGTTGAGATCCCCGAATTTGAATATCGTACTAAGACGGCTGATTTGAATGATATCTATTCCTATGGCTTCGCATTTACCTCCAGCGATCTGGATGATGCGGTAAAATCCTTGCAGGATATCCTGCCGGATATGCTGCGACTGGCTGAGATTGAGAAGTCCTGCCAGCTGATGGCGGCCGAGATTGAGAAGACCAGACGTCGTGTAAATGCCTTGGAGCATGTTATGATTCCGGAGCTTCGTGAAAATATTAAATACATTGTAATGAAACTTGACGAGAATGAGCGTAGTACCCAGGTTCGCCTAATGAAGGTGAAGGATATGATGCTGGAGCAGGCACATCATTACAGTGAGAAATACCAAAATCATTTTGAAGTGTAGAATAATGAGTTTGGTAATAACAGATGAGAAGCCTGTTGGCTACAATAGGTTCAGATGATTTGAATAAAGAACGGTGTGCAGATACCAATGTTATGGTGCCTGTATACCGTTCTTCTTTCATCCTAATGTAAAAATAGGATATGGCTTGGGTTGACATAAATTCGAGTACATATTACAATTGATTAGGATAATCGAATAGATAAACTCATTAAGAATTGGATTATAGTGAGTATACATAGAATGGAGGTTTATCATCATGAATGCTTCCTGCCATTGCAGGTTTTGTCATAATGAATTGTGTGTGAAGAAGGTTCCCATTTTTTCTTCCCTGAGCAATGAGGAGGTTGGAAGAATCTCTGAGTTGATCACTCATCGCGAATATAAGAAGGGTGAGCTTTTGATGCACGATGGGGAGAGATATGAGAATATCGTTATTGTGCATGAGGGAAGCGCAAAAGCCTTTAAATATACAACGGACGGAAGAGAGCAAATCTTATATGTATTCTCGGAAGGAGACTTTTTTGGTGAACAGAACCTGTTGACAAACCGTACTGCCACCTACTCCGTAGAAGCACTTCAGACCGTCAAGACCTGTATTTTATCAAAGAGTCAGTTCCAGTCACTCTTATATCAACATCCTGATATCGCTCTAAAGATTATTGCTGAGCTTGGCGATCGTATGGCACGACTTGAGAATGCTATGCAGGGAATGGGTGTCAGGAATGTAGATAACCGCATTGGTGGTATCTTGCTTGAATTTGCTGCAAAATACGGTATTGATGAGAAAGAGGGAACCTTAATACAATTACCTCTGAGTCGGGAAGGAATCGCAAATTACCTTGGGGTCGCCAGAGAGACGGTGAGCCGTAAGCTCGGACAGCTGGAGAATGAAGGTATCATCCGGTCGCTTAATAATAAATCGATTCTTATTCTGGATCGGGAGGCCTTGGTCGCACTGGCCGGCTCTTATTAATAAGAGTATTTAGCAGTAGAACTAATAGTTAAATACATAAAACGAGTATTGAATTAAGCTCTGGAGCCGTTTGGTTGCCAGAGCTTAATTATTGATTCCAATCACAGATAAGAGAAGGTTCTTATAATATACTTAGTTCATAATAAAGAAGCGCTTCTAGAAAAGGATTACAGTTAACACTGATATATTGTGATGGCTTTATGAAAAGCCGATATAAGAAAGCGAGGATAAGATTATGAATATGAGAAATCAGGAAACAACTATCGGTGCTATCGTAGCAGAATTTCCCAAGGCAAGTGAGATTTTTAGTAAATATGGAATCGATTTTTGTTGCGGAGGACATAGAAGATTAACCGAGGTGATGGAACAACAGGGTCTGGACAGTGAGAAGGTATATCAGGAGCTTCAAAGGCTGAAGGAGGATAGAGAACAGAGCTATTCTGGAAATCAGTTTAATCAAATGAGCGTTGAGGTCCTAACCGATTATATTGAGGATACTCATCATAGCTATCTAAGAAAGGTACTTCCTGAAATTGCTGATTTATTAGCAACCATCCTGCGTGTACATGGTATGAAGCATAAGGAGCTTTTTGAAGTATATAAAGTCTTCGGAACCCTGAAGACTGATTTAGAGCAGCATCTATTAAAAGAAGAAGCAATGCTGTTTCCAACCATGGAGGAAGGGGCTGGTAAGGAAGAACAAATCAAAGAGCTGGCGGAAGAAATTATCAGGGAGCATGAAGGTGCCGGTGAGTTATTGGAACGTCTGCGTGTTTTAACAAAGGATTATCAGATTCCGGCGGATACCTGCGCCACCTTTGCCAAGACTTATGTAATGCTGGAGGAGGTTGAGAAGGATCTACATCAGCATATTCATCTGGAGAACAATATTCTTTTAAAGGATTATGATTATCGTACTGCGAAAATAGCATAATATATTCCGAATAATTGGAAATACTCTTATCAAACGATATTAGGAGGTAAGAGTTGCTATGGATTTTAAGACCAGTCAAACTAAAGATAATCTGATGCGTGCCTTTGCAGGAGAGAGCCAAGCAAGGAATCGTTATACCTTTGCTGCAGATCTGGCAGCGAAGGAGCATCAATATGTAATAGAATCGGTATTTAAATTTACAGCAAACCAGGAAAGGGAACATGCAGAGGTCTTCTATAATTTTTTGAAGGACTTATCTGGAGAAAACATTTATATCGATGCCGGATATCCAGTCGATATTTATGATGACCTGGCCAAGCTTCTCCGAGCTGCTCAGCACAATGAGTATGAGGAATACGATCCTGTCTATAAAACATTTGGTGATGTTGCTAAGGAGGAAGGTTTTCCGAGGGTAGCTACCGCTTTTCATATGATAGCGGCGATTGAGAAGACCCATGGTGATCGTTTCGCACGCTTTGCAGAGTTGATAGAAGAGAAGAAGCTCTTTGTCTCAGATGTTGAAATTGGCTGGATGTGCCTGAAATGCGGTCATGTTCATTGGGGGAAACAACCCCCTCAGCAATGTCCTGTGTGTCATCATGAGCAGGGTTATTTCATACGTCTTACTATGGCACCCTATACTGAGTAAGGAACTATATTAGATGATAAAAAATCCGCTATGCTTCCCTATACTGTTGCTACAGTATAGGGAAGCATAGCGGTCTGTTTATCTGGCATACTATTTCTGGCATAAAGGAACTAACATGGTATGTCTGTCAGGTCATAAATAGGCATTGATATAAGTGGTAATAAATACTAGATAAAATAGATAAATATACTATGACATATTGACAACAATTCTTTATATGGGATATAATTGGTGTAATCCGGAGTAGTACCGGTCTAATAAACCTGATGCATGACAATAAAAGCCAGAAGAATGGCTTTCCTTTTTGGCAAATACTTTGATAATCAAAATAATATTTTTGCTATACATAAGAGTTTGTAAGTGATAAAGTCGTCGATTAGTTGAGTATGAAGGTAAAGAGTGAAAGATAAATAGCTTACACTCGGGTCTTGTTTGTACCGCCGTTGGCGGAGGAATGGAGGTAAATATGAAGTCGTTAGTGATTGGAGATTTGATTGTAAGATATCCTATTATACAGGGAGGAATGGGGGTAGGTGTCAGCCGATCCAGGCTGGCGGGTGCTGTTGCGAAGGAAGGCGGAATCGGAATCATTTCCACTGCCCAGATTGGTTATGATGAACCAGACTTCAACAAGCATCAGATAGAGAGTAATCTTGAGGCTATTAAGAAGCATCTAAGGCTTGCCAAGGAACAGGCGGCCGGTGGAGTGGTTGGTGTCAATATCATGGTAGCGACCAAGCAATATGAGCGATATGTGAAGGCAGCCTGTGAAGGTGGTGCCGATGTTATTATCTCGGGTGCGGGGCTCCCTATCTCTCTTCCGGAGCTAGTTCGTGGCTTTAAGACTAAAATTGCCCCTATTGTATCTAGCCTTCGTGCTACTTCCGTCATTCTTAAGATGTGGGATAAAAAGTATCAGACAACAGCAGATTTTATAGTGATCGAAGGACCTCTGGCCGGAGGACATCTGGGCTTTACCAAGGAACAGCTGGATCAGATCGAGTCTCTTAATTATGATAGGGAGATTAGGGGCATTATTGAAGGGAAGAAACTATATGAAGAGAAGTATGGTAAGAAGATTCCGGTTATATTTGCCGGGGGTGTCTATGATAAGGAGGATATAAAGCATGCACTGGAGCTTGGCGCAGATGGAGTCCAGATAGCAACCCGCTTTGTGGTGACCGAAGAATGTGATGCTAGTAAAGAATACAAGGAAGCCTATCTCGCAGCTGGTAAGGAGGATGTGCATATTGTTATCAGTCCGGTGGGAATGCCAGGCAGAGCTATCATGAATCCCTTTCTGAAGACTGTGGGGCAGGGAAGAATTGCCGTAAAAAAATGCTTCAACTGTCTGGAACATTGTAATCCAAAGGATACGCCTTATTGTATAACCAAGGCATTAATTAACGCTGTGGAAGGAAACTTAGAAGAGGGGCTAATCTTTTGCGGGGAGAATGTTCATAGACTTAAAGAAATGACTACAGTCAAGGCTATATTTGAGGAGCTAGTGTTTTAAATATAAAAAATAAGATATAAGAAAAAGATACAACAAAAAGATATAAGAAAAAGATATAAGATGAATAAATATGATATGATACTGATATCTTATTATAAGACATACTGAATTAATTGCATACAATATAATTTTGATTACTGTGATTCAAATCACAGTAAAAATTCAATAGATACCCTAATATTTGTAATAAATAGATGTTTATAATAAGAAAGGAAGAGTAAGGATGGATGAAAAAGTGATAAACCTATCAAAATCCGTATATGAGCTCTGCCATCAGTATCCTGAGCTGCCACAGCTTCTTCACGATCTTGGGTTTACGGATATCACCAGACCCGGAATGCTAGCGAGTGTCGGGCGGTTTATGACCCTAGTGAAAGGGGCTACCGCTAGAAAAATAGATTTGGAAATAATAAAAAAGCAGCTCGAGGAGCATGGTTTTGTAGTAGTGAACGAATAGAACTATGATACACGTGATATAATCACTGAAATAGCTTACTATAGCAATGATTATTCTAAGAAAAATATATACTAATATAAATGAAATACAAATGATAAATATAAGGTGAGATTGATATAATAATATTAATTCACTTAACGATATAATATGAAATTCATTAAATTATGGAGGTAAATACAGATATGAAAAGACAGGTAGGTGTGATTGGGCTTGCTGTTATGGGTAAGAACCTGGCAGAAAATATAGCGGAGAAGGGTTTTCAGGTAGCAGTGTATAACCGTTCTTCTTCAAAAACTAAGGAAATGCTGATGGAGATAGAGGGCGAAGCCTTCAAAGATAATCTGGAGGGCTTTTTTACACTTGAAGAATTTGTCGAGGCTTTAGAGTTACCACGTAAAATTATTCTTATGGTTAAGGCAGGAGATGCGGTAGATGATACAATACAGCAGCTGCTGCCTTTATTGTCTAAGGGCGATATCATAATGGACGGAGGGAATTCGTATTATAAGGATACCATTCGTCGTAGCAAGGAGCTGGAGAAAGCGGGAATCTATTATCTTGGTACCGGAATCTCCGGTGGTGAGGAAGGGGCAAGAAAGGGACCTGCCATTATGCCCGGCGGTAAAAAAGAGGCCTATGACCTGATGGAGCCTGTATTAACCGCTATCTCAGCGAAGGTAAACGGAGAACCCTGCAGTAAATACATTGGTGAGAGTGGTGCAGGACATTTTGTTAAGATGGTTCATAACGGTATTGAATATGCAGATATGCAGCTGATTGGCGAGGCTTATCAGATTATGAAGAAGGTACTCGGCTTAACTCCCGAAGACTTGTCTAAGGTATTTACCGAATGGAACCAGGGTGAGCTGAACAGTTATTTAATTGATATTACAGCAGACATTTTCAAGAAGAAGGATACAGAAGCAGAAGGATATCTAGTGGATAAGATTCTAGATGTGGCTGGTCAGAAGGGTACCGGTAAATGGACCGGTCAGATTTCCCTTGACCTGGGTGTGCCTACACCAACCATCACAACTGCGGTATTTGAGCGATATATTTCTGCAATGAAGCAAGAGCGTGTCAGCGCCAGCCAGACTTTAAAGGGTCCAAAGAATGCAACCGTTAAATCAGGTGATTTTGTGGAGTCTATCCGCAGGGCTTTGTATGCAAGTAAGATATGTGCTTATGCTCAAGGCTTTAGCTTAATGAGAGCAGCCTCTGAGCAATTTGGATGGAAGCTTAACTACGGTGATATCGCAAAGATTTTCCGTGGTGGCTGTATTATCCGTGCACAGTTTTTAAATCAGATCAGCATGGCATACGAAAAGAATCCGGATTCGGTCAATCTTCTAGTGGAGGAATATTTTACCAATAGTATTAATGAGTATCAGGAGGATTGGAGAGCAGTCATCACTACAGCCATCTCGGCTGGTATCAGTATACCGGCTTTCTCCAGTGCTTTGGCATATTATGATAGTTATCGTGCAGATGAATTGCCGATGAACTTACTTCAGGCCCAAAGAGATTACTTTGGTGCGCATACCTATCAGCGCATTGACTTAGAGGGGATCTATCATACGGAATGGCAAATCTAATGGAGGAATTAAGAATGGGCAATGACAATAACGATAATAATTTGTCTGCGATATTAGTGATTTTCGGTGGCACCGGAGATTTAACCCATCGTAAGCTAATGCCTGCTTTATATAATCTGGTTCATGATCAGCTACTTCCCGAGAACTTTACGGTTGTGAGTGTTGGGCGTAGGGATAAATCAGAGGAGGAATATCGAAAGGATATTCATGCATCGATTTTAAAGCATTCCAGAAGCAAGGTTGACGAGACCAGTTGGGAGAAGCTCCAGGCCATGATTCACTATTATCAATTTGATTTTACAAAGCTGGACGGTTATTCGGAGCTGAATGGATATCTTGATCAGCTGGACAAAACGGATGGCACAGGAGGTAACAGAGTATTCTATCTTGCTGTAGCACCGGAGCATTTTGAGACCATTGTACAGGGGCTTCAACTCAGTAATATGGCTTCTAAGCCCGGATCCTGGTCACGACTGATTATTGAGAAACCCTTTGGAAAGGATTTAAGGACAGCTAGCAAACTGAATAACAAAATACTGGAGGTATTCCCGGAACGGGATATCTATCGGATCGATCATTACCTTGGGAAAGAAATGATCCAAAACATTATGGTACTTCGTTTCTGCAATTCCATATTTGAATCGATTTGGAATAATAAATTCATCGATAACATTCAGATATCTTTGACTGAAAAGCTGGGTGTCGGGACCAGAGGCGGTTATTATGAGCATTCCGGAGCAATGAGAGATATGATTCAGAATCATATCATTCAGATCCTATCTTTGGTAGCGATGGAACCTCCCATTAATCTTAAGACGGATTCTATTCGTACCGAGAAGCAGAAGGTTCTGGAGGCAATCGAGGAGATTACACCGGAATTCCTTAGAGACAACGTAGTTTTTGGTCAGTATGGACCTGGTATTATCGATGGAAGTCCGGTGATTGGATATAGAGAGGAGTTGAATGTGCCAAAGGATTCGGGGACCGAGACCTTCGTTGCGCTAAAGCTCCATATCAATAACTTCCGTTGGGCGGGTACACCCTTCTACATCCGGACTGGAAAACGCCTAGGGAAGAGCTCGGCTGAGATTGTAGTTCAATTTAAGGCAATGCCCAATGTCTTATATTTTAAGGATCAGGAGATTCAGGAACCAAATCTTCTGGTCCTTAGAATTCAACCCAACGTTGGTGTATTCTTTCAGTTCAATACAAAGGATTTTACCACCCATCATGGTATTGTTCCAACACAGATGGATACCAGTTCCTTTAGTCCGACCCAGGGGAATACTCCGGAAGCCTATGAGCGCTTGATCTATGATATACTTAGAGGAGACGCAACATTATTCTCTCGTTGGGATGAGGTGGAAGCGGCTTGGACTGTAGCTGATCAACTAATTCAGTATAGGGAATCAAAGAAGCATACCTTCCCGAATTATGATGCGGGATCTATGGGGCCGATTCGGGCCTTCGAATTACTAGCTAAGGATGGACAGAAATGGTGGCATGTTTAGTTACCAATCGAAAAGAAAGGGGGAACTAATATGAATTATTATGGTAAAAAAATCTATGATATATCAATGCCGATAACAGGTGATATGCCGGTATATAAGGGAAAGGAGTCAAAGAGACCGATTATAGCTGTTGAGAGTGATCATACAACCGGAACATCCTACGAAAGTAGTATTAAGATGAATCTCCATACAGGAACTCATCTTGACCGGTCTCTTCATATGGTACCGAATGGAACTACCATGGATTCCTTAAAGCTGGAGGAGCTGATTACCGAATGCAGGGTTTTGAATCTAACCGAGGTAAGGAAGCATATCACGGCAGAGGATCTAATGGCTAAGGAGATACAACCCGGTGATTTTGTTTTACTTAAAACCAGGAATTCCTATGAGCCTATTCTTGAGGATGAATTCATCTATCTGGAGAAAAGCGGAGCAAGGTACCTGGCAGATTTGAAGGTACGGGGAGTCGGCATCGATGCGTTAGGAATCGAGAGGAATCAGCCGGGGCATGAATCGCATCTGGCTCTAATGGAGATCGGAGCACACATTATAGAAGGTCTTCGCCTTGCGGAGATAAAGGAGGACAGATATGAATTAATTGCACTTCCAATCTATATTGTAGGAGCTGAAGCAGCACCAGTGAAGGCGATTTTATTACATGATTAAAGGAGTTTCTCTGTTATAGAAAAATCATCGCTAAAACATAGAGTGAAATAATGAAATATTGCTCCAAAGAAATGCAGGAGTCGTGTCAAAGACAGTGGAAATACCATCCAAATTTTAATGTCAAGACATGGCTCCTTGTTATGTAATCGAAAATCCGAAAGAATATATGAAAAGAAATCAAAAGAATGAGTGAAATAAAAGGAATAGGATAAAAATAATGTTTAATAGTGGGAATAACAAACAGGATAAGCTTTTTGATTAATGTTCTATAGATATGAAGATGCTTTCTAAAGCATGAAAGGACTATTGGAATAGACTATCAGAAAGTCGATTAGAAAATTCAAGTGAATACACTGGAAAAGACAAGAATTATAGGCTTGTATAATTGGATGTTTAATGTTATATTTGATAGGTCGGTGCAATAAAGATATTTATTTCACAAAGAATACTTAAGAAACCAAAAGGAGAAGAAGCAACTCTATGGATAAGAGAAGGTACGGATTATTTACCGCAATTACTATGATAACAGGAGTTGTAATCGGGTCAGGCATTTTCTTTAAGGCAGATAATGTACTTGGATATACGAATGGCAATGTATTGCTAGGGATCATTATTTTCTTTGTTGCTGCGATTGCAATTATATTTGGTTGTTTGGCTATATCCCAGCTTGCTACCAGAACGGATAAACCGGGCGGAGTTATTGCTTATACGGAGGAGTTTGTCGGAATTGGCCCCTCCTGTGCCTTTGGGTGGTTTCAGACCTTTTTATATCTACCTTCACTGACTGCAGTAGTAGCTTGGGTAACAGGTATTTATATCTGTCAGTTATTCGGAATTGAATTTTCACTTGAGACAACAACACTAATTGGAATAGGTAGCATGACCCTATTATTTATTATTAATACATTATCAGCTAAGCTGGGAGGTTATTTTCAAAATACCTCCATGGTAATTAAGCTGGTACCCTTGTTGATTATTGCATTCGCAGGCCTATTTCTCGGCAAACCGGGAGAATTAGTGAATTCTTCTGTAGCGGACTTTACCACGGCGGCGACAGGAGCTGGTTGGCTTGCAGCCTTTGCCCCGATTGCATTTTCCTTCGATGGATGGATTGTTGCGACCTCGATCTGCGGAGAGATTAAGAACAGTAAGAGAAATCTACCCTTAGCTCTGGCAATATCACCCCTTGTTATATTGCTCGCTTATGTTATATATTTTGTTGGTATTACCGCTCTGTTAGGACCACAAACCATCCTGGACCAGGGGGATGGCTCAGTATTTACGGTTGCTACCATGCTTTTTGGCGATATAGGAGCCAAGGTTATCTTAATCTTTGTGGTGATATCAGTACTTGGAACGGTGAACGGTCTTGCCTTAGGCTTTATCCGTATGCCCTATTCATTAGCTCTGCGTAATATGGTGCCTGGTAGTAAATGGCTTAAGAAGGAGAATGAGAGCTTAAAAGGAATGCCTCTTAATTCCGCTATCTTTTCATATGTATTATCCTTATTATGGATGGCGATTCATTATATTACTCAGAAATTAGGTATGCAGGGTGATGTATCTGAGATTGCAATTGGTGTCAGTTATCTGAATTATATTGTATTGTATTTTGCAGTTATGCGACTTGCGAAAAAAGGTGAGATTAAAGGGATAGTCAAGGGTTATGTAATTCCGATCCTTGCTACCATTGGCTCTCTTGTTATCATATCCGGAAGCATCTCTCATACTTTATTCATCTATTATTTTATCGTATGCTTTTTAATCATACTGGCAGGTTATTTATATTACAAAAAGAACAAAAGCAGTATTATATAAGAATAACTTAATATACAAGGTTGCTGTCCTGACAACATATCTTGATGATCTTTATAAGGCTATCAAGATACATTTTCAGGACAGCATTTTTTATGTTATAGAAGGTTCTCCTATAACATAAAAAGCTCTCCGGATTAGTGAATTTTTAAAAATGATAATATCTTCCATTGATATGTGATTGGTATCACATAGAAATTGCGTAAATAGCGATATATTTATTATAAAGATATTACTCTTATCAACAGCAAGTAAATAAGGATAGTAGGAGAGATAATGGTAAAACTACCAATAATATTATAAAGGAGGAATTTGCACGATGAGTGAGTACATCAATAATAGAGAATATCGGCAAAAGATATTAAAGGAATTGATCATGGAGCTGCATAACGGTAAAAGTGTAGATGAGGTTAAGGAACGCTTTGGCCAGCTGATTGAAGGTGTTTCTGCAACTGAGATATCTGCTATGGAGACAGCTTTGATTAAAGAAGGAATGCCTGTTTCCGAAGTACAGAGACTTTGCGATGTTCACGCTGCAGTCTTTAAGGGATCTATCGAGGATATCCATCGTCCGGAGAAGGAGGAGGATAATCCCGGACATCCGGTCTTCACCTTCCGTGCTGAGAATAGGGCAATCGAGCGATTGCTTCGTAAGAAGATAAGACCAGCCTTAGCAGAATTTCTACAGGAGAGTAAGCCTGAGAGCCATGCCATGCTAAAGGAAGGTATGTCACAGCTCTGGGAGTTGGATAAGCATTATCTAAGAAAAGAGAATCTCCTGTTCCCATATATGGAAAAGTACGGTATTACAGCGCCACCTAAGGTAATGTGGGGTGTGGACGATGAAATCCGGGCTGATATCAAAGAAGTAATCCGCTTGCTTTCGGAGAAAGAGGTTGATAAGCAAATGCTGGGTCAACAGCTGGAGGCAGCACTTGGAAGAGTGGAGGAAATGATATTCAAAGAAGAGAATATCCTTTTCCCGATGGTTTTGGAGACCTTGTCCGAGGACGAATGGCTGAAAATAGCCAAGGAGAGTGCTGAGATAGGCTATTGTCTTTATGAGCCGAAGCAGGAATGGAAGCCGGCCAAGGTAAACGTCGAGGAGAAGGTGCAGCAGCAGGGAGAAGTACCTGCCGGAGAAGGTTATATTAATTTTGAAACCGGATTAATGTCCCAGGAGGAAATAGAAGCGGTTTTCAATACCTTACCGGTTGATATTACCTTTGTTGATAAAGATGGGGCAGTGAAGTTCTTTACTCAGGGTAAAGAGCGAATCTTCCCTAGAACCAAGGCTGTTATAGGGAGACAGGTATCGAATTGTCATCCGCCGGCAAGTGTTCATATCGTCGAAGAGATCGTAGCTGATCTGAAATCAGGTAAGAAGGATCATGAGGACTTCTGGATTCGGATGGGAGATAAATTTGTTCATATCCGTTATTTTGCAGTTCGGGATAAGTCCGGGAGCTTCCTAGGTGTACTTGAGTTTACCCAGGAGATTGGCTCCATTCAGGCAATCGAGGGTGAGAAGCGTCTCGTAGAAGAGAAATAAAAGACTATATTTATAAAACTTAACAAGAATATTTAGATATGATAAGCCCATAGAGGATGAACGAACTTCATGACATCGTTCAACTGCATGGGCTTATTATTATGACTAAAATGTCAAAAGGAAGTATAGGGACTTGAAAGTGAATATCGATATATATATTCATTTGGCTGCCTTTCCCTCCTAGGTATATTCTCCTTTGAACCTCATAGCATAAAGAAAATCTCACATGGATAGGCTCGATTTTCTTCTGAGTCTCAAATCGAATATGGGCGACCGTCGTCAGCCGGTCTAGCCAACTGAATACACATACATCGATATTCACTCTTTAACCATCGATTGCCTTTTGACACTCTAATCACAATATTTAATTTATTCATAAAAATTGCAAGAAAAAGTAATAGTCGGATAAGGATTGGGAAACAATGTAGTATTGAAGTATTGTAAATAATCAAAAGGAGGATTCATAGAATGTCCAAACAAGAAGAAAGATTTCAAGGAAGGAATAATGAACGTCTGGATGCGGAAAGGCCCACTAACAATGAGGGTACTGCAGCTTGGCAAAATTCCGAGACAACCTATAAGGTTGATCAGGTAGGTAAGCCCTCGATCGAGCGTGTTATTGATGCAAAGGACTGGGTAGATAACGGAAGTAAGTTGTAATATCATCATGCGCGAAGCGCTTTATATGGAGGTAATTTATGGCTAAGATTCAAATGACTGTTGATGGTAATACTGCAGCCGCCTATGCCGCTTATGCATTCACGGAGGTTGCAGCAATCTATCCTATTACACCTTCTTCCGGTATGGCTGAACCCACGGATGAGTGGGCAGCAAAAGGAAGGAAGAACATCTTTGGGCAGGAGGTAAATGTCGTTGAGATGCAATCGGAGGCGGGTGCTGCAGGAGCTTTTCATGGTTCTTTGCAGGGCGGTGCCTTAACCACCACCTTTACTGCTTCTCAGGGATTACTTTTGATGATCCCTAATTTATACAAGACAGCAGGAGAATTACTTCCTGGTGTAATTCATGTCAGTGCAAGAGCCCTCGCCACCCATGCACTCAGTATTTTTGGTGATCATCAGGACGTTATGGCTGCCAGACAGACCGGTTATGTGATGTTAGCCTCCGGTTCTGTTCAGGAGGTCGCCGATTTAGCACCCATCGCTCATCTGGCCGCCATCAAGGGAAGATTACCCTTTATTCACTTTTTTGACGGCTTCCGTACCTCCCATGAGGTGCAGAAGGTAGAACTTTTAGAATATAGAGATTATGCAGAGTTAATCGATATGGATGCCGTAAGAGAATTCAGAGAACGTGCCCTGTCTCCGAATCATCCCGTGGTTCGCGGTACTGCTCAGAATTCCGATGTTTATTTCCAAGGCAGAGAGGCTGTCAACCCGTTTTATAATAATATCGTTCCTATAGTCGAAGAGTATTTGGAGAAAATGAGCCAGTACACCGGTAGAAAATATGAGCTTTTTGATTACTACGGTGCTCCGGATGCAGAGTATGTAATTATTGCGATGGGGTCGGTAACACAGACCATACAGCAGACCGTAGATTATTATAATAGCCAGGGTGAAAAATATGGTTTGATCAATGTTCATCTATATCGTCCCTTCTCCATGGAGCACTTCCTAAGAGCTATGCCTGCCACAGTGAAGAAGATAGCAGTTCTTGACCGTACCAAGGAGCCCGGATCAATTGGTGAGCCTTTGTATCAGGATGTCTGCAGCTGTTATATTGGGAAGGAAAAGGCACCAGTCATCGTCGGTGGTCGCTACGGCTTAGCTTCTAAGGATACAACCCCTAGTCATATTGCATCAGTATTCATTAATCTGAAGGATGCAAATCCGAAGAATTTCTTTACCATCGGTATTGACGATGACGTTACAAAGACCTCACTACCACCTGTCAAGGAGCTTGAGGTCGAAACTGAAAATTTAACAGCATGTCAGATATGGGGTCTTGGCTCAGACGGTACCGTAGGTGCCAATAAGCAAGCAATCAAAATAATCGGAAATAATTCGGACATGAATGTACAGGCATATTTTGATTATGATTCCAAGAAGTCAGGCGGTCTGACTGTGTCCCATCTTCGTTTTGGAAAGATACCGATTCGCTCAACCTATTTGGTATCCCATGCTGATTATGTGGCATGCCATAACCAGTCTTATGTGAATAAATATGATTTACTGCAGAGTGTTAAGAAGGGAGGCACCTTTGTTCTGAATACCCTTTGGGATGAGAAGGAACTTGAGGAAAACCTGCCGGATATTATGAAGAAGCAGCTTGCCGAAAAAGAAGTACAGTTCTACACGATTAACGCTGTTGGAATAGCAGAGGAGATTGGACTTGGTAACCGTATCAATATGATCATGCAGGGTGCATTCTTTAAGCTGACCAAGATACTTCCTGAGGAAGTCTATGTGAAAGAGCTTAAGGAAGGTATTAATAAGCTCTATGGTAAGAAGGGCGAAAAGATTGTCAAGATGAACGAGGAAGCGGTAGACAGGGGTATTAAATCAGTTCATCCTGTTAAGGTACCGAAGGAATGGAAGAATATTGAAATAAAGAAGACTACTGATGTAGAAGAACCTGAATTCATTCGAAATATCATGAGGCCGATGTCTGAGATGAAGGGTGGTGACCTTCCTGTCAGTGCCTTTGCCGGACGAGAGGATGGTACTTTCCCTGCAGGTACTACAGCATATGAGAAGCGTGGCATCGCTGTTAATGTTCCGGAATGGATCGAGGAGCGGTGTATCCAATGTAATCAGTGCGCGTTTGTATGTCCCCATGCTGTAATTAGGCCGTTCCTGCTGGATGATGAGGAGTTAAAGAGGGCCCCTGAGACCTTTGTAACGAAGAAAGCCACCGGACGTAACCTGGAAGGCTATCATTATAAGATTCAAATCAGTCCTATGGATTGTACCGGTTGCGGAAACTGTGCTGATGTCTGTCCGGCGAAGGGTAAGGCGCTAATTATGCAACCCATCGGTACACAGCTTCCCACACAGGTTGAAAATTGGAAGTTCGCAATGGAGGGTATCTCCTTCAAGGAGAACATCGCTTATGGTCCTGCCTTCAAGGATAGTCAGTTTAAGGCTCCTCTGATCGAATTCTCCGGTGCTTGTGCAGGCTGTGGTGAAACACCTTATATCAAATTGGTCACACAGCTGTTTGGTGAACGAATGATGATTGCCAATGCTACCGGTTGTTCTACGATCTGGGGTGCTTCCGCTCCCAGTACTGCCTACACAATTAATCGAGAAGGGAAAGGACCATCCTGGGCCAATTCTCTTTTTGAAGATAATGCGGAATATGGATATGGTATGTATCTGGCAGTCAAGCAGCTTCGCAATAAGTTGGAGCAGAATATGAGGCTTCTAATTGACAAGAACGTAGAGGAGAAGGTGAAGGAAGTCTTCCACGATTGGATACACTATAAGGAGGATGGAAATTCCTCGGAAGAGGCTAGTCGTAAGGTGCTTGATGTTCTGGATAATTTTGTTTCTACAGATGTAGAAGTGATGAAGCTGGTGAACGAGATTAAGGATAACAAGGATTATCTAATCAAACGGTCTATTTGGCTGATCGGTGGTGACGGCTGGGCGTATGATATTGGTTACGGCGGTCTGGATCATGTTATGGCCTCCGGCGAGGATGTCAATGTTCTGGTTTTTGATACAGAGGTATATTCCAACACTGGTGGCCAGGCCTCTAAGTCAACACCGACAGCGGCTATCGCTAAATTCGCTTCATCCGGTAAGAAGCAGGGTAAGAAGGATTTAGGAAGAATGATGATGTCCTATGGCAATGTCTATGTAGCTCAGGTTGGTATCAATGCGGATAATACCCAGCTAATAAAGGCACTTCGAGAAGCAGAGGCGCATAAAGGTCCATCCCTGATTATAGCATATTCTCCATGTATCAACCATGGTATCAAGGAGGGTATGGGACGAAGTATGGCTACGATTAAGAAAGCGGTTCAAAGTGGTTACTGGCACCTTTATCGTTATAATCCGGCTCTTAAGGAGGAAAATAAGAATCCCTTTGTTCTTGATTCCAGGGAACCTACGGAAAGCTTCCGTGAGTTTATCTTAGGACAGGTTCGTTACAGCTCATTAGCGAAGGAATTTCCTGATAAGGCTGAGGAGCTGTTCCGTCAGGCGGAAGGATTAGCTAAGGAACGTTATGCTATATATCGTCAGATGGCAGATGCAGAACCGATCGGTATTAATATTGACTGGTCTACCGTAGAATAGCAAGATGAAAAAATGAGTGAATAAACACAAGGACAGCATGTATCCAAACAGATAAAATTGGATGCATGTTGTCCCTTTTTAATCCTTTTCTAGGAGTATCTGCTACAACATATTTTTGGCTATTTGGCAGGTTTAGAAAGGTATGGTGCATTTATCCACGGAATATGGAATTACAAGCCAAGGGTACTATAATTTACATCGGTTTTACGGACATTTGAGACTTATCTTTTGCGTTTTTTATGATATAATAGTAGTGTCAAATGATACATAATATGTGGTCATATTAAACGAGGAAGAAGGGTGGCGTTGCATGGTAGAACATTTGCTTAAATCCAACACGAGTACAATTCGTACTGAGAGTATTGAAATTGTCTATAATCTAATTTTTAGAAATGCTCTTTACAGCATTGAGTGTTATAAAGAGGGTGAAGATTTTTCAAATCCCAATAACTATTGCTTAGTTGAGGATATTACAGATGATGAAGGAGAGGCTGAGAGCTTTCTTTATTTAATGGCAAGAGGAAAAGTATTTCCTGTACATATTAAGGACATGGCGAAAGACTATTTTACAGAGTAATAAAGCCAGATATTTGCCGTCTATAAATGAAATCATGCAGTAATTATTAAGTAATTGATAAGTTAATACATATGTAGTATTACAAAGGAAACCGAAAGCAGCATAGCATAAGGTTATAAGGTACGTGATAAACATGAAATATGTAATGACTTTTATTTCATGGACTGTATCATGGACGTAATATTATGACTACATAGAATTGACTAAAAAAGGCTGATCTTAAAGCTGTTTGTTACGTAGAGTAACCGGAAGGCTAAGAGGTAGCCTTTTTTTGATTCGGCTGACTCAAAATATGAACTAACGCTACAGGACTGGACAGCATGCATCCCTCACACACAGGTTGCCAGACATCTTATTGTTTTGTATGCCATTATCAAACACTAATGTTTGCTCCTGTCATACAAAATCAACAAGCTGTCCGTCAAACAGTGCATTATGGAATGCATGCTGTCTAGTCCTGTATTTATATCATATATTTTGAGACAGCCTCATCAAAAAAAGCACTTTGTGGAGGAATGAATAAATCTTACCTTATTTTGATAAAATACTTTACATGCATTGCTATCATTTTGAAAGTAGGTGGAGTATGGAAAAGAGGATAAACGCGGCTGAAATCAAAAAGCTGTTTGAGAAGAGTTCAGATGTTGTTGTTCGTCCGATTAAAATAAATCAAAACGGTATTACCTTCTTCATCTTTGGTGTAGATGGGTTAATCAATGATGGTCTGGTGGATGAGGTGATTCTCAATTCTCTGTATAGTGATCCATATCTGGGGAATTGCAAAACAGAGCGTCAGGTTATGGATTATCTATTATGCGGAGGGTCTTATCATGTCTTTACAGAGGAGGAAGCGGATTATTCAAAGCTGTTAAAAACAGTTCTGAGTGGCAATGTTGCCTTTATATTTGATAAGGAAGCAAAGGCAATCACCTATGATATCAAAAGCTTTGCGAAGCGATCTGTCTCGGAACCCGAAGAGGAAGCAGTAATTAAAGGTGCAAAGGATTCCTTTGTAGAAGTAATGAGAATGAATACGGCTTTAATCCGTAGAAGAGTCAGGTCAGAGTATCTTGTCGTGGAAGCGATGACAGTTGGTACTATGTCAAAGACGGATTTATCCATGGTCTACATTAGTAGTATAGTTGATATGGACATCGTAAATAAGCTTAGGGATATAATATCAGATATTGATATAGATAACCTGTCAACACCAGCCTTCATTGAAGAGTTCTTGGTTGAAAATAAGAAGAGTGTATTCCCTCAAATCATGTACAGTCAGCGCCCGGATCGTATCGCTGCCAATCTAACTGATGGAAGAGTAGCATTAGTTGTGGATGGTATCCCCTTCGTATACCTGCTTCCCTGCCAACTTGTGATGTTGATGCAGTCACCGGAGGATTATGCGAATCATTTCTATGTGGGTTCTGCGTTACGAATATTACGCTATATTGCCATGGTGGTTACCTTATTCCTTCCGGCTTTTTATATCGCTGCTACCACTTATCAGAATCAGATGCTACCGGTCCAGCTAGCCCTCTCTACTCAAGCAGCAAAGCAAAACGTGCCTTTTTCTTCTGCATCTGAAGTATTAGGACTCTTATTAAGCTTCGAGATTTTAATTGAAGCAGGACTACGCCTTCCTAAGACAGTCGGTACGGCTATGTCCATTTTAGGCGGTATCGTAGTAGGACAATCTGCTGTCTCTGCCAATATCTTATCCCCTCTGGTTGTAGTAATTGTATCTTTGGCTGGAATTGCGGGCTTTATTATTCCGAATCAGGATTTAAGCAGTGGTGTCCGTGTGATACGATTTATTCTTGCTGTGATGGCCGCCATTGGTGGTTTTTTTGGGATGACAGTGGGTCTGATTATCCTGCTGACTCATCTTTGCAGTCTAGATAATTATGGAATAGCGTATTTGTCACCCTTTGTGGATGTCGATGAAAGCAATCAAAAGGATACCTTATTCCGATTTCCAATCAGATATTTTACCAAACGGCCTCAGAACATTGTTCATCAAAATCGTATGAAGCAAAAGACTAGTGCGGAGAAATGATGATAATATCTTTGACAGCATACAGGATTAGTGTGGAGGTATAGCAAATGAAACGCTTACTATTTCTTATACTACCCATCATATTATGTGGTTGTACCCATGATATGAATCGGGAGGAGATCGATGAGATTGATCTGGTATTGGTTCTGGGAATTGATTATTCTGATGGTGAATACAGTATCAGTGCTTTATATTCTACCGGTAGTGGTGCAGATACAGAGGAGGGTGCAGGTTCGGGTACGGAGCAGGTAGCAAAGGGTGAGGGAATGACCGCTTATGAAGCTCTGGAGGATATGAAGCTGAAGAATAAGAAGAATATTACACTGGCTCAAGCAGGCTCCTTTCTGATTGGGGAAGAGGCTGCTAAGCAGGGAATCGATCGTGCGATGGATTTTCTTAAGAGGGACGAGACTATTAAGATGGAAGCTTTAGTGTATATTATAAAAGACAAGAAGGCTTCTGAATTTATAGAAGAAGGGATAGATAACAAGCAGACGATACATGAGGATCTAGAGGCGATGGAGCAGAAGCAGCAGGAGCTTCTGACCAGAAATGATAATTCCTTTGTTAATATTCTAAATGAGATGGAACAAAGCTATTCCAGTGTCCTGATTCCATATCTAGTCGGTGAAAAATCCGGAATGCTGATTGAAGGCTATGCGGTTTTTGATGAACTTAGGCTGGTAGATTATCTTGACCGGGAAACCTCGGATGGTGTGAATTTCTTTCGGAATACTATGAGGAGTTTTCCGATTTATCTTGATAATGAGGTAAGCTTGGCAGTATCTTATACCAAAACGAGACTGAAGGCAGATTTAGTAGACGATAATATTACCTTAACCGTAAAGGTCGATTTTGAAACGATGCTGAAGGAGATTATCATAAAGAAAAATATCTTCACTCAGAAGGAGCTGCTGCGTTTGACGGATGCCCAGAATGCGTATGTTCTATCCATTCTGAAGAAGCCGGTAGAATATTCAAAGAGGAATGGAATGGACATCCTTAACTTGGCTCGTATCGTAGAAAATCAGAATGTGAAAGGATGGAAGGGTGTTGAAAAGGATTGGGATCAACTGATTACGAATATAGAGTATCGATATCTGGTCAGATCACAAATAACAAAATCCTTTATTCTAGGAAATAATAAAAACAACGATTAATTCACCTCCTACACTGTATTGAGGTATTGGGGTGAAAGGATGAAAATTAGCTGGCATAATTATGCTATGAGAAAGGCATGGTTTTTATTATGATTTATATATTTGGTATTACCATTATCTTTACTTTAATCAAACAGAGAGATAAGCTTTTCAGGTCCAAAAGGAATCTGATCCTCTATTTGATATTATCCATCATTGGTATGGCTATGGGTATTATCTATCTGATTAATCCATATCTACCGAGTATTTCTTTGATGATGGAAAAATATATGGAATGAGGTGAGAGAAATGAACCGTGAATTAACCTTACGGCAAATTACATTCATGTTTCTGTTTATCTCCATCTCAACGGTGCTGAGGCAGGTACCTCAGGCTCTTGCTCTGGAAGCTGGCAGAAGCGGATACTTAAGTCCAATTATATCTATTGTAGCAACCATACCCCTAACAGCCGTAATTATCTTTTTGATTAAATCCTTCCCGGGTTTGAATTTCTATGAAATAATGGTCCAGCTAATGGGTGCCTTCCTGTCTAAGCTTGTTATTTTAGCGTATATATTTTGGCTGTTCTTAATCACTACAGCAAAGGTTACCAGCTATAGCTTAACTCTGGAATTTACCCTGATGCCGAGAACCAGAGCTGATTTTTTTATGATTGTAATGATTGTTATGGTTTTTTATGGACTACTTAGGGGAGTTAAGACAATCTTCAGATTCTCGGAGCTTATGCTGGGAACCGTATTGATTCTGTTTGCAATTCTGTTCCTCTGTGCATTCACCAGACTCAGGACAGATTATCTAATTCCCGTATCAACTGTGAATCTGCTACAGACAACATTGGCTGCTAAGCACGTAGTAACGGTCGGTGGAAATATTATCATCGCCTTATTTTTTGCGGATAAGCTGGGAATATCCATCACAAAATCCCAGTTTCGTAAGCTGTGGTTCGGGATTGTCATTTTTTCCTGTTTGGCCTTTATCCTAACTCTATTTACCTTTGGAATATCCGGCACGAGCTTGACGGCTAATTTACCTTTTCCTTTTTATATTACCGTTAAGAGTATTTCCTTCTTTAATATATTCGAGCGATTTGAGGTCCTGATAACCTTGATATGCATTCTGTCGGACTATAGTGCGATTGCTATCTTTGTGGTTCTATTGCTTCGATGCTTTGAATGGCTATTTGGACTTAAGGATTGTGAGGTGCTAGCCCTGCCTTTAGGAATCATCATCTTTTATTTAACCTATTATTTAAGCAGTACCCAATTTGAATTTATATATCTCTACCGGGTAGTGCTTGTGAATTTGAATCTTATTTTCCAGTATGTTATACCTCTGATAATGGGATTCCTATGCCTTATTATGAGGAGGAAGATTAAGAATAATGTTAAGAAACAATACTAGAAAAAGGCTTCTCCTTAGCACAAACTAGCAAAAGGGCAGTTGTTTATGAAAAGCTCCGGTAATAATCCTGACTGGATCGTAGCAGCAGGGATTATCGGAGCTTTGTTATACTATTCATAGATATGGATATCGAATTCATCATCGTTATATTTGTAGATGCTATGTTTGATATAGTCCTCAGCGACAGGATCTACAAACTGATAGACACGCCGGTATTCCTTGGTTTCTTGATTCTTAACAGTCTCAACGCGATTAAGACAAAGAAATTGAATAATATCATAGCAATCAATCCAAATCTCGCTATAACTTTCTTTTTGTGATTCGTCAAAGATTAACTGCATTCCAAAATGAAGATGAGGAGTACGAATGTTATTTGCATTTTCATTGCTACTATAGCCAGTTCTGCCCAGATAACCAATTACATCACCGGCCTGGACGATGCTTCCTTCTTTGAGTTCTTTATTGTAGGGAAAGTTCTGGCGCAGATGAGCATAATAGTAATAGCGTTTCTTATCAAAGCTTCGTATCCCGATACGCCAGCCACCGTATTGGTTCCATCCGAGAGCTTCCACGTAACCGGATTCTACGGCTACTATTGGTGTGCCTACCTGCCCCATCATATCGTGACCCAGATGCTTTCGCCGAAATCCATAGCTGCGAGAAACTCCAAAATCATCAAAATGGCTGAAGGGATAGTATTTTGCGATCGGTAGAAAAGCCTTCAATCCATAGCGCTTCTCCCATCTCTTACCTCCCGGTGCAGTCTCATCCTTTACTTCAATTTTATAGGTTCCAACCATTCCACCAAGTACTGCTTCATAAGCCTCATAGTAATATTTATAATGTTTTGAGCCCTCGGTCAGTGATTCGATGGTATGTTCTTTGCTTTTAAGCTTTTCAACAAGCTCAGCCATATGATTTTGCTTATATCTTGAAAAATCACCACCGTATTTATTTCCCAGATAGGCAAGAAGCTCAACCCAGTTTATCTTAACCTCTCCTTCTTGTGATTTAATATCATAATCATAAGCATCTTTTAGAGCCCGGCTTGAAACATCAAAATTGACCCATTTTATATAATCCTTCCCATTTGAATCCGTTGTTACATAAATTGCTGCATCTCGCTGGGAATAATTAAACAGATTTAACGATACCAGAATTAGAAAAATCATAATTTCTGCAAGAATAATATGCTTTGTCTTTATTGGACGGACCATGTTACTTTTACTTCCTCATATTTCGCAGTTGTAACATTTTATGTTGTCCGCCAGGTAACTATTCCTATTGGAAAATGTCTCTGGTCATTTTTTGATGGAACTTCAGATAGACGTTCAATGTATTACTGCTGTAATTAAAGGTGGCTAAAATAACCTCTTTGATATCCTTTACTCCCTTTTCCTGTAGTTGATTTCTTAGCCAAGACTCGTTTTTACCTGTAGTCATCAAATTATCGTAAAATATCTCTCCATCGATAATCAAATTCGCCAGAGGCATATCCTTCTCCGGTATAATATTCAAATCCTGAGGAGTAACCGGCCGATAGATTGCCTTTGGCAAGATACTTATCATCCCATTCGATTCTAGATATACAGTCTGGATTTCCTCCAAATCATAATAACCCTCAAGACGACAGGCAGCAAGCATTTCGTCAATATCAACCTTGGCCTTCAGGAGATTCTTTTCATAAATCTGTCCATCCTGATACAGCAGAAGAGAATGACCTTCGAAGAAGCGGCGAAGCTTCATTGATTTACAGGTTGAATAGGAAATTACCATGGAGAAAACTGAAAAAATTGCCATAGCAACGAAGGGCTTCCAGAAGCTTTCCGTTGACAACACAGCCATCTCTCCGGCGATCGAACCAATGGTTACGCTACTGATATAGTCGAACATACTAAGCTGTGACATTTCTCTATTTCCCATTATTTTTGTAAAGAAGAATAAGGCAACCATGGTACCTATGGCAGCCAAAGCAATCTCAATATATTCCATAAGCAATTCCTCCCAGTTATTACACATAAAACTTAATTTAAACTAATGATAGGATTGGTTGAAATGAGCTAAAATATAATCATATTAATTTGTTACAGATTTTTTATAATAAATTAAGATTTACCAACTTGTATCAGGACGTATGTAGGAATAAAATAGGTCTGAGCTAAATTGAACAGTATATAGCATCGAATATAAATACTGCCATTCACGGCAGTACCTTGGAGGTCATCGACATGATGGATTTTATCAAATTGGAACAGGTAAGAAAGACGTATCAAATGGGTGAGGTATCCATTCATGCGTTAGATGGGATAGAGTTTAATATTGCTGAGGGAGAGTTTGTAGTAATCGTAGGACCCAGCGGTGCAGGTAAAACAACGGTTCTTAATATTTTAGGTGGTATGGATACTGCCTCTAAAGGGGTTGTATATGTAGCTGGCAATGATATTGCCAAATATTCAGAAAGACAATTGACAAAATATAGAAGAGATGAAATCGGTTTTGTATTTCAGTTTTATAACCTGGTTCAAAATTTGACGGCAAAGGAGAATGTGGAGCTTGCCTCACAGATTTGTAAAGATCCGTTGGAGGCTGAGCAGGTCCTTCGAGAGGTTGGCTTGGAGGGGCGGATTGATAATTTCCCGGCACAACTTTCCGGTGGTGAGCAGCAACGTGTTGCCATCGCAAGAGCTCTGGCTAAGAATCCTAAGCTTTTACTGTGTGATGAACCAACGGGTGCCTTGGATTATATGACTGGAAAGTCGATATTAAAGCTACTTCAGGATACCTGTAGAGAGCGGAAGATGACGGTGATTGTCATTACCCATAATTCGGCATTGACACCGATGGCTGATCGAGTGATTAAAATCAAAAATGGGAAGGTGACGCAGGTCATTCAAAACGATAATCCCGTATCGGTGGATACCATAGAGTGGTAATTGGACGATATTCAGAGACCGCAACAGTATGAAGGAGTAGTATAACATGAGAAAAAAAGCACTGCGTAAGGATTTTTACATGGAGATCAAAACGAGTCTGAATCGCTTCCTCTCCATTTTTTTGATCGTTGCATTGGGAGTGGCCTTCTTTGCAGGGCTTAGAGCTACAAATCCGGACATGAGATTAACCGCTGACAATTATTATGATCTCAGCAATCTGATGGATATTCGTGTACTTAGTACAATGGGATTAACGGAGGAGGATGTTAAGGCAATTGCAGCCCTTGAGGGTGTGAAAGAGGTGGAGCCATCGTATTCTACGCATGTAGTATGTGATTCGAATGGAAATGAGCTAGTGTTGGAGGTACTATCTTCATCGGAAAAGATTAATAAGATAATGGTATCAGAAGGACGGATGCCACGTACCGAATCTGAGATACTTGTGGATGATTTTTTCATCACCACCACCGGATTTCAGATTGGTGATAAGATTAGCATTTCCTCCGGAACAGAGGAGGATATCTCGGATACGCTAAAGGTAAGCGAATTTACTATCGTTGGCATAGGCTCTACCTCTTATTATCTATCCTTTCAACGTGGTAGCTCCAGTATCGGCAGCGGTGATGTCAACAGCTTTGTGGTGGTTATGCCCCAGGTATTTAAGCAGGAGGTCTACACCACTGTATATGTGACGGTTGAGGATGCTCTTGAGATGACCGCATATACGGGTGAATATGATAATAAGGTAGATCAGGTACTTGATAAAATAGAAGCTATTGCGGGGGACAGAAGCCAGATACGCTATGAGGAGATATATAATCCGGCTTACGAGGATATTCAGGCTGCAAAAGAGGAGGTTGCCTCATCTGCTAAGAAGCTTGAGGACGCAAGAAAAGAGCTTGCAGATTCGAAAGAGCAGCTACAGGAGCATAAACAGAAGCTTGAGGATTCAAAAAAAGAAATAGAGGACGCCAAGGCGAAGCTTAATACTTCTAAGCAAGAAATCAAAGCATCCAAAGATAAGCTAGAAGCCTCAAAGAAGGAGCTTAGGGATCAGAAGACGAAGCTTGTAGAAGCAGAGGCAGCTGCTGAAGAAGAATATCAGACGAAGCTTATGCAGCTTTCTTATGCTGGACTTGAAGAGCCGGAGCTTACTGCGGCAAGGACTCAGCTGGAGGAGGCTTATCAAGGGGCTAAAGAGGAGTTTAAGAAGGCCAAGGTACGAATCCGTGAAGGAGAGGCTGAGCTAATAGCAGCAGAGGATAAGATTAAAGATGGGGAGAAGGAGATTAAAAGGGCAGAGGCTCAGATTATTGATGGTGAAGAGCAGATAAAGAATGGGGAAGAGGAAATCGCAGAGGCAGAGAAGAAAATTGCGGAAGGTGAAGAAGACCTAATCGAGGGAGAGAAGCAACTCGAGGATGCTAGAGAGGAGATAGCAGAGGGGGAAGCTGAGCTAATCAAGCTGGAGATGCCCAAATGGTATGTCCTTAATCGTAAAAGCATAGAAGCCTACGTGGAATTCGAACAGAATGCAGATCGAATTGGTGCAATCGGAGAGGTGTTCCCTGCTATTTTCTTTCTTGTTGCGGCTCTAATCAGCTTGACTACCATGACAAGAATGGTTGAGGAGGAAAGGATAGAAATTGGTACCTTAAAAGCTCTTGGCTATTCAAAGATGTCCATTGCCATGAAGTATATCCTGTATGCTCTTATTGCTACTCTGGGAGGAAGCTTATTCGGAGCGATGGTTGGACTTAAGGTTCTTCCTACCGTTATAATAACTGCATATAAAATAATGTATAGAAATATTCCTGAGGTACTAACACCCTTTAATGCCTATTATGCAGGTCTGGCAACTGTACTGGCCCTATTATGTGTGGAGGTTGCTACTTTCTTCTCCTGCTATAAGGAGCTTCAGGCAAAGCCTGCTAATTTGATGAGACCTCAGGCACCGAAAGCCGGTAAGAGAGTATTTATAGAGCATCTTCCAGCTCTATGGAATAATTTGAATTTTACCTGGAAAGCTACCGTTCGGAATCTGATGCGATATAAAAAGCGGTTTTACATGACAATATTTGGTATTGGTGGCTGTATGGCACTTCTACTGGTTGGCTTTGGTTTGAAGGATTCCATCTTTGTAATCTATACAAGGCAGTTTGATGATATCATGATATATGACGCCTCTGTTTCGATAACTGGTGAAGCAGATGCTGCTCAGATCAAGGAGCTGGAGACAAGCATTGAGGAAAATGCTGCCATAGGAGCCTCTATTAGAGTTGACACCAGTTCAGTTGACATAAGCTATAAGGGTGAAAGTAAATCACTTACCCTCTATATTCCGGAGGATGTGCAGACCTTTGAGGATTATATTGTATTTCGAGAAAGAGTAGGACATAAGAAGCTTCTCCTTGAGGATAAGGGAGCTCTGCTTACGGAGCAAATCGCGAAGAAGCTTGGTGTGAAGGCCGGTGACACCATTAGTCTCACAAGGGATAAGAAGGAAGTTCAGGTAGAGGTTACCGGTATAACAGAAAATTATATGACTCACTATATATACATGTCACCGAACTTATATAGGGAACTATTTGATGAGGATCCGGATTATAATGAGTATTTCTTGCTTATGCCGGGAGTGGATCAAAAGGGCGAGTTGGCAGTAGGTAATGCCTTACTGGAGCAGCCGGCAGCCTCCGGAGTATTTTATACTAGCTATTATCAGGATCTCTTATCCAATGTCCTGGTCAGCTTGAACATCGTAGTATGGGTCTTAATTATCTCGGCGGGAGCCTTAGCCTTTGTAGTCCTATATAACCTTAATAATATTAATATCAATGAACGTAGAAGAGAGCTGGCAACTCTGAAGGTTCTTGGCTTCTATAATAAAGAAACAGCAGCTTATGTATATCGTGAAAATATCGTATTAACCCTGATTGGGGCATTGCTTGGGGTGGTTCTCGGTATCTTTCTTCATCGATATGTAATCACAACGGTTGAGATTGATTTGGTTATGTTCGGACGAAATATCGATCCCAGCAGTTTTGTTTACAGTATTCTGCTTACTATTCTTTTCTCAGCATTTGTTAACCTTGTAATGTACTTTAAGCTAAAGAAGATTGATATGGTGGAGTCCTTAAAGAGCATAGAATAAAATGGAAATGCTTTAAGAATAAAATGCAACAGTTGCTGTTGCAAAATATATGTAACGATACAGAAAAGAATAACACGCATCCCTCACACACAGGTTGCCGGACAGATTATTGATTTGTATGCTATTATCAAACATAAAAGTTTGCTTCTGTCATACAAAATCAATAATCTGTCCGTCAAACAGTGCCTTAGATTATATTTAATCGATATTGCCTGCTAACACATCTTCACATTCGGGATGCTCAGAAAACCATTTCACAGCATAACTGCAAGTGGGCTTTACCTTCAAGTCATTGGATCGAAAATATGCTACTGCAGCCTCCATCAGCTTCCCTGCCACTCCTTGGCCGCGGAGGGATGGATCGACAAAGGTATGATCGAGATTCACAACCCCTTCCTTTACCTTGGGAAAGGTTACAACAGCAATCATGTGATTGTTGTCATCGTTTAAATAAATTTTATTCGCTTCCTGTAAAAAATCCATCGTATCATCCTTTCACTAACATTACTTATACATTTACTACATAATATGATTAGTTGCAGATAGTATATCAAAGAATGATCTGTTTGAAAAGTTAATTCTTGGTCAATCACCTATTATGTGAAGGGATGATTACTATTTTTTAAGATCTATAACACTTACGGGACAGCCGTCACGTGCTTCTTCTGCTCTATCAAGACAATTCTCCGGGATATCTCCCTCAATCGCTTGAGAAACATCGTTCTCATTGTAACTGAACACCTCCGGACATATGTCGATACATAAACCACAGCTGATGCAGCCGTCTTGGTCAACTGATGCTTTCATGTTGTGCTCCTTTCGATAATTTAAACTTTTTAACATTCTTAGTCTGCGAGGTACAATCCAACACAAAGCAGACCTACGTTGATAGTATGATATGTTAATGGTCAAATTATACCAAAGGTTTCCTTAATTATATTTGATTTGGATCACATTATTGAGTATATATGGAAAGAGAGTACATTGACATATAAGGTGGAAATAGATACAATTGATTAGAATATAGGGCTGTATCAGAGGTTTTACAGGAAGAAAAGGAGCGAGTAGATGATTGAGAAGGAAGAATGGAAGCCCGGTAATATGCTATATCCTATACCGGCAGTCATGGTCAGCTGTGGTAGCACCCAGCATGACGCAAATATAATAACAATAGCATGGGCAGGAACAATCTGCAGTAGTCCGGCGATGGTATCCATATCCATAAGAAAAGAGCGTTACTCTTATGACATTATTAAAGAAAGTGGAGAGTTTACAATTAATCTGGTTACCAAGAAGCTGGTAAAGAAAGCAGATTACTGCGGAGTACGGTCCGGCAGGGATGTGGATAAGTTTAAGGAGATGAAGCTGACTAAGCTACCAGGACGAAAAATATCAGCTCCTGGAATTGCAGAAAGCCCAGTGAATATAGAATGTGTTGTAAAGCAGATTTTTCCCTTAGGAACTCACGATATGTTTATCGCCGAGGTAGTAGGAGTCACAGTGGACAAAGACCTTATGGATGAGAAGGGACGCTTTCATCTGAATAAGTCCGGGCTTATCGTCTATTCCCATGGGGAGTATTATTCACTTGGTGAGCTTCTAGGCAGATTCGGTTACTCTGTGAAAAAAAAGAAATAATGCAAAATGCAGGATAACAGCATCCCGAGCGCATTTGGGCAAATCAGGTAACTTTATATAAGTCTATAACGAACCTAATGGTTAACGATAGCTATAAACAATCAGCAAGCTAACCGTCAAATGGCGTAGGGATGCATGCTATTCATTCCTGTCTATTAATAATATTTTGCATTTGTCTATTCCAGCATTAAGGCCTGAAAGTAATCGTTTAGTCGAACCGGTGACTCCAGAACCTCGCGTCCCACGTAAAGAGTACGGTCAGGCTTTGTCATGACTGCCCATTTAACAAGGCAGATGGTTCCATTACGGATTTCGATAGCAGTAATACATCTTGGGTGTACACAGCTTCCATCATTAAAGTAGGCTGGTTCTCCTGGTTTTGGAAAGACTGGACGATGGGTGTGTCCGCAAATCATCATCTGATTATATTCTTTGGCAAATGCGATTAAATTTTTTTCTACCTTATTCTTCTTTTTATTATTCTTTGAAGTACTGGTTGGATCCCTAATACCGATTAATTCTAATGGTCTCCAGATATATCTTACAAGAAAGCGTGATACTAACCATATTGTATCATTTAAAAAATCCCCTTGATGTCCATGAGTTAGAAATATCTGATTATTTGTGTATCGATGCCTCAGAATGAGCCCCTCCGTTATTTGAATACCGGGAAATAAGGGTAGCCGAGAGTCCATACTATCACAATAGAAGGAATTGCATCTTGTTTTGACATAGGATGAATCTCTTTTTATAATATCATGATTGCCATAAAGCATGTGAAAACGATTATCTTGATAGAAGAGGGACATAAGCCAATAAGCATCACTATGCGCTGTAATAATATCATCGATTGATCGGTTTTCCCACAGTTCATCACCGTCTCCGAGCTCGATATAGGTATAACCATTTTCATAATAATAGTATAAGGCAGCAAAGAAAAGATTCTGATTACCAGAAAAATTATCTCCCCAGCTGCTGTTCCCCCTATGACAGTCACTCATGATAACAAATCGAGAGCTTTCATCAAAAGGGATTATCTTTGATCTAGAAAGAACCTGTGATAAACGTGTTGATGCAGACAATAGCAATCACTTCCTTTATTCGATTATGATTTGGTCAGATAAGATTTGATGGAGCTAAAGGATTCAAATATACCCTTTTGCTTACCGATATTCATGATCTGATTGTACATTGACGGAGATTCCTTACGTAATACTTCAAGCTTATCAAGGGTATCGCTATATGCTCCTGTAAGAACCTTATAAGATTCACAGAAGGCCTGGTTATTGCGCATCATAATAAATTCAGTTAAGGCAGTTCTTGTGATCGGCTGTCTTGTATGAGGTTTTCCGAAATGTACCATAACCCGGTAGCCTTGCTGAGTGTATTCATTTTCCTTATAGCCAGCCTTTTTAAGTGCCTCTACGAAGGCATTCGCCATAGGGCGGTCAAAAAGATCCAGTATGATGTCCATGGATAATTGGGAGGGCTTGGAGAACTCGCCCAATTTAAAGCCAGTCAGCCACCAATGATAGCCACTCCGGGTAAAAAGTATATTACCGTCCTTTCGTAATATGAAAGACATGTTGATGCGATCCTCATCTCTGACGCAGCTATAAAAGGGGCCGCTAAATATTCCGGGAATGTCAATGTCCGGTTCTGTAGTGTAATAAATGCCTACCTCACCTCCGGTGTTCATTCCATACTGGCCTTTCCAGAATTCAATTAGCCATCTTCGTCCGCTGTACTCAAAACGGATTGGCTCGCAATCTATAATCATACTTAAGGCAGCACTTGCCTCATCATATAACCTACAGTAGCCTAATTCTCTCTGCCATGGATACATCAGTGAGTAGAAAATATCCTGGTATGGCTCATATGCAAAGCCGAAGGGCTCAATTTCCTTATTTAGCTCTTCAAGACGTTCAGAATCAGTGCCAATAAAATCAGTGAATGGCGGTACTACTTCGCCTTTCGTTTGCTTCTTTTTACGTTTTAACTGAAATATCGCAGCGCCGATTAAAAGCAAAATGAGGCCAATGAAGATTAAAGCAACGATATTTTGAGACAGATAATAAAAAATAAGACCTGTCATAAGCTGCATCGGGTTAACGATAAACGGAATCTGCATGCTATCAGCTCCTTTCCTAATGTTATATACCATAATATTCAGGTAAGGTCTCGCATGTTCGGGGAAATAGAGATTGACATCTTATCAATTAGGGGTATAATTTTATGGAAGTTAAGTTAGGAAAGGATGATAGAAGATGAGTGATTGTAATAGCAATTGCAATAGCTGTGCATCAAAATGTGCAGATCAAAAATCGAAGAATGATTTTGCAGTGGATGCTCATGAGCTAAGCAGTATCAAGAAAGTAATAGGAATCGTAAGTGGCAAGGGTGGTGTAGGTAAATCAATGGTAACCTCCTTGATGTCGGTTAATATGAATAGAAAAGGATACAATACTGCAATATTAGATGCAGATATCACAGGACCTTCTATTCCTAAGGCCTTTGGCTTGACACAGAAGGTAACCAGTAATGAGATGGGTATATTCCCGGCTAGGACTAACAGTGGAATCGAGGTTATATCCATTAATCTTCTACTGGCAAATGAGACAGATCCGGTGGTATGGAGAGGCCCGGTAATAGCAGGAACCGTTAAGCAGTTCTGGTCTGATGTAATCTGGAATGATGTGGACTTTATGTTTGTAGACATGCCCCCGGGAACCGGAGACGTACCCTTGACTGTATTCCAGTCTCTTCCGATTGACGGAATAATAATTGTAACGTCCCCGCAGGAGCTGGTTTCAATGATTGTAGGAAAAGCAGTAAAGATGGCACAGATGATGAATGTTCCTATTCTTGGACTTGTTGAAAATATGTCATACTTTGTATGTCCAGACTGTGATAAAGAGTACAAGATTTTCGGTGAGAGTCATATTGAAGAGACGGCTGCTAAGTATAATATTCCTTTGACAGCTAAGCTACCGATTAATCCTAAATTAGCTGCTGCCTGCGATCGTGGAATGATTGAATTATATGAAGGGGATTGGCTAGATCAATTGGCAGATCGTTTAGAGAAACTATAGATTATAAAAATGAAGTACTGGAGCATCCTATGGTAATTGAGCAAAGGAAGTTCCTGGTACTTCATTTTGTTGACAATAGAAACTACCAAATACGAATAGAGGCTTTGAAGCCGGAGGAGTAGTGTAATTCGTAATCCTCCGTGATAAATACGGCATGGATGTCCGGTAAGCTGTCGATCAACTCCATGCCTTTTTCCAGGCCGAGAGTAAAGCAGCTGGTAGACAGCCCGTCACCGTCTACTGATTTTGGTGAAATAATCGTAACAGAGATTAGTCCGTTATCATAAGGAAAACCGGTTTGTGGATTTAGAATATGATGATATACTTTGTCCCCTATCTTAAAAAAACGCTCATATACACCGGAGGATACCACAGACAGGTCGGAGATATCCATCGTAGCAATCGTTTCGTTACGATCGGCATAGGGCTTTTGAATTCCGATATGAAAGGGTATATCATCCGGTTTACTGCCAATACAAAGGAGATTTCCACCTAGGTTTATTATGGCACTGTTTACCCCATTTTCCATCAGATAATCCTTTACCCTGTCTGCGATATATCCCTTAGCGATGGCACCCAGGTCGATTGCAATCCCTTCCTTTGCAAAAGAGATCTCGTTCCCTGATAGGTGAATATTCTTATGATCTACAAGAGATAATGCTTGCTTTATCATTTCTTCCTCTGGCAGGGATGGATTAGAGGATTGAAAATTCCAAATTGAGGAGACCGGAGCGATGGTAATATCAAAGGCACCGTCGGACAATATGCTATAATCCAAGGAACAACGTATAATATCAGCTAATTCTTGTGATAAGGAATAGGTTAACCTCTTATCTTGTACCTTAGGAGCTAAGCCATGATTGAGCTTATAGAGCTCACTGGTATCCATGGTGCGTGAGAAGATAGCTTCGTATTTTTTGATCAAGGCAAAGGAACCATCGATCAGAGCCTCTTCCTGCTTATCATAAAGACGGATGGATACCAAAGTATTCAGAAGAAAATCAGTTTTGGAGAGATACTCTGGAGCCTTTGATGGGGACATATTCTCCTTGGCAGAGTCGACTTTACTACAGCTAAGGGTCTGAAAGGGCAGTATATATGCTATCAAAAGTATGAGTAATAGTAGTTTGAAATTTACGTGATGGCTAAGTGATTTCATAATGATAGCCCCTTCCTTTTTTTACTAATTGTAAGAAGGCCCTTTCTATCTGTCAAGGCTGTAGTATGAATTATTTATAAGTGTACCAAATGAATGATTTTTTCTTGACAGAACATTAAGTTACTATATAATTATCATGTACGAAAGGACCTGCGTAAAGTCTAAGCTCAAATTAGACAATCTTAATTAGAATGGAGTTTTTATGATAAAAAAGAATGATTTGCTTCTGGTTGGTGTGGTTGTAATCCTTGGTTTGGCCGTAATTCTTTTCATGAATTTGACCAAGGAAGAGGGCAGTAAGGTGATCATCAAGGTCGATGGTGAGGTTTATGATACCCTATACTTATCAAAGGATACCTCTTATACGGTAGAGCTGGAGGATGGTACCTATAATACCTTTGAAATCAAAGGGGGTTATGTGGATATGCTGGACGCCAGCTGCCCGGACAAGCTTTGTGTGAATCAACGACACATCCATTTCAATAAAGAGACCATCGTATGTCGGCCTAACAGGGTTATTCTTGAGATAGACAGCCCTGAGACCAGCGGTGTAGATGCTATTGCAAACTAACAAAGCATGCCTGACCAATAATGTGTCATGGATACTTTTCAATAGATCACACTTATGCGAGGGTAGATGAGCGAAGGATAACCTTCAGAGTTAATAAGGAACGAATTAGTTAACAGATAAAGGAGACTGAATGAAATCAAAAAAAATCGCAATCTATGGCTTACTCGTAGCACTTGCTTTTATATTAAGCTACATTGAAAGCTTATTTCCATTATCATTATCGATACCAGGTATTAAGCTGGGCCTTGCTAACCTGGTTGTCATTGTTGGTATATATAAGCTGGGTGTTAAGGAAGCCTTTATCTTATCCATCATTCGAATTATCCTGGTGGGATTTACCTTCGGAAATCCTTCCTCGATGATGTTTAGCCTTGTAGGTGGATTACTTAGTTGGTTACTCATGGTGATTTTTCAAAAATCAAAATTATTTAGTACAGTCGGTGTAAGTATTATTGGAGGAATTGCACATAATATAGGACAAATCATTGTTTCTATCTTGGTATTAGAAAACATAAATATTATTTATTATTTACCATTTTTATTAATAGCCGGTGTGATTACTGGCGGATTAATTGGTATTCTGGCGGCGATTATTATCAAGAGGTTGAAAACTATGTAAAAATATTAAAGTACTTTTAATGGTTTGGCACTCTTGAATAATTTGTCCATTTATGGTATTATTCTCGTGTGGTGTTTATTCGGAAATTTTTGCTATATATTAAAGATTTTCGAAGAAATAATAATTACATCTAAAACAGGGAGGACAGATTTATGAAAAAAGTTTTATCAGCATTATTAGTTTTAGTAATGGCATTTACTTTAACTGCATGTGCAAGCAAAGGTGGTAGTGAGATCGCTCTTATCACTGACAAAGGTAACATCGATGACAAATCATTCAACCAGGGTTCTTGGGAAGGTGTTGTAGAATTTGCTAAGGCAAATAAGATTTCTCATCAGTACATTAAGCCTGAAGAGGCATCCGATGCTGGTTATCTCGCAGCAATCGACAATGCGGTAGCTAACGGTGCAAAGGTTGTTGTAACTCCTGGTTTCTTATTTGAGGTTCCGATCTATGAAGCTCAGAACAAGTATCCTGAGGTTAAGTTCATCCTTCTCGATGGTGCTCCTCACAATGCAGATTATACTGATTTCGCTATGAATAATAACGTAGCTAGTGTTAAGTATGCAGAAGAGCAGTCCGGTTACCTTGCAGGCTATGCTGCTGTAAAAGATGGTAACACAAAGCTTGGTTTCATGGGTGGTATGGCAGTTCCTGCAGTTCAGGCTTTCGGTTATGGCTTCCTTCAGGGTGCTGAAGCAGCTGCAGCTGAGCTTGGTTTAGCAGATGGTTCTGTAACTGTTACTTATCACTACACAGGCGATTTTGCTGAGACTGATACCAATAAGGCTACAGCAAAGACAATGTACCAGGAAGGCACACAGGTTATCTTTGCTTGTGGCGGATCTGTAGGTAAGAGCGTTATGGCTGCTGCAGCTGAAGCTGGTGCTAAGGTAATTGGTGTAGATATCGACCAAAGATATGACAGTGAAACTGTTATCACTTCCGCTACAAAGGGTCTTGGAGCTTCTGTTATAGCAGTTCTCGATTCTATTTACAAGTCCAACAGCTGGGATACCTATGCTGGTAAAGAGACATATTTCGACGCTACTAATGACGGTGTAGGTCTTCCTACCAAAGTTATCGGTGATGACAAGGCAGATGCTTTTGACAGATTTGCATCCTTTGATAAGGCTGCATATGATGCTGTATTTGCTACCCTTGCTAATGGTTCTGTAGCTCCGGTAAGAACCTTTGCTGTTGCAGATCCTAATGGTTATGCTACATCTGAAGAGCTTACTACAAACCTTAACCTTGTGAAGGTTGCAGCTACAACCAGACAGTAAGTTTAAATACGATATTATCTGCATATTGGCTATGCCTTATGTAAGTATTAGTATTTCGGGGGAAAAGGCAGATCCTTTTCCCCTTTTTCAATCCTATAGGAAATTATACCCTATACAAGGTGGAATACAAAGAACCGAAGTATCGATTGATCTGTTTTATTGTAATTATTCACAAGTAGCTTTGGTTGCTCTGATATAGTTAAATATTAAATAAATATGATAATGGTGAGGTAGACGTGGAAAACTATATAATAGAAATGCTTCATATAACGAAAGAATTTCCCGGAATTATTGCCAACGACGATATCACCCTTCAGCTTAAGAAAGGCGAAATCCATGCTCTACTTGGTGAAAACGGTGCGGGAAAATCCACTCTGATGAGTGTTCTTTTCGGTCTGTATCAGGCGGAAAAGGGAGAAATTAAGAAAAACGGAGAGGTTGTTAGAATCAACAACCCTAATGATGCCAATAGTCTTGGTATCGGAATGGTACATCAGCATTTCAAACTAGTAGAGATCTTTACGGTTCTTGAGAACATAATTCTTGGTGTTGAACCAAACAAAATGGGCTTCCTACAGAGAAAGGAAGCAAGAGACAAGGTGTTAAAATTAAGTAAGCAATATGGATTACAGGTTGATCCAGATGCCGTGATCGAGAAGATTTCGGTAGGAATGCAGCAACGTGTAGAAATTTTAAAGATGTTATATCGAGATAACGATATTCTGATATTTGACGAACCGACTGCTGTCTTAACACCGCAGGAAATTGATGAGCTTATGGACATCATGAGAGGCTTTGCAAAGGAAGGTAAATCAATCCTGTTTATTACGCATAAATTAAACGAGATTATGTCGGTTGCCGATCGTTGTACGGTACTTCGTAAAGGTAAGTGTATCGGTACCGTAGATATAAAGGATACTTCGAAAGAAGAGCTTTCCAGAATGATGGTAGGCAGAGATATCAGCTTTACCGTTGCTAAGAAGGAAGCCACTGTCGGTGATGTAGTGTTATCGGTAAAGGATGTAACGGTTCCTTCCAAAACCAGTAAAAAGAATGCGGTTAGAAATGTGTCCTTTGAGGTGAGGGCCGGTGAAATCGTCTGTTTGGCCGGAATTGAGGGCAATGGTCAGTCAGAGTTGGTTTCTGCTTTGACTGGTCTTGATAAGATGAGTAGCGGAGAAATCCGATTATTAGGAAAAGATATTACAAAGGCTTCTATCCGTAATCGTTCTAAATCGGGAATGAGTCATATTCCGGAGGATCGCCATAAGTTTGGTTTGGTTCTGGATTACTCTCTGGAGGATAATATCGTATTACAGCGGTATTGGCAGTCAGAGTTTCAGAAGAATGGTTTTATCAATCGTCCTGCGGTTCGGGAGTATGCCGATAAATTAATTAATCAATACGATGTAAGAAGCGGACAAGGTGCAATTAGTATTACTAGAAGTATGTCGGGTGGTAATCAACAGAAAGCGATTATTGCACGAGAGCTGGATAAGCAGCATGAGTTGCTGGTGGCAGTACAGCCTACCCGCGGTCTCGATGTCGGAGCAATTGAGTTCATACACAAGCAGTTAGTTGGTAACAGAGACCAGGGTAAAGGTGTTTTACTGGTATCCTTGGAGTTGGATGAGGTTATGAATGTCAGTGATCGTATCCTTGTTATGTATGAAGGTGAAATTGTCGGTGAGCTTGATCCTAAGCAAACCACGGTAGAAGAGCTTGGTCTCTATATGTCCGGTGCGAAACGTAATATTGGAAAGGAGAACCAGCATGCGTAGTGATAAATTATCAGTGAAGAATATAACAAAGACCAAAGGCTTCTCCTCCTTTTTGGCAGCCCTGTTAGCAATCGCTTTAGGCTTAATATTTGGTTTTATTATCATGCTTGTAGCACTTCCTGCGAACTCCTTTGTCGGCTTTGGCAGGGTACTCTTTGGAGGCTTTTCCAGACTAGGTGATGTGCTTTACTATGCAACTCCAATCTTAATGACCGGTCTTAGTGTCGGCTTTGCGTTCAAGATGGGATTATTCAACATCGGCTCCTCTGGTCAATATACCATGGGTATGTTCTTTGCTTTATATGTAGGTTTTATGTGGCCGATGCCTTCTTCTATACACTGGCTGGTTTGTGTTCTGGCGGGCATGATCGGTGGTATGATCTGGGGCTTTATCCCCGGCGTTCTTAAGGCCTTATTCAATGTAAATGAAGTAATAACCTCCATTATGTTCAATTATATCGGAATGTATCTTGTAGATATGCTGATACAGGGTAATTCGATTATGTATGTACCCACAAAGACAAGAACGTCTTATTTGCCTGCATCCGCTCAGATCCCTTCCTTGGGAATTCCTTATTCCAATGCGAATATAGCGGTAATAATAGCAATCTTGATTGCAATCCTATTGCATATCACATTGAATAAAACAACGTTTGGTTATGAGCTGAAGGCAACCGGACTTAATAAGTTTGCAAGTAAATATGCCGGTATGAATGATAAGAGAAATACGATATTAACGATGGTAATCGCTGGTGCTCTTTCCGGTCTCGGCGGTGCATTTGCTATACTTGCGCCATCAACGATTGCGGGAAGCAGTATGACCTATGAGCCGATCAGTGTCATTGCCTCTGCAGGCTTTAACGGTATTGCAGTTGCATTACTCGGTTTTGCGAATCCACTTGGAATTATCTTTTCGGCACTCTTCATTTCCCATATTGGAAGGGGCGGCACCTTGGCCAGCCTACTCGGATATAAGCCGGAGATTATCGATGTGGTAATTGCAGTCATTATTTATTTCTCTTCTTTCGCCTTAATTATGAATGCAGCTTTTGCAAGATTTATTAAGCTTCGACGCGAGAAGAAGCAGGGACAAATAAATCTGGCAGATCAAAATAAGAAAGGTAAGGAGGCGTAAGAATGGATACTGTATATTATTTGGTTCAAAATATGCTTCCTGTAGCAATTCCTTTATTATTAGTAGCTCTTGGCGGTATGTTCAGCGAGCGAAGTGGTGTTATAAATATTGCTTTGGAAGGAATTATGTTGTTCGGTGCATTCTTTGGTTGCCTTACGGTATACTTAATTCAGGGAACCGGAATAAGTACTCAGGTAATATTATTAATCGGTATGTTGATCGCTGCAATAGCAGGAATTATCTATGCGATGCTTCTGGCTTTTGCTGCAATTAATATGAAGGCAGACCAGACCATTTCTGGAACTGCATTAAATATGCTGATCCCTGCAGTGATTTTACTTTTCTCAAAGATGAAGTTTAATAGTGATGGTATTACAACGGACATCAACTTCTATATTAGAGAAGTTCCGGGTTTAAGTAAAATTCCTGTACTTGGAGACCTGTTCTTCAAAAATACTTATATCACAGTATACATTGGAATATTATTCCTGTTAATATCTGTAGTCATATTCTATATGACGAAATTCGGCCTTCGTCTGCGTGCCTGTGGTGAACATCCCCATGCTGCAGATTCCGTTGGTATCAATGTACATCGTATGAGATACTATGGAGTAGGCTTATCCGGTATCCTAGGTGGTGTTGGAGGTTTCTTCTATTCCGTTGGAGTTATGAATGGTAATGTAAACGGACATACCGGTGTAGCCGGCTTTGGTTTCCTTGCATTGGCGGTTATGATTTTTGGTCAATGGAAGCCTTGGAGAATACTTTTTGCTGCATTGTTCTTTGCATTCCTAAGAACACTTGCTTATTCTGTAGCATTAATACCATTCTTGGCTAAACTGGAGTTGAATCAGGCATTTTACAAGATGCTGCCTTATATAGCAACTATGATCGTTCTAGTCTTTACTTCAAAGAAGTCAAGAGCACCGAAGGCAGAGGGTATTCCTTACGATAAGAGTACACGCTAGTTCATTTCTTGGAGTGGGCTGACACAAGCAAACCTTAGATAAAATAGGTTGTAGCATAAATAATAGGTGGGTATTAAATAATATGGCTAAATTATACTTTAAATACGGTGTGATGGGAAGCTCTAAGACAGCCCAAGCATTGATTACAAAGTTCAACTACGAAGAACGAGGAATGAGAGTGTGGCTGATTAAGCCTCAAATTGATAGCAGAGATGGTGAAGGAGTAGTAGTGTCCCGAGCAGGATTATCATCAATCGCCTATATGTTTCCGCCGGAAGAGGATCTCTATCAAAGCTTTCAAAAGCATGCATCACAGGTTGATGTTATAATTGTTGACGAATGTCAGTTTATGTCAGAAGAGCAGGTGGACCAGTTATCTATGGTGGTCATTGATTATAACATCCCCGTACTTTGCTTCGGCCTTCGAGCTGATTTCCGCACTAAGATGTTCCCTGGCAGTAAAAGGCTTATGGAGATAGCAGACTCAATCACCGAGATTAAGACGATATGCTCCTGTGGTAGAAAAGCGACCGTTAATGTCCGTCTAGACCAGAATGGAAAGATTATTACAGAGGGTGAGCAGATATTAATCGGAGGAAATGATCGTTACACGGCCATGTGTTATCAATGCTTTATAGAAAAGCAGAAGGAACAGCGGGACGAAAAGTAAACAACATAATGATAGAATGGAAGAGCTCCAATCACAAACATGCCTAAGATAAGGGCAATGTGAGTGAATGGAGCTCTTTTTATACTTTTTAATAAACTTCTAATGTGTTAGTGCATCATCTTGTGTTACAATATTTGTATATGGATAATTATGCTAGCGAGGATTTTGAATCAATTTGAAAGGTGGGATTTGTATGAGTTTTTGGACCAAAAAAGCAGATGTTGATGAAGAGGTTAGTTTTCAAGTAAAATGTAAGAGGTTCATGATCAATGCACTTATTGTACTTGTTATGGGTATGATTTATGCTGGTATTGGCTTTCTAATAACATACTGGTTAGCGAATCGTAACGGCTATCTGCTTCAGGATGCTGGTTTTATTGCTGGCTGTCTCATTGTTGTACTAAGCTTCTTAACCATGATGCATGGAAATCACAATGGAACAGGTCTTAGTAATTCCAATGCAAGCTATTCTACTGTTGTAAGTCATTGGCTAATGGAGTCAAATATAAAGGAACGAGACAACACGGATTATTATAAGAACTTTCGTAAGCATGCAATCGTTGAAATAGCAGTCAATCGCTTCGCAATTCTACTTGGAGGAATTTTGTTGATTGCCATCAGTATTCTGTTCTTATAATTGTAGCCATAGCTACATAACTCCTCCACAATCGACGATATAATAAAGGCGTAGTGAGCATACTTCAAGCTTGCTTGAAAGTATGCGATCGGAGCCGGAGACCATGAACACGCTTTTTGTTCATGGTATAATAAAGGCGTAGTGAGCATAATGCGAGATAAGCACTTGCATATCAAGCTTGCTTGAAAGTATACGATCGGAGCCGGAGAGATAATTTTAGAAATTAATATAGAAATAAAGGGATATAAAATAATCGTCGATGGAGGATATGAAATGTTACGAAAAATTATTAAGATTAACGAAGAGTTATGTAATGGTTGTGCTTTGTGTGTGGATGCCTGCCATGAATCAGCAATTGGGTTAGTGGATGGAAAGGCTAAGCTCCTGAGGGATGATTACTGTGACGGATTGGGGAATTGTCTTCCCGTATGCCCAACGAATGCAATTAGCTTCGAAGAGAGAGAAGCGTTGGAGTATAACGAAGAGGAAGTAAACCGCAATATTGAGATGAAGAAGGCGGAGCAAGCAAAGTTGAAGGAGCTTGATGATAAGGCGAAGGCTAATCACGCTCATCAGCATGGCTTTAACGGAGGTGGATGTCCGGGATCCAGAGCGATGAGCCTGCAGAGACAGGAAGTGGAGTCAGCTGCCTCACAAGCTCCCACAGCACAGGTATCAACACCTTCTATGCTAAGACAATGGCCAGTTCAAATACAATTAGTATCTCCGAATGCTCCCTATTTTCAGAATGCAAATCTATTAATTGCAGCAGATTGTACGGCTTATGCGTACGGTGATTTTCATCAGTTTATGAAAAATAAGATAACCTTGATTGGCTGCCCAAAGCTGGATGAGGTGGACTATTCCGTGAAGCTGACACAGATACTTAAGATGAATGAGATTAAGAGTGTGACCGTGATCCGTATGGAGGTTCCTTGCTGCGGAGGTATCGTGCATGCTGTCAAAACAGCAATGGTCAACAGCGGTGTAATGATTCCCTGGAGAGTAATAACCATACGTACAGACGGTACTATTCTTGAGGAATAGTTTTTTTGAAAAGATAATGGCTATCGCAGGAGTTCCTATTGCGATAGCCTATTGTTTTATCATACTGTAGCAGATGGAGCTCTATTACATATCTTTATAGTATCAAGATTATTCGGAAGTGATCCATGTGAATCAGGAATACTAAATAGAACTTTTAGTATTTATTCTGCTTAATGGTAAGTATTCCTCACAGGTTACTTTCGTGCAGGAGGTAGTTATGGAAGAAGATAAGAGCTACCGTATGCCCCTGATTGGGGACATGGCACCTTCCTTTCAAGCAATCACGACCCAAGGTGAGATTAACTTTCCTCAAGATTACTATGGTAGTTGGGTTGTTCTGTTCAGCCATCCGGCTGACTTTACCCCGGTATGTACGACAGAGTTCATGACATTTGCTTCTATGATAAATGAATTTAAAGCATTGAATACGGAGCTGGTGGGTATTTCCATTGATTCAATCTATTCCCACATTGCATGGCTTAGAAAGATTAGAGAATTGGTTTGGAAGGATATTAAGCATGTAGATGTTACCTTTCCTTTGATTGCTGATATTTCTATGGACATTGCAAAGAAGTATGGAATGCTGCACCCAAATAATTCAACAACCGCAACTGTTAGAGCCGTATTTATTATTGATCCTACCGGAACCATCCGAACCATTCTTTATTATCCAGCTTCCACCGGCCGCAATATGCATGAGATCATGAGAATAATCATAGCATTGCAGAAGGCGGATTGCGAGAATATAGCGACTCCGGCGAATTGGATGCCCTATGATGATGTAATCCTTCCGCCACCGGGAACCTGTGGAGCTGCTCTCGAACGTGTGGAGCAGGCCAATGAAAACCATTATTGTCTTGATTGGTTTCTTTGCTTCAGACAGTCAAACTGCATGTCTTGTAATAATAATGAGAAGGAGATATTGCCATATCCTTCTATGTATCCAAGTAGAAGTAGAAGAAATTATCGTATTCCGTAGAGTGGCTATACCAAAATCTGTAGTATACAGATTTTGGTGATACATATTAGCTTTTTTCATTGAAGGATGAATAGAAGTGTGGTAGAATAGGCAAGCGGATGTAGAATCATACTTACAGATTATACTTTAAGAAAGCTTGGTAGGATACGTTATGAAAAATCAAAAGTACAGTATTGCAGCAAAGCTGGCATTGTTTATAGCAACATTGATCTGGGGAGGCTCTTTTCTCGTAGTTAAAAATTCCATGGATGTAATGCAGCCTCATATGCTGTTAGCCTTTCGTTTTACAATCGGAGGCTTTCTTCTTTGCATCTTTTTCCATAAACGTTTAAAAAACTTAAATAAAGAATATTTTATCAAGGGAGGTATACTGGGTACCTTGCTTTTTGTTGCCTATAGCCTTCAGACTATCGGCATTACTGATACTACGCCGGGGAAAAATGCATTCCTGACGGCAATTTACTGTGTATTGGTACCTTTTTTCTTCTGGTTGGTTGATAAAAAAAGACCGGATCGATTTAATGTCATTGCAGCCTTTATCAGTATAGTAGGGATTGGACTGGTCTCCTTAACCGGTAATCTTACGATAGGAATGGGAGATGGGTTGACTCTGCTTAGCGGTGTTGTATATGCTGTTCATATAGTAGCAGTAGCTAAGTTTTCCGGCAAAAGAGATCCAATTCTATTAACAATTCTTCAATTTGGATATGCTGCTATCTATTCGTGGTTTATCGGTTTGATATTCGAGGAGTTTCCGACTCAGTGGAGCCGGGGTGCAATAATCGACTTAGTTTTTCTTTCGGTATTTGCAACTGCAATTGCCCTATTGCTACAGAACATCGGTCAGAAATATACCCATCCAGCTCCGGCTGCGATTATTATGAGCCTGGAATCTGTCTTTGGGGTGTTGTTTTCCGTTATGTTCTATCACGAGGTTGTAACTACTCGCTTATTTATCGGCTTTTGCTTTATTTTTGTAGCAATTATTATATCGGAAACGAAATTAAGCTTTCTATTTAAGACGAAGGATGTGGCAGTAATTTCTCCTGATTTGGTTCCTGCAAGGGACTTGGTTATAATGGAGGAAGGGAATACTGTGAAATAGAGTAAATCAAAAATGAGTATATCAAAAAAGAGGTTGTCCAAAACATTTTCATAACAAGGGAATTGATTTATCAATTCATCTTGTTGGTAAGGTGGTTAACACCAGGTCCTTACTCTTATGATTAATGTTGTGGACAACCTCTTGTATTTATGCTATTGAATATGATCGAAGCTTACTTTCTATTGTTATACTAATAAGTATTTATGAATAATTTCGGTTACACCGTCTTCGCTACAGGTTCGTTCGGTTACGGTATCAGCTACTGCTTTTACACTGTCTAGTGCATTTTTCATTGCTATACCAAGGCCTGCTCGTGTAAGCATCGATATATCGTTTTCTCCATCACCTGCGGCAACCGCCTCTGAAGCGGACTTTCCAAACAGGTTGCAGATAAATTCCATTCCAAGGCCCTTACTTGCATGAATCGATGTGTACTCGAGGGAATAGGTGCTTGAAAATTCGGCGTTTAAGCTCTCCTTGGTTACTTCATGCATTTCTTCCTTAAAGCGTTCCAGCTTATCCCTATCCTCGGTGTGTAGAAAGAACTTTAAAGGAACTTCTTCTAGACCAAGGTCAGGACTACCCATATCAACGAACCTGCAATCGCAACCACCTTTTTTATACCAACTAAATTGTTCATCGTTAAAATTGAAGTATACCAGATTTTCAGTATAAACATGGCAGGAGACATCCAGCTCATATGCTTTTAGAAAAAGCCGATAAGTCAATTGAGTAGAGATAGGTACAGTATGGAGCGTTTCTCCGGTATAATTATCTATGATGTGTGCACCGTTTAATGCTACTGTATAAGAATTACCATAGCTATTCAACTGTAGCTCCTGTACCGTATTAAGAATTAAATTCTTATTCCTGCCAGAAGCGATAAAAACCTTCTTACCGGCACAACAAGCACGTGTTACAGCTTCTTTATTTACCTCTGAAATTTCATTGGGCTCTTGTTTCAATGTACCATCTACATCCAAGAATAATAAATCGTAGTTCATAATAGTCCTTCCTTGTGTCAATTATGCCTGCTTCGGGTTAACAGAGCAAACCTTTATGCGTTGTATAAAGAAATATATTATAAAAAATTACAAAATTGTGAACACAGAAAAAAATTATACTTCTTAATTCGATTAATTTCTATTGTTAAAGTGTACGAAAAAACAAAAAAATAAGCCAATACTTTCGCTTTAGTCACCATATTACCAACCGAACATATGATAAAACATAGGAATCACCTTGCACTGCATAGGCTCCAATAGCCAATCTACAGTACAATCTGATCAGGCGACGTTGACCTATCATTCGTGCAGCCGGGCTGGTAATCAGCAACAGGATAATATGACCTGTGGGACAGAGTAACATTAGAAATCTATGTGTTCCACAGGTATTTTTCTGCCCTTGGACACATATCTGCCTATGCATTGCCTAGATTTAAGGAGGTAGCGTAATGACAGACCAGATAGGGTTGACGATGAACGAAGTAAGGGAACGAGAGAAAAAGTATGGGAAGAATATCATTTCAATCAATAACAGGGGGAGAATTCGTAAGTATCTGTTGCATATCTGTAAGGAACCGATATACCTGATATTAGCAACCTCAGCATTTATATATTTTTTTCTTGGAGAAGCCATAGACGGAGTAGTTATGATATCCTTTGTAATCTTTGTCATTGGCATTGATTTGTTTCAAGATATCAGAACCGGAAGTACACTGAAAAAGCTTAGAGATATCACGGCGCCGAGGGTGGAGGTTATACGAGATGGGGAAAAGCATCTGATTTTAAAAGAAGATTTGGTGCCGGGTGATCTGGTGCTTCTTGAGGAAGGGGTCAAAATTCCTGCCGATGGATACTTGATTGCTTGCCACGGTTTAAGTGTGGATGAGAGTATTCTTACAGGGGAAGCATGCCCCGTTATGAAGGAAGTATCACAAAAGCCGGAGAAAGAGCAACAACATGGACATAGCAGTCGTAATTATTGTTATACAGGAACTATGGTCTGCCTTGGTTCAGGACAGATGGTTGTAGATAGAATCGGTAATGATACGGAATTCGGACGGATTGCAGAAAAGCTTGTTACAATGGAAAGGGAGAGTTCTTTGCTACAGAATCAGCTTAAAAAGTTAGCGAAGCAATGTACCTATTTTGCATTTATACTGTTTCTATTGGTAAGTATCATTACTTTTTTTAATATATCTGATTATATCATATCTGAGAGGATTATCCATAGTATGCTATCCGGTGTGGTATTAGCTCTTTCTATGGTGCCAGGTGAATTTCCTGTGATATTATCCGTATATTTTTCCATGGGAGCATTAAGGCTTGTTAAGAAGAAGGCACTGGTGAGACATCTATCTTCTGTTGAGACCTTAGGAGCGGTATCGGTGCTTTGCTTAGATAAAACGGGAACCATCACTCAGAATTGTATGCAGGTAGTAGAGGCCTACATTCCTGAGGTTCAAGGTGATAAATTTTGTCGAGTATTATCTCTGGCCTGTCGTAAAGAAACCAAAGATGCGGTTGAAAAAGCCTTGCTGAATTATGGTGATTGGATGTGTAGCCTTTGTCAGGATAGAGTGCAAAATATAACGGAGGAGGAGAGAGAAGGTAAAATGATTACCTGCTCCTTAATGAAAGAAGATTACAAAATTCTTAAGGAGTATACCTTTTCCGATGAAGTAAAAGCAATGGGGCAGTTGTGGCAAAGAGGGGATAACCACATTCTGTCTGCCAAAGGAAGTCCAGAGGTCATACTTGCACTATCAGAATTATCTGAGGAGGAGCAAATCGGGCTGGAGCATAAGCTGATAGAGTATACTGCCAAAGGCTACAAGGTTATAGCAGTTGCAGATGCCAGATTAACAGAGGAGGAGGCATTTCCTGATAAGCTTCCGGAATATAATCTATGCTTTCGCGGAATGCTTGCCTTAGAGGATCCACCGAGAGAAGAGGTATCAGATGGTGTGAAAGCCTGTTACAAAGCAGGAATTCGAACCATTATGATTACAGGTGACCATCCTATTACTGCAGCATCCATCGCAGAGCAGGTAGGGATAAGAAATGCGTATCAGGTTATTACAGGGGATGAGATAGAAGCTTTCTCCGATTTGGAATTAGTGGATAAAGTAAAGGATTGTAATATCTATGCAAGGGTAATGCCCCATCATAAGATGAGAATTGTTAAGGCTTTAAGGAATAGAGGAGAGGTAGTTGCGATGACCGGTGACGGTGTGAATGATTCCACTGCCTTAAAGGCTGCAGATATAGGGATTGCAATGGGAAAGCACGGTAGTGAAATATCGAAGGATGCGGCTGATCTGATTTTGCTGGATGATAATTTTGATACCATACTGGATACCATCAAAGATGGGCGACGTATCTATCAGAATATTCGAAAAACCATCGCCTATGTCCTGACCTTTCATATACCGATAGCCCTGATCTGCCTAATAGCGCCCTTAGTCGGAATTAGGCCGAATGATCTTTTGTTGCTGCCATTGCATATCGTACTTCTGGAGTTAGTTATGAATCCGACGGTATCCGTTACGCTAGAACGACAGCCTGCAGAGAGAGATATTATGAATAAGGCGCCACGTAGCAAAAGACAAGAATTATTGACCTGGAGGATATTGGTGAAAAGTATCCTCCAGGGGGGGATGATATTTATCGCATCCTTTTTCCCTTATCTAGGATGCTTAAGCAAGGGCTATAGCCCAGAAATAGCGAGAACCTGTGGCTTTGTTGTGCTGGTATGTTCCAGTATTCTTCTTGTGTATATCAATTGCTCAGAGACCGAGACCATTCTAGCTACAGTAAGAAGACTCAAAAGAGAAAAAGTAATCTGGGGTGTTAATTTGATTATCCTAATCGGTTTATTTGCTATGATATATACACCACTACATGAGAATTTCGGATTTGTACCTTTGGGCTGGTCCGACCTTCTGATTTCCATCACTTTATCCATTGCGGCAGTGATCTGGTACGATGTCGTCAAAGTCTTTCGAGGCTTATTGAAGGAAGTATAAAATCGGACTGAAAGCTTAAGTTGAATTCGTACTAAGCCTATGGTACTATTATAATGATAAAACCTAAAGAGATACTAAGGAGGATTTACCATGAAGATATCAACAAAAGGTAGATATGCACTCAGACTCATGTTGGATCTGGCGTTAAATAATACCGGAGAGTATATTACGATAAAAAGTATAGCGGCAAGACAAGAAATCAGCGAAAAATATTTAGAACAGATCATATCCTTGCTCAATCGAGCCGGTTATGTCAAGAGTATCCGTGGTGCACAGGGAGGGTATCGTCTCGCAAAGGAGCCTTCGGAGTATACGGTTGGTATGATACTGAGATTGACAGAGGGAAGTCTCTCACCGATTGATTGCATAGAGAATGAGGGAGATTGCAACAGAACAGGGAATTGTGTTACCAGAGAGGTATGGCAGGAGTTATATGATGCGATTAGTTCTGTCGTTGATCGGACCACGCTTCAGGATCTGGTGGATCGGCAATTGAGTAAAATACCATATGATTTTTCTATATAAATAATATAATAAGCTACAATTCTGAAACAGGGATTCCTTGATATCCCTGCGTGCCTGTAGGCTTAAAGGTTGCTTCAATAATATATATTTGAAGCAACCTTTTTAAACAATTAGAGGAAAACATGAGTTGAAAATAGAATAATTATAAGGATTGAAAATAAGAATGATAAATAGCAAATAGCACAGCAAAAAATATGAAAAATTTCTCAATTATCTATTGACAAAACAACCCTTATGAGTATATGATATAAGCAATCCAATCAAAACCTAGTAAAATGCTATGAATACTATGGAATATAAAACTCCACTGGACTGCTTCATATTGATTATAGTAAAAAGGTTTGGTTTACGAAAAAATAAATGGAGGGTTATCTATGGCGAATGATAAGAAATTACGTTTTGAAACTCTACAGCTTCATGCAGGGCAAGAAAAACCGGATAGTGCAACCGGAGCGAGAAGTGTTCCGATCTATCAAACAAGTTCTTATGTATTTGATGACTGTGCACAGGCAGAGCGAAGATTCAATCTGAGTGAAGGTGGTAACATCTATACCAGATTAATGAATCCTACCTCAGATGTGTTTGAACAAAGAATTGCGGCCTTAGAAGGCGGTGTTGCGGCATTGGCCACCTCCTCGGGAGCAGCAGCTGTCACATATGCAATTCAAAACATTGCACATGCCGGAGATCATATTATTTCGGCGCAGACAATCTATGGAGGTACATACAATCTGTTCGCCAATACCTTGCCTGATTTTGGTATCACAACAACCTTTGTTGATGGTGACGATCCAGAGAATTTTGAGAAAGCGATCCAGGAGAACACAAAGGCTATCTTTATTGAAAGCTTAGGAAATCCCAATTCCAGTATCATTGATATTAAGAAGGTTGCTGATATTGCCCATCGCAATAAGATACCCTTGATCGTAGATAATACCTTTGCTACACCATACCTGCTTCGACCCATCGAATACGGAGCAGACGTAGTAGTACATTCCGCAACGAAATTCATAGGTGGTCATGGAACAACAATTGGTGGGGTAATCATTGATAGTGGTAAATTCGATTGGGAGGCCTCTGGCAAGTTCCCTTCCTTAACGGAACCGAATCCCAGCTATCATGGAGTACAATTTACGAAGGCAGTTGGGGCACTTGCTTATATCATTAAGATACGGGTTACCCTAATGAGAGATACCGGGTCAACTATAAGTCCCTTCCATTCCTTCTTGTTCTTACAAGGGTTAGAGACCTTATCACTTCGTGTGGAGCGTCATGTGGAGAATGCATTAAAGGTAGTTGATTTCTTAAGTAAACATCCTAAAGTCGAGAGGGTAAATCATCCATCCTTACAGGATAATCCTTATCATGGGCTATATCAGGAATATTTCCCGAAAGGTGCAGGCTCCATCTTTACCTTTGAAATCAAAGGAGATGCTGTAACAGCTAAGAAGTTCATCGATCATTTACAGATTTTTTCTTTATTAGCGAATGTTGCAGATGTAAAATCCCTGGTAATCCATCCGGCAAGTACGACGCATTCACAGATGAACGACCAGGAATTATTAGCTTCCGGAATTCAACCGAATACCATACGCTTATCCATAGGAACAGAACATATCGATGATATCCTTGACGACTTGTCAAATGCATTTAATAATATATAATAGATAATAATATATTTGAAAATATAAGCGATTTTCACATATCAAAGAGTAGGCATGTTATGTTAATGAATAAAATATAAATGATACTGCAGTATGCAGAGAAAAGGAGATATATTATGGCAGAATATAAGAAGAGAATTACCGAACTGATCGGGAATACACCCTTACTGGAATTATCAAATTATAACAAGAAGCATGAATTGGGAGGCAAAATTGTTGCTAAGCTGGAATATTTTAATCCGGCTGGAAGTGTAAAGGACCGTATCGCTAGAAAAATGATTGAGGAAGCTTTAAAGAGCGGAGAGATCGATCAGAATACCACGATCATCGAGCCTACCAGCGGTAATACGGGAATTGGTCTGGCAAGTGTGTGCGCCAGCTATGGATTAAAGCTTGTGATTGCTATGCCTGAAACCATGAGTATTGAACGTAGGAATCTGATGAAGGCTTACGGCGCAGAGTTGGTTCTGACCGAGGGCGCAAAAGGCATGAAAGGTGCTATTGAGAAGGCAAAGGAATTAAAGGAGTCTATACCCAACAGCTTTATTCCTTCCCAATTTGAGAATCCCAATAACCCTAAGGTCCATGAGGAGACAACTGGCGTTGAGGTGTGGGAGGATACCAATGGTGAGGTTGACATCTTTGTTGCCGGTATCGGTACTGGCGGTACAATCTCAGGTGTTGGTGCTTACCTTCGTTCAAAGAAACCAGATGTGAAGATTATCGCAGTTGAACCTGCCGATTCACCTGTATTATCGGAGAAGAGAGCTGGAGCTCATAAGATTCAGGGTATCGGTGCAGGATTCGTTCCTGACACTTTGAATACTGGTATATATGATGAGATTATTACCGTTACCAATGATGCAGCCTTTGAAACTGGAAGAGAAATTGCTAAAGTGGAAGGTGTCTTAGTTGGTATCTCCTCAGGTGCAGCCTTATGGGCAGCGACTCAGGTGGCAAAAAGACCGGAGAATGCAGGAAAGACCATCGTAGTAATTCTGCCTGATACCGGTGAAAGATATCTGTCAACCGTAATGTTTGCAGAATAATCACTCATAAAATAGAGGAAAGAACCTTATTCGTATAAGCTATGTTTTTTCGGATAAGGTTCTTTATTTGTGCCCAGTTTATGGGTGTAATCTGATCAGCATTTATTAACTATGCCTTAGAAATATAACCATCACTATATAAAACACTATTTAAACGCAATATAAAACAATAGCTGCTGTGTCTTGACTTGTTTTCGTATTTCATTTATAATTAGTTGAATATATAAAAAACAGACACAAGTGAATTAATCGCTGATTTGATTGTAAGGATTTCATAACTATATAACAAGGTCAGGGAGCATTATGAGCCCGGATTATTATCAAACATGAAAGAGTGTACGCTTATGTTGAAAAGTATGACAGGCTTTGGGCGGTGTGAGATAGCCGGAGTTGAACGAAAAATTACGGTAGAGATGAAGGCAGTGAATCACAGATACTGCGATATTTCAATTAAGATGCCAAAAAAGCTGAGCTTTTTTGAAGCTGGTATCCGTAATGTATTGAAGAAATACGTTGGCAGAGGTAAAATAGATATCTATATTACTTACGAGGACTACACAGAAAATAATGTATGTGTTAAGTATAATGCTGATCTGGCAAGAGAGTACTATACTAATCTGGAGAAGATGAGCAAGGAATTCGGTATTGAGAATGATATTCGTACCTCCGCTCTTTCCAGATATCCTGAGGTATTTACTCTGGAAGAACAGACCATCGATGAGAAGGAGCTCTGGGCGTTGGTGGAAGAAGCAGTAAATACGGCGGCAGCCCGCTTCGTAGAGACAAGAATCAGTGAAGGCGAACATCTGAAACAGGATATTGTTGCTAAGCTGGATGGGATGTTAAAGCTGGTGGACTTTATTGAGACTAGATCACCGGAGATTGTTACCGAATATCGTAACAAGTTGATGGCAAAGGTTACTGAATTACTGGGTGACACAAAGGTTGAAGAAAGTATCCTTGTTACTGAGGTTACTATTTTTGCTGATAAGATCTGTGTTGATGAGGAGACAGTAAGACTTCGTGCTCATATCATTAATATGAAGGAAGCCTTGAATGAAAGTGATAATGTCGGACGAAAGTTGGATTTTATTGCTCAGGAGATGAATCGCGAAGCCAATACCATTTTATCTAAGGCAAATGATCTCGAAGTTACGAATAAAGCAATTGATTTAAAGACTGAAATCGAAAAGGTAAGAGAACAGATTCAAAATATTGAATAGAAGCGACAGAAATGAGGAATAACTTTGAATAAGTTGGTGAATGTTGGCTTTGGAAATGTTGTGAATTCCAGTAAAATTATCGGCATTATCAGTCCGGAAGCGGCACCGATTAAACGAATGGTGCAATCAGCAAAGGATACGGGGATGGCTATTGATGCAACCTGCGGCAGAAGAACAAAAGCAGTGATAGTTACAGATAGTGGTCACCTGATTTTATCGTCCTTGTTGCCTGAAACGATAGCAGGAAGAGTGAATCAAAAGGAAGTATCCGATAATATAGACACTGTGGAATAGATATCATATATTGTAGCAAAAGGAAGGAGATATAAATTATGTTGCATCCATCATATACGGATTTAATGAAAATAGTAAATAGTGAGGTAGAGCCTGGCGAACAGCCGGTAGTTAACAGTAGATACTCCATCGTTATTGCAACTGCCAGACGCGCAAGACAAATTATCGATGGTTCCGTTCCGTTGGTGGACGTTACTTATCCCAAGCCTTTATCCGTCGCAGTAGAGGAGTTATATCGCTCCAAGGTAAAGATTGTTGGTGATGATGAAACAAGAGAAAGTGATAATCAACAATAAGCCGCTATTTCATATCAATTCATCAGCACTTTCATATGATTCATATATGAAGGTGCTTTATCGTGTTATACGGTATTGTTCAGAGCCGGGAAAGGAAGATTACCGCGTCTTATGAGCCTCATGGAGTAATTAAGACAAAGGCCAATCGAGGTAGTAGTATGGAAGCTGCGCATAACGAAGTTTATCAGGAAGAAATTATACTTGCGGAAGATGAAATGGTAGAAGACAAGGTCCCTGGTTATTTTTCAAAGGATACGGAAGAGATTGCTGAACAAGAAGGTAAGAGCAGCAGTAAAGGCTTTTTATTTGATCTGATTTTTTATGCCGTATTGATATTTGTGTGTATCTATATTATTCCGAATTATGTTATTCAGAGAACAATCGTGGACGGCTCCTCAATGGTGGAGACTTTACATGACGGAGATCAGCTGTTCGTTGAAAAGCTATCTTATCGGTTTAATGCCTTGGATCGTTTTGATATTATTGTTTTCTATCCATATGGACGCGACAGTGATGAGTTTTATGTTAAGAGAATCATAGGAATGCCGGGAGAGACAATCCAGATTATAGGAAGTGATATCTACATTAACGGTGAAGTTCTTGAAGAGCATTACGGTAAGGATGCTATTACGGATTCGGGAAGAGCTGAAAATCCCATTACGCTGAGTGAGGACGAATATTTCGTCATGGGAGATAATCGAAGCGTCAGCAAGGACAGTCGTTCCGAAGATGTTGGAAATGTAAAGAGGGAGAATATCGGTGGTAGAGCGGTATTCCGTGTCATACCCTTAAGTGATTTCGGTACCATTGATTAATAAGCAAACGATAAAAATATTTTTTATTACTTGCATTTTACATAGGAATTAGGTAGAATATATAATGTTCTGACAAACGGGAGAAGTATTTATGAAGGTAATCAAGGAGCATATTAAGACCGGAAGCTTCAAAAAATTCTATCTTCTCTATGGTAGCGAGGACTATCTGAAGAAGCTGTACCGAGATAAATTAAAGGTGGCTATTCTTACAGATAGCAGTGACATGAATTTTTCCTATTATGAAGGAAAAGATGTAGAGCCAAAGAGAGTATATGAAGCAGCGCAGACCTTGCCGTTCTTTAGCAATAAGCGACTGATTATCATAGAGAATAGCGGATTGTTCAAAACATCGAATGAGTTAAGCAATCTTTTAGAGGATACTCCAGATTCTACAGTCATTGTATTTGTGGAAGCAGAGATTGACAAGCGAAACAAGCTGTATAAGTTAATCAAGGAACAGGGAACCATATCCGAGATGAATGGCTTGGATGAGAAGAATCTGAAGCTCTTCGTCGCATCCTTGCTTGAGCAGGATAAGAAGATTACAGAGGCTACCATCCTTTATCTACTGGATAAAACCGGTTCCGATATGGTTAATATCTGTAATGAGGTTGAGAAGCTCATTAGCTATACCTACGGCAAAGATATTATAACTCCGGAAGATATCGATGCGGTTGTCACAACACAAATTACCGGTAAAATATTTTTAATGATCGATGCAATCGGTTCCAAGCAGCAGAGCAAAGCATTAGATTTATACTATGATCTGCTGTCCCTCCGAGAGAAGCCGATGTCAATTCTTTATTTGATAATACGTCATTTCAATATTTTGCTTCAGGTTAAAAACCTTCAATCACTGGGTTTTAATAGCTCCTCAATGAGTGAGAAGGTAGGTGTACCTCCTTTTGCAGTCAATAAGTATCTTGGCCAATCCAGGAATTTTACTTCGGCAAAGCTAAAGGAAGCTTTAGAGTTTGGTACAGAGATAGAAGAACAGATAAAGACAGGACGCATGCTGGAAAAGATAGGTGTGGAGCTCTTTATCGTCACCTTTAGTAAGAAATAAGATAATATGGAAGTGTATCGAAGTGGTCATAACGGCCCTGACTCGAAATCAGGTAGTCCCTAACGGGGCTCGTGGGTTCGAATCCCACCGCTTCCGCTCAGACAAACCCCGCATAAACGATTAATTTATGCGGGGTTTACTTTTGTATAGTACATATCATTTCAGCACCACAGCTAGTATTTTTGCGCATATTAACTTTTCTACTCTAGAGTGAGGGCTCTGTCAATTTGCCATGAGATGAAGCTTTTATGAATATTTGATTGTTTCTGTAATTATTTATATAATATTATAAATAAATGCAACCTTGGTAAGTTCTTCTTCGTCTAATGATTAAAGAGTTAATTCGAAAGCCTTACTTCTGTAGGGAGGACCTTTAAAGTTTATCTCAATATTATATCTGCTGCCAAGAATAAGCAGATTTTCATGAAAGGATGGTTATTTTAAATGAGAAGATTTGTTGCTCTAATGTTAAGTGGTGTAGTTTTAGCCTCATCAGTATCTTTCCCTGTCACTGCTGCCACAGAAAAAGCGGTAGCAGACATCATTTCTGTCGATACCAGAGCCGGATCAATTTCGCCTTCTCAGGAAGCACTTGAAGCGACAATTAAGACAGTGAAGGCGAAGATTACAATTCCTGCAGAATATTCGGAATTTAATTATTATTTCAATGATGCAACTCTTTATTCGGATGCAAATTGGAACTTTACCTGGAGTACCAAGGATGGCAATTCTCACATTACAATCAGTTGTGATAATGATTTTCATATTATCAACTATAATCAGTATGATTATAGTAAGACAGAAACAGGATTATCGAAATATCTAAAGAAGGAACTTAAAAAGGCGGCGGAGGATTTCATCGCTAAGGTTGCACCGGAGATTGCAGGTAAGCTGGAGTATGTAGATGCGGATTTTGATGGTATCTACAGTGGAAATTATGTATATCATTATCAAAGAACAGAGAAAGGAATTGCCTTTCCGGATAATAATGTACGGGTCTCTGTTAATAGCATCACAGGTAAGGTGAATGCTTTTTATGCTAACTGGCTGTATACGGCTAAGGCTCCCTCCTCAGATGCAGTTATCTCTAAGGATGAAGCTACTAAGCTGATTAAAAACAACCTGAAGATGAAACTGGTTTATCGGTCAAATTACTATGGAATCTATGATAAACAGGGAACTACAAAGAAGAAGGCATTTCTGGTATATGAGCCTTCTCAGCCCTATATTTCCATTGATGCCAAGAGCGGTAAAGTATACCTTTCTAAATCAGAGTGGGTAAATATGCAAAATGAATCTGCCCAGAAGCAAATGGATACTGCTCTTGCTACAAGTAATAGCGGTGTCGCTGGTGGGAATATTGTACTTACCGATGAAGAGCTGGAGCAGGTAAAGGAACTAAAGAATATCATCTCCAAGGAAAAGGCAATCAAGATTATTACCGACAACACTTCTTTATATTTGGATGAGAACCTGACGGTTCAGTCCTCAAACTTAAGTAAGAGGGATTACAACGGTAAATCCTCTTATGTATGGGAGATCAGCCTAAGTGATCCAAGAGAGATCGATTATGAGAAGGATAAGAGCTATTACAGGGGTTATGCATATGCCTCTGTCGATGCGGTAACTGGCAACATACTTAGCTATTATTCAAGTGTTAAGAGTTATTATGACGAGATTAATAGGAAGTGGGAGACAGTTAAGGTACCCTACAATCAGAAGCAGGCTCAGGAAATTCTTGAGAAGTTCATGAAGAAGCAGGCAAAGGATCGTTTCTCCAATACTGTTTTAGTCGATTCAAGGAATGATTATATTGCATATTATAAAAAGGAAACGCCTGTTTACGGAGGCTATCAATATCAGTATAATCGCGTCCATCAGAGTATTGAGTATCCTAATAATAATTTATACGGTGCTGTGGACGGTGTAACGGGTAAGATATATTCCTTTGGTTCCAATTGGGATGAGAGCGTAGAATTCGAATCACCTAAGGGTGCTATGACTGCTGAGCAAGCAATGGACGCATTTCTCAGTAAAGATGGCTATGAATTAAAGTATGAGATTAACCAAGTTACGAAGTATGATGACACTAAGAAATCAAAAGATTTATTGAATACTGCTTCGACAAAGGTAGAATTCGAGGTACGCTTGGTTTACCATCCGGGTGCCAATCCTAGCTATATCTCACCCTTTACCGGAGACCAATTAACCTATTCAGGAGAAGTATATAAGGAAGTAAAGCCTTATACCTATCTGGATATCAAGGATGAGGCAACCTATCGTAATATTTTACTCCTTGCAGATATGAATATCGGCTTTGAAGGTGATAGTTTCCTACCGAATCAGGAAATTACAGTGGGAGAGATTAATGAGCTGTTGAATAAGATAGGATCTATTTATTATAATCCGGAGGATACAACAGCGGTGGCTAATACATCACTGATTACCAGAGAGGAAATTGCCCATACCTTTATCAAAAAGCTTGGTCTTGAGAAAATAGCTAATTTAAGTGGTATCTATAAGACCGGATTTGCTGACGAAAGTAGCATAGGAGAGAAGTACCTTGGTGCTGTTGCTTTAGCAAAAGGGTATGGCCTGATGAAGGCAGACGGTGAGAATAAGTTTAATCCGAAGAGCAAGGTGACACGATTTGATGCGGTTGAATTAATTATGAACTATATCAAAGTGCAGAGAGATGGTATCAACTAATATGTGCATGCACACTCTCGCGTATGGAATCTATCTGCCTGCGGCAGAACGCACTCGGTGCGAGAGTTTTACAAGCAAAGCTCTTTCTTTTATCAAATATCTTTAATACTAAAATAAGGCTGCCCAGTTGGGCAGCCTTTATTCATGACATTAAGTCTTAATTATGCAATGTTATTGATAGCCTTGGATAAGCGAGATACTTTTCTAGAAGCTGTGTTCTTATGATAAACGCCTTTAGAGCAAGCCTTATCAATCTCGGAAACTGCTGCAACTAAGCTTGTCTTTGCAAGGTCCTTATCACCTGCAGCAACAGCAGCATCCACCTTCTTAATCATAGTCTTAACCTTGGACTTGATTTGCTTATTTCTAGCAGCCTTAGTCTCGTTTACTAGAATTCTCTTCTTAGCAGATTTAATGTTAGCCAATTTGTACACCTCCAAATATTAATTTAGTTATCAACCACAGTGCCAAGTACACCAAATTGAGAGTGAGATGTAGTCTTGGGTTTGGTCGTTCGAAAGCTTTGTTTCATTAAATCCGGACACGGACGTTCTAATGGAAACATACTATTATAGTTTAGTCCATTCGATTTATTCTGTCAATACATAATTTACATATCTGCAAAAAAAGATTATTTTCATGTTAACTATAATTTTATCTGTGATAGTTTTAATAATAAGGTATGAAATCATTCATTTTACCAAAAAATAAGGAGTGTAAGGTATGTCACAAAGGACAGACGTGTAAGATTAGTGTGAAAAAAAGTTTGATTCGGAGGAGTAACTAAGTGAATAATAAGATTAGGACTGACTTAGCCCTTGAGGTAAGAGAAAGCTTCCCAGAAGATGATGTTGAAATCAAGGGAGTGGTATTAAACGAGAACTATGATAAAGAGAATAATATGCGGGTCACCGTTGTCGAAATTAAGGACGAAAAAGGTGCAAGGGCGATGCAAAAGCCAATGGGTACTTATATAACAATAGAAGCACCGGAGATTAATAAGTCCAATGAGGATTATTTTAAACCGGCTTCCGAAGAGATAGCCAAGCAGTTAAGAAAGTTGGCCGGTAATCTCAAAAGGGAAGAGATTCTGGTGGTAGGTCTCGGAAATCGTGAGGTTACACCGGATGCGCTGGGACCACAGGTTGTGGATAATCTGTTTATTACAAGACATCTCATTCGTGAATATGGCGATGAATTTAAAGAAAGAAATCACCTTGGCAGCGTAAGTGCCATCTCTCCAGGAGTAATGGCGCAGACAGGAATGGAGACTCTGGAGATTATCAAGGGAATCATAAAGGAGACGCAGCCGAAGCTCCTGATTGTCATCGATGCTCTAGCATCGCGAAGTGTAAGTAGAGTGAATACTACGGTACAGTTGACCGATACAGGAATCAGTCCAGGCTCAGGCGTCGGGAATAATCGAAAAGCATTGAATGAGGAAAGTCTTGGTACCAAGGTGATTGCTATTGGGGTGCCAACGGTAGTGGATGCAGCAACGATTGTTGCGGATACCTTAACCAAATATATGGAACAGAGTGGCTTTGATGAGAATGATATTAATCAATTCATTAATGAGGTTCGTGAGCAGCAGATTGATAATATGTTTGTAACACCAAAGAATATCGATGAATCTGTGAAACGCATCAGCTATACCATATCAGAGGCTCTTAACTCCTGTTTTGCCCAGACAGTATAAGCAATCGTAAAAGGAGGGGTATATTTGGCTCTTGTTTGAAATATAATAAATCAGGCTTGAATGTAAGCTGCTTTAAAAAGGCGGGAGGCAGGCATGAATAATTATAATTTTCCTATTTCAAATAAGAAGAGGTCTTCTGGGAAGCGCTTTAATATTTATATCATTCTCTGGACATTAATCATCATAGGCTCTGTTTATCTTTTATTACGCTTTGCGGCCATATCCTTTTCGAAAGAAATTGGTCAAGCTGAGGTAAGCTATAAGGATGCTGTGGTTTATTATATCGGTAATAAGGTAATAGAAACGGGGTCGCCTCTCATCAGCTATACGATGGCCAAGCAAGTGGAGGAGGCCCCCTTTCCCCTCTCGATCATAGATAATCCTTTATATGTTCAACATTTCGTTACGGAAAGATCGAGACTCATGGCGAGAGCGAAGGAGTATTCTCTGAATGAGGACTATGTGATAAGTAATCCGGAGGAAGAGTGGACTAGCACCACGACTATGAATTCTAAGACAGAAAAAATCGAGGTGGAAGAAATAGAGGCTGCTTCTTATAAAGAAGGGGACACAGAGGATAATAGCGAGTATTCCTCACGAGTTCCTGCCCTATCGAATCGAAGGACCTATATGCTGGAGGACGGTAAGCTAAGCAAGGAATATATTCTGACGAACGGTTCTATCTATAATGAGCACGCATATGAGTATTTTTATTCAATGGACCACAGTTTACAGCTTTCGGAGGGTAGGCTGGAGATGGGCTATGCAATGGGAGAGCTACCGTTCATAGAAAAGGACGAGGAGGAAGTAATCGAAACCTCCAATCCCGGAAATGTGATAGATTATACGATGGAACAGCTGAAGGATACAGGCTTTTTAGTCCGGAATTTCTATATCGTTGATCCTTCAACGAGGGTAACAGAGGATCTATTCAATGCAGAGAAGCTGCTTTCTAAGGATATGAAGCTGCAGCAATCCAATGAGGCGCCACAGATTCTGATCTATCATACCCATTCCCAGGAGGCCTATTCTGACAGCAGAGAAAATGAGGTGGCTGATACGGTGGTTGGTGTAGGAAGATTTCTCAAGCAAATTCTCGAGGATCGGTACGGCTATAATGTAATTCATGATACAACTACATATGATATCGTAGATGGCAAGCTTGACCGCAATAAGGCTTACAATAAAGCGCTAGAAGGAATTACAAAGACTTTGGAAGAGAATCCATCCATTGAGGTGGTGATTGATCTGCATAGAGACGGCACTACGAAGCGTTCTACTATCATTGATGGGGAAGAGACTGCTCAGATTATGTTGTTTAATGGTCTGAGTCGTAACGAAAATGGACCGATTGTATATCTGGACAATCCAAATCTGCAGGATAATCTAGCTTTTAGCCTTCAGCTTCAATTGAAGGGTATTGATTTATATCCGGGTTTATTTTATAAGAATTATCTTAAGTGTTGGAGATATAATTTACATGTAAGGCCTAAAAGTATTTTGATGGAATTAGGTACCAATCGGAATACCCTGCAATCCGCAAAGAATGCAATGGAACCCTTTGCAGAAGTACTAAATAGCGTATTAAAGGGAGAATAGCAATCTAACAAAAAGGGAAGGCGCGTTGAGATAGGGAATAGGTCATGGTTGGTTTTCTTGGATTATCTTGCTACAAGAAAAACTATGTGATATAATCATCATAAGTTTGTTTTTTCGCATATCGAATCAAGATTCATATGTGAATAAGGCTATTACAGGAGGATGAACATGTCTTTAGATCAAAGTAAGATTAGAAATTTTTGTATTATCGCTCATATAGATCATGGAAAATCAACACTGGCGGACCGTATCATTGAGAAGACGGGACTCCTCACCAGCCGTGAGATGCAGGCGCAGGTTCTGGACAATATGGATCTGGAACGAGAGAGAGGAATCACGATAAAAGCACAGACCGTACGTACTGTCTATAAAGCAAAGAATGGTGAAGAATATATCTTCAACCTGATTGATACCCCAGGGCATGTTGACTTTAATTATGAGGTATCACGAAGCCTGGCTGCTTGTGAGGGAGCTATCCTTGTGGTAGATGCCGCCCAAGGCATTGAGGCCCAGACCTTAGCAAACGTATACTTGGCATTGGATCATAATCTGGATATCATACCGGTTATCAACAAAATTGATTTGCCCAGTGCAGACCCGGAGCGCGTAATTGCCGAGATTGAAGATGTGATTGGACTAGAGGCTCAGGATGCACCTTTGATTTCTGCTAAGGTTGGTACTAATATAGATCAGGTATTGGAGCAGATAGTAGAGAAGCTTCCGCCGCCAAAGGGTGACCCGGAGGGGCCGCTGCAGGCACTTATTTTTGACTCAATCTATGATCCCTATAAGGGAGTTATTGTCTTTTGCAGAATCAAAGAGGGTAAAGTTAGAAAGGGTACTGAGATTCGTATGATGGCAACCGGAGCTACTGCTGAGGTAGTAGAGCTTGGAATCTTTGGACCTGGCCAGTTCATTCCGGCAGAGGAACTGAGTGCGGGTATGGTTGGATATTTGACAGCGAGCCTAAAGAATGTCAAAGACACTCGAGTAGGTGATACAATTACAGATAATAAAAGGCCCTGTGCTAACCCCTTGCCAGGCTATAAGAAGGTCAATCCGATGGTTTTCTGCGGTATGTACCCGGCTGATGGTGCAAAATATCCGGATCTGCGGGATGCTTTGGAAAAGCTTCAGCTTAATGATGCTTCGCTACAGTTTGAACCGGAGACCTCTATTGCCTTAGGCTTTGGTTTCCGTTGCGGCTTTCTTGGCTTACTGCATCTGGAGATAATTCAGGAGCGACTAGAACGCGAATACAATCTGGATCTGGTTACGACAGCACCAAGTGTTGTTTATAAGGTGCATAAATCCAACGGAGAGGTATTTGACATTACCAATCCTACCAATCTTCCTGATCCCTCGGAGATTGATTATCTGGAGGAGCCTATGGTTTCGGCAGAGATTATGGTAACGACGGAATTCGTCGGCTCTATCATGAGTCTGTGTCAGGAGCGTCGAGGCGTTTATCTGGGTATGGAATATATGGAGACTACAAGAGCTCTGTTAAAATATGATTTACCCTTGAACGAAATCATCTATGATTTCTTTGATGCTCTGAAATCTCGTTCAAGAGGCTATGCTTCCTTTGATTATGAGCTTAAGGAATATGTTCGGTCTGAGCTTGTTAAGCTGGATATCTTGATTAACAAAGAGGAAGTGGATGCCTTGACCTTTATTGTTCATGCGGAAAGCGCCTATGAACGAGGGAGAAGGATGTGTGAAAAGCTGAAGGAGGAGATTCCTAGACAGCTCTTTGAGATACCGATTCAAGCAGCCATCGGAAGTAAAATCATAGCCAGAGAAACCGTAAAAGCTATGAGAAAGGATGTTCTTGCAAAATGCTACGGTGGTGATATCACTAGAAAGAAGAAGCTTCTGGAGAAACAGAAGGAAGGAAAGAAGAGAATGCGCCAGGTAGGTAATGTAGAGATACCTCAAAAGGCCTTCATGAGTGTACTGAAGCTGGATGAAGATTAGATAAAATATGGACAAGCTGTTATCATTATCTTGCATCATGACTGTAAGAATAAGGATAACAGCTTTTTCTATACTTGTTCTGCAATCCGCAGACGGGTAAAGCTTGTAAAGCAGATATGCAAAGTGGCAGCAAGCTGACACTTAAATTAGAGTTAGCTTGTTATGAGAGGGAGGGAGCATGGTAATGGAAGAGAAAAGAAAAGAACTGGGTTTATATATTCATATTCCCTTCTGTGTTAGAAAGTGTGAGTACTGTGATTTTCTGTCTGCCCCTGGTACAGATGGTCTCAAAAGAGAGTATGTAGAAGCCTTGCTGACAGAGATACAGAGTTATCAGGGCAGAACCTCTGCTTATGTAGTACCAACGATTTTCTTTGGTGGGGGAACACCCTCCTGTATTCCGGAAGAGGATATCGCAAGAATTATGGAGGAGATTCGAAGGTCCTTTCCTATTAATGAAGAGTTACTGGAAGCAACCATTGAGGTTAATCCCGGGACTATTACAAGGGAGAAGCTGACAAGCTACCAGAGGACTGGTATTAACCGTATCAGCTTTGGCCTGCAATCAACGGATAATGAAGAATTAAGACGTCTGGGAAGAATCCATTGTTATGAGGAGTTTCTGCAAAATTATATTCTTGCCAGAGAGGTTGGATTCCGTAATATCAATGTTGATTTAATGTCAGCATTGCCGGGGCAGACGGTAGAATCCTGGGAGCGTACCCTTCGTCAGGTTGCAGAGCTTGAACCGGACCATATCTCGGCGTACAGCTTGATTATTGAAGAAGGCACCGGTTTTTACGATAAATATAAGTCAGGTGGTCTCTATGAGCAGGAGCTTCCGGATGAAGAAACCGATCGGCAGATTTATTATAAGACGAAGGAAGTCTTAGAGACTTATGGTTATTATCGATATGAGATCTCGAATTATGCCAAGCCAAACCATGAATGCAGGCATAATAATTCTTATTGGGTAGGGACTGACTACTTGGGACTTGGTTTGGGTGCTGCTTCGTTACTAAACCATGTAAGATTTTCGAACACCAATGACCTGAGTAAATATATCACCCTAGCAAATGACTATAGGGTAAATAGGCAGGGTAAGACAGATGAGCCTGCAAGTCAAACCTTCCTTACTATGGATGAGGATATTCTGAAGCTGCGTATAGATAAGAAACAGCTTACCCGCGAAGAAGAGATGGAAGAGTTCATGTTTTTGGGAATGCGACGATGCGAGGGGATAAGTAAGAAAGAGTTTGTAAAACGTTTTGGTGTTACTATTGATGTAATATATAATAGCACCCTTTCGCAACTAGAGCAGAAAAAACTAATTATAATAGAAGGAGATCGGATACGATTATCCGAGTATGGAATTGATATCAGCAATTCTGTTCTGGCAGATTTTTTATTAGCCTAGTGAAGGCAGTGAATTGCATCATTTCTCCTGCAATAGGACTTGCTATCCAACTTTTATTAATATAATTTCTAAAATTGCCTTGACAAAAGAAAATGATAGTGATATTTTATTTATAGATGTTAGCACTCTATCGAGTTGAGTGCTAACAAAGAGATCAAGAGTAATGGCAACCTTACATTTTACGATGGATCGAGGTGGATCATGCAGCAATTGGATGAAAGAAAACTAAAAATATTACAGGCTATCATCCGTAATTATCTGGAGTCAGGTGAACCTGTGGGGTCCAGAACGATTTCAAAGTATACGGATCTTAATTTAAGCTCCGCAACCATACGTAATGAAATGGCTGATCTAGAAGAGATGGGTTACATTGTTCAACCTCATACCTCAGCAGGACGTATTCCCACTGATAAGGGCTATCGTTTATATGTTGATATGTTATTGCAGGATAAGACGCAAGAGGTAGAGGATATGAAGGAGCAGCTTATGCAGAAGGCTGACCGATTGGAAAGCCTGTTACAACATGTAGCGAAGCTTCTTGCTGTGAATACCAATTATACAACAATGGTATCTACACCTCAGTATAAGAAAAAGGTTAAATTTATTCAGCTGACAGAGATGGATGAAAATCAGCTTTTAGCAGTAATCGTATTCGAACGAAATATTGTTAAGAATAAAATCATTCACGTAACAGCATCCTTAAATAAGGAAACACTTCTAAAGCTTAATATCATTATCAATACATTTTTGCAGGGCCTGGATCTCGGTGAAATCAACCTTCCGGTCATCTCTCAGATGAAGGAGCAGGCAGGAGATTACAGAAACCTTGTGAATGATATTCTGGATGCTATTATGCAGGCTGTTACTGAGGAAGATGATATTGAAATATTTACTTCCGGTGCTACCAACATTTTACGATATCCAGAATTAAGTGATAGAGAAAAGGTTAGTGAAATTCTATATACCTTGGAGGAGAAAAAGGCCCTTACCGAATTAATACAGGATAAGATGGATGATGAAGAAAATCGTGGTATTCAAGTTTACATCGGTGATGAGACATCGGTGGAAGCCATGAAGGAATGTTCCGTTGTTACTGCGACTTATGAAATCGAGGAAGGTGTCTATGGAAAGGTAGGAATTATCGGACCGAAGAGAATGGATTACCAGAAGGTGGTTAGTACCCTGCAATCACTGATGATGCAATTGGATGAAATCTTCAAGAAGAAAACTTAACAATATATCTTTTAAATTATGGAGATATAAAGAAAGGTGGTAGTTAACACTTGGAGGAAATGGATAAAGCAATTGAAATAATGAAAGCTGCCATGGAGAAGGAGAAAGGGATGAACGAAAAGTCAACAGAATTTAAGGATCAGAATATAGATGATCAGAAGGACCAAAATACGGAGGAATTAAATTCGGAGGAAACAACTTCGGAGGAGGCCGTAAACGACACAGAGGAGGTCAATGACGAAGAGTCAAATGAGACTGAGACCCAGAGCAAAGCTGAAAAAACCGGTAAATCCTTCTTTAAGAATTCAAAATCGAAGGAGTTAGCGGCTAAGGATCAAAAAATCGAAGAGCTTTCGGATCGACTGATGAGAACAATGGCTGAATTTGATAATTTCCGCAAGCGCTCCGAGAAGGAAAAATCAATGATGTATGATATGGGCGTTAAAGGCTTCGTCGAGAAGATGCTTCCTATCATAGATAATTTTGAAAGAGGCTTAGGTACTCTAACCGAGAAGGAGAGAGAAGGTGCTTTTGCACAGGGGATCGATATGATCTATCGTCAGCTGCTGACAGCCTTTGATGAAATCGGTGTAAAACCGATTGATGCAGTGGGAAAAGAATTTGATCCTAACCTTCATAATGCAGTAATGCATGGAGAAGATGAGAGCTTAGGTGAGAACATCGTATCCGATGAGTTCCAAAAGGGATATATGTATAAGGATATGGTGGTTCGTCACAGTATGGTTAAAGTAGTAAATTAGTTGATTATTGAAAGTTTCTAATTATTTTAAGGGAGGAAAAATCCTCCTAATCAAACATTGAAAGTTTCTAATTATTTTAAGGAGGAAAATAAACATGGGTAAAATTATAGGTATTGACTTAGGTACAACAAATTCATGTGTAGCCGTTATGGAAGGCGGAAAGCCAGTAGTTATAGCAAATACAGAAGGTGCAAGAACAACACCAAGCGTGGTTGCATTTACTAAGACAGGAGAGCGTCTCGTTGGTGAGCCTGCTAAGCGTCAGGCAGTTACCAATTCCGATAAAACAATCTCTTCTATTAAGAGACATATGGGTACTGATTTCAGAGTAAAGATTGATGACAAGAGATATTCACCTCAGGAAATCTCCGCTATGGTGCTTCAGAAGCTGAAGGCAGATGCGGAAAGCTATTTAGGTGAGAAGGTTACTGAAGCAGTTATCACAGTTCCCGCATACTTTAACGATGCTCAAAGACAGGCAACCAAGGATGCTGGTAAGATTGCAGGTCTTGATGTTAAGAGAATTATCAACGAGCCTACTGCAGCAGCATTAGCATATGGTCTTGATAACGAACATGAGCAGAAGATCATGGTATACGACTTAGGTGGTGGTACCTTCGACGTTTCCATCATTGATATCGGTGATGGTGTTATCGAAGTACTTGCAACCTCCGGTGATAATAGACTGGGTGGTGATGACTTCGATGAAAGAGTAACCAGATATATGATCGATGAATTTAAGAAATCTGACGGTGTTGACTTATCTACCGATAAGATGGCACTTCAGAGATTAAGGGAAGCTGCTGAGAAGGCTAAGAAGGAATTATCCTCTGCGACCACAACCAATATTAATCTTCCTTTCATCACTGCAACTGCAGAAGGTCCTAAGCATTTCGATATGAACTTAACCCGCGCTAAATTCGACGAGTTAACTCATGATTTAGTAGAGAGAACCGTAATTCCGGTTCAGAATGCGCTTCGCGATGCTGGTCTTTCTCCGTCAGATATCAAGAAGGTATTATTAGTAGGTGGTTCTACCAGAATCCCTGCCGTTCAGGATAAGGTAAGACAGTTAACGAACCAGGAACCTTCCAAGACATTGAATCCGGATGAGTGTGTTGCAATCGGTGCTTCCATTCAGGGTGGTAAGTTAGCAGGAGATGCTGGTGCAGGAGATATCCTTCTTCTTGACGTAACTCCATTATCCTTATCAATCGAGACCTTAGGCGGTATTGCAACTAAGTTGATCGAGAGAAATACAACCATTCCTACTAAGAAGAGCCAGATCTTCTCAACTGCAGCAGACAATCAGACCGCTGTTGACATCAATGTTGTACAGGGTGAAAGACAGTTTGCAAAGGATAACAAGAGCCTTGGACAATTCCGTCTGGATGGTATTCCGCCGGCAAGAAGAGGTGTTCCTCAGATCGAGGTTACCTTCGATATCGATGCAAATGGTATTGTTAATGTATCTGCGAAGGATCTTGGAACAGGAAGAGAACAACACATCACAATTACTGCAAGCTCCAACTTATCCGATGCCGATATCGATAAGGCAGTAAGAGAAGCAGCAGAGTATGAGGCACAGGATAAGATCCGTAAGGAAGCTGTTGATGTTAGAAACGATGCTGACTCTATGGTATTCCAGACAGAGAAGGCACTCTCCGAGGTCGGTGATAAGATTGATGCGGCAGCAAAAGCTACTGTAGAATCTGACCTTGCAAGACTGAAGGAATTAATCGAGAAATCCAATCCTGAGGTTATGAGTGAGGGTGAAGTTGCTGATATTAAAGCGGCTAAGGATAAATTAATGGAGGATGCACAGGCCTTGTTTGCTAAGTTATATGAGCAGAGCGGTGCTGCTGGAGCAGGTCCTGATATGTCAGGTGCAGGCTTTGACGGTGGTCAGGCTGGCAACTCTACAAGCTACGGCGATGATGTAGTTGATGGAGATTACCGCGAAGTATAATTGATTAGCTTTATATGCAATCATGAAACCAATCCCCGAAGGAATGATTTTGACTCATAAATCATTCCTTCGGGCTTGGGATTTAGAATAGATAGTAATAAGGCGGTCAATATGACTGCCTATTTGCAATTAACATAGGATGGAAATAATAGAGTTTCCTGACTGATATAATGCATAGCTATGAAAGGTGAAGAAAACAATGGCGGATAAACGTGATTATTATGAGGTCTTAGGTGTCAGCAGGACTGCAACGGATGACGAACTAAAAAAAGCATATAGACAACTTGCAAAGAAGTACCACCCTGATACGAATCCAGGGGATAAAGCAGCGGAGGCTAAATTTAAGGAGGCTTCTGAAGCTTATGCCGTTTTAAGTGACGCTGATAAACGTAGGCAATATGATCAATTCGGACACGCAGCCTTTGATGGAGGTGCCGGTGGAGGTGCCGGTGGGTTTGATTTTAGTTCCATGGATATGGGCGATATCTTTGGTGATATCTTTGGCGATCTCTTTGGTACAAGAAGTAGACGTGCCAATAATGGACCCATGCAGGGGGCTAACCTTCGTACTTCTGTCAGAATCACCTTTGAAGAAGCGGTTTTTGGTACAGAGAAGGAATTGGAGCTTACACTTAAGGATGACTGTGCAACCTGTCATGGAACCGGTGCGAAGCCGGGAACAACCTCGGATACCTGTCATAAATGTGGTGGTAAGGGTCAGGTGGTTTATACACAGCAATCCTTATTCGGTATGGTTCGTAACGTACAAACCTGTCCTGATTGTAAAGGTAGCGGAAAGATTATTAAAGAGAAATGTGCTGATTGTTATGGCACAGGCTATATCAGTAGTAAGAAGAAAATTAAGGTTTCCATCCCTGCCGGAATTGACAGCGGTCAAAGTGTAAGAATCCGCAGTAAGGGAGAACCAGGTATCAATGGTGGTCCGAGAGGAGATCTATTAGTAGAGGTAGAGGTTAGCAGACATCCCATATTCCAGAGACAGGATTATGATATCTTCTCAACGGCTCCTATTTCCTATGCTACGGCAGTATTAGGCGGCGATATAAGAATCAACACTGTGGATGGCGAAGTAATTTATAACGTTAAGCCCGGTACTCAGACAGATACTAAGGTTCGACTTAGAGAAAAGGGTGTGCCCAGTCTTAGAAACAAAGCAGTTCGAGGCGATCACTATGTTACCCTTGTAGTACAGGTACCTACCAATTTGAACTCTGAACAGAAAGAGCTTTTGAGAAAGTATGATGATGCCATGACAGGTAAGTCTTCCGAAGGAACTGAGAACGAAAAGACCAAGAAAAAGTTTTGGAAATAGTGGGTAGGCGTGAAACATAATGTTTGGTATTAACCTTAATACGTGAAGAGACTGTGTTCTTCCGGTTTATGGAGAGATGGAAAGGAATACTCGATGAAGTGGACAAAATTCACATTGGATACAACGACAGAAGCGGTTGATCTGGTTAGTGATATGTTAAATGACCTTGGAATTACTGGGATAGAGATTAATGACAATGTTCCGATTACAGAGGAAGAAAGAAAGCAGATGTTTATCGATATCTTACCCGAGCTTTCAGAGGATGACGGGACGGCGCAGGTAAGTTTTTATGTGGGTGCTGATGAGGATGTCAATGCATTTTCAGAAAAGGTAAAAGCGGGAATGGAAGAGCTGTCTGCCTATACCAACATAGGAACAGGTAAAATAGAAATATCACAGACAGAGGATAAGGATTGGATCAATAACTGGAAGGCGTTCTTTAAACCTTTTCGTATTGATGATACGATTGTCATCAAGCCCACCTGGGAAGAATTGACGGATAAGAAGGAAGGGGATCTGATTATTGAGATTGATCCGGGTACCTCTTTCGGAACCGGAGCTCATGAGACAACGAAGCTTTGCATCATCGCAATGAAGCAGTACATGAAACCGAATGCGGTAGTTCTTGATGCGGGCAGTGGAAGTGGTATTCTTTCTATTTTGGCGAAAAAGCTTGGTGCTGAGGAAGTGATTGGGTTGGACATTGATCCCAATGCGACAATTTCTGCAATTCAGAATTCCGAAGTGAATCGATTAGAGATAGAGACAGGTAAGCTTAGCTTCCTTACCGGTAATATTATCGAAGACGATACGATCCGTACAGAAATCGGTAAAAACAAATATGATATGGTAGTTGCTAATATATTAGCAGATGTTATTATACCCTTATCTGATGTAATTGGTGAAAATCTGAAGGACGGAGGATTATTTATTAGCTCCGGGATTATATATATGAAAGAAGAAGCAGTAAGAGAAGCGCTTCTAAAGAATCACTTTACTATCTTAGAAGTCAATAAAATGGGAGACTGGGTTTCCTTTGTCGCTAGAAAGTAAAGGCTTTAACATTATATTGAATTGAATAAAGGAACCGATTGAGGCATAGCCTCTGTCGTTATAATACTCCCGGAAGTATCACAGATACGACCGGGAGCCTTTGTCTTATCAAGCTTATGAATTTACGGCTACAAATACTTCGTCATCGCGTTCAGTGGTCAATGTGGGGGCAGTAAGCTCTTTATTTTGACTCTCTGCTTCCTCAATCATGGTAAGATCGGTTGAGGTGATTGGAGAGGAGCAGCCTCCGAGGCTCATTGCAGAGACCAGAGTAAGTACCAGATAAATTAATCTTTTCATTATATCCCTCTTTCTTAATTTAGGATTAATGGATCCCTGTCTGGATGAAAATCATTAATCACTCAGTATCAAAGTAAAACATTTGGTTTATTATACTGAATAGACGACAATTAAGAAAGAATTGTTCCGGATTTTTAAATAGTTAATGAAATTTATTCGGTATAGCAACATTACTTGTGATTATAGTAATGCTTTGGTATAATCTTAAATGTCAAGGAAGCAAGATTATAATCACTTTTATAATTACTTAATTTTAAATCGATTCTTTGTATTTGCATAAATAAGGCAACCTATAATATAAGCGAATAAAGCTGTGACGGAGAGGGCGATTAACCAGGTAAGCTCAAAAATCCCTCCTATTGTGGACAAAACTAAAAATAAAGCTATGACAAAAAGCATATTTCCTACAAAGCGACAGAGAGCCTTTTCGTCGTAATTGGCTTTTTGCTCCTGCGACAGCATATTATATCCGGATATAAGAAAAGCGCCTCTTCCGGAGCGTAAAACAATTCCTAATACGGATACAAGTAAAAATACAAAGCCTATGATGATTAAGCCGATTAAGTCTTTGTTCATAATAACCTCCATTCCGTATTAAAGCTCATATGGATTATATATCACGTGTTATAAGCTTTGAATACTTATTATTTTAGTTTGATTACTTATTATAAGCGTAGAACATTATATATATCATTACCTTATGAAATTCTTATAAGGAAATTAAAAAATAAAAAGTTATTGAACGTATGTTCTGATTGATATATAATAGCTATGGTTGTGTATACCATTCCCTGCTTACAGATAATAACAGTTTAATATAATTCATAAGAAAAATCAAGGAGTTAACCATGCATCGTTTTTATGTAAAGGAAAATCAAATATCAGATCGGACGGTACGGGTTACCGGCCCTGATGTTAACCATATTAAGAATGTACTTCGAATGAAGCCCGGTGAGGAAATCATAATTTGCAATGGACAAGGAAAAGATTGTTATTGTATAATTGATAGGGTATCCGAGAACGAAATCCTTGCACTTGTTCAGACGGAAAAGGATACAGCTTCTGAGCTTGGGACCAGAATAACCCTATTCCAGGGACTGCCGAAATCGGATAAGATGGAGCTGATTATTCAAAAAGCGGTTGAGCTTGGTGTACATGAAATTGTTCCGGTAATGACGAAACGGGTTATCGTGAAATTAGATGATAAAAAGAAGGAAGTAAAGAAGCTGGAGCGATGGCAGGCTATTGCAGAAGGAGCTGCAAAGCAATCCGGACGTGGTATCATACCGGTCATCAAACCGGTTCAAACCTATGCCCAAGCCATAGACTATGCTAAAACCTTTGATAAAAACATCATCCCATATGAAAATGCCAGGGGGATGCAAAATACCAGAGATATTATGAAAGGTCTCTCGGCCAACAAAACCGTAGGAGTATTTATCGGGCCAGAGGGAGGCTTTGAAGAGGACGAAATCGATCGTGCAAGGCAGGCTGGAATTGACCCGATTACACTGGGTAAACGTATTCTGCGCACAGAGACGGCCGGTCTGGCTATACTGGCTATGATGGTACTGGTTTTAGAGGAAAATTAATCGGTACGAAGTTAGCTGGAAATAACTTTGGTAATATAGGAGGTAAGTAATTAATGGAGATACAATTATGGAGAGAGATACTGGATCCTTATGCCTTGGCTGTTAACGAGTTGATCATAAAATTTAATTATATCATTGATGAATACCGACATGTTGGAGTCTATTCTCCCATTGAACAGGTGACTGGCCGTGTAAAGACTATTTCTAGTATTTTAGAAAAGGCACAGAAGAAGAATATAGATCTAGCTAGATTCGAAGAAAAGATTGATGATATCGCAGGTATCCGTATTATTTGTCAATTTGTTGAGGATATCTATAAGGTGGTCGATATCATCAAGAATAGATCCGATATGAGGATTAAAAACGAGAAGGACTATATCAACAATATGAAGAAGAGCGGCTATCGCTCTTATCATTTGATCGTATATTATGATGTTGAGACTCTGAAGGGGAAGAAATCACTTCAGGTAGAGATCCAAATCCGTACATTGGCTATGAACTTCTGGGCGACCATAGAGCATTCCTTACAATATAAGTACAAGCAGAATATGCCGGAGCATATCAGAGAACGCTTAACCTCTGCTGCTGAGGCTATATTAATCCTTGACCGGGAAATGAGTGTAGTCCGGGATGAGATTATGGATGCACAGAATTCTTTTACCATTAAGGCAAATATCGTAGCCGACATTCTTACGAATATTCAGAATTTATATAAAGTAGCAAATAAGCAGGAGGTGGTATCAATTCAGGACGAATTCTTCCGTATCTATCAGAACGGAGATCAAGCGGAACTGGAGAGGTTTAGCAAGGAGCTTGACCTGATATCAGCTCGTTATCGTGCTCAAAGTCTGCGATGACGCACCTGTATTTTTGCTACGCAAACCGCATCGGGCAAGGCTTGGTATGCCTTATGATTATAGATAAGATGGAGTGAAAAGATGAACCTACCTAAATTATTTGAGGACAGAATGAGAAAGCTTTTGGGGGAGGAATACGAATCGTATTTGAAGTGCTATGAGAAGCCGCATTTTGGTGGAGTACGCGTGAATACTCTGAAGACTACCCCGGAAGAATTTGAAGGTATCTGTCCTTTTTCTATACACAGAATCCCCTGGATCCGTAATGGATATTATTATGACACACAGGAGCAGCCGGCCAAGCATCCTTATTATTACGGAGGAGTTTATTATATCCAGGAACCCAGTGCTATGACTCCGGCAAGTCTATTACCGATTGAACCGGGAGATAAAGTACTGGATGTGTGTGCGGCTCCCGGAGGGAAGAGTACCGAGCTGGGAGCAAGGCTTAAGGGAAAGGGTGTTCTGGTATCGAACGATATCAGCAACTCCAGGGCAAAGGCTTTGCTTAAGAATATAGAGCTGTTTGGTATCCGTAATGCCTTGGTCCTGTCGGAGGCACCCAATAAGCTGGTGGATTATTTCGAAGGTTATTTTGACAAGATATTGATCGATGCACCTTGCTCCGGAGAAGGAATGTTTCGTAAGAGTCCTGCGATTATGAAGAATTGGGAGCAGTATGGAGTGGATTATTATAATAAGCTTCAGAAGGAAATCATCCTGTTTGCGGCGAAAATGCTAAAGCCGGGTGGATATATGCTTTATTCGACCTGCACCTTCTCTCCCGAGGAGAATGAGGGTACAATTGCCTATCTGTTAGAACAGTGCCCGGAATTTCAAGTAGTAGAAGCACTTCCGGGGGAAGAATGGCAGAAGGAAAATGGGGTATCCTATGAAGGCTTTGACCAAGGTAAGCCCCATTGGCTGGATGAGCTTGCGAATCCGCCTCAATTACCTATGGAGCGCAGGGAGGAGCTGAAGCATTGTATTCGATTGTGGCCACATCGAATTGACGGAGAAGGACATTTTATCACCTTGCTCCATAAGAGTGCAGGGGAAGCAACGAATGCTGTTGAAGAAAGTTCTTACCTCGAGCAGGAGATGAAGCAGAATAAGGCTGGCAGAAATACAGGTAGCAATTCATCCCAGAATGCACTAGGGAAGAATAAAAGCATCATATCAGAGGAAGCATTAGAATTTATCAAGGATTTGAAGCTTCCGATGAAGGAGGAGCTGCTTCATGTACATGAGGATAGGCTGTATCTCTTACCGGAGGGCTTACCCAATCTGAAGGGCCTTCGTATCATGAGACAGGGTTTACTACTTGGTGAGATGAAGAAGCAACGTTTTGAACCCTCTCAAGCCCTTGCCTGTGCGCTTACTACGAAGGAGTATGATAAGGTATTGAGACTCAAGGTGGATGACCCGAATGTAATCCGTTATCTCAAATGTGAAGCAATCACACTAGAGGAGGAGTTGGAAGACGGCTGGTATCTGGTATGTGTGGAGGATTTCTCCTTGGGATGGCTAAAGGCAGCGAAGCATAGCTATAAGAATAAATATTTGCCGGGCTGGAGATGGATTTAGTGTGAAAGGGATAATTCATATAAGTGGCAACTAGGAGGTTATAATGGCAGGACAGCTGCGATTGGACAAGTACCTTGCTGACATGGGGCTTGGTACAAGAAGTGAGATAAAGGAATGGATTCGTAAGGGCAGGGTAATGCTGAATGAAACGGTATGTAAAAAGCCCGAGAGTAAGGTCGTTGTAGGGATTGACCTTGTCAGCTTTGATCACCAATTGGTGGAGTACGTTCAAAATCAATATATAATGCTTCATAAGCCTTCCGGTGTAGTATCTGCTACTAATGACAATGTCAGTGAGACAGTGTTAGACCTGATTGCAGAAAAAAGTAGTAAAAATCTATTCCCGGTTGGAAGGCTGGACAAGGATACGGAGGGCTTACTTTTACTTACCAATGACGGTGATCTTGCCCATCGCCTTCTGTCACCAAAGAAGCATGTAGATAAAGTATATTATGCCAAGGTGAGAGGAAAAGTCACACTTGAGGATAAGGAAGCATTTTTACAGGGAGTTGATATTAAGGATGATGACCTTACTATGCCGGCGGTACTTAAAATCTTAGTTTCAGACGAGATATCAGAGGTGGAATTAACCCTGCAGGAGGGTAGATTTCATCAGGTGAAAAGAATGTTTGAAGCAGTCGGTAAAGAGGTAATCTATCTGAAGAGGCTATCTATGGGGAGCCTTATCCTGGACCCTAGCCTAAAGCCCGGCGAGTATAGAGAGTTGACACAAGAGGAATTATCCGAGCTTAAGAAGGGGAAATAACCCATAATCATGACTTATCAATTAACAGAAACGCTTAACATAGAAATGGAGAAAATATGCTAAAGAATATAAAGGCTGTAATATTTGATTTGGATGGAACACTGGTAGATTCTATGTGGATGTGGAGAAATATTGATATCGAATATCTGAACCGCTTTGGAATTGAGATGCCGCAGGACCTACAGGCCTGTATAGAAGGAAAAAGCTTTAGTGAAACGGCTTTGTATTTTAAAGAGCATTTTAAGCTACCGGACAGTGTGGAGCAGATTAAGAGCGATTGGAATACAATGGCCTGGGATAAATATGAGAATGAGGTCCCCCTAAAGGAGGGGGTTGCTGACCTTCTAAAGCATCTGAAGAAAGAGGGAATACCGGCCGGTATAGCAACCAGTAATTCTAAAGAGTTAGTAGATTTGATTATTCGTAAGCATGGAATTGAGGAGTATTTCAGCTCCATACGTACCTCCTGTGAGGTTCCAAAGGGAAAGCCATCACCGGATATCTATCTTCTGGTTGCCAAAGATCTGGGAGTGCTACCGGAGCATTGTCTGGTCTTTGAAGATGTCTTACAGGGAGTAATGGCAGGTAAGAACGCCAATATGAAGGTATGTGCCGTATATGATGATTATTCTGCTAAGGATCAGGAAGAGAAGATGAAATTAGCAGACTATTATGTGAATTCTATGTCCGAGGTGCTTCAGCATTCCTAAGAACTTGAATAATAGTAGCATAAGGCTACATAACATATTTATGTCATATCAAGAAAACTACAGCGATAAGGCTGGGAGGTTGTAGGGTGAAACAATTTTATGTACAACAGAACGAGGCAGGGCAACGCTTGGATAAGCTTCTTGCAAAGCTGTTAAATAAGGCTCCCAAGAGCTTTATCTATAAGATGCTTCGAAAAAAGAATATAACCTTGAATGGGAAAAAGGCGGAGGGCTCCGAGAAGCTTGAGGTTCAGGACGAGATTAAGATTTTTCTTTCGGATGAAACCTATGCATTATTCAGCGAGGAGGTTCAAACTACGGATGTAGAGCATGCTCTCGATATTATCTATGAGGATCAGCATATTCTGATTGTGAACAAGCCGCTGGGAATTCTCTCTCAGAAAGCGGAGAAGGAAGATGTATCCATGGTGGAGCATATTATCGCCTACCTGCTTTCCACAGACCAGCTAACCAAGGACCAGTTAATAAGCTTTAAGCCTTCGATCTGCAATCGTCTGGATCGTAATACCAGTGGAATCTTGATTGCCGGTAAATCCCTACTCGGTCTGCAGGAGATGGCTAGATTATTAAAGAACCGATCCTTGGGGAAATACTACCTCTGTATTGTCAAAGGCCGGGTAGAAAAGAAGGAACGGATCGAAGGATATCTTAGTAAGGATGAGAAGAAGAATCAGGTTAGGGTGCTTCCCGCTGAGGAAGTGAGTTCAGAATATATCTGCACGGAGTATGAACCGGTCGCTTATGCAGACCACAAATATACCCTTCTTAGGGTGAAGTTAATTACGGGTAAATCTCATCAGATTCGTGCTCATCTCGCCAGTATCGGACATCCGATCATCGGTGACTACAAATATGGGGATCAGAAGACGAACCATTTCTTTAAGCTTCAATATGATTTGTCCAGCCAACTGCTACATTCCTATCAGATGATATTCCCTAAGCTAGAAGGGGAGTTAGCCTATCTTTCCAATAAGAGCTTTACTGCCATGCTACCAGACCAATTCGAGAAGATCAGAAAGGCTTTATTTGAAACAGATGCAATTCTTCCACCTAATTAATAGTGCCTTAGCAGTATAAATTATTGTGAAAAAGATATATTTTCGATAGAAGGAGGTTCCGGTATGCCATCATGGAACTCCAGAGGCTTAAGAGGCTCTCTGCTGGAAGAGATGATCAATTATACGAATACGAAATACCGTGAGAAGGGGTTGGCATTGATGCAAAAGGTGCCGACACCGATTACTCCAATCAATATTGACAAGGAAAATCGGCATATCACACTCGCCTATTTTGAACAGAAGAGTACCGTTGACTATATCGGTGTTGTCCAGGGAATCCCGGTGTGCTTTGATGCCAAGGAATGTGCGGTAGATACCTTCAGTATGAATAATGTTCATGAACATCAAATCGAATTTATGAAGGAATTTGAAGAACAGAACGGAATAGCATTTCTTCTGATTTATTTTAAGAAAAAGGATGTTTATTATTACCTGTGTTTTGACCGCCTCTATGAATTTTGGGAACGGGCAAGACAAGGTGGAAGAAAGAGCTTCCGCTATGACGAGTTGGACGAGGCCTACCAGATACCATTACAGACCGGTGCCTGTGTTCATTATTTACATACTTTGCAGATGGATTTAGAGCGAAGAGAAATTAGTTGACATCATCTGGATAATAAATTATAATGTAAAAACATATTAGTATGGTAGCGAATTATCACGTTACCATACTAAAGTATTATTTAGACCTTTCGTGTGATTATGATAATGAATACCATTGGAAATCTTTATTATAAGGTATTTACCAAGTAATTGAGCAAGAATGGTTATACTTGGTTAATGTGAACTAAAAAGTATAATTCACACTTCAAAGGACAGCATATAAAGTTAGTATGAATATGATTAGAAAGAAAGGCTGGGTGCTGAATATGAAAGACAAATTACTACATACACCTGAGGGAGTCAGAGACATATATAATTCGGAATGTGCAACAAAATTAATGTTGCAGCAACAACTCCATCATGTACTGGAGCACCATGGCTTTCGTGACATTCAGACACCAAGCTTCGAGTTTTTTGATATTTTCAGTCAGGAAAGAGGAACGGTAGCCTCTAAGGACATGTATAAATTCTTTGATCGGGAAGGGAATACGTTGGTACTGCGACCGGATATTACCCCTTCAATCGCACGCTGCGTAGCAAAGTATTATAAGGATGAAGATCTTCCAATCCGTTTGTGCTATATCGGCAATACCTTTATCAACAACACCAGCTATCAGGGAAAGCTGAAGGAGGTCACTCAGTTAGGTGCGGAATTGATGAATGATGACAGTATTGAAGCAGATGCTGAGCTACTGGCAATCACTGTTGAATGCCTGCTCCAGTCCGGTCTTAAGGAATTCCAGCTGGAAATTGGTTATGCGGATTTCTTTCGTGCCCTGATAGAGGAGGCGGGTTTTACTGAGGAGGAGGAAATCACGAATCTTCGTCTCTTAATCGCTAAGAAGAATATGTTTGGCGTAGAAGAGATTGTGATGACAAGAGAGATGAGTACAGAGCTAAGGGATATCTTTCTAAAGCTTCCGGAGCTCTTCGGAAATCTTGATATTTTATCCCTTGCAAAGAGTCTCACAGGCAATCAACGAGCAATCAAGGCAATTGAACGACTGGAGAAGCTATATGATATCATGTCGGAATACGGCTATGAGAAATACATTTCCTTTGACCTAGGAATGCTCAGTCAATATAACTATTATACTGGTATCATCTTTAAAGCTTATACCTATGGAACCGGTGATGCGGTAGTGACCGGAGGACGTTATGATAAATTAGTGGTTCAGTTTGGAAAGGAGGCAACGGCAATCGGTCTGGCAATTGTAATCGACCAGCTAATCCTTGCCTTATCCAGGCAGAAGCTGCTGCCACAGCCAGAAGCACAGGACACCTTAATCTTATATAAGAGAACCTATCGAAAGCAAGCGATTGCATTAGCAAATCATTTCCGAAAGGGTGGTATTAACACTATACTACAAGTGTCGAACGAAGATTTTCAAGTAGAGGACTACACTTCCTATGCCAAAAGGATGAACATCGGTGGTATTTTACTTCTTGATAATGATCTGGACATAAAAGTGCTGGATATCACCTCAGGAACATTACAGGCTGCACCGATGCAGGAGTTCCTTCAATAGCTGAATTGGTTCAAGTCGGCATGGATAGACGAAAGGATGGATTCTTATGAGATATATAACAATAGCCCTGGCGAAGGGGCGCCTGGCATTCAATACCTTAGAGGTACTGGAGAGAATTGGCATATCCTGTGAGGAGATCAAGGATAAGTCCTCCAGAAAATTAATCTTCGTGAACGAAGACCTAAAGCTTAGATTCTTCTTAGCCAAGGCCAGTGATGTGCCAACCTATGTGGAATATGGAGCGGCTGACATTGGAGTAGTAGGTAAGGATACCATATTAGAGGAAGGCCGTAAGATGTATGAGGTTGTGGATCTGGGACTCGGGAAGTGCAGGATGTGTGTTGCGGGTCCTGCTTCCGCTAAAGAATTACTAAAACACGGAGAGTTAATCCGAGTAGCCACAAAATATCCTAATATCGCAAAGGATTATTTCTATAATAAAAAGCATCAGACGGTAGAAATTATTAAGCTGAATGGTTCGATCGAGCTGGCCCCTATCGTAGGCTTATCGGAAGTGATTGTAGATATCGTTGAGACAGGATCTACTCTTCGTGAGAATGGATTGGAGGTACTGGAGGAGATCTGTAATCTCTCGGCCAGAATGGTAGTAAATGAGGTCAGCATGAAGATGGAGCATGAACGAATCTCAAAGATAATTAAAGACCTGAAGGAACTGTTACAGGATAGAGTGTGAGTGAATGAAGTATGATACATACTTCCAAGTTTGTGCCTGTGATCTTCAAAGTGTGTGGAACACACTTGGCGCAAACTAACACAAGGGGTAGATAGGTTAGTGTAGGTTATTGAAAAGCATTATTATCTACAGTTAATTGCTAAGTGTGTAAAATTAGTATGAAATTATGAGGGTGAAATTTGCACTGAAAGTGCAGGCATGTTGTGTTAGAATGAATTTCTATAAGGAAAGGATACCAGGACATGAGAAGGATTGAGCTGAATGCAGAAACAAAAAAGAATATTTTAGAGAACCTATTGAAGAGAAGTCCCAATCAATATGAGCAATATAGCAATGCAGTTGCCGATATTCTTAACGATGTCAGACACCGCAAGGATCAGGCCCTATTTGATTACACCAAACGTTTTGATAAAGCTGAGCTTAATAAGGATACCATCAAGGTTACGGAGGAGGAGATGTTGGAGGCTTATGACAAGGTCGAACCCTCTGTGGTTGAGGTAATAAGGAAGGCGATTCATAATATAGAGAATTATCATGCTAAGCAGAAGCAGTATAGCTGGTTTGATACTACCGATAATGGTACTATTCTAGGACAAAAGGTTACCCCTATTGCAGCAGTGGGTGTCTATGTACCTGGCGGTAAAGCAGCTTATCCATCCTCCGTTCTTATGAATGTAATTCCTGCCAAGGTTGCCGGTGTTACAAGAATAGCAATGACGACTCCGCCGGATAAGGACGGTAACGTAAATCCTGGGACCTTAGTAGCCGCTAAGGAGGCCGGGGTAACAGAGATCTATAAGGTAGGCGGAGCGCAGGCGATCGCAGCCCTGGCTTACGGAACGGAAAGTATAGCTAAGGTAGATAAGATTGTAGGACCCGGCAATATCTATGTGGCTTTAGCGAAGAAGGCAGTCTATGGACATGTCAGCATTGATTCCATTGCCGGACCCAGCGAGATTCTGGTGCTTGCCGATGAGACCGCCAATCCGAGATATGTAGCTGCTGATTTACTATCCCAGGCAGAGCATGATGAATTAGCCTCTGCAATCCTGATAACCACCAGCAAGGAGCTTGCCGACCAGGTAGCCAAGGAGGTGGATCAATTTGTTGCCCAACTTTCCCGTAGTGAGATTATACAGAAATCCTTAGACAATTACGGCTATATTATGGTTGCCGATACGTTGGAGGAAGCCATCGAGGCAACCAACGAGATCGCTTCGGAGCATCTGGAGATTATGACAAAGGATGCATTTATGGTGATGACAAAGATAAAGAATGCAGGTGCAATCTTCATTGGAGAGTATTCCAGTGAACCCTTAGGCGATTATATGGCAGGCCCTAATCACATCCTGCCAACCAATGGAACTGCCAAATTCTTCTCCCCTCTTAGTGTGGATGACTTTATTAAGAAGTCCAGTATTATTTCCTATTCTAAGGAAGCCTTGGAGCCGATCTATAAGGACATTATTACCTTTGCAAATTCAGAATCTCTGACAGCACATGCCAATTCCATCGCAGTCAGATTTGAATAATAACAGATATATTTGGCGAGATTTATTATTATTAGTTGTTATAAAATAGTTTTTTCTACTTTTGAAAAGAAGTTTGACATTTATTGCTCATATTGTATAATTATATAGAATGATGGGGAGCCAAAAGCCAAACAATACAAGTAATATATAAGGAATTGGAGTCTCTAAGAATGGAAGGATGAGAGGTATGAATACCAGAAGTGCGGTGATTATTCGAAATACCAAGGAAACGGAAATCAGCATGGAGTTCACAGTGGATGGAAGCGGGAAGGCACAGATTGAAACCGGTATTGGTTTCTTTAATCATATGCTGGACAGCTTTAACCGTCATGGTTTTTTTGATATGAAGCTGGCGGTTAAGGGGGATTTATATGTCGATTCCCATCACACGGTTGAGGATACCGGAATTGTTCTTGGTCAGGCGATCAAAAGTGCCTTGGGAGATAAGCAAGGAATAAAAAGATACGGCTCCTTCCTTTTGCCAATGGATGAGACCCTGGTGCTTTGTGCCATTGATTTATCCGGACGGCCCTATCTTTCCTATGATTTGGAATTTACAACCGATAGAGTAGGATATATGGAAACGGAGCTGGTGAAGGAATTCTTCTATGCCGTTTCTTACTCTGCAGGTATGAACCTACATATTAAATTGCTGAGTGGTGGTAACAATCATCACATTATAGAAGCAGCCTTTAAAGCCTTTGCCAAGGCGCTGGATGAGGCCTGCAGTATAGACCCGCGTATCCATGGTGTATTATCCACAAAGGGAACGATTGACTAAAATATTAGTGGTGAAAGGCAAGGGTGCATTATGAAACTATTTCCGGCTATCGATATTAAGAACGGACAATGTGTAAGACTAAGGCAGGGGAGCTTTCAGGATGTATTGGTTTATTCTGATGTCCCTTTAAAGATAGCAAAACAATGGGAAGCTTGCGGAGCTTCCTTTATCCATATTGTGGACCTGGACGGTGCATTGGTTGGGCATTCGGTAAATGATGAGGTAATTAAGGGCATCGTCTCCGAGGTGAAGGTTCCAATCCAAGTTGGCGGTGGCATCCGTACGATTAAGGATATAGAGAATAAGCTTGCCCTGGGGATAGACAGAGTAATCATAGGAACCAAGGCAGTGAAGGATCCTGCATTTATCAAAGAGGCGATATCCACCTTCGGCTCCAATAAAATTGTAATAGGAATAGATGCTAAGGATGGGATGGTTGCCATCGAGGGTTGGGAGAAGGTTAGTAACTTTCAGGCAGTCTCGTTAGCGATGGAGATGAAGCGGTTAGGAGTTAAGACCATTGTGTATACTGATATCGCTAAGGATGGTATGCTCCAAGGTCCGAATATTGCCCATACCAAGGAGATGGTAGAGACAACCGGTTTAGATATCATCGCTTCCGGTGGAGTATCCTCCTTAAAGGATCTGGAGACGCTGGAGGAGATAAAGGTATACGGTGCCATCGTTGGCAAGGCCTTGTATGAGAATCGAATCGATCTTAAGAAAGCGGTGAGTCTGTTCGAGACGACTAAATCATAATAATGAGAGAATGTAACGCAAAAGAATCAAAGAAGAACAGGTCATAAAAGATTTATAGTTGAACTTAGGGCAAATATTATATATAATCAAAAATTAAGTAGGCAAAACAAGAAGAGGAATACTTCAGGAGGTATAAATTTAGATGTCTTATAAAAAGATCATCCCCTACATTAATGCAGAAAATGAAGTCCCTGGTAAGGTCCTACGCCTTGCTGAGGAATATGCCTATGGGGGAGCAGACGAGCTCTTAATTTACAATTATTCAAAGGATGAGAAATCCAGAGAAGAATTTTTGACTCTCGCCAAGGAGTTATCGAAGAAAATCGATATTTCTTTTATCCTAGGGTTTCATGTGGATCGGCTGGAGGACGTAAAAAAAGCATTATATACAGGTGCTGGCGCAGTTCTAATCAAATATACCTCATTGAATGATAAGAACCTCTTAAAGGAAGCAGCAGATCGCTTTGGCTCCGATAAGATTGTCGTGGAAGTAGATATGATGGATTTTATGGATGCAGAAGAAGACCTATGTCATATTCTTGCAGACTATAGAGTTGGCAAAATGTTATTAAAGCACGTTGCTTTATCAGCCAATACAAAGACTAGGATTGAAACGGCTCCGATGCCGATTATCATACGTGACAGCCTGATCCGTAATGATATCAGTAGCCTTTTATCTATTTCTAATGTAATTGGAGTATCTACTAATTTCTTTGAAAATAAAGATATCATGAAAGCAAAGCACGCCTTAAAAGCAGAGGGGATAGAGATTGATGTCTTTGAAAGCAGTATAGCATTTTCTGAGTTTAAGCTGGATGATAAGGGACTTATTCCTGTAATCGTACAGGATTATCGTTCTAATGAGATACTAATGCTTGCTTATATGAATGAGGAAGCATATAATAGGACTATTGTGACCGGGCGAATGACGTATTATTCCAGAAGTCGTAAAGAGCTATGGATTAAGGGCGAGACCTCAGGACATTTCCAATATATGAAGGAATTATCGATTGATTGTGATAAGGATACCTTACTGGCTAAGGTACTTCAGGTAGGAGAGGCTTGCCATACCGGTAGTAAGAGCTGCTTCTATACAGAATTGGTAAAGAAGAAATACAAGGATAGTAATCCCACACAAGTCTTTAAGGATGTTTATGATGTGATTATTGATCGCAGACGTAATCCGAAGGAGGGCTCCTATACTAATTATCTATTTGATAAGGGGATTGATAAGATTCTTAAGAAATGCGGTGAAGAGGCTACAGAGATTACGATAGCCGCCAAGAATCCAGGGTCAGAGGAGCTTCGCTATGAAATAGCGGATTACTTATATCATTTGATGGTATTAATGGCTGAGTGTAATCTGGATTGGGATGATATCACAACAGAATTAGCTCATAGAAAATAAAGGATTTTATAATATAGGAGGCAATTAACGTGCAAAAATATGGAGTAAATGATCTTAGAAGAATGTTCCTGGAATTCTTTGAAAGCAAGGGACATCTGGTATTGAAGAGCTTTTCTTTGGTTCCTCATAATGACAACAGTTTATTATTGATTAATTCAGGTATGGCTCCTCTTAAGCCATATTTCACAGGACAGGAGCTACCGCCGAGAAAGCGTGTTGCTACCTGTCAGAAGTGTATTCGTACCGGTGATATCGAGAATGTTGGTAAGACCGCAAGACATGGTACCTTCTTCGAGATGCTTGGTAACTTCTCCTTTGGAGATTATTTTAAGCATGAAGCCATCGCTTGGTCCTGGGAATTCTTAACCGAGGTGGTAGGACTGGACAAGGATCGTCTATATCCTTCCGTATATGAGAATGATGATGAGGCCTTTGAGATCTGGGAGAAGGAAATCGGTATCGATCCGGAGAGAATCTTCCGTTTTGGTAAGAAGGACAACTTCTGGGAGCATGGTGCCGGTCCCTGTGGCCCTTGTTCTGAGATCTACTATGACCGCGGTGAGAAATACGGTTGTGTCGATAATCCGAATTGTACAGTAGGCTGTGAGTGTGACCGTTATATCGAGGTATGGAACAATGTATTTACCCAGTTTAACGGCGATGGTAACGGCAATTATACTGAGCTTGAGAATAAAAATATTGATACCGGTATGGGACTGGAAAGACTTGCAGCCGTAGTTCAGGATGTAAGCTCAATCTTTGATGTAGACACCATGAAAGCAATACGTGATAAGGTATGTGAGCTTGCTCATACTGAGTATCAGGTAGATGCGAAGAAGGATGTATCCATCCGTAAGATTACTGACCATATTCGTTCTACTACCTTTATGGCATCCGATGGTGTAATTCCTTCCAATGAAGGCAGGGGATATGTATTCCGTCGTTTACTGCGTGGAGCTGCCCGTCACGGAAGACTACTGGGTATCGAAGGCGATTTTATGGCTAAGCTAGCTCAGGTCGTTATTGACGGACATAAGGATGGATATCCGGAGCTGGAGGAGAAGAAGGAGTATATCCTTAAGCTTCTTACCATTGAAGAAGACAAGTTCAATAAGACAATCGACCAGGGTCTCAACATCTTAGCAGAGATGGAAAAGGAACTGGAGAAGAGCAATACCAAGGTACTTTCCGGTGAAGACGTATTCAAGCTTTATGATACCTACGGCTTCCCTATCGACTTAACCAAGGAGATCTTAGAAGAGAAGGGCTTTGAGGTAGATGAAAAGGGCTTCCGTGAAGCTATGGAGGTTCAGAGAGTTACTGCTAGAAATGCACGTGGTACAACAAACTACATGGGTGCAGAAGAGACCGTATATCAACAGATCGATCCCAGTATTACAACCAGCTTTGTTGGCTATGATAACCTTTCCTACTCCTCAGAGATTACAGTGTTAACAACTGAGACAGAGCTAACAGAGGAATTGGTAGCAGGACAGAAGGGTACTATCTTAGTAAAAGAAACTCCTTTCTATGCAACCAGCGGTGGTCAGGTAGCTGACAAAGGAACGATCCGTACGAAGGATGCTGAATTCGAGGTAGAGGATACCATTAAGCTCCAGGGCGGTAAGATCGGCCATGTCGGAACCGTGACAAAGGGAATATTTAAGAAGAATGAAACAGTAACCTTAGAGATAGATAGTGCGAAGAGAGCAGCAACTGCTAAGAATCATAGTGCTACTCACTTGCTACAGAAGGCACTACGTACCGTTCTTGGTACACATGTAGAGCAGGCCGGCTCCATGGTTAGCGAGGATCGTCTTCGTTTTGACTTTACTCATTTCTCCGCTTTAACTGCAGAGGAGCTTGAGAAGGTAGAAAGCCTTGTAAATGAGCAGATTGCCAATAGTCTTCCCGTAAGCACCAAGATTATGAATATCGAGGATGCGAAGAAGGAAGGAGCGATGGCCTTATTCGGAGAGAAATATGCCAGTGATGTCCGTGTCGTATCCATGGGTGAATACAGCAAGGAGCTGTGTGGTGGTACCCATGTTGCCAATACTGGAGTGATTACTGTATTTAAGATCTTAACCGAGACAGGTATCGCTGCCGGTGTCAGAAGAATAGAGGCTCTTACCGGCAATGGTGTATTTGCATACTATAAGGAGCTGGAGAATGAGCTTGCTGCAGCAGCAAAGGCTGCCAAGACAGAGCCCAGCCAGTTGACAAGTAAGATTGAGACCTATCTCGAGGAAATCAAGGCTCTGAAATCCGAAAACGAGAAATTAAAGAGCAAACTTGCCAATAATTCTCTCGGTGATGTTATGAATCAGGTAACAGAGGTTAAGGGAGTTAAGCTCTTAGCTGTAAAACTCGCTGATATCGATATGAACGAGCTTCGTAATCTTGGCGACCAGCTTAAGGAAAAGCTTGGCGAAGGTGTTATTATACTAGCTTCCGCTATGGCTCCGGACAAGGTGAACCTTCTTGCGATGGCTACAGATGGCGCCATGGCTAAGGGTGCTCATGCAGGTAACCTGATCAAAGAGCTTGCCGCACTGGTAGGCGGCGGTGGCGGTGGCAGACCTAACATGGCTCAGGCCGGCGGTAAGAATGCAGCAGGTATTGATGCAGTCATAGCTAAGGCTCAGGATGCACTAAGCAATCAAATAAAATAAATTAACAAAGATAAGCAGCTTTGCTATTAATTATTGCTTCGATTACCTTTTGAAAAAAAGAAAAAAAGGTTACAATAATACTAAGATACAAAGCAAAAATAGGATATGGGTAAAAGCAAATTTCGGTAATAGCATATTGATGCAAAAATAGGTTGACGAAATTGAAAAATATGCTATAATATCTCTAGTGCTATTCAAAAAATACCCAAACAGTTGTTTACGCACAATACACAACTGGAGGGAGGTTAGGTGTGAGAATATGTCAAATGTAATTGTAAAAGACAATGAAACATTAGATAGTGCTCTCCGCAGATTCAAAAGAAACTGCGCGAAAGCCGGTATCCAACAGGAGATCCGCAAGAGGGAGCATTATGAGAAGCCCAGCGTAAGACGTAAGAAAAAGT
>JAEYOQ010000053.1 GCA_023411555.1 Bacillota bacterium
AGGTGAAATAAATGGCAGTAAAGATTAGATTAAAGAGAATGGGACAGAAAAAGGCTCCTTTCTATAGAATCGTTGTTTCTGATTCCAGAACACCTAGAGATGGTAGATTCATCGAGGAAATCGGTACTTATGATCCTACACAGAATCCCAGTGCTTTCAAGGTAGATGAAGAAGCAGCTAAGAAGTGGTTAGCAAATGGTGCACAGCCCACCGATACAGTTGGTAAGATCTTCAAGAATGCAGGTATCCTGTAATATTCATTCGCTTCGGAAGAACTGCCTCATGAATTGTGTTAGCATAATTCATGAGGGTTTACTCTAATGTAGCAAGCCCAAGTTCTTTCGGTCTTTTTGCTGCCTATTGGCAGTATGGGATGTAAGTTTGTTCGCGGTAACACCGCAGAATGGAGATTTATATGATGAAGGAATTAGTAGAAGTAATTGCTAAATCACTCGTAGATCATCCCGATGAGGTTGTAGTTACGGAAAAAGAAACCGATAAAGCAATTGTTGTGGAATTAAAAGTCGCTTCTGATGATATGGGTAAGGTAATCGGCAAACAAGGTCGTATTGCTAAGTCCATTCGTACCGTTGTAAAAGCAGCCGCAACAAAGGATGACAAAAAGGTAGTAGTTGAGATTCTGCAATAGCAGTAATTCAATTGCAGTTTTTCCTGTACTGAGACACGGAAGCTGTCTGTTATGTCATATGAAATATCATTTTTCATAAGAGACATAGTAGAACAGCTTCTTTTTAACTATATCTATGGGTAGGAATGTTATGTTATATTAATTTACGATAGATTATTTGACTCTTTCTATTATCTCTTCAATATGCTCGTACACTTAACAGCTAAGGGTAACTTGAGATATGATTGATAGGAGTCTTAATATATGATAAATGAAAGCCTGCAAGGCTGGCTTTCATTTATACTTGATTCAAAAAAGTTTGCGAAGCTAACTTTTTTGAATATACAATAATTAATCGTTAAGAATACAATGTGCGGATAGAGTCTAAACGATGGAGGTTATAATGGATAATTATCTTAGAGTCGGCGTTATTACGACCACCCACGGAGTTCGTGGAGAAGTAAAAGTATTTCCTACGACAGATGATCCGGGTCGTTTTAATATATTAAAGAGGGTGTTCCTGGACACAGGGAAAGAGATGCTTCCCTTAGAAATAGAGGGTGTAAAATTCTTTAAACAGATGGTTATACTTAAGTTTAAAGGGATAGATAATATCAATGATATTGAAAAATATCGTGGTAAGGATCTTTTAATTCTTAGAGAGGATGCGGTCGAACTTGAGGAGGGAGAGTATTTTATCTTTGATTTGATCGATTCCACCGTGTATACAGAGGACGGCAAGGAGCTGGGTGTATTAGCTGAAATAATTACAACCGCCGCTAATGATGTCTATGTGGTCAAGACCTCTACCGGTAAGGAGATATTAATCCCTTCCATCAAGGATTGTATTCTTGATGTTGATGTTGAAAATAAAAAGATTATCGTACATCTCCTGGATGGTCTTATCTGATCTAGTTCAAATATATGAATCACTAACAGAAAGGCATGGGTATTTTTATGAATTTTCATGTACTTACGCTGTTTCCGGATATGATAATGCAAGGATTAAATACCAGCATTACCGGGAGAGCAATCGATAAAGGTCTGATCTCTGTGAACCCTGTCAATATCAGAGATTTCAGCGAAGATAAACACAAGAGAGTGGATGATTATCCTTACGGCGGTGGTGCTGGTATGGTGATGCAGGCCGAGCCTATCTATAAAGCATATGGATATCTGGTGAATCATATTAAGCTGCAAAAAGATGCGCAAAGTACCTTTCATAAACCCAAGGTGATCTATGTTACTCCCCAGGGCAGTATCTTTAATCAGAGTATGGCCAAGGATTTTGCTAAGGAGGAGGACCTTATATTCCTCTGCGGTCATTATGAAGGGATTGATGAGCGCGTTCTGGATATGGTCGTTACTGACTATGTGTCCATTGGGGATTATGTTTTGACCGGTGGTGAATTACCGGCGATGGTTATGATTGATGCGATTTCAAGATTAATTCCTGGTGTATTGAATAACGATGTCTCCTCAGAATTTGAATCTTTCCAGGATAACCTCTTAGAATATCCTCAATATACGAGACCAGAGGTGTTCATGGGACAGAGAGTACCAGAGGTACTATTAACCGGGCACCATGCTAATATCGACGCCTGGAGACGACAGCAATCCATTCTTCGAACCTATGAAAGACGCCCCGATCTCCTGGAAAAAGCAAATCTAACTGAGAAAGAGGGAGAATTCCTGACCAAGTTAATCTTCCAGAAGAATTTTGATAAATATTAAATTTTCATTAGACTATATTAATCTATAGTGGAGATGCAATTATGTCTGTGTAACTTTATTTATGAAATGAATAAAGTCCATACTATTAAACTGATATTATTATAAAGAAAGCGAAAGACAGGTTGCTGACAGAAAGTACAGGGATGGGTATCCTTTTAAAAAGTATTTGCAGTTTATGTGCAATTCTTAGGTATCTGAGGGAGCGATGATATCAGACGTGCGATAAGTCGCACGAGCGCAAATGTTCGACGAAGGGAAACAATCGGAAAGCTACTGGTTAGGTTTTCGATTGTTTCCCTGAGGAGTTTTTGCGCGGTCTGATTGCTTCAAGTGAACGAAGATACCCTAGAAGTGCTAGTAAACTGGAACGACTTTTCAGAAGGATACCCATTACAGAGCTTTCTGTCAGCAACCGTCCCTAGAATGCTACGCAGAAAATAATGCATTTCAACAAAAAGTACTTGCATTTGTTGGATGTTTATGTTAGAGTAAGTTGTTGTGAGATGGGATGGTCCTCTGACGCAGTTGCGTGTTAAGAACATCTAAATATTAAGGAGGTCACAAAATGAACGATATTATTAAGAGTATTGAAGCTGAACAGTTAAAAGCATCTGTTACAGAATTCAACGTAGGCGACACAGTAAAGGTTTACGCAAAGGTAAAAGAAGGTAACCGTGAAAGACTTCAGGTATTTGAAGGCACCGTATTAAAGAGACAGAACGGTGGAGCTAGAGAGACATTCACAGTTAGAAAGTCATCCAATGGTATTGGTGTAGAGAAGACTTGGCCAGTTCATAGCCCTAGCATTGACCGAATCGAAGTAGTAAGACGCGGTAAGGTTAGACAGGCTAAGCTGTTCTATTTACGTGATAGAGTCGGTAAGAGAGCGAAAGTAAAAGAGTTAATGAGATAGTACTACGAAGGGACAATACTTGCGGGATTGTCCCTTTTTTACACGAAGAAAGGCTGAGTATCCTATGGATTATGATTTTGACAAAGAAAGCAAAAAGCCATTAGTCATGAAAATATTCATTAAGATATTAATCTGGGCTGCGCAGATTGCAGCCGTGATTTTTTTGGCTTATTTTATCGTATATTACGCTTTAGAGCGTACCAATATGGTGGGTATTTCTATGGAAACCACCCTAAGTGACAAGGATCAGATTATCATCAATAAATTTTCCTATCATTTTACTGAGCCAAGACGTTATGATGTCATTGTATTCAAAAAAAGTGGTAAAGAGCATAGCTATTATGATATCAAACGTATCATTGCCTTACCCGGTGAAAAGCTACAGATCAAAGACGGTCTTATCTATATCAATGGCGAGGTCATCAAAGAGATTGTTAACGTTGAACCAATGGGGAATTACGGACTCGCCGCCGAAGAAATCCTCTTAGAAGAGAATGAATATTTTGTATTGGGAGATAATCGTAATAACAGTGAGGATAGCCGTTTTGCCAGTGTCGGAATGATTCGACGGGAGGAAATTATCGGTGAAGCCTTTATTCGCACATCCCCCTTTAACTTTGTAAATAAATTAAATCTAATTAAAGAAGCAGAATCAGAAGAAGAAGGCGATTAATTCTCGTCTGATGGAGGTTACAATGCATTTTCAGTGGTATCCGGGTCATATGGCCAAGGCAAGACGTACCATGCAAGAGGATATGAAGCTAATCGATGTGGTAATTGAACTGGTAGATGCCAGAATACCGTATTCCAGCACGAATCCTGATATTGATACGTTAGCCAAAAATAAATCACGGGTTATATTACTAAACAAAGCAGATATGGCAGATCAACGTTATAACAATGCCTGGAAGGCATACTTTGAATCAAAGGGTTACTTTGTAGCTCTGGTGAATTCTAAGAGCGGCCAAGGTGTAAAGCAGGTTCAGGATATTGTTAATAAGGCTTGTCAGGCTAAAATTGAAAGAGACCGGAGAAAGGGCATCCTGAATCGTCCTGTCCGTGCAATGATTGTAGGTATCCCTAATGTAGGGAAGTCCACCTTTATTAATAGCTTTGTCGGTAAGGCTTCCACAAAGACCGGCAACAAGCCCGGTGTGACGAAAGGAAAACAATGGATACGCCTGAGTAAGACCATCGAGCTTTTAGATACTCCCGGTATTCTTTGGCCTAAGTTTGAGGATCAGTCCGTAGGGCTTAAGCTTGCTTTAATTGGGTCCATCAATGATACTATAATCAACACAACAGACCTATCTCTGGAATTAATCGTATTATTGCAGAAAAATTATCCGGAGGTATTAGCAGACCGATATGGTTTGAACCGCTCAGAAGAAGAATTAGATGTCAAAGGTGCAGCCAAGCTACTGGAGCAGATTGCCATCAAGCGTTCTTGTCTTTTGAAGGGCGGTGAACCGGATTTAGACCGTGCAGCCGGACTTTTAGTGGATGATTTCAGAAGTGTTAGGCTCGGTAACATCACCCTGGAGCTTCCTCCTGTTATAAGTGAGGATGGCGTTGCAGAAGAAGCGGCGAAGGAAGAGACACAACAATAAACTAAAAATACGTTATCATATTATAAAACACCTAAGAATAAGGAGGCAGCTCCTATGGCAAGGCAACTAGATACAATCGATGAATCACCAAAGAAAATAGCACTGATTAAGCTGGAATTTATGCAAGCGAAAAGCGATGAGATACCTGCTTTATTAGAAAAATACAGTACAGATGAACGCAGCGGTGTCATTACAGTCTGCAATCAATATCGGAATAAAACTCTTGCTCTTCAAAAGGAATTGGATCGCCTGGAGAAGATGAAGGAGTATGAAAAAAAATATAGTAATTATGAATATATCTGCGGTATCGATGAGGTTGGAAGAGGTCCCTTTGCAGGACCAGTGATTGCAGCTGCCGTTATATTACCAAAGGATTGCGATATTCTATATATCAACGATTCCAAACAGCTTTCTGAGAAGAAGCGTGAGGAGCTCTATGATGAGATTATCTCAAAGGCGATTGCCTACGGAATTGGCAGCATGCCTCCGAACCAGATCGATGAGATTAATATTCTTCAGGCAACCTATGAGGCAATGCGTAAAGCAATCGGTAATCTGAAGATAAGACCCGACCTGTTACTTAATGATGCGGTTACGATACCCGGAGTTGATATTAAGCAGGTGCCTATTGTCAAAGGCGATGCGAAAAGTATCTCAATTGCTGCAGCCAGTATCGTAGCCAAGGTAACAAGAGATCGAATGATGGGTGCTTATCATCAGGTCTTTCCAGAATATGATTTTATCAATAATAAGGGCTATGGCTCACCAAAGCACATTGAAGCAATTAAGCAGTATGGTCTAACCCCGATTCATCGCAGATCCTTTGTGAAGAATTTTGTTACAGAGGAGTAATCGTACATAATCCCTTAGGAGGAATGATCCATGGAAGCTAACCATAAGAATCAATCAAAGAGAACTGCTGTTGCTCTTTCCTATGATCCATCTGAGCAAGCACCTAAGGTGATAGCCTCCGGTAGAGGTTATCTTGCCGATCGAATCATTGAAAGAGCAAAAGAGGCTGATATCCCCCTACACAAGGACGAAAAGCTTGCAAGTAATCTGTCCAAGCTGGAAATTGGGGATATGATACCCCCAGAGCTATATGATGTTGTAGCCGAGATATTGGTCTTTGTTGATCGAATGGATCGGATCAAGAGTAAGGTTGGTTTAGACTATGAATAAACGATCTGTCGGTACGGAATACGAAAGAAAGGCATCTGCATATCTGGAGAAGTATGGGTATCGGATCTTGGACTGCAATTTCCGTTGCAAAATAGGTGAGATAGACTTGATAGGGAAAGATGAGGAATATCTCTGCTTTATCGAGGTGAAATATCGTTCCTCCTCATCCAAGGGTTTTCCTGCAGAAGCGATAACACCGACAAAAATTCGAAGAATTACACGTACAGCCCAGTATTATATGCTCTTACATAGGCTCCCTATGGATACCCCTTGCCGTTTTGATGCCGTGGTAATTCTCGATAACGAGATTTCTCTTATTAAGAATGCCTTTGACGGAATATAAAGAAACGAAGCCAATTTAGTCTAAGGTATTTTGACACCATTTTCATAAATTTATCTATAATAGCTTAATAGCTTTATATAGTTTGGAAAGGAAGCCATGAAGTTTGAACATTCAATGAATGCAGAGATTGATTTGACTATGGAGGTTCCCTATCTGTCATTTCCCGCTTTATCGAAAATCCCCTTCATAAAGCATGGTTTTTCAACTCGCATCGGCGGGGTTAGTGATGGAATGTTCTCCACCATGAATCTAAGCAGAGGCAATGGCCCTGTTATGGATGACAAGGAGAAGGTTATCCAGAACTTCCGAAGAATATCAGCAAGTATCGGTATTGATGTAAATAGTATAGTATTATCTCAACAAGTACATAAGACCAACATCCGGGTTGTCACCGAGGCAGACCGTGGAAAGGGCTTATTTTTGCCACAGGATTATGAGCAAATCGATGGCTTAATAACGAATGAGCCAGGTATCACGCTAGTTACAAGCTATGCAGACTGCGTACCTCTATATTTCGTTGATCCAGATAAGAAAGCCATCGGATTGACCCATTCCGGCTGGCGAGGAACTGTCGCCGGAATCGGGAACTGTACCGTGGAAGAACTAGGACGGCAATACAATAGCAAGCCGGAGGATCTTATTGCTGTAATAGGCCCTTCCATATGCAAGGATTGCTTTGAGATAGGTGAGGATGTAGCTCTTGAATTTGAAAAGGCCTTTCCTGAGGCTTATGACATGAAGATTCTCGTACGAATTGGTGATAGCAGCAAATATCTTTGCGATTTATGGGCTGCAAACCGTCAGATACTAATAAAAGCAGGACTTCGCGAAGAGAATATTCATATCAGCGGAGTTTGTACCTGCTGTAATGACGATATTTTATTTTCCCATCGTAAAACAGGCGGTAAGCGAGGGAGCCTTGCTGCGTTTATAGCGATTTCGGATGTTTGATAGAAAGAAACGGTGTATGTTATGAAGAAAAAAGCACACATTATTAAAGAGGTCGAAACAGGAAGCATTGCAAATGAGCTTGAGCTTACTCCTGGCGACGAACTGATTTCCATCAATGGAACAGAAATCAAGGATGTTCTTGATTATCATTATTTGATTAAGGATGAGGAGCTTACTCTTATTATTCGAAAGCCTGACGG
>JAEYOQ010000001.1 GCA_023411555.1 Bacillota bacterium
CAGCAAGATGATATAAAAAGCACCTATTTTAAATGATTTTTCTGGTTCTCACATTTATCCAATTCCACTTTGACTTATTTTTGCGGAATTTACTTTTTCAAAGTGGAATTTACCTTTTCAATTAACCGGCTTCTATCAATTTAAATATATGGGTAAATCTCTGTAGATTTAAGCAAAAAAGAATCACCGTAAGTATTTGAAAGGAATATAAGGTTTTTGCTAGGTTAGAGGAGTATTCTTCGATTGTAATCAAAGGCAAATTGTATTATAATAATTCATACGAAATGGAGTATTTTATAAGATCGGATTTTATTTTACGTTACGTTGTATAGAAAGGCGAACAATGGAAGATTTAAGTAAATCACAGATGGAGAATCTATTACTGACTGTACCGGGTGGGTTAGTAAAATTGGCGATGGATGATATGCTGACTGTTTTATTTGCCTCTGACACCTTCTTTTCCATAGTCAAGAGTGTTACAGATAAAGGTGCCCAAGGGACTCAACAGCTACTTAGAATGGTGTATTCTGCGGATGTAATCTATGTGACTCAACAGCTGGCTGCGCAGAAAGCGAGAAAAGATAATATGATCAGCTTTCATTTTCGTAGTCTTCAGCAGGATGGAAGCTTCAAATGGATTATGATTTCCGGGAATCGCATAAATGAAGTTCATACCACCGGCACAAAGTCTTTTCCCGTCTATTCTTGCATGGCAATGGATGTGACAGAAACCATGGTACAATACAAGAAGCTGGAAAAATCAGTGGAGTATAATCGTACGATAACAGAGCTTGCCAAAGATCTGTTTTTTGAATATGAGATAGCATCAGACACCTTAAGCTTTTCAGAAACATTTCGGGAGGTTTTCGGCAGAGATTCTGTAATTACTGGATTTCGTAAGAGGTTGGAGAAGACAAAGGTGATACACCCTGATGAATCGCCGGCAGTGGTAGGAATTTACAACAGCATGATGAGCGGTAGGAAGCAGGTGCGTTTTGAGCTGCGTTTGATACCAAAGGATGGTAAGCCCTGTTGGTATATTTGCTATGCTTCGATTATTTACGGTGAAAATCGTAATCCCTATAAGGTGGTAGGAAAGCTTTCTCTGATTAACAGTATGGAGAGTGCGCAGATAGAAAGTAGTTATCAGCCAACCATAGACTCTCTCACCGGTGTCTATACGAAGGAATCCACAGAAATAATGATACGGGAAGCCCTTAATAAACAGTTAGATGAAGACATATCAGCCTTGTTGCTGGTTGATATCAGAAACTATAAGAATATTAATGAGATTAGAAAAGCGTTTGATGGTGAAAATATTCTAACGACAATAGCTTCTGTAATCAAAAGGGAGCTTCGTAAATCAGATATCGTTGGCAGAGTCAGCATGAGTGAGTTCGCAATATTTCTTACGGATATCCCGACGGATCGTATGGTTTATAGTATATCGGATAAGCTTTGTAAAGAGTTGGAGTCCATCTACTCTTATGAACATACAAAGAATACAATTACAGCTAGCATCGGCATTTCCCTCCAAAGGGGAGTACAGGATTTTCAATCAGTACTAACGAACGCCAATGCTGCTTTAGCTATGGCAAGGAAGGTATCGGTCAGTTCCTTTGAGGTATTTAACGGCGTAGTCGGTAATTAGTAAGTATGGAAGGTAGAATTTAAGATTATACGGAGGGCTATATGAAGATTGAGGAAATCAGATCAATATTAGGAGCAAAGTATATTGCTGGTGAGGAGTGGAAGGATCGTGAAGTTCATACAGCATGCGGTTCAGACATGATGAGCGATGTACTGGCATTTATGAAGGACCAATCAGTACTTTTGACCGGCTTGTGTAATCTGCAAGTGATTCGTACCTGCGAGATGATGGATATCATTTGTATCGTTTTTGTTAGAGGAAAGCTCCCTGATGAGGCCATGATAGAGATGGCCAAGGAGAAAGAGATTGCCATACTTTCTACTGGGCACAGAATGTTTGCTGCCTGCGGAATGCTATATGAAAAAGGCTTGCGGGGGGGTCCGGATTACAAATGAGCAATACAATTCACATGTCTTATGAGGTGCCCGCCGATGATTTCACCCGTGCTGGAGAAGCTTCCAGCAGCCTGAAAAGCTCTCTGAAGAAGATGGGCGTTGCTCCGGAGATTGTCCGTAAGGTAGCAATAGCTATGTATGAGGGTGAGATCAATATGGTGATTCATGCTACCGGAGGTAGGATAGATGTAACAATATCTCCTGAGGAGATCGAGATGGTTCTGAAAGACCATGGACCGGGAATTGCGAATATTGAGTTGGCGATGCAGGCAGGTTATTCGACTGCACCGGATAATATTCGTAACCTGGGCTTTGGCGCCGGTATGGGCTTGCCAAATATGAAGAAGTATAGTGACGAGTTTAATATTGAGAGTGAGATAGGGATAGGAACTACTGTTATAATGAAGGTGAAAATACAGTAGAAGACTTCGTTGGAACACGCCGTCACAGTCGATGGACTGCAACATTTCAGGGGGGAAGACTATGGGCAAATTTTTTACTTCGGTTCGTTTGAAGGAAGACTTATGTATGGGATGCATCAATTGTATTAAGCGCTGTCCTACACAGGCCATCCGGGTAAGAAACCAGAAAGCTGTAATTACCAAGGAGTTCTGTATTGATTGTGGGGAGTGTATCCGAATTTGTCCTCATCATGCCAAGGAGGCTACTTACGATTCCCCTGAGATCATGAAAAAATTTGAGTATACCGTTGCGCTCCCTGCGCCGTCCCTTTATGGTCAGTTCAATAATCTGGAGGACGTGAATATTGTTCTGACTGCATTAAAGAAAATGGGATTCAATGATGTATTTGAGGTAAGCGGGGCGGCAGAGCTGGTTTCTGAGATGTCAAGAAAGTATGTAGCAGAGCACAAGAAGAAGTGGCCAATTATTAGTACGGCCTGTCCATCTGTTGTACGTCTGATACAGGTTCGTTTTCCAAATTTAATAGAGCATTTGTTACCGATTTGTGCACCGGTAGATCTGGCAGCTACCATGGCTAAGGAGAAAGCGATGGAGAAAACAGGTTTGCCAAGAGAAAAAATCGGGATTATTTTTATATCCCCCTGTCCCGCCAAGATGACAGCTGTCAGGTCTCCGATTGGGATTGATCATAGTGAGATTGATGGCGCTCTTGCCATAAAGGAGGTATACCCCATCTTGCTTCCTCTGATGAAGCAGAGCATCAACGATGTGGAGGAGCTTGGGATCTCGGGTCGGATTGGTATTGGCTGGGGAAGTACCGGTGGTGAAGCAGGTAGCCTACTAACAGACAATTATCTGGCGGCAGATGGTATAGAGAATGTAATTAAGATATTGGAGGATCTTGAGGACCAGAAGTTCGATCAATTGGAGTTTATTGAACTGAATGCCTGCTCCGGTGGTTGTGTCGGCGGAGTTCTGACAGTAGAGAATCCTTATATTGCTAAGGTTAAATTGAAGAGGCTTAGAAAGTATCTGCCTGTTGCCTGCTCCCATCTGGTGAGTGGCGCCCATGAAGACAAATTCTGGAACAGCGAAGTAATCTACGAACCGGTATTTAAGCTAGGGAAGGATATGAATGAAAGCATTGCCAATATGGCTAGGGTAGAGGAGCTCTGTGAAAAGTTCCCGCGATTGGATTGCGGCTCCTGTGGAGCCCCCACCTGTAAAGCTTTAGCCGAGGATGTGGTACGTGGAGTAGCAAAGGAACAGGACTGTATCCATATCTTGAGGGATTATATCCATAAGCTTTCTGAAGAGATGTCAAAGCTGGATACCATAAGATAGACAGATACATAATATTGCAGCCTGCTGACTCTTTGTTCTATTACTTGATTACGTAGAGAGAAGAAAGGGCTGCATCGATGATGCAGCAGGGGAGGTCATGATGAAGGTATATGACTTAATTCAGGACGGAAGCTTTAAGGTATTGAATGAAGGGAATAACCTGGAACGGGAGATATCAGTACCCTACTGCTGTGATTTACTTAGTATTGCAATGGGAAGAATGCCTGCTGATTCTGCCTGGGTGACTGTAATGGGCAATGTGAATACCCTTGCGGTAGCTACCTTAGCGGACGCTGCCTGCATTATCTTAGCCGAAGGCTGCCAGTTGGATGAACCGGCCTTAGCTAAGGCAAAGCAGCAGGAGATCACAGTATTTACAACCGAGCTTCCAATTTTCAATGCTGCCTTGCTTTTATACCAGAGGCTTCATGCTTAGGCTGGCATATGATCTCCATATCCACTCCTGCTTATCTCCCTGCGGGGATGAGGATATGACTCCTGGCAACATTGTTGGAATGGCTGCGCTGAAGGGCCTTCAGGTTATTGCTGTTACAGACCATAACAGCTGTAAGAACTGTTCGGCAGTCCTTAAGCTGGCGAAAAGCTATGATATTGTTGCTCTTCCGGGAATGGAATTGACCACGATGGAAGAGGTACATGCTTTGTGTTTGTTTGAGGATTTAGAAGCTGCGCTTCAATTTAATGAATATGTAAGCTCCAAGCTGATGAAAATATCCAATGACGAACGTGTTTTTGGTAAGCAGGAAATCTGTAACGAAGAAGATGAGATAATAGGAAGGGAAGAGTATCTATTAATCAATGCCACAGAGATTTCCTTTGATGAGCTTGGAGGATTGATGGAAGAGTATAATGGAATCTACCTCCCTGCCCACATTGATAAAAATTCCAACAGCTTATTATCAAATCTCGGCTTTATAGCACCGGAAGCGGATTTTATGGCAGTAGAGTTTGCCAGTATGTCCAAATATGAGGCGATTAGTAGTCAGAATCCATATCTGAAGCAATGTAATATCATCACGAATTCCGATGCCCATGAGCTTGGCAGAATCAATGAAGCGGTGAATTTTCTAAGCTGTGACAGTAAAGATAGAGCCGACATCATCAAAGCGATCATAAAGAGGTAGAATATACTACAAGCAAGAGTCTATTATACCTCTTGGTAGACGAGAACACTATCACCAAAAACAGAGCCTATTGAAAAATCATAATCATATGCTATAATATTCAAGATAAGCAGATTAGTCAAAGCAAACATAAATGCTTTCTAAGCTTGCTTAAGAAAGCACTTATGTTTGCTTTGATAAGTGCAACGTGAGCAATGGAACCTACGGTTCCATGAAAAGCTCTTCTTTGAGCTCCTAATCTGCTTATGAATGAGAGAGAAGCCAGCTTTCTAAGCTTGCTTAAGAAAGCACTTATGTTTGCTTTGATAAGTGCAACGTGAGCTCAAAGTGATCTTCTTTGAGCTCCTAATCTGCTTATGAATGAGAGAGAAGCCAGCTTTCTAAGCTTGCTTAAGAAAGCACTTATGTTTGCTTTGATAAGTGCAACGTGAGCTCAAAGCGCTCTTCTTTGAGCTCCTAATCTGCTTATGAATGAGAGAGAAGCCAGCTTTCTAAATAGGACAACCCCTGTCTGGACAGAAGCACAAATATATAATCAATAAAACTATTATAGACAAAGGAGTTTGAATATGGATTTAATTGATGTAAGAGAGTTGTACCGCAATAAGGATCAATATATCGGAAAACAGGTATCCGTTGGCGGTTGGATCAGAAGCGTCAGAGATTCCAAAACCTTCGGCTTTATCGTGCTGAATGATGGAACCTACTTTGAGCCTCTTCAGATCGTGTATCATGATAAGATGGAGAACTTTGCAGAGGTATCCAAATTGAATGTAGGATCTGCAGTTATCGTAACGGGAGAGTTGGTTGCTACGCCACAAGCGAAACAGCCTTTTGAAATTCAGGCAGTGGAAGTATTCGTTGAAGGAACCTCTACCTCTGATTATCCCCTTCAGAAGAAGAGACATACCTTGGAATATCTGAGAACCCAGACACACCTAAGAGCAAGAACAAATACCTTCCAGGCTGTGTTCCGTGTACGCTCTTTAATTGCTTATGCGATTCATCAGTATTTCCAAGACAGAGATTTCGTATATGTTCACACTCCGATTATTACAGGCAGTGATGCCGAGGGTGCAGGTGAGATGTTCCGTGTTACCACCTTAGATTTAGACAACCTTCCGAGAACGGAGGATGGTAAGGTCGATACTACACAGGATTTCTTTGGAAAAGAGACCAATCTTACCGTAAGTGGTCAGCTTAATGGAGAGACCTATGCCATGGCCTTTAAGAATATCTATACCTTCGGACCCACCTTCCGTGCAGAGAATTCCAATACGACCCGTCATGCAGCAGAATTCTGGATGATCGAGCCGGAGATCGCCTTTGCAGATTTGAAGGATGATATGGCATTAGCAGAGGGTATGTTAAAGTACATTATCCGTTATGTCCTTGAGCATGCTACACAAGAGCTTCAGTTCTTTAATCAGTTCGTGGATCAGGGCTTATTAGAGCGTCTTAACAATGTGGTAAATTCAGACTTTGGACATGTTACCTATACGGAAGCCATCAGCATCTTAGAGAAGAACAATGATAACTTTGACTATAAGGTATTCTGGGGCTGTGACCTTCAGACCGAGCATGAGCGTTATCTAACTGAGCAGATATTTAAGAAGCCTGTTTTTGTTACGGATTATCCGAAGGAGATTAAAGCCTTCTATATGAAGCTAAATGAGGATAACAAGACCGTAGCTGCCATGGATTTATTGGTTCCCGGCATCGGTGAGATCATCGGCGGAAGCCAGAGAGAGGATGATTACGATAAGCTGGTTAAGAGAATGGATGAGCTGGGCCTTAAGAAGGAAGATTATGAATTCTATCTGGATCTTAGAAAATATGGTTCCGCAAGACATGCCGGCTTTGGCCTTGGCTTTGAGCGCTGCGTAATGTATTTGACTGGTATGGGCAACATCAGAGACGTGGTTCCCTTCCCCAGAACCGTAAATAACTGCGAGCTGTAATACTACATTATTTTAGGCATCACTTTAATCTGTAACTTGATTAGTACAGTGTAGAATGTATTGTATAAAAAGCTTGGAATAGGATGAATAACGCTTAAGTGTATTTCGTCCTATTTCAAGCTCATTTTTATATTATCATATTGTGGGGCTTATCATTATATAGTTCCTGAGTAGTTTAAAGGTGTTTATCAAGGATATGCTTAATCTGCCTTCTCTTAAGTACTAATCCCAAAAGCATATACCCATATACAATAATAAACAAAATGCTAAGGCTAGTAATGATAATTAATCCTATTCCATGGAGCGAAGGAAATCGGGCAAGTTTTATTTGACTCATCTCAGTCCCTAGAGCATTCACCTGTAGGAATAATAGTACAATAAAGAAAAAACCATATTTTTTCATCAGCTTATCATATAATTGATACTTGGATTCAACATCCGTAAATATCCTATCTTCTTTGCTTCCGGTACGCTCTCTGCGAAAGTAATACCATTTCCCGTTATACACACCATCCCAGGAATACGTCTCTTCCCAACCAGCATCCAGAAATAATTGATGATAGCTTTCTGTGTCTTCCTCTGGATTTACGAAATCCAGCTGATAGATATAATCCGTAGGCTCACCCTTTTCAAATTCATATTTTGATAGGAACCCTCTATGAAGCTTTACAAAATGCCAGCCCTCTCTGGCCATCTTTGACAGAAATTCTTCTTCTTTCTCATATTGGTGAGCGAAGAAAGATCTTCTCACAAATCTTTTGTTATATTCCATCTCCAAAAACCTCCCGTCCATTCAGAAATAGTTCTTCTATTCGTCCTAGTTCAGCACCTAATACTGCTTTGCCAACTTCGGTTATCTTATAGTACTTTCTCTTATTTTCCTCTCCGGTAATTGTGACTAGGCCGGATTGCTCTAATTTTGATAAAGTACCATATAGTGTACCGGCTCCCAGATTAATTCGATTTTTAGTAAGGCCTGACACATACTGCATGATAGCATATCCATGGCGTTCTTCAGTAAGTGATAGAAGAATGTAGTAGGCTGTCTCGCTCATGGGAATAAATTCTGTAATTTCTTTCATACTTCCTCCTCATACGGTAGACGTTTACTGCGTGGCCTCAGTCTGTATCTGGATAATACTGGTATACATTTTATGAGGAAATGTGTTAAGATATTTACGCCTAGTCTACCTCGTACTACGATATATCAAGGTGCGATGTATCTTGATGTGATACAAATATATCACGGCGTGATATATTTGTCAATAGTTATATGGAAGAAATAGGCATAATAATCTGTATTATAATCTGTATATCATTCAATTAGAATAATGATAGGTTGTAAAAGTAGGAGTGGAAAGTTAAAATAGAAAAAGAGATGATTAATTCCTAACGATTGTACTGCCCCCCGATCGCTAGACTTTATGTCTAACTTTTTTGGGGTCAGTACAAAGTCAAGAAGTAATAATCTCTTTTCTTTATACTTGCTTCACAAAAAGTCTGCGAAGCTATCTTTTTTGATTATATGATTCACAAAAAGTTTGCGAAGCTAACTTTTTTGATTACATGATTCACAAAAAGTTTGCGAAGCTAACTTTTTTGAATATTTGATTTAAGAAATATCTGTTAAGTGATATTCTTGACTAGACCTTATAGTTTAATAATTAAGATACCGGTAGCAGTTATCTAGGATTGATAAGTGGTTCGAAATATCACATGCTTTACTTTGTCCAGAGCAAATAGCAGAATGATACCTAATACACCGACGGCTAGGACTTCGCCTGCCCCCACGGTAAGCATCATATAAGGGATAGCATCGGGAACATTATAAGCATAGCGTAGTACCCAAGGGATGATAAGTGCATTGCCAACAATCGGGGGAACCGGTACTAAGAATTTGTGACGCCTCAACTGGTAAGAGAGGATTGCTGCAACCAACGTCGTCAGAGAGCCGAATACCATATCGAGAATATCCGCTCCTGTTAAAACGGCACTTAAAAAGCAACCGATGGCAACACCTGGAATGGCAGCAGGGGTAAAATAGGGTAGAACAGTAAGGGCCTCAGCAATCCTGAATTGGATCGGACCGAAGCTGATTGGCTGGAAGACCAGCACCAGTACGGTGTAGATGGCTGCAATAACAGCAGCCTCTGTTAGAAACAGAGTTTTCTTGTCATTCATATTAAATTCTCCTTTAGTTTTGTTTTACGTGTGGAAGGTCTCGAACACACGGTTTAATCACCCTTTAGACCTTGTTTTTATGGGCATTTGAGACGTTATTAGTATAGCATGAAATTGGGGGTTGTCAAGCGTTGACTCAATTTTTTGATGAACTTAGGGGCAGGTTTAGGCATGAAGAGTGATTGACAATAAATTCCTGTTATGATAATCTAATTATGTGATAACATGAAAATCGAGGTGAACGCAATCCGGCACACTTGATATTGCATAATCAGTAATATAAGTGAGAACGTGGAAAAGTTGAATAAAATCATAACTCAATAAGAAAAGGTAACTGTCTGTAGACAGTTCTATTTTCTTGCTTAAATTATGGTTTTTATTTCATATTCCACGCTACAATTTATGAACGATCAGGCGGTGGAATATTCCATCGCTTTTTTTATTGTGGTTTTGTCTTGTGACAGATCCATAAAATCTAATTCGTGTTATCACAATAACAATAACCAAAAAGGAGATTAATAATGCTAAAAAAATTATTAGAATATGTATCAGATAAACCAGAGATTTATGAAACCAGTACATCGAAATTCTGGGATGATGAGCATATATCGAAAGGAATGCTGGAAGCTCATCTTAATCCAGAGTGGGAGGCTGCGACACGTAATCATAATTTCGTTACAAAATCGGTTGAATGGATTGCAAGTATTGCTAGTCCGGTACAATATCCGGAGTTACTGGATCTTGGATGCGGGCCGGGATTATACGCAGAAAGGTTTTACACAAGTGGCTATCATGTGACTGGTATAGACTACTCAAAGCGTTCCATTGAATATGCCTTGAATAATGCAAGGAGCAATAACATGTCAATTAATTATATATATCAAGATTACCTTGATATTAATTATCAGGAAAAATTCGATGTTATTACACTCATTTATTGTGACTTTAGTGTGATGTCCGATCAGAATCGAACCAGATTATTGAGCAGAATATATCAGGCACTCAAACCGGGTGGTATATTTATAGTCGATGTTTTCACGCCCAATCAGTATAAAGACAGAAAGGAGTCTAAAGATTGGTACCATAGCGAAGGTGGTTTTTGGAGTGAAAAAGCTCATATTTGCTTAAATTCATTTTACAGATATGATGATAGAAGTACGATGCTTGAACAGACGGTTGTTATTACAGAGGATTCTATTGAGTGCTATAATATTTGGGACCATGTATTTACTAAAGAAGAACTACAGGAGGACTTGCAAAAGGCTGGCTTTACTAGGGTCGATTTTTATGGGGATGTAGCCGGAGCTGTGTATAAGCCAGACGGGAACTTAATGTGTGCTGTAGCTAAAAAGAAAGGTGGAGTATAATTGTGGATATATTTAATGTCATGAAAGCAAGAAGATCCGTACGTAAATTTAAAGACACAGCAATACCAGATAAAATTCTAGATGAAATGTTAGAGGCAGCACGGTTGGCGCCCTCTCCGGGGAATTCACAGAGCCATTTGTTCGGTGTTATAGAAGATCAAGGGATAAAGGAAAAGTTAGCAAGAGCTGCAGGGGGACAAATGTGGATAGCATCAGCACCCATAGTTTTTGCATGCTGCGCTGATATAAGCTGGGATATAGCAGAACAACCAGAGGATGACTTTGGGGTTGTTGTAAATAAACTTAGATTCAATAATGAGTTTCTAAAATATATATGTGAATATCCTGACAAGAAAGCACGAGTTACATTATTCGATAATGGAATGAGTTTAATACCGGCAGAACATATCTTTCTTATAGCAGCTTCTTATGGGATGTCTGCTTGCTTTGTAGGTTATCTGGATATAGAAGAGGCTAATAAAATATTACAATTGCCTCAGCACATTAGCTGTTTTTATCTCCTTCCTGTCGGTTATGCAGACGAGATACCTGATAAAAAGAAATTAAAGAGTATAGATGAATTGGTGTTTTATGATCAGTGGAGCTAATGATGACGAACTAAATTAAGTGCAGATTACTTTATATACTTACTGATGTTTTCCTTATTACAGATATAAGGATCGTAGATTTTGCGCTTTCCCTTGAAATACTTCTTATATAATGATCTAAGCTCTGCTTCAGATATAACCCTACTCATATCATAGTTATTAGAGCTGGTTAAGCCACTTCCGGAGGAGCATAAGGAGTGTATCAGCTCTAGCTTGCCATCTATGATTTGGTAGACATCAGAAGAGCCGGCTGCGGATATTTTATTGGAAACGGTAAAGGTCTTAAGGGATGAATCGTAACCAAATTGAAAATAACCAGTAAAATAGGAATCGAGCTAATCAATAAAGCAGCAGTTAAGTGCCATAATCAAATCGGATTATGAGACTGTACTGCTGCTTACTAATTATATAGAAATCTTTATTTTATTCTTTTTCTTATAAATCGGATGATACGGTAAAGGGCTATGATACCTGCAAATATCAGACATACAATAGTGAAATTGGACATGGGCTTCTTTAACCTTCCTTATTCTTTAATATGCGAATACTTATTAGGATAGAAATTGTGTATAATCCTAACAGTATTATGAATAAGCCAATGATAAATAACATAGGATTCTCACTGATAAACCGAGGGTCTAAGTGACTCGCTATTTTCTCACCCGGTAACAAAAAAGTGATTAGAAGAAATCCAAGAACAGGAATATACATAAACATACGACCCCGGATAGAACCGAATTTATAGTATCCCGGTAGTTGGAAGCTGATATAAAATATATAAAAAGCGATACCTACTAAACCGCTGATCAGTAAATCCTGGCTGCTTATTGCAACATTCAAAGACTTTAAGGCAATGTTATCTAGAAATAGAGAGACTAGTAAAGTAAAGATACCCATACCTAAAAGAAGCAGATATCTACCGATGACAAGATCAGCTTTGGATACCGGTAAAATGCCATAGAGTCGGTGCATATCATTTTTTTCAGATATGCTGAAGGTATAGCTTGATGCCATGGCCATAAAAGTCATGGAAAAGGATATACCGGATAGTAAGGAGCGATTAATAAAAATGAAGATAACCGGGATTAATATAACAAATAGGATGGATTTTTTATAGTACTTCAAAAGATAAGTATCTAGCTGAAAGCTTCTTGCTATGTTTGTCATTTCCTACTCCCCCTTCCTGTTAATAAAGACTATAATATCATCTAGTGTTGCGGGCTCTGTGATCAGAGTGGTATTATTGGGGATATCCTTGGTGTAAATAAGGCCCTCAAAACCGGTTGAAAAGCGGCGTAAGCTGATGATGGGCAAATCATGGGTTAATTCTTCAATACCTCCCTTCACAATACGGAAGGAATTAATCAGTTCATCCTTGGAACCGGTATATAAAAGCTTCCCATTGTGTAGAAACGTAATATAGTCAGCTATTTTATCCAAATCACTAGTAATATGGGTTGAAAACAGAACACTGTGCTTTCCGTCCTCAATGTATTCAGATAGGATATCGAGCAGCTCATCTCTGGATACCGGATCTAATCCACTGGTCGGTTCATCCAGAATCAACAACTTGGCATTGTAAGAGAATGCGCATGCCAGCATTAGCTTCATCTGCATACCCTTGGAAAGCTCCTTCACCCTCTTTGATTTAGCTATCTTAAAACGGTCGAGATAGCGATAGAATAAGTTGGTATCCCAATTATCATAAAATGCACCTATTGATTTTTCGACATCTGACATCTTCCAGTCATCCACAAAAAAGTTAGAGTCAAAAACTACACCGATGCTCTGCTTTAAATCCTTCTCTTCTAAGATATTATCTTTGCCAAATATCTCTATGGTTCCGGAGGATTTCCTCAGTATATTTAGAATCAGCTTAATTGTTGTAGTTTTACCGGCACCGTTTGGTCCGATTAGCCCCATGATATAGCCTTCCGGTAAGCTAAAGCCGATATTGTCCAGCCTAAATTGATTAAGGCTTTTGGATAGGTTATTAATACTTAGGACCTCATTCATGATTACTTACCTCCTTTAGTAAATCTAATAATTTATGTAGTTCTTCATCCGATAGTCTCGCCTTATAGGCAGCTTTAATGGCTTCTGTTAAATGCATCTCGACCTCTCGCACTAGTTGTTCACGAATTAATTCGCTTGTATTCTCTAGTACATAGCATCCCTTACCCTGCACATTAACTACGTACCCCTCTTGCTCTAAATCGGTATATGCTCTTGTTGTAGTTAGGACACTTATCTTCAAATCCTTAGATAAGGTTCTTAATGAGGGTAGTAGGTCACCACCTTTTAATTCTCCTGATAAAATCGCTTGTCTTATTTGATTTTTAATCTGTTCATAAATCGGTATTCCGGTTGTATTTGATATTATTAATTTCATAATCACCGCCTTGATGTTAAAGGTGTATCAACTGTTATATAGTGCATTATAACAGTTGATACACAAAAGTCAAGAATAATTTTACAGTCAGGGGATATATGGCTAAACCTATGGCTAAACCTGTTGCACTTCATGATATTTGATGGTAGAATATGGACTGCTTATAATAGAGGGAGAATAAATATGAAAATTCATAATACTGATTTCAATCATACAAAGAAGCAACCAAGCATAGGACTAAAGTTTATTTCTACTCTTTCGATTACCGTCTTCTTTCTGGTTTTTATGATAATGTTAATTAGAATAACGGTTGAATATGGAGCAGATATCAGTACAATAAGAGCGCTATCTCATAGTCTGGTATATCTACCGATACTGTTAGGATGCCTGGTTCTTCATATTATATATCGTAGAAAGCTTAGGACTGGTTATTCTGACATTATTAAAGTAAGAACGATTAAGCAGACTTTTATCTATGTTACTGTAAAGACAGTTATGATAGTAATTGCAATAATCCTTGTACTTGTGGTAATGGTTCCATATGTTGCACTGCCTATGTATATGACCCGCCATGTTAATTACCGTGGGTATGCAACGGAGGATTTTCCGCTGCAGGATGTTTATGAGGCGGAGGATTTTAGTTTGAAGGAAAAGCAGATGTATTTAGAGACCGAGGATGGTCTGAAGATATGGACCTCAGAGATATATTCCGACCAACCGAAGGCTGTAGTAATTTATCTTAGCGGTATCGTCCAGCCGTCTGTTACATATTTTTATGGACATGCTAAGTACATGCAGGAAAATGGCTTTGCATCCATATTACTAGAGGTCCGTGGGCACGGTAATAGTGAAGGTGAAAGGATATGTCTGGGCTATGATGAAGTAAATGATGTGAAGGCTGTCATAGATTATATAAAGAGCGAGGAAAAGTATAAGGATGTGCCGATCATAGTGCAAGGGGCGTCTATGGGCGGTGCGATTGCGGTAAATGCATTTGGACAGATTAAGGAGATTGATGGTCTGATTGCTATGTCAGCTTACTCTAGCTTTGAAGATGTTCTATTGGATCAGTTGGAGAGATTTGGGGTGCCGGATTTTATGCAATCGATTGAAAAGCCGCTCCTTACATCCTCATTGCAACGGGTTTATGGTAGAAATAAAGTGAATGAAATAAAGCCTGTAGAACAGATTAAGAATGGTAACGGAAGGCCTGTGCTTTTAATCGCCTGTCAAGGGGATACTGAGGTACCAGCTGCTAGTATACATAGGCTACAAAAGGCATATCCACAAGCAGAGGTTTGGTTGCGTAATTCGTGGGAGCATTTTATAGTGAAGGATTGTGATTTCATAAATGTTGCAGAAGATCAGGAATACTGTAGCACAATCCTCGGTTTCATAGAAAGTAAGGTACTGACCCGGAATTAAAGCTCTGATATAAGTAGAGGTATTGCTATGGCGCAGATTGGGAAATTACATAAATCCCAGAAGTGAAATGGAAGCTATCTTATTATGTATCAGGCTTAATAAAATAAAGGAGATGATACGATGAAAATTGGACCCCAGGTATATGTAAAAGGCAGCTTTGAAGCAGCCGAACGGTATTGTGATGCTTTTGGGGTAAAGATAGGCTTGAATATTAAGACACCGGAGAATACTTATGCCCATTGTGAGCTAATGATGAATGATCAGCTGTTTATGGCTGTGAGTGAGGCACCGGAGGACTGTGAACGTACAGAAGGGAAGGCATGGCAGACGACAGCCTTCAATGTATATGATATGGGCAGCGAGGAGACTGTCAGACATGCATATGAAATATTAAGTGATGGAGGAACGGTTATTCATCCACTTGGCCCCGTTGATTGGAATCCCTATTGTGCCGATGTTGTAGATAAGTTTGGCGTCTTTTGGTGGATCGCAATTTAGGGAATAGAACTATATAAAGAAAAAATACTTAGAGGAAAGAGGACTGGAAACAGTCCTCTTTCCTGTTATGAAATTATTGTTACCAAATAATTTAAGAAAAGAATACGGCATAGGAGTACCTCAGTCGGAGAATATGGATAGATTGATTCTGGAATTATTACAATATTATGAAATTAATAAATATATTAGTTGACATTCATTATAGACAAGTGTATAGTATAAAACATAGACAAATGTAGATTATGAAGAATTTGGAGATGAAAGTATGAAGATAGGTAATGAGAAATCAAATGAGTCCTTAACCAGGCTGCCGGAGACAGAGTTTGAAGTTATGTCAGTAATATGGAGAAACACACCACCCGTAACAACTACAACCCTTATGAATCAACTTGGCAATGATAAAGGATGGAAGCTGCAGACACTAGTTACTTTATTAAATAGATTAACTGAGCGTGGTTTTATACGTAGCGAAAAGCTGGGAAAGGAACGTACCTATTATCCTTGTGTAAAGCAGGAAGACTACATCCAATATGAAACAGCACTTTTTGTAAAGCGATATCACGATAACTCATTATTTCAACTAGTGAATGCTTTCTCAGGAGCGAACAAACTGAGTGAGGAAGAACGAAATGAGTTGAGCGCTTGGTTAAAGAAACAAGAGGACCAATAATATGATAGCTATATTCTATCTGATTTTTATGAATTCTATTAATTGTACCTTCTTTATTTTACTGTTATATCTTATGGAGCCATTGATAAAAAAATATCTGTCTGCCGCGTGTATATACCGTCTTTGGTTGGTGCTGTTAATCGGATTATTGATACCAATGCGTTTGGACAATTCGAAGGCTTTATTTCATGTCCCTTCGCCACAGCTCTCTATGGAAGAAGATGAGGCTGACGGTTTTGGAAGGGAAGCGAATAGTGAATTTTATCATTCTACAATAAGCACCACGCAATCCCCAGAGCAATTAAGGCTAGGTACGGCGAACACAAATAATAAATCAGAAGAAATCGTTACTTATATCATTCAGAATAGATATTTATTCTTGTCGCAGCTTTGGATTTTGGGAACATGTTTATTGTTGGTTGTAAAATTGATTCAGTATCATAATTATCTTAAGCTCCTAAAAAGGTTTATAGTACCTATCAATCAGGAGGACCTAAAAGAAAGTTTAAATATTTGTATTCAGGAATTACATTCAAGTCAGGGAGGCAGGAGGTCTCAAAATCATAATATAACGATTTATCAATGTCCTATGATTACAAGCCCTATGACAATTGGTATTTTTAAACCTAGAATTATATTGCCAGAGGGATCGTACTCGGATAAGGATTTCTATTTTATATTGAAGCATGAGCTGATTCATATCCAAAGAAGAGATTCTCTTGTGAAATTGGTTCGCCTGATTGTGTTGGCTCTGAATTGGTTCAATCCATTCTGTTATATATTATCCAAGCATTTGGATCATTGGTGTGAAACTTCCTGTGATGAACTCGTCATAGATAATTTTACCAGGTCGGAGTGTTTAGATTATAGTAAGCTTTTATTAAAATATACCGCTGTTAGTAATATTACAACAAATACAATCAATATGATGGGAGGAAATGATAATATGAAATTTAGACTGCTTTCAATAATGGAACATAGGAAAAAACATTCTGGTAAAATACTTGTGGTACTGTCACTATGCCTTGTATTTACCACTGTAATTGTATCGACTATTACTCATACAGATGTGTCAGCGTCTGTTGATAATGCTAAGATGGAAGAGGCGCTGAAGCTGGCAGAAGAAATAGGTGACAATGTAACCGATTATGCAGAGACTTCTTCAACAAATGATAGGGACCCGGTATACAACGGCGTTACTGACGAGGATATGGCAGAGAATAATTCGGCTCCTGAAGAGACTTCCACTACAGACTCACTTCGACAAACAGTAGTTAAATATGCAATACAAGCAGAGGGGGCTCGGTATGAATGGGGAGGAAATGATCTGTATACTGGTGTTGATACTAGTGGCTTTACTCAGGCAATATATAAAAAAGTCGGCTACGATCTACCGAGGACGTCAAAGGAGCAGGCGGATATCTGCGAGAAGGTCTCTATGGATTGTCTGCAGGAGGGGGATCTTATATTCTATGGAGATTCCGATGATAATCAGGTGAATCATGTTGGTATCTATGTCGGAGAGGATAAGATTATCCATGCTAAGAATGCACAGGATGGGGTTGTAATCCAGGATATAAACTATCGTACACCATTCAGTGCAGGTAGAATTATCAAATAATATGATCGCGAGATATATTTAGTTCCGACTTGCATTATTTATATTCATCAATTAATGTATATTACTTCAAAGCAGCAGTACGGCTTCTTAATCAATCGTGATTAAGGCAGTACTGCTGCTTAAGTTTATCCAGTATTCAGATATAAAAAAGCCGGAGGTGTTGCTTGCAGGGAACTGATAATGCAAGAATAGTTTCTACATATTGACAGATAGAAGAATATATAATATATTAAAATTATGCAATATAGATAAAATGTCTTCAGATATTATTACCAGGAGAGGTAAGTCTCGATATGAAACAACAAATCATAGATGAATGCATTACACTATTCAATGAAAAGGGCTGCCGATTTACTCTGGATGATATTGTGCAGAGGTTAAGAGTCAGCAGAAAGACAATATACAAGTATTTCCTGAGCAAGGAGGATATCTTCAAGACGATTATCGATGAGGCCTATGATGATATTCATTATAAGCAGAATTTGATTTTTAATGATAATACCCTCTCGATCAAAGAGAAGGTATACGCGGTTTGTACCGTTGAGACGAAGTATGATAGCCGAATGCAATTGAAGCGGATTTATGAGTCTGAGCAATTGCTGCCAGAGGTTTACTGGTACTTTATGCAAAAGTATGAGGTTGGCTGGGAGATTGTTGAGGATTTGCTGAAGCAGGGGATCCAGGAAGGTGTATTTGAAGAGGTGAATATTGTCCTAGTGATTCAAATGCTGATTAATGGAATGAAGATGCTATGTCAGGGCAATTTTCAGGAAGAGAACGGAATTACTTATAAGGAAGGATTGGAGCAAACCGTAAGAATTATTATCAAGGGAATATTAAAATAAACAGAAGGAGATAATCCATGCAATATTTTATTATTATAATTATTCTCGCATTACTCGCTCTGATGATGGGAGCTATTTCGGTGGTATCCTTTCGGCTTTCTAGTATGATTGTTACGCCGGATACTTCAGACCCGGATCAGTGCTATATTGATGAGATTGTCAAAGGAAAGATTAATCAAAAGGAATACGAACAGGACTATCACAGGGAGGATTTTAAGTTGGTGTCGGACTTTGGGTATACTCTTTCCGGAAGCTTTATTCCAAGAGATCCTAATGTACCGTTAGGTGACAAAAAAGAGAGAGCGATTATTCTCGTACATGGTTATAGCTTTTGCCAGTTCGGCAGTGTAAAGTACATAAATATATTTCGAAAACTGGGCTTTCATTGTGTTATATATGATCATAGAAATCATGGTTATTCAGATAAAGCCATTACTACAATGGGGTATTATGAAGCTCGCGACCTTAAAAAAGTCACGGATTATATAAGGATGAGGCTAGGAGATGACATTGTCATAGGAACTCATGGGGAATCAATGGGGGCAGCAACGGTTATGATGAATGCTCCTCTTGATCATAGGTTGGCATTTGTGATTGAAGATTGCGGCTATTCCAATCTCTCTGACCAACTAGCACATAATCTGAAGCAGACTTATCATCTGCCCCGTTTTCCTTTTCTGGGGCTAGCAAGTCTTTTCTCAAGACTGCGGGGAGGAATCTTCTTTCATCAGGTAATTCCAAAGAATGAAGTAGCAAAGTGTGAAGCATTACCTATGCTATTCCTGCATGGAGAGACGGATGATTTTGTTCCCACAGCTATGGTCAAAGAAATATATGATGCAAAAAAAGGATACCGACGGATGAGAATATTTCCCAAATCAGGCCATGCAGAAAGCTATTGGAATAACCAGAAGATGTACAGTAAGGAAATTGAAGAGTTTTTAAAAGAAATAAATATAATATAAAGCTTTCACTTTAAAATTATTATGGTGGCGTAAGCGATGGAGGTAAGTATGGAAGAAAAAGTGTCTTTGAAATCAAAATTATGGTTGTCAGGCGCAGATGGTTTCTGTGGTATCTTATGCGGCTTGGTCACGGGGGGAGGGTTAACCTATTTTTTCACTAAGTGGATGGGACTTGATACAGCAAAGGCATCACTGGTATGGTTAATCTTCGGTATCTGGAACGCGTTCAATGATCCCTTATTTGGATATATTTCAGATCGTACCCAGTCGAAAATCGGTAGACGCCTTCCCTACATCAGGTATGGAGCACCAATCTATGCTGCTACTTTTATATTATGCTGGCTAAAATGGCCATTTCCGGGAAACCAATGGGGGATGTTTTTTCAGATGCTGATCTCCTTGTTTCTCTTTGACAGTCTGTACACCTCAATTGCGACTGCTCTTTATGTTATGCCCTTCGAGATAGCTGTATCCAATAAAGCCCGTGGCTCCATATTCATCTGGAAGCTGTTCTTTAGCCTCATTGCCCTGGCATTTCCTCTCATTCTTATGCCGATGATAAAGCTGGAGCCGGGAGACGACCCCCTACAATTTCAAATGATTATGTCATTGATCGGAATAGCCGCAGGACTAATTATTTTCTTCAGTACCTTCTTCTATTCAGAAAAGGGATATGCTAAGGAAGAGGAACAGCCACCGTTTTTTAAAGCACTGATCGAATGCTTTAAGAACAAGGCCTTCATTATCTTTGAAGTAATCAGCTTTACAGTAATCTACATACAAAATTGCCTCTCCTTGGGAGTTAATTATTATTTTACGGAGTTCGAAATCTCCATGCTACCCTGTTATAGTGCCATGCTTATCGGAGCGGTAGTTGGTATCATTCTATGGATAAAAAAGCAGGTTGTCTGGGGAGTTCGTAAATGTATCATGGTCATGTGTCTGGTGTTCTCTATCGGATGTATGGTCATGGCCTTTGGCGGAGGGATGTTACCTGTTGCGGTCTTTGGTTTCTTCACCATAGGTTTTGGCTTTGCTGGTGGTATGTATCTGATACCGCTGATGAATGGTGATGTCATCGATTATGATGAAAGCAAAACCTTGCTTCGCCGTGAGGGTATGTATGCAGGTGTAAATAGTCTTATAACAAAGCCGGCCATGAGTATAGCAACTTCTGCATTTCTTACTATTATCACTGCTTTTGGGTATGATACCGCGTTAAAAGCAGGAATACAGTCAGCAAATGCAGAGAGAGGTATCTTAATCGGTTGGATGCTAATACCGGCAATCCTTCTGATCATCTGTTTCTTCTCCATGTTCTTATATCCTTTGAATGGGGAAGAGTGGAATGAGACAAAGCTTAGGCTGGAGAAGCTTCATAATGAGAAGGAAAAAGAATATCTGAAAGGCTTGACAGCTGGTAATACTGACTTGACGTGATATTTCTTGCATTTCTTGAGATTGTACGACATACCATATATTGGACGAAGTAAGTTGTACAAGGGATGGATCCAAATGATGCAGGAAAGGAGTAAATGGGATGGAAGTATTATCACGGTATGTCGTTGTAGTCGTATTAGCTATATGCCTATGTCTGGGTTATATAATCAAACACAGCATATCCTTTATCCCGAATAAGTTTATACCACTTATTTTAGCGGTTGTCGGTACACTGTTAAATGTATGGATCAACGGATGGACCTTTACGCCCGAGATCCTGCTAGGTGGCCTTGCCAGTGGGCTTGCCAGTACAGGTGCTTTTGAGCTTATGCGCAATATTTCAGGCGATAATGGAGCATCAGAGAATCCGACATGAAAAAAGATATTACAATACTGGGATCAGGAAGATAAAGGGAGCAGCCTTCGCATTTGCCAGGATTTATGTCCTAGCGAAGCAAAAGTTGCTCCTTTGAGCTTTCCTTAATTCATCGGCTTATGTCCTGCCATTCCTCCCTAGACATAGAGTAACAGACGAGGTCGTGGATGGTGCCGTCAAATAGTTTAGAGCAATGACGTAGGGTTCCCTCATACTGGAAGCCCAGTTTTTCTATCACTCTTTTGGAACGTATATTGTTCGAATAATGATGGATTGTTACAAACGATATATCAAATAGCTCAAAGGCATAATCAAGAGCTGCAGCAGCTGCCTCAGGCATAATACCCATTCCCCAATAATCCTCGGATAGAACGTAGCCAAGCATCTTAACATCGGGAGCACTACGGAGATGATCCTTATGTAGGCCGATGGATCCAATTAGCTTATTGTTGTCCTTATAGATTAGGGCCCACACTTCTTCACTTTCTATAAAGCTATCTAAAATTCTCTTCGATTCCTCGATATTATTATGAGGTGGCCAGCCTGCATTAGGTCCAACATGCGGGTTCTTAGCATATGCATAGAAGTCTTCTAAATCATTTTTCTCAAAGGGTCTTAAGATACAGCGTTTTGTTTCAAGAGTGATCATACTTGCCTCCAATCCAGAGAGTAGGCCACTGGAGCCTAGGGTCTCTTGGTTATATTCAATGCACTTACTAATCTTGTTTAGGGGTAGGTGCTTTAGAATAGTAGGAGTATATCAGAAAATGGAATTATATACAAGTATCTGACAACAGAATAGGTGTTCGGTTGTAAGCTTGCGGATTTATATTATCTTGTGTATAATGAAGAAAATACAGCAAGGACATCTAATGGCCAAGTTCCGTGCTATGATTGATATGAGAATGTCTAAAGTGGGAGGTATACGGGCTACTGTTAATAGCAGCTCAGGTGCTTTGGAGAGAGTAGGTGATACATATGAAGTTTATACATATAGGGGACATCCACCTAGGGGCAGTTCCTGATTCCGATATGCCGTGGGGAGCACAGAGGGGAAAAGAGATATGGGACAGCTTCCAGGATATTATCAGAATCTGTAATGAGGAGAAAGCAGACCTATTGCTGATTGCAGGAGATCTTTTTCATCGTCAGCCCTTAGTAAGAGAGTTGAAGGAAGTAAATTATATTCTTAGTAAGCTTGAGACTTCTAAGGCTGTGATCATGGCAGGTAATCACGATTTTATGGGTGCAAGATCGAATTATCAAGGCTTTGAATGGAATGAGAAGGTTCATTACTTCCAGAGTGATGTGGTGGAATGTAAGATATATGAAGAGCTTGGAGTGGAGGTATATGGGTTGAGCTATCACACGAGGGATATCTATGAGGCCTTGTATGATGAAGTAAGACCGGAGGAGAATGATCGGATTCACATACTCTTGGCTCACGGTGGCGATGAAAGGAATATACCGATTAATAAAAAGAAAATTAATGAGCATGCTTTTCACTATGTTGCTCTCGGTCATATCCATAAGCCGGAGATCATCACAAACCGAATGGCATATTGTGGTTCTCTGGAGCCTCTGGATAAGAATGAGACTGGAGACCGGGGGTATGTACTCGGAGAGATTACCATAGGTGAGGATGGTAAGAGAGTTACTAACATTCGTTTTATTCCTCATGCGGCTAGAGCTTATCAACGATGCCTTCTCTCAGTGACCCCACAGGATACCAACGGTTCACTTCTTGATAAGGCTAGAAGTATTATGAAGGAACGGGGGATGCAGCATATCTACTCCTATACAATACAGGGGATTCGGGATGAGATGATTCGTTTTGATAGGGAGGCAATCAGAGCTCTGGGCAATGTCCTTGAGGTTGAGGACCAATCCGTTCCGGACTATGATTTTGATGCCCTTTACCTAGAGAATAAAGACAATATTATCGGGATGTTCATCCAAAGGATTCGCGAGAATACGAACCAGGATGAAGTGGCAAGGAAGGCGCTTTATTATGGAATCGAGGCATTACTGGGAGCAAGGGAAGCCGGAAGATAGTTTCCTGCTTTGAGAAGGGATGCTGAAAGGTCTCTCTGAGGAGAGCGTGATGCAGATTGGAAAGGTTGATTCGATATGCTGATAAAAAAGCTAAAAATACATTATTTTGGGCGATTTACGAATAAGGAAGTAGAGCTTAAGCCCGGCATAAACCTGATATATGGGGATAATGAAGCGGGTAAATCCACAATTCATACCTTTATTAAGGGAATGCTTTTTGGTATTGAACGAATGAGAGGTAGAGCTGCTGCATCGAAGGAGGATCTATATACCAGATACTTACCTTGGGATTATCCGGGGGCTTATGGCGGCAGTATGGATGTCGAAATCGAAGGAAGGGAGTATCAGCTTAAGAGAAGTTTTCATGCGAGCGATAAGAGCTTCTCTGTGATCGATTTATTAACCGGCCGTGAGGTGCCACTAAAGGAAGGGATGATCAGTGAACTGATTCCGGGCTTATCGGAAGCTACCTTTAAGAATACGATCAGCATAGAGCAGCTGAAGGCCCGGACGGATATAGAGCTTGCTACCCAGGTGCGTAACTATATTGCCAATCTGTCCGTAGCCAGGAGCCAGGAGGTTAATGTTGCAAAGGCAATCAACCAGCTTAACGACCAGAGAAAGCAGCTGGAGCTTGCCCAGAATCCGATGGCACTGAAAGCTTTGCAAGCGGAGATCGAAGAAGGGGAAGCAAGAGAAGAGAGAATGGATCGGCTGACCTTACAGCTCAGAGAGCTTTTGGCGCAGGAACAGCAGCTGCTAAGGCAAAGGGATGATCAGTCTGGCGCCATGGAAAGTGAAGTGGCACGCCGTATGGAACAGTTACCTGCCATATTGGAGAAGTATCATTCCTATGTAGAGCTTCAAAACCAGATGCTGCAGCTAGAGCATCAGCTCACGGAGTTGGAGAATAAGTTATCGGTCGGAGAGAGACAATACTATGCATTGGACCAATTAAAGGTGGATAAAAAAGAGGCAGACCTCCTGCTTAATGAACTATACAAGCTGAGTAGACAGGAGCAGGAGCTTACCCAGGTGTTGGATACAGCATATAAGAGTAAAAGGAAGCTTCTATATTATAGTATGTCAGGTGCAACCGTGATTGCTCTATTAATTGCATTCTTTTCCGGGTTTCATGTACAAGGCTTACTTCTGGCAGCTGGCAGCCTGATACTTGTCGGTGTCTTTTATAGCGTATTAAATGGAAGGAAGCATAGAAGCATCCGAGATCTTAAAAGCAAACAGGCAAGCCTTATCAAGCAGAGAACAGAAGCTCAGAATAAAGTCATGGATATATTGACCAGGCAGCAGGTAGATACCTTGGAGGCTTTGGTGGATCGACAGGAGGAGCTTCTTCGCAGTCTTCTGGCTATGGAACATGCTAAGGACCAGCAAAAGGAGATCGAAGCGCGTAAAAGCATGGTACAGGACAACATGGATTCACTATATGATACCATTATGACCTATCTTCAGTATTTCATTCGGGTGGATGAGCTAACGCCGGAGACAATGCAACGAATTACGGAGGAGCATCGTCTAATAAAACAAGAGAGCATAGACAAACAAGCCAAGCTGAATGAAAGCTATGAAGCCTGTCGATTACAGATAGAAAAGCTGAGATGGGAAATAGCTGCTCTGGAGGGCAATGAAGCTGAGCTTCAAAAGAAGTATGTGCAGTATGATAAAATAAAGCATCAGCAGGAGGAGAATGCAACCGAGCTGGAAGCAATTAAGCTAGCCCTATCTACGATTGGGGAGCTTTCCGCCCAGATACATGACAGCTTTGGGCATCAGCTTAATCATGCGGTATCTGAGGTAATCAGCCAGGTAACCGGAGAGAGATACAAGGATTTAAAGGTAGATGAAAAGCTGGATATCAAGGTGGGATGGAAGGGCGCATATGTAATGCTGGAGCGTCTTAGTGCGGGAACCATTGATCAGGTATTCTTTGCACTACGCCTGGTAACTGCTGATTTACTCTTGGGAAAGGACCAGGTGCCACTAATATTTGACGACAGCTTTGCGCTATACGATGATGCTAGGGTGAAGGCGGCCTTAGCTGAGGTTGCGAAACGAAAGCAAACGATCCTTTTCACCTGCCACAAGAGAGAGCAAAGACTTCTTGAAGAGCTGCAGCTGCCGTATCATCTGGTGAACCTCTCCTAATGAGGGAAGCGTATAGCTATAAGGTTATAAAGGAACGTTGACAGAATATGTGAGGGATTAAGGTGCAGAAGAAGCAGGATATAAGCAAAGGGAAAAAGAAGACCAGCAGAAGTATGAAAGGTAAGGTTAAGGTTGGACTACAGTTCTTACTTTTTATCACGTTGCTTTCTATATTGGTTACTATATTATATTTCTATAAGGAATATGGGAAAACAATCTTAGATCTTCAATCTGATGCAAAGCAGAAGGTCAGAGCCTCCACAGAGGATACCTTCAAGTCAGCTCAGACCAGTCTGGTGTATGATTTGGAAGGTAATTTGATCACTGCCTTAAAATCAGAGAAAGAGGTCTATTATATCAAGTACACGGATATCCCCAAAACTGCTATCAATGCGATGGTGGTAACGGAGGACCGAAAGTTCTTTGAGCATAGTGGAGTCGATTATTTGGCCAACATCAGAGCAGCGATTGCTCTGATCAAGCATAAGGGAAGGATTACACAAGGAGCCAGTACCATAACTCAGCAGGTTGCGCGCAATACCTTCTTAAGTCATAAGGTTACTTATGAGCGAAAGATTGAGGAGATATTTATCGCACAAGAGTTGGAGAAAATATATTCTAAGACGGATATTATGGAATTCTATCTGAATGGGATCTACTTTGCCAACGGATATTATGGTATCCAGGCAGCAGCACTTGGTTACTTCTCGGAAGGTGTGAACACGCTCAGCCTTTCACAAATAGCATTCCTATGTGCAATCCCGAATAGTCCAAACCTCTATAATCCCTTGACGAACATGGAGAATACCATGAGCCGACGTGACCGTATTCTATTGCAGCTGTTTGAGGAGGGAATGATTACAGAGAAGGATTATAATAAGGCTCTGAAGGAGAAGATTAAGTTAAATCGGGAAAAATCGGATAAGAAAAATTATGTGGAAACATATACCTACTATTCTGCTATTCGGTCACTGATGAAAGCTGGTGGCTTTGAGTTCCGCTACCATTTTGATACAGAAGAGGAGCAGAAGGCATACGATGAGGAATATGATGAATTATACTATCGTTATCAGAAGGAACTCTATGTAAATGGCTACCGTATCTATACCTCAATTGATTTAAAGAAGCAGGAGCTCTTGCAGAAGGCTGTTGATAAAGCCTTAGCCGGTTTTACAGATGCTAGTGAGGAAGGAATATATCTCATGCAGGGGGCTGCTGTCTGTATCGACAATGACAGCGGAAGAGTGGTAGCAATTGTCGGTGGAAGGGACCAGGACACTGAGGGTTATACCCTGAATCGGGGGTATCAAAGCTTTCGCCAGCCGGGGAGTGCCATCAAGCCCTTAGTGGTATATACGCCTGCCTTTGAACAGGGCTATATACCGGAGAGTATCGTGGATGATACGAAGTTTGAAGGTGGCCCTAAAAATTCCGGAGGGACCTATCAAGGAGAGATGAAGCTTCAGAGGGCTATTGAGCTATCTAAGAATACTGTTGCCTGGAAGCTGTTTGAGGAGCTGACACCAAGGGTTGGTTTATCCTATCTATTAAAGATGAACTTCGCTAAGCTTACGGCCAGTGATTATGGCCAGGCAGCATCTCTTGGCGGCCTAACAGTAGGAGTAAGTCCTGTGGAGATGGCAGCTGCTTATGCCACCTTGGAGAATGATGGCTACTATCGGGTGCCTACCTGCATTATAAAAATCATGGATTCTGAGGGGAATGAAATTGTCGGTGACGAGATAGAAACAGAACAGATCTATCAGAGGAACGCTTCTCGAATTATGACGGAAGCGTTGACAGGAGTTATTAAGAATGGTACGGCTAAGGGGTTGGGATTGTCCCATACAATCAGTGCCGGCAAGACGGGAACGACCAATGATAAAAAGGATGGATGGTTTGTTGGATATACACCCTATTATACCACAAGTGTATGGGTCGGCTATGATATGCCAAAGTCAGTCCGGGATCTTTCAGGCTCGACTTATCCCGGAACCATCTGGCATGATTTTATGGAAGAAATTCATGATGCTTCTATGACGAATCAATTCGAGTTATATGACTGGAGGACGGAATGGAAGGCCAAGCTTAAGGAGGAGGAGAGACAGAAGGCTTTGAAGGAAGCACAAGAGAAGGAGGAGCAAGAGGAACAGGAGCTTCAGACAGAGGAGGAACAAGGCGTGGATCCTGAGTCGGAGGAGCTTAACGAGGATGAGGAGAATGGCACAGAGATAGAAGATAATAATGATGATATAATCTCTGAGACACCAGATGACGAGGAAGATAACGAAGATGAATTAGAGGATGATACCCAGGAGGAAGATAATCCTGAGGAGCAGCAATACGAAGAGGATCAGAAGTACGAAGAGGGACTTGAACAGGAGGAGTCTTCGGGAGAATAAAGAGAAAGCATTTATGAAGTAAGGCAGATCATAAAGGAGTAATAGAAAGGGCAGGTGCTTATATGAGGCACCTGCCCTAATCAATACATGATTTGATTAACACTTGATTCACATTGTACTGAATTTATATTCTATATTAGACTACTATAACCTATAATACTTTAATATCTTTGGAGGATAATTTTCTGCCCCCCTGATTATACTTCTTAAGGATATTCTGAATTCGTTCTACCGGATTCAATAAACCACTGATACTGTCATCATGATTTAGGGTATCGATGATGAGAGCTACGTATTTACTCATATCGACATTGATATACCAAGGCTTGGAAAGTAAGTCAGGTGTCTGATAAATTAGGTTCGTTGTTAGAACTCGGTAGATCAAGCCTGATTGGTAAGCCTCGTCCAGCTTTTCAAAACCATTGGTAAAGAGACCGAAGGTAGATGCGACAAAGATACGTCCTGCATTTCTCTTCTTTAATTCGGTTGCAACGTCCAGTATGCTTTCACCGGAGGAGATCATATCATCAACAATCAGAACATCTTTGCCGGCAATATCTGTACCCAGGAATTCATGAGCCACAATAGGATTACGTCCATTGACAATCTTGGTAAAATCACGTCTCTTATAGAACATACCCATATCAAGACCTAGGACATTGGCAAAGTATATTGCTCTCGACATGCCGCCTTCGTCCGGACTGATCACCATCATGTGGTCGGAGTCAAAACGAATATCCGGTACATTCTTAAGCATTGCTTTAATGAATTGATAATTTGGAGCCACTGTCTCGAGACTGTTTAGAGGGATAGCATTCTGGACTCTGGGGTCATGAGCATCGAAGGTAATAATACTATCCACACCCATCCGTGTCAGCTCCTGTAGTGCTAATGCACAATCGAGGGATTCTCTGGAGCTTCTTCTATGCTGTCTGCCTTCGTAAAGATAAGGCATAATGACCGTAATTCTTCTGGCCTTGCCACCAACCGCTGCAATAATTCTTTTAAGATCCTGATAATGATCATCAGGAGACATATGATTCTCGTTTCCACACACAGAGTAGGTCAAACTGTGATTTGTTACGTCAACAAGAAGGTATAAATCGGAGCCTCGCACAGATTCTTTAATCTGTCCTTTTGCTTCACCTGTACCGAATCTCGGGCAACATGCCTTCATTAAATACGAATCTCTTTGATAGCCGGCAAATGCAATGGTACCTTTGTGCTCGCTTTCTCTTGCATTGCGCCACTCAACAAGGTAGTCATTCACACGTTGTCCTAAGGTTTTACTGCTCTCAAGAGCGATAATACCAAGCGGTCCTACAGGTATTGTTTCTACGATCTTCTGTTGCATTGACATTAGATTTCCCTCCATGAAAATAAGAATTGGTTTCAAAAGCCATTAAAAGTTATAACATATATCATTTTCATAAGTCAAGCCAGTTTTCGGCTTTTCTTAAGAATTCATATGGTTGACTGCCTTGAGAAGACGTATGTCCTCTCCGATGATACGCTGAACATTATAACTGCTTACAATCCTCGAAAATATACGTTCCCCATAAGTGGAATTAATATTCGGTAAGGATAAGTTCGTAGAAATAATTGTTGATTTTTGGCGTAATAAACGTTCATTGATAATAAGATAAAGCTGGGAATTCGTGAAGGAGTTATTGAGCTCCGTACCCAGGTCGTCGATAATCAGCAAATCACAGTCCAAAATATAATCAAATTGATTGGAAGCAGCAAGTGAACGATCCTCATCCTTGCTGAATTTATTTTTCTCAAGAATGTCGAAGAGACGAAAGGCAGTTAGATAAATTACTGTGTAGCCACGATCTAAAAGCTCCTTGGCAATGCAGTTGGCCAGAAAGGTCTTTCCAACGCCTGTATTTCCGAGCAGAAGAAGATTATCACGATTTGTACTAAAATGCCGGACGAAACTCTTACAACCGGCAACAACCTTCTGCATATTAGAAAGGGGGGATAAACCGAGGGAATCATCTACATAATCATCAGAATAAAAACGGAAGGAGAACTTACTGAAGTTCTCGTTTGCCAAGATAGCTTTTATATTGGAATCGGAATACATTAAATCAGCAATTGCCTGTTTAAAGCAATTGCATTTTTGCTTGTCGATATAGCCGGTGTCCTGGCAGAGCTTACATTGGTAATGCATCTCCAGGTAATCCGTAGGGAGGCCTTCCCTAACTAATAATTCTGCTTTTTTAGAATTCAGCTCCGAGATTTTCTCCTTCAGATTATTTAAGGCACTGTCGTCTCCGCGAAGTGCCATTCTTCCACTCTGAGCTGAGAGAGAGATTATCGCATCCTCCAGCTCCTTAAGTTCGGGAATTAAGGTATAGGCGTGGGAGATACGACGATCTAGATCATGCTTATTGGATATTCTGCGGCTGTCATATTCTCGTAAAATCTGGTTATATTGATCATTCTTTAGAGCCATACTCTTCCATCTCCTTTATAAGCCTTTGTTCAGAAGCTTACGCTCCAGCTCCGCATAATCCTGCGCCGAATAGGTACGTTGAGGAAACTGATTAAACTTATTCTGGGCAGGCTTTATCATCGTAGTAACCTTATTCATATCAAGGTTTTTACTTGCCTTACTGAATTCCTCATCCAGTCTGGTGATATCAGCCAAGGTCTTGGCGTTTTTCTTATACCAGGTCTCCAGAATCTTATCGGTATATTTAAAATCTGGTTTCTGAGTTCTAAGTATGGTTCGATTACAAGCCTCAATAATTATATCGTTAGAAAAGCCGAATACCTCAACCCATTTTGTGATATATTGACGTTCAATCTGTCCGGGAGCGCGATTTAAGCCAAAGGCTCTATTCACTGCATTAAAATGCTCATTATAGGTTGCAGTTGCTTCCTTTGCTTTTTCCTCTGTATCAATTCCACCTTCTGCCCAAGTAAGGGCAACTGCCTCGATATAAGAAGCATTCTTCTTACCCTTTGATACGCAATATTCATAGAGGTACATAATCAATTCTGCCGAGAAGTGAAGCTCCTCATAGAGATAAAGAATTAATTGAAGATCCATGGGCTTTAGTGGACGATCCAAATAGATTTCCACAATATGCATGGCCCACTTTATCTCGTCGTTATTGGTAAACTCAGCAATCTTTTCCGCAGAGTAGCTCTGTCTGATAGCAGGCTTCGTCTCGGTATGTATACTAACAGCGATCTCGTCCAGCTCCGTATCAGCATCAACCGTGCTCATAGGAGTTGTCGTTTTCGTATTATTTATATTTACAAGGTCTATCGCTATGATATCCTTCTGTGTATTTCGTGTTAATTTCAACAAGTTAAGCTTTTCCCAATAGGTTAAAGCTCTGATGATATCCTTCTCTGTGTTTTCCAAATAATCGGCTATGGAGGATATGGTTACTTCTGGGCAATTGCCGGAAAAGCAACGTAACAGATACAGATAAACCTTAACATAAGCACCGTTAGCGGATGGCATAAACTGGTCAATGAAGATATTCGGAATAATGGTAACATCAGAAATACCTTCGGCTTGTAATGTGATCTTATTCATAGGTTTGACCCTCCCTTTTACCTTTATATTAAACTAGTAAGCTAGCAGATTTGTATTAAAGCAGATAGGCTATGTAAAAAGCAGATTAGCACTTATCCAACTAATTCATGACCTTTTCTCGAGCGAGCTCGGAAGATGTCCTGTGCTATGCGGACTATATCTGCTCTTCGCAGATTAGCAACTCAAATGCTCCGCATTTTCGTTGTCGTTGCACTCATCCAACTAATTCATGACCTTTTCCCAAGCAAGCTTGGAAAATGTCCTATGCTATGCGGACTATATCTGCTCATCGCAGATTAGCAACTCAAATGCTCCGCATTTTCGTTGTCGTTGCACTTATCCAACTAATTCACGACCTTTTCTCAAGCAAGCTTGGAAAATGTCCTGAATTACTTGGACTAATCTGCTCATCGTGCACATTATAGCATACAAATTTTCGGTTGGAAATAGCCTATTTTCAGTGATTCTAGGGGGTTCGGGGGGCTGTGGATAATGTGGATATTGTGGATGATTAGAGGGTAATAATATGTAAATTAATGTAAAATCGATAGGAAATATAGTTAAAGTCTGAGCAAAACTCGCTAAAACACTATAATTGTAGAACGGAAAATTGTTAAAAAAATATCCACAGCATTTATCAATAAAAATTGTTGATAATACTGTGGATAATGTGGATAACTACAAGCCTAGAAGATTTTCTCCCACGGATACGATGTCTCCGGCGCCCATTGTTATCAACAGGTCACCGTTCATACAATTTTGTAATAAATAATTTTCAATATCGTCAAAGCAAGGGAAGTAATGAACTTCTTTGCCTAATTTCTCGAGCTCCCGTACTAAATCCTTGGAGGAGATGTCTCCTGGATCCTTCTCTCTTGCTGCATAGATATCGGCTAGGACAATCTTATCCGCTAGGGACAGAGCTTCAGCGAACTCGGTCAGGTGCTTTTTCATTCTGGTATAGGTGTGAGGCTGGAACACGCACCATAAGGTTTTATGGGGATACTTAATTGCGGCGTCCAAGGTAGCCTTAACCTCGGTGGGATGATGGGCATAATCATCAATGACAGTAACTCCGCCGATCTCTCCTTTATATTCAAAGCGGCGCTTGGAATTATGGAAGGATAGTAGAGCGCTCTTAATTTTATTAATCGGAAGGCCCAGCTCAAGAGCTACACCGATGGCCGGTATTGAATTAGATAGGTTATGAATGCCAACTACGTTTAAGCTGATTCGATCAATGAACTTACCCTTATAATATAGATCATAGCTACCCATGCTCTGATCATTAAAGACAATCCGATCAGCGGCAAGATCATAAGAACGATCGCCTTTGCGATACTCGGGATCTATGATACCATAGGTAAGAACCTCGCATTCCAGGTCCTTGGTAAATTCCTCAATACGGTCGATATCTCCATTAATAAATAGCTGCCCATTCTTCGGCAGTCGTTTTGCAAAGAGGTGAAAGGAATTACGAATATCCTCCAGGTCTTTGAAGAAGTCAAGGTGATCCGCATCGATATTAAGTATTATGGCGCGATTGGGGTTGAATTCAAGAAAAGTGTTAGTATATTCGCAGGCCTCGATAATAAAGTGCTCTGACTTACCCATGCGAATATTACCACCAATAGCATCCAGAATTCCACCAACAGAGATGGTGGGGTCCATTGCGGACTCCAAAAAGATGAGGGAGAGCATAGAGGTTGTAGTAGTTTTACCATGGGTTCCAGCAACTGCGATGGAATCTTCAAAATTCAGCATTAGCTGACCAATCATAGCTGCTCGGCTCAGCATGGGAATATTTCTGCGTTTAACCTCTTGAAACTCCTCATTATCCTCGTGGATTGCGGATGTATAAACAACAACATCAATATCGGGGGTAATGTTGGCGGCCCTTTGGCCAAGAGCAACCGTGATTCCTAGTGCCTCGAGATGATCAGTTATTTTACTTTGGTGGCTGTCGGATCCGCTTACTTTAAAACCGAGGGTATGTAGATACTCTGCAAAGCCACTCATGCTTATTCCGCCAATGCCGACAAAATGAATCCGGCATGGTGTATTAAAATCAATTTTGTACATAGTACACTTCCTATTCTTTTTTTATTCATGATTAGCATATCTTTGTGAAGTTTTACTATCTGCTATTATAACCCATTTTCCCCAAATTACAATATTAAAATGCTTCCTTATCAGTGGTTTGTGGCCCGTCGGAAGCCTTTTTTGGAGTGTATAAATATTTATGTTTATTAATACAAGGCATAGTCATTATATTCTATAGGAATGAATTAGTTGCTTACTCTACATGAAAAAAATACATAATATCGAAAATTTGCGCTCCGAAATGGCTGATTTAGGCTCATAATTGATAAAATATAGTTTTTTTGGGTTTTTTCGTAAATATTATTCACAATTTAGAACAATTATGGTATAATAAGGGAAGTATCAACATGTTGTTCGAAATCTAGGTATAAGGGTTATTAACGTACCATTAGTAACATGCGAAGAATGTAATTATCTAATGCTATACTTACATTTCCTAAACAACTAACGATAAATACGACAAAAGGGGGACCATGTCATGCAAATTACCGACGTACGCGTGCGTAAGGTGAGTAAGGAAGGAAAGATGAAGGCTGTTGTATCAATTACACTTGATAACGAGTTCGTGGTTCACGATATCAAGGTAATTGAAGGGGATAAGGGCTTATTCATCGCTATGCCAAGCAGAAAGGCCGGAGATGGAGAGTATCGCGATATTGCTCATCCAATCAACTCAGACACGAGGGATAGAATCCAGAAGATTATCCTCGAAAAGTATGAGATCGCCGCACTTGAAACAGAGGAAACAGAGGAAGAATAGCAAAAAACTGTACTAAAGGGAAAAAAGCAGCTATGGGGGCTGCTTTTTTTGTTGCCACCAACAAGCAAAAAGCTTATAATTATATCGCATGTACCCAGTTATTAACTAAGTAGAGGTGGATCAGATGATGAGGGAGTCTTTAGCGAATAAATGTGATTTGTTTGCCAACAATTATAATGTGTTAAGTAAGAAATTCAAATGGAATTATTCGATTAATACTAGATTAGGTGCGTTACTATATACCATGGAGAATCGGGAGGCAGATATCGAAGCAATCGAGCGATGCCGTAAGATTATCAATGATAATACGGGGGTTTTTTCGCAGTTTAAAGATTCTACTAATTTTATGTCCTCGGTCATGCTATCTCTTCAATCAGATCCGGAGCCGATGTTTAAGAGTGTCCTTAGCGTCTATGATACCATGAAGAAGCAGGGCTTTCACGCCTCGCCGTATCTGGTGCTGGCAGCTATCTCAATAGCCTTGCAAGCAGATCCCTATAATTATCGTAGAGTGATTGAATCAGCAAAGAACTATTATGATGCCATGAAGCAGGCCCATCGGTTCATTACCTCCTCAGATGATTACGGCTTTGCAGCACTACTCGCTATGTCGGATAAGCCAGTGCATCAGGCTATTAAGGAGATGGAGGAGTGCTATCGAATCCTCAAGGGAGATTTCATCGGGGCAAATTCGGTGCAGGCTCTTTCCCATGTGCTGACCTTCAGTGAGGAGACAGCCTATGATAAATGTAGGCGGGTGGCTGACCTGAACCGGGAATTGAAGGATAAAAAATGTAAAATAGGATCAGGGATTGAGCTATCCTTCCTGGGAGTGATTGCTCTTTTACAGGAGGATACATCAAAGCTGGTAGCTGAGATTGTAGCCGTAAAAGACTACCTCAAAACGAAGAAAGGCTTTGGAGTGTGGTCAATTACCAGTACGGAGCGTATCATGTTATCAGTCGCTATCGTTTGCAATGATTATCTGACAGATACGAGGAGAAGTACCATGGAATATACCCTAGCCAATAATATTACGGGAATTCAGATCGCTCAGCAGATGGTAGTGATGGCAGCAGCCTCAGGCGCCGCAGCAGCAGCTGCAGCATCGGCTGCGACTTAATACAGACTTTTACTTGATTCACTTAATATCTCTAAAACTGATATGATTGATTACATGATGAATGAAAGATTGCAAGGCTAGCTTTATATATAATATTCATAAAATTTAAGTTTAGCTCGTTTGATTACATACTTTATTAAAAGTTGCAAGTCTAGCAAATTTTACGATAAGCTAAGAATAGAAAGGTTAATATATATGTACATTATAGTAGGGTTAGGAAACCCAACCAAGGAATATCAGGCAACAAGACATAATATCGGATGGGATGCAATCACAAGAATATCGGATGATTATCGGATACCCTTGGATTTTAAGAAGCATAAGGCGATTTGTGGTAAGGGTTATATAGAGGCAGAGAAGGTTATACTAGCTCAGCCTACAACCTATATGAACCTAAGCGGTGAAAGTGTACGAGAACTTATGGACTTTTATAAGGTGTCACCAGAGGAGATCATTGTGATTTATGACGATATCAGCCTAGAGGTGGGGCAGCTACGTATTCGCAAGAAGGGCAGTGCTGGCGGGCATAACGGGATCAAGAGCATTATAAGCCATCTCGGTACCGACGAATTTCCAAGGATTAAGGTGGGAGTCGGTGATAAGCCGAAGAACTGGGACTTAGCAGATTATGTGCTCTCCAGATTCAGCAAGGAGGAGAATGAAATCATTCGGGAGGCCTTAAAGAACACCTCTGATGCCTGTAAAATGATTACAAGCGGTGATATTGATGCCGCAATGAATATCTACAATCGAAAGAAATAATAAGAATACAAATTTGAAGTTTATTGTTTTCATAGGAGGATATACTGTTGAAAACCTTTACCATGCCCCTGATGGAGCTAAAGGAATTTATAGACATCAGGGAGAATATTAGAAAGAAATCTCTGCCGGTACAGGTTACCGGCTGTATTGATTCCCAAAAATGCCACCTGATGCAAGGACTCGGAGAGGGCTTTCGCTATCGTGTTATCGTAACCTACAATGATTTAAAAGCGAAGGAAATCTATGAGGATTATCGACTTTATGATAAGGAAGTTCTGTTATATCCGGCCAAGGACATCATCTTTTATAGTGCTGATATCCACGGTAATGCCATAGTTAGGGATCGTCTCAAGGTGCTTCGTAGGTTGATTGAGGGGAAGGAAGCCACAATAATTCTTTCGCTGGACGGTGGTATGGATCGGTTGCTGCCGCTTTCCATGGTGAGGGAGCGTATTCTTACAGTGAGCACCGCCTCCACGATAAAGCTAACCAAGTTCAGTGAGGATCTGGTACGTCTCGGTTATGAGCGTCAGGCTCAGGTTGAGGCCCCCGGAGACTTTGCGGTACGTGGTGGTATTATCGATGTATTCCCGCTTACAGAGGATGCACCTTATCGAATTGAATTATGGGGAGATGAGATTGATTCCATCCGTACCTTTGATGTCAGTAGTCAGCGTTCCATTGAACAGGTGGAGGAGCTGGTAATCTATCCGGCAGCCGAGATTATCCCTGATGAAGCAAGACTCAGAGAGGGTATTCGCAAGCTGGAGGAAGAGGAGAAAAAGTATTATAAGGCGCTCCGAGAGCAGTTTAAGACTGAGGAAGCAGCCAGAATTCATCAGATTATTCAGGAATTTAAGGACAACCTAGATGCATACCAAGGCTCAGTGGCATTAGAAAGCTACATCAATTATTTCTTCGAGGAGACCATGAGCTTCTTCCAATATTTCGATCAGGAGGACACTATATTCTTCTTGGATGAGCCGGGACGACTGGCAGAAAAGGGAGAAGCGGTTGAGCTTGAGTTTCGAGAGGGCATGATCGGTCGAATCGAGAAGGGTTATATCCTTCCCGGTCAGACGGATGTCATCTATGGTTATAAGGAAGTCATGGGGATGCTGGCGAACCGCAATACGGTTCTCATCAGTACCATGGAGGTTAAGAATAATTTTTATGCTCCGAAGCATAAGTATGATTTTACAGTACAGACCGTAGCGTCCTATCATAATAATTTTGAGGTTCTGATTAAGGATCTGGAGCGTTGGAAGAAGAATAAATATAGGGTAATCCTTCTTTCCGGCTCTCGGACGAGAGCCATGCGTCTTTCGGAGGATCTAAGAGAATTTAATCTAAGTGCCTTCTACAGTGAGGATATGGATCGGGTATTACAAAGTGGTGAAATCATGGTTGCCTACGGCAATCTACGCAGAGGATTTGAGTATCCGCTGATTAAGCTGGTTGTTATCTCAGAGAGCGATATATTCGGCAGTGAGAAGAAAAAAAAGAGAAAGAAATCCTCTTATGAGGGCAACAAGATACAAAGCTTTACGGAGCTGACACCCGGTGATTATGTTGTACATGAAAACCACGGACTTGGTATCTACAAGGGTATCGAGAAGATTGAAGTAGATAAGGTTACAAAGGACTATATTAAGATAGAATACGGCGGTGGAGGCGTGTTGTATGTTCTTGCAACAGGCCTAGATGTGATCCAAAAATATTCCGGGTCGGAAGGTCGAAAGCCGAAACTGAATAAGCTGAACTCTATAGAATGGAAGAATACAAAGGCAAAGGTACGTGGTGCGGTTCAAGAGGTGGCCAAGGAGCTGGTCGAGCTGTATGCCCAGCGACAGCAGAAGATCGGCTTTCAGTTCGGAGAGGACACCGTATGGCAGAGGGAATTCGAGGAGGCATTTCCTTACGATGAGACAGAGGATCAGCTTCGTGCCATTGAGGCAACCAAGAAGGATATGGAAAGTAATCGCATCATGGATCGTCTAATCTGTGGAGACGTTGGTTATGGCAAGACAGAAATAGCAATACGAGCTGCCTTTAAAGCGGTGTCCTACGGAAAGCAGGTGGTGGTATTGGTACCTACCACAATCCTGGCCCAGCAGCATTATAATACTCTGGTACAGCGTATGATGGATTTCCCGGTTAGTATCGATGTATTGTCTCGTTTTAGAAGTGCTGCCGAACAGAAGAAGACCTTGGAACGACTGAAGAAAGGAAGCCTTGATATTATTGTAGGCACTCATCGGGTTCTGTCCTCCGATGTAAAGTTTAAGAATTTGGGACTTTTAATTGTAGATGAGGAGCAGCGTTTTGGAGTTACCCACAAAGAGAAGATTAAGCAGATGAAGAAGGATGTCGATGTGCTTACCTTGACAGCGACACCCATACCCAGGACACTTCATATGAGCCTGATTGGGATTCGTGATATGAGCGTATTAGATGAACCTCCGGTAGACCGTCTCCCGATTCAAACCTATGTACTGGAGCATAATGATGAGATTATTCGAGAAGCGATCAACCGCGAGCTTGCGAGGGATGGCCAGGTATACTATGTCTATAATCGGGTTAACGGTATTGATGAGATTGCCAATAATGTGGCACGGTTATGTCCTGAAGCCAATGTAGCCTTTGCCCATGGACAGATGAATGAGAGAACCTTGGAGAAGATCATGTTTGATTTTATCTCGGGGGAGATTGATGTTCTGGTGTCCACCACGATTATTGAGACTGGACTGGATATCTCCAACGTTAATACCATGATTATCGATGATGCAGACCGCCTGGGACTCTCTCAGCTCTATCAGTTACGAGGACGTGTCGGACGATCCAATCGGACCTCCTATGCCTTTTTGATGTATCGCCGGGACAAGATGCTAAAGGAAATCGCAGAGAAGCGTCTTCATGCTATTAAGGAATTTACGGAGCTGGGCTCTGGTTTTAAGATTGCTATGCGTGATCTGGAGATTCGAGGAGCAGGTAATCTCCTCGGGGCGGAGCAGAGCGGCCATATGGAAGCGGTAGGCTATGATCTGTATTGTAAGATGCTTAACGAAGCAGTCAAGTCCATGAAAGGGGATGAGACCTCATTGGATGAGACCTACGAGACAACGGTGGATATGGATATGGATGCCTTTATACCGGCTACCTATATTAAGAATGAGGTACAGAAACTGGATATCTACAAGAGGATTGCTGAGATAGAGAATGAAGAGGAAATGATGGATATGCAGGAGGAGCTTATCGACCGCTTTGGAGATATGCCTACTGCGGTAAATAATCTACTAAATATTGCACTGATTAAGGCAATTAGTCACAAGCTTTACATCGTTCAGCTGATACACAAGGATAAGGAGGTAAAATTTATTATGTATCCAAAGGCAAAGCTTGCAGTTGAAAAGATCCCTGAGCTTATGCTAAAATATCAGAACAATCTTAAGTTGATACCACAGTCCGATCCTTATTTTGTGTATCGATTACAGAGTAGTCAAAAGGGTCGGAATGAAACGATAGCAATATTTGATCAACTATATAAGCTCCTAGCGGATTTTAAGATATTACTACAGAATTAAACGAATCACAATAGCTTAAATAGTATCACATACAGTCCTTGGAGAGGGACCATAAATACTACTACTATATATACGAGGGGAATCAATCATGAGGACAAGTCGTAAATTAATTATCGTGTTATCCACATTACTGCTGCTGATGTTGCTGTCAGCCTGTCGGGTTGGTAAAGAACGATATGAATTAACGAATTATATAGGAAAATCGGTATCGACCTTCGAGAAGAGGTCTGGTACGGAGCTTGTAGAGCAGGGTACCGGTGTATATCGTATGGAGAATGTGGTTCAGATTATGGCTCCGGATGGAAAGGTAAGTGCTATAACACTGTTAAATGGGGCCGCTGAATATAAGGTCTATGGGGTATATATCGGAATGACCAAGGCAGAGGCGGATGTGTTGCTGGCTGAAAGCTTTGGAAAAGAGATCACCAAAACAATCAATACCGAGAAAAATGCAGTTACTTATACCTATCTGAAAAATGAAAAGGAGCTATATATCTCCTATGATGTTGATAAAGAGACAGTGACGGAATTATCTTACTATATCGTGGATAAAAAGGTACAGGAGGAGAACAGTCCGGAGGTCCAGACCAACTCTGGTGAGCTGATGATCATGATAGGAGATATGCGGGTCTATTATAATGAAGCAATGGTCTATCTGAAATCAGCCCAGGAAAATTATGAGACAGAGTATGGTAATGATATCTGGGATGCTGATATTTTAGGAAACGGTGAGACCTTTGGATCGATGATTAAGGAGGAAGTGATCAATCAGATTACCGAGCTAAAGATCATTGGTGCAGAGGCGGCAAAGGAAGGAATCACCTTGACGGAGGAGGAGTTGGCTGATGCCAACGCTTATGCCAAGGAACACTTTAATGGACTAGCCTCAGAGGATATCAGTAAATATCTGTTTACTGAGGAGCTGTTACGACAGATTTATGCAGACAATCTTCTCGCAGAAAAGACATTTGAGCATTTTACCATTAATGTTGATAATAAGGTATCTGATTTGGAATCAAAACAAGTTACAATTCAGCATATACTAATCAATAGCGTCAATTATGACAGTGAAGGCAAGGCCATCGAATTATCTCCGGAGGATAAGGCAGCAGCCTACGAGAAGGTAAAAAATCTGCTGGAGCAGGCAAAGACTACAGAGGATTTCAAAGCTCTGGCTGAATCGAAAACGGAAGCAGAGACCATAGAGTATACCTTTGGCCGAGGTGAGGGCCCGGAGGAATACAGTGACTCCTTTGAGCAAGCGGCATTTACCCTTAGAACGGGTCAGGTGAGTGATATCATTACGACAGAGTATGGCTGGCATATCCTGTATTGTGTATCGGATTATGATGAGGATGCCACCACTCAGAAGAAGGAAGAAATTATCAACCAGAGAAGAAGTGAACTATTTGCCGAGCTGTATAAGGAATGGACCGCCAATTATGATTTGGTTGTGAATAGTGAGGCTTGGAAGACAATCAGCTTTGAGAGATAATAAACATTTGGATAATTGAATAACAGCAATCTGAAAGGATAATATACCCTGCTAGTCGGAAGCATATCTACAATTGATCTGCGAGGGAGTGTATTATCCTTCTTTGCATCTTCTGATATTAGAAATACACTACAATAATCATAATTCTTACTTGAAAGATAAAATAAAATATAGTATCATGTACCCTAATTAATTTGTTAAGGCAGCTACAAGCAAATCAGACAATTGGAAGGATGAACAGAAGATGAACTACAAGATTGCTAGAAGCAATAATGCGGATATTCATAATGCAATTGAAGAAGCAACCACGGGATTAAATAATCCCCAATTAATACTGTTCTTTTCGGGTGTAGACGAGTTTCCTCAATATGCGAGGGAGATAAAGAAAAGGTTTCCGGATGCCATCACCATGGGTGCGACAACCTTTGCAGCATTCTGCAAGGAAGGTGCATATAAGGATACCTTGATGGTGTTGGGTTTTGAAGATGGAATTCGGTGTGAGGCAAGCTTGTTAGAGGATGTAGATAAATATGCTCTGAAGTATTATGAAAGAGTGGAGAACTTAGCGGCTAGGTATAACAATCCAGAGAATACTATGTGTCTTGAATTTTCCAGTGCACTCATCAGTTGTGAAGAATTAGTCCTGTCCACTTTAAATTCTGTATTGTCTAAAAAGAAAATCCCCGTATTTGGCGGCTCAGCAGGTGATAAAGGAAGGGCTGAGAAGTCTCTTATTTCACTAAATGGTCAGGTGTATAATAACGCCTGTGTTTTTGTTATGATTGAGAATCTGAAGGGAAGAATTCGTTTTTATCGTGAGAACATCTATAAACCTACCAAGCATTACTTTAAATCTACGAAGGTGGATGTTCGAAATAGAATTGTCTATGAATATGATAATAAGCCGGCAGCTCAGGTGATGGCAGATGCCATGGGTGTAACACTAAAGGATCTACCTGCATATCTGGACAGCTATCCGGTGGGCCGTATTATCGGCAATGAGATGTACATTTCCGCCAATAAGTCCATTGTCAAGGACAAGGGTATGGCATACCATGCCAGAATCTATAATAATTCTCAAGTTGTATTGTTAGAGCCAGATGATTATAGATCCGTAATAAAAAGAACCTTGGAGCTGGTTAGGCAAGAATGCAAAAGACCCAGTCTGACCCTTATGGTTAACTGTCTGGCCCGTTCGATTCTTTTTGAGAGTGAAGGATATCTGAATGAGTTTGCGCAAGAGGTGGGAGCTTCAGTCGGTAATTTCATAGGCTTTGCCGGTTATGGGGAGCAATTAAAGGAACAGCATTTCAATCAGACAATGATTTTAGCCGTGTTCGAATAGGAGGGTTTGTTGTGAGTTGGTTTACGAGAAAAAATGAAGACGAGATAATGATCAAGGATCAGGAAACAGCCATCGAGCAGACGGATGCTGATAAAGCAATGGCAAAAAGCATAGAGTTTGGAGTCTTACATATTGAAGAGAAGATTGAGCAGCTGATGGAAGAGGAAGTGGAAGTCTCAAAATATATGGATGATGTTAAAAATACATATTCACAGATTAGTAGTGTTAGTGACATGTTTTCTAATATCAATGAAGATTTTAAGAATTTCAGCTCCCATGCCACCCATATTAACGAGATAATCGATCATTCTGACGCAGTAATTAATGAAACTACAAGAAATGTCACGATCATGGCAGATAAAATTCAGGCGACAAATCACCAGCTGGATTCGGTACTGGAGGTCTTTAAGCATCTGGAGGGAGATTTTGCGAACATTAGGGATATGTCAAATGCCATCACTGGTATTGCTGGTAAGACAAATCTACTGGCACTAAATGCCTCCATCGAGGCGGCACGAGCCGGAGAAGCAGGAAAGGGCTTTACCGTTATTGCTGGGCAGATTCGTGAGCTTTCAAACTCCACTAAGCAATTAGTAGCTGGTATTGATGAGAGCATTCAGGCGCTATTGGTTAGTATCAATAATATGAACAATGAAATACTCGCTTCAATAGCCACAAGCTCCGAGAATCTTGAAAAGGTCAATGATGTAAAGGAAAATATTAAGCAGGTTACGGAGTGCACTGAGGAAGTCAAGGACTTTAGTAAGCAGATTATTGATGGCATTGATGAAACCAGTTCGAGAATGAACGGTGCGGCACAGGGTATGGGTGCTGTATCTGATGTGGTTGATTCCTTTGGTGAGAAAATAGATAATTTGAATGTAAAGATGACAAAGAAGTCCAGTATTATGTGTAGTGTAATTGAGTTCCTACAGCAGATGGAGAATATGCTTGCTGAGATGATTTGACAGAATAGGTTACAGAAAAGGCCAGTTTAAATGGTTTAAACCATTTAAGCTGGCCTTAATACTTACTTCACAAGTCTATAAATACATACATCTATCAAATGATTGGATGAGATAACTTAAATTTTATTAGTGGTATCTGACAAGCAAACGATAGCGCTTTCCAGTCGATGATCTTTAATACTTTGTGTTTTAATAACCAATCCGAAATCCTCTATTTCAGGCGTACTTCCATCATCGGGTATTGTACCTAAGATACCAAAAACAAAACCACCGAAGGTATCGTAATCTTCTTCAGGAAGTAGTACGCCAATCTGCTGAGAAACATCTTCTAAGGGAGTGGTTCCTTGTATAAGCCAGGTGTTTGAGTCAATGCGCTCGATTTGCGGTACATCCTTAGGGGCAGCGATATCATCTTCAAGATCGCCCACTAATTGCTCCAGTAAGTCGTTTATGGTAATAATTCCGCTAACACCGCCGTATTCATCCAGTACTACAGCAAAATGGTTTCTGCTAACCTTCATATTACGAAATAGTACGTCGGCTTTCACTGATTCTGGTACGAAATATGCTTGCTGAACAGCCTTTTTCATCACGTTCTCACGTGACTTGTCAGTTAATCTAAAGTAATCCTTTACATATAAAATACCTATTATATTATCAGGGCTCTCTGAGCAGATGGGGTATACGGAATGTTTGCTTTCGATAATTGTCTGTTCCCATTGTTCATCCGTCTCATCACTCCACAAAAGAGAAACCTCTGTTCTATGTGTCATTATCTCTCCGGCAATAATATCATCGAATTCGAAGATATTCTGAATCATATTCTTTTCATCAGGATGTATCGTTCCTTTTTCGCTTCCTGCATCAATCATCATGCGGATTTCTTCCTCCGCATTGTCATCATCCTCTTCATCTGGATTAATACCCAGTAATTTTAGTAGACCGTTTGCCGAGACAGTTAATAACCAGACGATTGGACTAAAGACTTTAGATACAATATAAATTAATTGGGACATTCCAAGTGCAAGCTGTTCTGACTTTTTCATAGCAATCTGCTTTGGAATAAGCTCACCGAATGTAACGGTAAAATAAGTAAGAGCTAGGGTAATAATGATAACGGATATGGTATCAAGGACCGATACAGGTATTTTGACACCCAGATTAACCATAGCATTGGTTAGTCGATCCGAGAAGTTCTCAGCTGCAAACGCACTACCAAGAAGATTTACTAAGGTGATACCTATTTGAATTGTTGCTAGAAATCGTGCCGGCTGTGCAGTTAGCTTTGATAATCTAATGGCTCGTTTATCACCACTGGCAGAGAGTTTTGAGAGTTTATTATCGTTCATGGAAATAACAGCAATTTCTGCACATGCAAAGATTGCATTCAAAAGAATAAGAAAAAGTTGTAATAATATTTGTCCTAATATAGGATCACTGTCCAAAAAAGTTTCCCCCTTCAAAAAATAAGTATAAATAAAAGTATAGTTTCTATTCCCGGTTATCCTAAGAATAGAATCGATTTGATAACGAACTGGTGCTCAGTATGGCGCGATATAACCTAGTCAGTGGAGATAGGCAAGAATAATAAGTATTACAAAAAGGACAATAAATAATTGTCCTCTTAATTCATGACAATAAAAAGTGCGCCAAGCGTACTTTCTATCGTTCCCTTATTCACTCTATTTTTATATTAATATGTTGATACCGACTGACTGATTCGTCCAAGTGTAGCACCTCGTCCTTTCATCTAGCAATTATAGCAAAAGGTATGAATTACGTCAAGAATACAAGTGCATTTAATAAATTTTTCAAAGTAATTTAGATTTCTTTTACATAAAACCTAATTCAAAGAAAGGTATAAAAGTCAAAGTAAAATAAACTTAACATTTGATGTAAAATGTGCTTGACATTTAGTGTAAAGCGTACTATACTAAAAATGTAAAGCAAACTAAACATTATAAAGGAGGTGTAAGGATGCAGACCAGGATACAGGAGCTGCGAAAGGCGAAAAAAGTAACGCAGAATGAGTTGGCAGATGCGGTGGGGGTAACCCGGCAGACAATCATCTCCCTAGAGTGTGGCAGATACAATGCCTCTTTAATACTAGCGCATAAGTTGGCACAGTTTTTTGAAGTTTCAATTGAGGATATTTTTATTTTTGATCAGGAGGAAGAGAATTTATGAGAGGATTATTATGTGGAACAACAGCAAAGACTAATGAGGAGTATAGGGAAGTGGTTAAGGTTCGTATCTACCGATTTGCCGGAGTTGGCCTAATAGGTGCTATCACCATAATTATCGCATTGCTGGCGGGATATTATTGGAAGTTGGATGTTAAGGAGGAGATGCTCGGAGTCTATACCGGCGTCGGGACAGGATTACTTGGGGCATCTATCGTAATGCTAATCAAAAATATGCGTATGCTTAAGGACGAGGAGAAGCTGAAGGCAAGCAGGATTAGTAATGGGGATGAACGAATCAAGGAGATCAGTAACCGTGCATTCCAAGTAGCATCAATTACCATGTTAATTGTTATGTATGGTCTTGGTTTGATTGGAGGCCTGTTCTATCCTGAGTTAGTGAAGCTGTTGCTGCTGGTAGTAAGCACATTTGCCTTTGCTTATGTGATTGCATATAATGTATATAGTAAAAGAATGTAAGGCCGTCGAGAACATTCTATATAAAGTAAGCGATATAATTAGACAAAGGGGATGCTGCAGCATCCCCTTCAAAATTTTATATATGATTTATTAGAACACATCCATTCATTCGATTGTAATCGGACAGAAATGGATGTGTTGTCCGGCTTAGTACTTTCCTATACATCCACAGATTGACATACGGTTCTGTACTAATTGCTTCAGTTTATCCTTACCGGCGTTTCCGTATTTTTTAGGATCATATACCTTCGGATCTTTCTCAATCGTTTCTTTTATCCCCTCCGTATATGCTGCACGAAGTTCCGTCGCGAAATTTACTTTACAGATACCCTCTTTGATGCATTCCATCACATCTTGATCGGATAAACCTGACGCTCCATGCAACACCAGAGGAATATCTACCACTTTACGGATTGCCTTCAATCTTTCCAGGTCAAGCTTTGGAGTTCCTTCATAAAAGCCATGGGCTGTACCGATTGCTACTGCAAGAGATTGAATCCCTGTTCGCTCTACAAATTCCTTTGCTTCAAAAGGATCAGTGTATCCATTGCATTTACCGGCATCCAAATCATCTTCTTTTCCGCCTACTTTACCCAGCTCTGCTTCTACAGGTACATTAATCGGCGAAGCTATATCTACAACTTTTTTTGTCAGCGCAATATTATCTTCATAGCTTTCATGTGAACCATCAATCATAATCGAAGTATATCCTTCTCGGATTGCCTGTACCGCTAACTCAAAGCTTGAACCATGATCCAAATGCAATGCTACCGGAACAGAGACATTCTTAGCTAAGGTAGAAACGTTAGCATAAAACAAACCCAATCCGGCATAACGAACTGTTGAAGGAGTGGTCTGTAGTATTACAGGTGCATGCATTTCTTCAGCCGTTTCAATAACAGCCTGTGCCATTTCCATATTTTCTATATTGAACGCGCCCACAGCATAATTTCCTTTTTGCGCAGCCAATAATAATTGCTCTGAAGTTACCAGCATATCATTATTCCTTCCTTTCGTTTATTACAATGTGATAAATGCATCGAGTCCAGTAGGGGCATCCGGATTGGTTCCCAGAACTAGTGCTTTTTCATATGCCAACATCTGCATTACATAGATAAAGGGAATGCCCATTGCATCAAATGTCTTTATTCCCTCAATACAGATATTTGCAGCCACCTCATATGGATTACCTTTCTGATTTGATACTGTGACAACAACGCCGCCATGAGATTTTATATCAGCCACCAAGTCCCCTTGAAGTGTTGTATCATTTGGGCTTACTAATATAACGGTAAGTGTCCTTTGATCGTTTAATACTATCGGACCATGTCGGTAATCCAGAAGATTGAAGAATTTACCGGTAATCATGGATATCTCAGAAAATGCTAAAGCACCTTCTTCTCCAATACCACAAACTGCACCATCTGCCAATACGATGGCATTGTCCCAATCCATTTCCGCTAACTTTCTCAGCAAAGGTCGGTAGTGTACTTTATATTCCTCATTACTATCAACTGCCGCTTTCACTGCCTCAAGCATGATGCTGTCCTTATTATAAATTGCAGTCAGCATTAAAATGGCCGTATAGAGATTGGTTACTGTTCTGGTCTGACACACACTCATGTCATAACACCATTCCATCGTAAGATCCAAATCACTATATGGCATTATGTCATTATCCGTCTTCATGGAAAGAGAAATGATAGGATTACCATACTTCTCTTTGATATATTTTACACTTCTAACAATCTCAGATGTCTGTCCGGAACGAGAGAGTGTGATTATGATGCTGTCTTTGATGGTTTCCTCATAAAAATCAGAATGGATCAGATAATCTCCGCCTGCTATCGCGCTAGCCGCAGTTGCTTTACTTGCTGCTAAGAGTCTCTGTGCGCTTTTTGCTAACATATAGCTTGATCCGCAGCCAATAATTACAAATCTTCTTGATGAATATTTATCAAAGAATGCTTCCGTTTCTTCTTTCTTAGACAGGATATACTCATAGGTCTTTTGAAGAGCAATATGTTGATTCATTATTTCTTGTTCTGTTAAATACATTTTATCTCCTCCTGAATGCTTTGCCTTCCTCTTTCTCTGCCATCATTTGCATCTGTTATAACAGTTATGTTTTTTCTTTGATTAACGCAGAAAGTGATCACTTTTCTTATGCGTATTATATATATGGCATGTGCTGTTTTCAATGGATTTGGAAAATAGCGCCCAATATGCAGCTTGGTATTATTACATTTTGCATACATGCTGTACCGGTGGTATTGTTTTAATATGTTTATTCTTGCTTTCATAAATCTACTCAAGTATAATTTAGCTATATGAAAGAACATCAGGAGAGAACATATGGATAGTAATGCATTATACATTAAGGTGTATCAAGATATCTTAGATGGAATTCGAAGATCAGAGTATGTAGAAAACACTCCTTTACCTTCGGAACGCTATTTATGTGAGAAATATCATGTGAGTCGTTCTACCATCAGACAATCCTTGAACAAATTAAAGGAGAATGGTTTTGTATATACAATTGCAGGAAACGGTACATTTATAAAACCTCAGGTATTTGAACAACCCCTAACAAACTTTTATTCTTTTACCGATGAGTTAAAAAGAAGTAACATACTGATCAATAACGAAATAATTGAATATAAATTAATACAAATAGACAAGAGCCTGGCTGAGAAGCTTAGCTATCCGGTAAGAACCACTTTTCATATGCTGGTACGGTTGCGAAGTGCTAAGGACTATCCGATTATGCTTGAGACCACTTATCTTCCGAAGGAACGTTTTCACCACATAAATATTGAATATCTAAAAAACCAGGGTTCTCTCTATACATATCTACATGATAAATATGATTTTCATGCGGAACGAGCCACTGAGACCTTTTACCCGATTTTAGCAAGCCGACACGAACGGGAATTACTAAAAATCCCGGCTAATATTCCATGCACCTTACTTGAACGATATAGTTATGAAGAGAACTCAATTATTGAATATACTTATTCCGTTGTAAGAGGAGATAAATATATCTTTAAAGTTGATTTAAATAATTCGCATGCAAAGTAAAACGGTCCTAGGGTAGCTGTTGTATTAGATTATCCATTTTGGCAAATTGAAACGTTGATTGTGCAATTTGTACAATAGAACTTATAATTATTGTACTTTATTTATAATGACAATCTGTGTGGAAATTTGCTAAAATAACATAACGACATAATGTTATAACCACCTGAGGCGTAGATGTGGGAGACCATCAACTAATTAATCTTTATTCATATATACAACACTACAATAAAAACAGCAGGTAAAATTGGTTAAGATGTATATTACTAAAAGGATATCTATAAATAAGAGAATATTTAATTTTGAGAATTTTAGAAATCAATACTAGGTTATGAATAAGGAGAGAACGATATGTTAGATGATAGCTTACCGACTTCATTACAATATCAATTATATAGTATATTGTTTGAAAATATTAGTAACGGAACTTGGTCCGAGGGATACCAGATTCCTAGTGAACGCGAACTATGCAATGAATATTCAGTAAGCCGAATTACGGTTAGAGAAGTAGTAAATCGCTTAGTTCAAGAGGGATATCTGATTCGTAAGCAGGGGAAAGGAACTTTTGTTACTTTACCAAAATTCGAGCAGCAGTTAACCAGTTACTTTAGTCTTTCTCAGGAAATTGAAAAGAAAGGTCTTCAATCCGAGTTTAAAGTTCTTGATTTGGCAAAGGAGAAACCAAGTTTGGCAATCAGGGAGATATTTAAGCTTTCAAATTCTGACATGGTATATGTAATTGAGCGCTATCGTTTGATTGGCAAGGAGACCTTTGCCTGGGAGAAATCGATTGTACCGGAAGAGCTTCTAAAAGGAGTAACGAAAGAGGAGATTATAAACAACGGATTGTATCCGACAATTTATAAGTATTCCCGTATTTCTCCTGAAGAAGCGGAGGAAGAAATACAAGCGGAGAATTGCCCTGATCATATTGCAGAAATAATGAATCTAGAGAAGAATGCTGCGGTAATGCATGTTACCCAGTTTACAAGATCAAAGGATAGATATATTGTATTTTGTGAAAGTTATGTTCGTGGTGAGAGGTACCAGTATAAACATGTGATAAAAAAACGTCAGGTATAACTGTCAGGATAGATTGGGATAATGAATGAATAATAGAAAATATTATTCATTTTTTATAAAGCAACACGTTATAACATTATAATCATTAGGAGGCAAATTTATGAGAAAGAAATTGCTATGCGGGGTAATGGTATGTATGATGGCTGTGAATTTCCTGGCTGGATGTTCAAAAACAAGCAATACACCAAATGAACCGACAAAGGCAGAAACAGGGGTTGAAAAAACAGATGCGACAGCTACAACAGCGCCGGGGGATGGAACGGATGCTACAGCGGTGAACGTACCAGATTACATGAATGCAACTGGTTTCCCTATTGTAAAAGAACCGATCACGCTTACTGCTATGGTAGTAATAAGCCCGGCTCAACCAATCGATTGGAATGAGATTTTAGTTTGGCAAGAATATGAGAAAATGACTGGTATTCATATTGAATGGGAAGCTTATACTAGTGCGGAAATAGGTGAAAAAAGAAACCTGGCTTTAGCCAGCGGCGAAATGCCGGACCTTTTCTTCAGAGCAAAAGTGCCGGATAATGACATCTCCAAATATGGTGCAGATGGTGCTTTCCTAGAGCTGAGTCAATTAATCGAAGATTATGCTCCAAACTATAAAGCAATTACAGAAAAATATCCTGACGTAGCCAGCGGTGTACCTATGGCAGATGGATCCATCTATGCATTACCAAACCTTACCGATTCTCCCAGTATAGAAATCACAAGCAAATTATTTATGAATAAAAAATGGCTTGAAGCTACTGGTAAGACTTTACCTACAACTACAGAAGAATTATATGATGTACTTACTGCCTTCCGTAATGGTGATCCTAATGGGAATGGATTACAGGATGAGATTCCATTAACATCAGACGACTTAAGCAATCTTATGCTGGTGCTTCGTGGTGCCTTCGGACTTGGTAATGAGGGTGTAGGCAATGGTAACTGGGATCTTGATCCGGCGACTGGGGAGCTTCGTTTCTTCCCTGCATCAGAGAGCTATAAAGAAATGTTAGCCTACTTTAATCGCTTGTATTCCGAGAAATTAATCGATCAGGAAATATTCACCAACGATGGTCCGGCAATATTATCTAAAAATGAACAAGAACTTATCGGCGGCTTTTCCTTTGCAAATGTTGTAAGTAGAGCTAATTCTAATGCGGATGACTTTGTTGGATTAGAAACAGCTTTGGCTGGACCGAATGGCGATCAATTATATACTGCCGCAAGAGGTCATATTGGTTCTCGTGGAGCATTTTTAATCAGCAGTAATTGTCAATATCCAGAAGCAGCGATGAGATGGGTTGACTATTTCTACAGTGAAGAAGGCACCAAAATGTTATATTTAGGAATTGAAGGTGTTTCTTATCAGAAGAATGCAGATGGCACCTATGATTTCCTATCAGAAATAGTAAACAATATTCCGGAAGGATCATCCTTCGATCAAGTAGTATCTAAATATGTACCCTATGCCGGAGGATCATTACCTACAATTATTTATGAGGATTTCTTTAAGGGTGGAGAGACTCAACCGGTTCCGAAGGCGGCTTCTGCGAACATGGCGAAATATCTGCCGAAGGAGCTTTGGGCACCATTTAGTTTTACTACGGAAGAGTCGGAAGCGAAGCTTTCACTTGAAACGGATATTACATCCTTGGTTAATCAGCGTACTGCAGAGTTCGTACAAGGAAAGGTTTCCCTGGATGAGTTTGATAGTTATGTAGATCAACTGAATAAGATGGGTCTGGAAGATCTAAAAGCATTGTATAATGAAGCATACACAAGATATAGACAGCAATAATAAAGTTTTAGAATTGAAAAGACTAAATTAGGTCATAATAAGGAAGCTTTGTCTGGACAGGACACATATGTTCAGATAAAGCTCCTTATAAGTAATAAGCTTAACAATCAATCTTGTTAGTAGGGAACGATAGGCTTATAGGGTGTATTCTATATTGAAAAGGAGAGCTAATCACTTTGGACAAAATGAATAATGGTTTTAAAAAGTTATTTCCACGCTCCATACGTAAAAACTGGGATCTATATCTTCTTATACTTCCGGTGGTTTTATATTTTATTCTGTTTAAATACCTGCCTATGTATGGTGTTCAGATTGCTTTTAAAGATTTCTCAGCCAGAAAAGGGATATGGGGAAGTGCGTGGGTTGGATTTAAGCATTTTACTCGCTTCTTTAATAACTATCAATTTGTGTCCCTAATAAAAAATACCTTGGGTATTAGTGTACTTACCTTGGTATTTGCATTTCCGATGCCAATCATATTTGCCCTGCTGCTTAATGAGGTAAAATGCAAATGGTTTAAAAAAAGTGTACAATTTGTGACCTTTGCACCACATTTCTTATCCACTGTTGTAGTAGTAGGTATGGTAATCAGTTTCTTATCACCCACTGGTGGTTTAATCAACAACTTTATTGTTGCCTTTGGAGGCGAACCTATTTACTTTATGACTGAAGCGAACATGTTTAAGCCTATTTATGTAATTTCCGGAATATGGCAAAACATGGGCTTTGATGCTGTAATCTATATCGCAGCTTTATCGGGCGTAGATATACAGTTGTATGAGGCAGCAGCCATCGATGGTGCCAATAACTTTAAGCGCTTGATTCATATTACCATCCCTGCGTTGATACCTACAGCGACAATTATGCTAATAAGGCAATTTGGAAGTATCATGGATGTCGGATTCGAAAAAGTATTTCTTATGCAAAATGATCTGAATCGTGCTTCGTCAAGTGTTATTTCTACATATGTTTACGAAATGGGTATTTCTGGTTCTCAATTTAGCTTCTCGGCTGCGGTTGGTCTATTCAACTCAGTTATTAATTTTATTCTCATTATTATAGTAAACAAGGCAGCTAAAAAAATTGGTGAAACCAGCTTATGGTGATGGAGGATTAACATGAAGCAAAAAATGAAAAGATCTTTGGGCGATCAGATATTTAATTTGATTATTTATGTCGCTCTCGTTGTGATTTTAGTGGTTACGATTTATCCGCTAATCTATGTGGTGAGTGCGTCCTTAAGTAATCCGATGGAGATTGTAAAAGGTAATATATGGTTCCTTCCGAAAGGGATTAATTTAAATGCCTATAAAAAGGTGTTTCAGAACGAAGATATTTTGACTGGCTATTTAAATTCAATTAAATATACGGTTGTCGGTACATCAATCAATATTATAATGACTACAATGGCAGCATACCCATTATCGAGAAGAGATTTTAAGGGGCGCAATGTATTAACCTTAATGTTTACTTTTACATTGTTTTTTAGCGGTGGGTTAATTCCGACTTTCCTGATTTATAAGAATACGCTTGGATTATATAACAATATATGGGCAATTGTATTACCAGGAACTGTAAGTGTGTGGAATTTAGTTATTATGCGTACTTATTTTCAGAGTTCAATACCATTGGAGATTCAGGAAGCAGCATTTATTGATGGATGCAGTAATGTTGGTACACTGAGACGAGTTATTTTACCTTTGTCAAAACCAATTATAGCTGTAATGGCTATGTATTATGGTGTTGGACATTGGAATGCATACTTCAATGCGTTGATTTATATTAAAGATAGATGGAAGTTACCTTTGCAAATGGTGATTCGTAATATTCTTATTGTGTCAATGGCGGGAGGAGAAGGCGAAAGCCTGGTTGATCAGGTACTGTTAAGTGAAGGTATTAAATATGCCGTAATTGTAGTTGCAAGTCTTCCGATGTTAATGCTTTATCCTTTAATACAGAAGAATTTTGTTAAAGGAGTTACCTTGGGAGCTATCAAGGGGTAGTAAATTGGCATAAATCAAACTAGATAAAGGATGCGATTAGATATGATTAAGCAAAAGGATTTGATACTACTGAGCAAAGGGAAACTTGCTTGGGCTCAAAGCCAGATAGAGGATAATGCTGCACTCAATGTTCTTGATGGCAGAAAGGATACCTATTGGAAAGCAGAGCCCTATTATCAGTGGTTGAAAATTGATTTAGAAGGTATTCATCGAATAGCTGAAATTCAGCTGGATTTGGGAGTAACGATGAATAGATTTTATCGTTACTTCATTGAATATAGCTGCGATAATTTGAACTGGACGTTGGCTGTTGATGCAACGGATAACACGATTAATCATACAGAACCTGTAAATTATTCAGTAGATTTTGTGGCTCGATATATAAGAATTACCATGACATATTGTTCGAACGGTATGAGTGTGCAGATTAGAAACTTTAATGTATATGGTTATGAAGAAAATGAGATATATGAAAAGTTACCGAATAGATCAGGCATGAAAATACCTGCGGTTCAATGTGATAAATCAGAAGGCTTTCAACAAATCGAGGTTGATGATATAGAGCAGGGTCAGATAGACAGAATAATGTCATCAAGTTGTGCCGGGAGCTATCTGTTATTCAGGCAGATAGATTTTTCGGAAAATGGAGTGGATCATTTCAGGGGAGAATTTGGGTTCCCATGTACGGATAAGCAAAAGCACATTACGATCGAACTACGTTTGGATGACCTTAACGGAGAAGTGATTGGGACGATGCTTGCATTTCGCCAGTATACACCCTGGACGGAGTTGGCTTGTGATCTAAAGAAACATGATGGTACAGAGGTCAAGGGTATTCATGATGTATATTTCGTTATGACCGATTTGGAGGAACCCCAATCCTTGATGCTTGCATGGTTGTCGTTTGTAAAAAAATCACCACTTCCGACACCAACGCAGAAAAAACAGGAGATAACCAATTGCCACGATGGTAAGTACGAGATCTATTTTGGCAATTTGCATAGCCACACACGTTTCTCAGATGGAGCAGCTGTTCCCGAGTATGCCTATGATTATGCTCGTTATACTGCCGGATTGGACTTCTTAGCCATAACAGAACACAGCAATTTGTTTGATGAGGCTTTTGATTATGATAAAAGTAGAAAATGGGTAGATTTAAAGCGATGTGCCAAGGAAAAGACAGAAGATGGAGTGTTTTTGGCACTCATAGGCTCAGAGACCACGTGGTATAATCAATTTGGTCATATGAATATCTTCAACATCGACTTTTACTTAAATACATATGAAGTCAAGTATAACAATGTGGAAGAATATTACAATACGATAAAACAATATCCGAACTCAATCAATCAATGGAATCATCCATGGTCTTGCGGCAACCGCCATCTGGATTATTTTGAGCCATATGATGAAGAGGTAGATCAAGTAATGTATATGATGGAAATAAGCTACTTGGAATCTCCGTATTGTGGAGGATTATCATATTATATAACTGCTCTGGACAAAGGATGGCATGTATGCCCGGTTGGAAACCAAGATAATCACAAGGATAATTGGGGTACACAAAACAATATGAGAACAGCCATATTGATGGAAGAACTCACAACAGAGCATTTATACGATGCATTACAGCACCGCCGTGCTTATTTTACCTGTGCAATACATTTAAAGGTTTGGTTTTGGGTTAATGATCATATCATGGGATCCAGAATTAATAAAGCGGACCAATATGATATTAGGTTTATTGCACAAAATAGAGACGATGAAAGCCCGATTATAAAAGTAGAAATCATTGGGGAGAAGGGTGAGGTCTTACGTACAATCACAACCACTGGCCATACAGTCGAGCACAAGGTTACGCTAACGAGTCAATCGCGTTATTATTTTATGAAGGTATATCAGGATAATGGGGAATATGCTGCTACTGCACCTGTCTGGATTGAAAATAATCTCTAGGAGGATATAGATAATTGAATGGGTTGCATTGGGACAAGTTTCAGAAAATTAGTATTAAGTTAACAATTGGCTTATTAATACCAATCGCATTACTTATGATATATGGATTTATATCCTATAATAAATCTGAGAATGCTATTATTGCTAAATATGAAGAAAGTACGGCTAATACTTTAGAGGCTGTGAGTAATTATTTGGGCTATAATTTTGATGTTATAGAGCAAAAATCCTTAGAGCTGTTAATGGACTCTTCTATTGACACCATTTATGATGATTCTTCATTAAAGGATGATATAGAAATAGTAAAGGCAATTAATGAACTGAACAATAAAGTCACAACAACGCGCTCCATAAATTCATTAATATCGCAGATATACATTTTTGGCGCTAATGGACAAATGATTTCTACGAATGCTATCAACAAGTCCGACATGTATCAAGCCTTCATGATATCTGATTTAGGGAAGAGGTTAGCCGAAGAGAAGATATTTTGTGAATGGGTAGGAGAGCATAAGGGTTTAGACGGTAATCTCTCTACAACAACGAAAATCTATAATACAGAAGAATATGCACTATCGTTAATTCGAAGAACGAGAGAGCATGACCTTTGTATTGTTATGGATATATCAATAGAACGAATTCTAGGCATGCTCTCTGAGTATGATATGGGAGAGGGTGCCGTTCTAGGGTTTATGACCAATGATGGAAGAGAGATACTTTGGGGTTCGGAAGAAAGAAATGTGTTTTTAGACTTACCTTGTTATAAAGATACTTTATCACTGGAAGAGCTTAGTGGGTATTCATATGAAAAATACAATGGAGAAGAATATTTATACGTATATAACAAAATAGATAATATAGAAGCAACAGTATGCGCTTTGATTCCAAAAAATGAAATATTAAGGGAAGTGAAAGGGATCAAGGACATAAATGTAATTTGTATTATAATTGCAATTATATGCGCAGGAATAAATATAGCAGTGATTGCAGGTGGAGTAAGTAAGGCAATTGGCTCCTTAAAAAAGTCAATTTTACTTGTAGCTAAAGGTGATCTAACTGTAAAATTTGATACAAAGAGAAAAGATGAATTTCATGCTTTATCAAAGGGTATTGAAAATATGCTGACGGATATGCGTAAATTAATCAGCACAGTGCAAGAAGTGGGAAGTAAAGTGAGCAGCTCAGCAGGAGGATTATCGAACAACTCTGAGAATTTATTAATAGCAACAAAGGATATATCACAAACCATTGATAGTATTGAGCAAGGCATTTTACAACAAGCAAGTGATGCAGAAGAATGCTTGAAGCAAATGAATGATCTTTCTAATCAAGTAAGCAGGGTTAATAGCAGTACCTATGAAATCGAAAAGATTGCAGATGATACAAAATTAATAACTGAGGAAGGGTTAGAAATCATAGATGAATTAAGTAATAAGTCGGAAGCGACCTTTGGGATTACACAGGACGTTATTGTAAAAATACAGGATTTTAAAAACCAATCAATGAATATTGAAGGCTTTGTAAGGGTTATTAATGAAATTGCACAACAAACAAACTTACTTTCTCTGAATGCATCTATTGAAGCAGCTAGAGCGGGAGAGGCAGGACGTGGCTTTGCGGTAGTTGCTGATGAAATCAGAAAACTGGCAGAACAATCAGTTCAAGCAGTAAGACAAATCCAGATTATCGTGGAAGAGTTACACACTAAAACGGAAGATACGGTAGTGACAGCTGCGAAAGCCAATAATATTGTTGTATCGCAGACAGAAGCCCTGAGCAGAACAGTGAACGTATTTGATAAGATTAATAGTCGTGTTAAGCAGCTGGTAGAAAGCTTAAATGGCATTTCAGAGGGCATCAAGGATATTGATGATGCAAAACAAGATACCCTGTTAGCTATTGAGAGCATATCTGCAGTATCGGAACAATCGGCTGCAGCTACACAGGAGGTAAGTGCAACCGCACTAAATCAGATAAATGAAGTAGAGCTGCTAAATCAATCAGTGATAGAGTTGGCGGATGATGCAAAAATATTAGAGGAAGCTATTAAGTTATTTAAAATCAATTAATTACATATTACATAAGCAGATTTGTGTTCGTTTATGTAGTTGCATATGCTGTATATAACAAAGAATGTAATTACTTAACAAAGAAAACACACCCATTCATCCGATATAAATCGAATGTAAATGGATGTGTTTTTTTGATTCTTATGATTGGCTTTCTGGATTATATATAGTACAGATTCTCTGAGGGGTATACTGCATCGCAGGTAACATCAATTCCAAGCTTTCTTAAAATCTGCTCATCGTTACGATTTAGTATTGTGGTGCAATGTGCCTGAACACCAGCAAGGGAGGAGAGCTTCTCATAGGCAAGCTGTGCGGTAGGATTGGTGACGGCACAGATGCTAAGAGCAATAAGAATCTCATTTGCATTCAGGCAGGTTATCTTGCTATGAAGGTCACGTTCCTTTAAGACGCGTATGGTATTTAGTATCAGAGGCGAGAGTAGGAAAATGTCATCGCTGATGCCCGCAAGGTATTTTATTGCATTGAGGAGAGCAGCGGAGCAGCAGTCCATGGTAGCAGAGCCCTTACCGGTGATGATATGGCCGTTCTCAAATTCAAAGGCGATTACAGAAACGGCTTCATTATCGGAGCAATGTTCCTTTAGCTTAGCAGCATACTCGCGTGCTGGAAGCACACAACGGCGGTCATCCTGCTTTAAACCAACCTCCTCCATAATTACCTTCATACGGTTTACGGATTCCTCATCCAGCTGACCCTTCTTAAAATCACATAAGGTAGTAAAATAACGACGAATGATTTCCTGCTTGGAGGCCTCTGCAACAACGGAATCATCCGTAATACCAAAGCCTACTCGGTTAACCCCCATATCAGTCGGGGATTGATATATGGATTCCTTGTTGGTAATCTTCTCGATAATACGTTTGATAACCGGGAACATCTCCAAATCACGGTTGTAATTAACCGTCACCTGATTATAGCGCTCAAAATGGAAGTTATCAATCATATTAACATCCTTTAGGTCTACGGTTGCAGCCTCATAAGCGATATTAAGGGGATGCTTGAGGGGGACATTCCATACAGGGAAGGTCTCAAATTTGGAATAGCCTGCATTATGGCCTCTCTTATTTTCGTGATAGAGCTGGTTTAAGCAGGTCGCCAGCTTACCGCTGTTGGGGCCCGGAGCGGTAACAACCACAATGGGTTTGGTGGTGGTAATATAGGGATTGATACCATAGCCATTCTCGCTCACGATGGTATCAACATCTGCCGGATAACCGGGAATAGCGGAGTGCTTATATACTTTAATGTTACGTCTCTCTAATTTATTGATAAATACAGTGGTTGCAGGCTGCTTATTATATCGGGTAATGACTACGCTGTTCACCTCTAAGCCGTAGCTGCGCAGATCATCCAAGAGACGGAGAACCTCCATATCATAGGTGATACCGAAGTCACCGCGGATTTTATTACGTTCAATATCTCCGGCATAGACACAGATAATGATCTCGGCCTGATCCTTTAATTTTTGGAGTAACTTGATTTTAGCATCCTCGTCAAAGCCGGGAAGTACACGCTTAGCATGCTTGTCCCCTATTAGTTTACCGCCAAATTCCAAATATAGTTTATCGTAGTTGTTGACACGCTCAAGGATGTACTTTGACTGCTCATCAATATACCTTTGTGGATCAAAACCGGTTTTCATATGGTATCCTCCTTTGAATACTGTTTGATTATTATGAATCTTTTGCTGTAAAATTTATACGAAATATCTTAGTGTAATTCGTTTGTATAGATACTGAAAATCAACACCATACTCTATCATAGTCTAATTTTATAAAATGTCAAATGGCTTTTTGATCTTTTTACAATAAGGAAATATTCTCTATGGAAACGACCTTGAATATGTTAAAATGGATATTAGAAAGCGAGGTATCTTATGTGTGGAAGATATAATTTTACAGTGGAGCAAAATGATGAAATTATAGAGATACTAGAGAAGCTGAATGCGAAATTTCATCATGCAGCAGTTAAGACAGGAGATATCTACCCGACAAACCAGGCTCCGATTCTGACCCTGGATCAGGAGGAGGTTTCACCTACCATCAGTACCTGGGGCTATCCGAAATTTAATGAAAAGGGTGTTATTATCAATGCTCGTTCGGAGACTGCTTTCGAGAAGAAAACCTTTCGGGACAGCTTACTGAATCGCCGTTGCATCATTCCTTCAACGGGCTTCTATGAGTGGGATAGTGAGAAGCGTAAATTCTTATTCCGGATGGAAGGAACGAAGGTGCTGTATATGGCTGGCTTGTACACCCGCTACGGTGAGGAGCTGCGCTTTGTAATTCTCACCACGGAGGCCAATGACTCGATGAAGGAGATTCATACCCGGATGCCCTTAGTGATTCCAAAGCAGGAGGTTTCTACTTGGATACGGGATAATCAGGCGACGGGAGAATTTCTCAAAAAGGTACCGCCTCAGCTGGTGAGGGAGGTTGTACAGGAAGAGAAATTCGGATATCAATATAAGATGGATTTATAAAAGAGGTTGTAGGAACAACCTCTTTTATAAATCCATCGATGGCTCTGACATAGTAATAGTAGAATTCGGCCATCGATCTTATCATATTCTCTCGTATAATTAATGGCATAATCTCCAATGAAAAGAAGAGTATAGGGAATATCTACGTTAAGTTTCACCTCATAGAGCGGGCTGTTGAGATTAGTGATTTCCGGCTTGTCCAACATTGTTTAGTAAAAGATACGTAAAACATACATACAGAAAGCTATAGAATTCAGTTTTTGTTAAGTGATTATTTACATATATGATGCTTCTTGTAGATAAATTACTGGAAAATTATATAAAATAATATTTACAACACGTTAAGTAAATGCTATAATCACTTCATAAGGTTTACTAAACATACGTAACAAGAATGTAACATGCATTGGTGGCAATATATTATTGGTATATAGAAATAAAGGAAACCAATATAGAAATGGGGATATGGATCAATGAAAAGGGTGGTCTGCTGTAGCTGTAAGAGGGAGATATCTGATTCAGAGATAGCCATTAATTTGAAGCTGCTGGGGAAGCACATAGGAAACTTTCGATGCTTTGACTGTTTAGCAAAATATTTAAGCTGTGACCCTGACAGGCTGATCCATCTGGCCACTTATTATAAGGAAAGTGGATGTATCTTGTTTCAAAGGAGTTACTTACGACAAGGAGATCAATCATGCTAAGCAGGAATATAGTATTTCCGAATAGGATAGATACCTTGCTTACCAATCCGGGGATTGGGTTTATCGCCGCTCCACAGCTGACCATAAATCATCCGGACAGTAAGGTCTTCTATTGTGGAGTTAGATGGAATGAATTAGAGCCGGTCAGAGGGGAGTATCACTGGGAGGTGCTTGAGAAGAAGCTGGAATATGCACGGTCTCTTGGATGCACAGCAATTGTGAGATGCTCGCCCTATGCCTTATCCGACCAGGAGGATATTCCGAAGTGGTTTCGAAAGGACTATCCCGAGGAACCGGAGTTCCCTTTTTGGAGAGTTGATCCGAATACTACGCCCTATGTAGAATTTTGGTCTGCTTTTATTAAGCAATTTGCCCTGCATTTTGATGGCCATCCGATCATCAGCTCTGTTGACATGGCACTTGTTGGTGCCTGGGGAGAAGGGGGAGGAACGGAGTTCCTTAGTGAGGATAAAATAAGGAAGATAACAGATGCTTACATAGATAATTTTAAAGTAACACCACTTCAAGCCTTGCTTCATGACCCCAGATCCATAGGTATCATTCGGGAGAGAAAGGAAGACATCGGCTTTCGCGTGGACTGTCTGGGTGATATGGGGGGATTTCATGGAGAGGAATGGTCCCATATGACAGATTTCTATCCTCAGAATATTGTCAATTTCCACATGCAGGATGCCTGGAAGAAGGCACCGGTGGTATTTGAAGCCTGTTGGCACATGAATGACTGGTATCTTCAGGGATGGGATATTGACTATATCATCGATGAATCACTCAAATGGCATATCTCCTCTTATAATAGTAAGGGTACTACCGTACCCGGTCCCTGGAAGGAGAGTGTAGAGCGTTGGCTTAAAAAGATGGGATATCGGTATGAGTTACGGAAGCTTGAATATAACACGGTAATCGTACGGGGAGATACTCTCAGAATCTGTGCACTCTGGGCCAATGTTGGAGTGGCCCCAATTTATACGGCTTATCCGCTGAAAGTAAGACTGGTTGGAGAACATCAGACTTATACCTATAAAAGCAACACCGACATTAGATACTGGCTCCCAGATATGGATATTCTATGGGACGAGGAATTTAGGCTGGCGGCAGATGTCATTCCCGGTGAATACAGTCTGGAGATTGGTATTGAAACCGGCGTGGCGGAGATTGGAAATATAAAGCTTGCAATAGAGGGTGAGAAGGATGGCTATTATCCTATGGGGACCTTATCTGTAATATGATGAAGATATCCTAAGTGGAGGTGCCGATACCTCGGTGAGTTAGTTGGCTGGGGCTACTTGATCCTTTTCGAGAAGCAAGGTTTTGGAGATACAGCAGGGAGGTATTTATGAACAAAGTAAAATATGAGTTTGAGGAATGTGTTGCCTATTGTGGATTTGACAATCTACCGGAGGGGTTGGAGCAGTTTTATGAGTTGTTTCAGCCACAGGAAGAAGGGCTCTGGATCGAACGAGACTTTCTGCAAGAGGTTTTTCGACGGTTTGAACTGCCGCAGTCTTGTCGTGACCGATTAATCGATGCAATTGAAGCGGTGGAGGTCGATCCGGTCCTGTTACATTTCTCCCGCTTTTTAGTATGGGATATGTGCTCGGCAAGAAACCGATGTGATGTAGATAATTACAGGAATATGACACCAGTATGCATGAGGGGGGAGAAAGAGCTTTATTCCTTTTTACTGCTGCTTGCCTGTGTCGTTCCTTCCATGAAGCTTCTGCAAGAACGGGGAGTGCCGGAGCATTACTACCAGGACATTCCCTATCGACCTATGAAGCCACAGATGGAGAAGCTGGTGCAAGGTGATGTGGTAGTCAGTGATTTTCCCTGGGATATGAATTTTTATACCTGTTCTATCTTTTTGATGGACCGTTTTTTATTCATACCCTATCGCTTCGGTGATGATTTCACCATGTTTCGTAACAGGAAGACGAATAAGGTGCTTGCTTTAAGACATGCCGGAGAGGAATTTCGTCGTGATGGACAAATCAACGGTATTAATGAGGTATATGATGAAGCCGGCAAGTTCACCTCGGTCTGGACGGAGACAGAGGAAAGGCTGGAAGCAAATCCGATTAATCCAATGGGCTTCGTAGAACGCGATGCTGTTGCCATCGAGAAAAAGGAATGGGATATAGCTTTACAGCAAGGAGATACCCTTCTTGCGCTGCATGTTCCCTCCGGCCCGGGATATACTCCTGAGCGCTTAAAAAATTCTATGGTGCTAGCCTTAGAATTTTATGATACCTATTTTCCGGAATTAAAGATCAAAGGCTTCTGGAGTGAAAGCTGGCTTTACGACTCCAGATTATCACTCGTCCTAAACCCAGAGACCAGTAATATTATCAAAGTACAGAGACAGTTTTACCTCTATCCGATCAACGAGGGTGACGGTATGCTGCGTTATGAGGCCTTTGGTGACTGGAAGGCTGATCCGGAGCAGGTAGAGCAAAAGACCTCCCTGCAAAGAGCGGCTGCTGCTTACATGAAAACCGGAGCACGCTTCAATACCCTAAGTATGGTAGTACTTCGGAAGGAAGCGGATAAAACGGATCAAATGCCATACATCACAGATGAGGATATCAAGAAGTTTAATCAGGTTGTTGACAGTCACCTGGCATAAGGAGGAATATCACACATGGGCAGGTATTCACTTGATAGCTATTGCTCCTATGAAACCTATAAGATACGTCCCAGACCGCTGGTAGAAGGACCGGAGCGACTGGCAAGAGGGACCTTTCAGCTGCTTGAATATACTTGGAAGGAGCTTGAGCCAGAACGGGGAAGATTTTGCCTGGAGTATATGACCCAAGAGCTTTCGTCTACGAGGAATCCAATCTTGAAGCTGTCAAAGCAGGCTCCTGACTGGGTGAATGAAGAGAGATTGGCCAAGGAGGGCTTTGCACATCTGGTACGAAGAGTGGGAAGCACTGTTGCACCCTTGCACCGGGCAGTGGGTGCCTTGATAACCTCCTCTAGTTATGATATTGGAGAAATAGATGCTTATTTTGATGCCTTTGGACCTATGCCGCTTCTGGTATCCCTTGAGGATACGGCATTGATTATCCGTCTGAAGGAGATGGATAAAGAGTTCGGACTTCTGGTTCCTTGCAGCGAAGTAAAATGGATTGACTGCTGTGAGTACTTTGCAAAGCTTGGGCTTCAGAACATCTGGATGCAGAAGCCGGTGGTTCTTCAAATCGAAGACCAGGAGCCGGGCCCCTACATACGAAGGCAAAGCAGCTATTGGCATGCAGGCCTTGCAAACCTCCCCATGGATATTGGCTACACCTATACCCTAAGGAGATTAACCTATCCCAAGAGAATCACAAGCGGCGGAGGACTACCCTTACGTTTCTGGTTTGTAAATACAGGTAGTGCACCATGTTATCAGGAGTTTAGCCTGATACTGCGTTTAAGCCGAGAGGGTTTGGCTAAGGATTTTCGGTTGAATACGGATACAAAGAGATGGTTGCCAGGAGATATCGTCCATAATGAGATTGTCTTAGTGCCAGAGCTGGTAGATGGAACTTATCAGGTATCGATAGGCTTATTGTGTTTCGATGGTACTTTGATGCAATTAAATATAGAGGGAAAGCAGAATGATGGCTTTTACCAGTTGGGTTACATCGATGTGGCTTCCGGACTGGAGGATAATCTGCTTCACGCCTGGGATGATTTCTATCCCGATGGATATTATCCACTGGAGGATCCAGGGTCACCAAAGGAAAGCTAAGATGGCTACAATGAACGACAAATGACAGGAGGAATATGATTTGAAATTAGCATTAATAGGAGCGGGCCAGCGAGGTATGATCTATGCCGAGTATGCCTATAAATCAGGTGGTGCAGAGATAGTGGCGGTGGTTGATCCGGATGAGGGAAGAAGATTTGCCGCAGCAAAGAGATTACAGATATCAGAGGATAATTGCTTTAGTAGTCCTGCTGAATTTTTTCAAAAGGGAAGGCTGGCGGAGGCTGTTATCATTGCCAGTATGGATAAAGATCATTATGAGCAAGCCATGGCAGCCCTTGAACTGGGTTATGATATTCTTCTAGAGAAACCAGTCTCGCCAAGCCCCAGAGAGTGCCTTGATATTCAAGATAAGGCGAATCAGAAGGGATGCCGCGTGATTGTATGCCATGTTCTTCGATATACCAATTTCTTTGCGAAGATTAAGGAAATCATAGACAGCAAAGAGCTGGGTAAGGTGATTACCATTCAACATAATGAGAATATAGGTAATTTCCATATAGCACATTCCTTCGTTCGAGGCAATTGGAGAAGAAGTGATTTATCAAGTCCTCTGATCATGCAGAAATCCTGTCATGATATGGATATTCTAAGCTGGCTGGTGGGGAGCGAAGCAAAGAAGATATCCTCCTTTGGAGGACTAAGTTATTTTAAAGAAGAGAATGCACCGGAGGGAAGCTCAGATCGGTGCCTAACCTGTAAGGTCGCTAAGGACTGCAGATTTGATGCTTTGAAGGCCTACCTACCTGTGGTGGGAGAATGGCCGGCGACAGTGGTCACTCAGGACCAGACGGAAGAGGGCTTGCGTAAGGCCTTAGTTGACAGTCCTTATGGAAGATGTGTTTATCGGTGCGATAACGATGTATGTGACAATCAGGTGGTACTGATTGAATTCAAGAATAATGTAACGGTTAGCTTTAATCTCAGTGGCTTTACCAATAAAATGAGTCGAACCATCAAGGTGATGTGTGAAAATGGCGAGATAAGAGGGAATGACAGTGAGAATACCATTGAAGTAACCAGATTTACCTCCAATGCAGTGGATGGCTTTGAAAAGAGGGTAATATATACTACTCTGATTCAAGGGGGGCATGGAGGTGGAGACAGTGGACTGATGGAAGACTTCCTTGCTCTGCTACAGAACCAAAGCAATAGCAGTCGAACCTCTATCTCCAGGTCGGTGGAGAGCCATATCATGGCCTATGCAGCCGAGCAATCCAGAATAACAGGAAGGGTAATTGATATAGATGAGCTGAAAGAACAGCTACGCAGTGTGAAGAGGCATCTTCACACGGAAACAACCCCAAAATGAAATCCATTGGAATTTCATTTTGAGCTTCTTTCAGATTATTTCAGACGCCGCAGGGCGGCATCATGTCAGGAGAAGAGTGGTGAAACGATATGAATTCTAAGGGTGGTTGTAATACAGGTCAGATAAGTAAGATCGATGGAAAAAAGGGTTTTATCAAGGAGTTAAAAAGGAACAGAGAATTGTACATAATGTGTTTACCTGCTTTAATCGTACTGATCCTGTTCTGCTATATCCCCTTTGCCGGAACCTGGATGGCATTTACGGATTTTAATGTTGTAGATGGGATTTTCGGAAGTCCCTTCGTCGGGTTGGATAACTTCAAGTACTTTTTCGTCACCAGCAGTATGGGATGGAAGGTAACCTATAACACACTGTTTATTAACTTTTTTGGAATTATATTAGGACTAATTGTACCGATTACGATTGCGATCTTCTTTAATGAAATACAAAGTAAGGTATTTAAAAAGCTGACACAGAGCTTTATGTTCTTTCCCTATTTCCTTTCCTGGGTAGTCGTTGGCGCCATTATCTATGGCTTTTTCTCAACGGATGTCGGAGTAATCAATAATTTGCTTCGCTCCTTGGGACTGGAGCCGGTCAAATGGTATGCGGAGCCAAAATACTGGAAGGGTATCATTATCTTTGCGAATATGTGGAAGTGGAGCGGATATAGCTCGATTGTCTATATGGCCGCAATGGCAAGCTTTGACGGCTCCTTATATGAGGCTGCTGAGGTTGACGGAGCGAATAAACTACAGAGGATCTGGTCTCTGACGCTTCCGATGCTGAAGCCGACTGCAGTTGTACTTACACTAATGAGCATAGGACGTATCTTCTATGGTGACTTTGGAATGATCTATGGTATCGTTGGGAACAACCCGGTACTGGCAGATGCGGTAACGGTTATCGATACCTATGTATACCAGACCATGAGAACGCTTGGCTTCTCCTATTCCACGGCGATTGGTTTGTTTCAATCCCTAATGGGGCTTATTCTGGTCACCTTGGCCAATAGAATGGCAAAAAGATATAACGAAGGGGAGGGCTTGTTCTGATGAGAAGGAGTAAGTTGTTCAGTGACCGCCTTGTTACTGCCTTTGCCTATCTATTTATTGGGCTATTCGGGATTATGTGTCTGTATCCGCTGCTCTTAACCTTAAGCGTATCCCTATCCTCGGAGAAGGAGATTGTAAAAGCAGGCTACTCCGTTATTCCGCAGGGTTTTACCTTTAACACATATATATATATCTTTGTTAACAGCGGAAAGAAGATATTAAGATCCTATGGAGTCACCATATTCATAACGGTGGTGGGAACCCTGGGGGCTATGCTGGTAACCAGTATGATTGCCTTTGCTCTTTCCGTCAAAAGCCTAAAATATCGCAATTTCATTGCATTTCTCTGTAATTTTACCATTGTATTTTCAGCTGGTCTGATTCCCTGGTATGTGGTTTGTGTAAATTATTATGGACTGAAGAATAACATATTGGCACTGATTGTCCCATCCATTTTTAGTGTATGGAATATGTTTCTGATGAGGACCTATTTCTCCAGCATCTCACCATCCTTATATGAAGCAGCCAAGATCGACGGTGCCAGCTATTTTAGAATTTATTGGCGTATCGCCATTCCCTTAAGCAAAACGGCTCTATTGACGGTGGGCTTGATGTATGCGCTCCAATACTGGAACGACTGGTGGTATGCATTGATATTCATTAACGATAAGGAGCTATTCCCGTTACAATATTACCTGTACACCATTCTTTCGAATGTCAATGCAATCAGCTCTGGGCGGATACCCTCCGGTGCGGCAGCGGGTATCACATTACCTGCCGAGACGGTGAAGATGGCGGTAACAATCATTACTATAGGTCCGGTCATCTTCTTGTACCCTCTGGTGCAGAAATACTTTGTACAAGGAATTATGACAGGAGCGATTAAGGAATAGGAATGTTGATACTAAGCCTTCATATGAGGCTTAATATAAACCGAAAAGGAGGATGTGTATTATGAAAAAGCTATTAATCACAGCAATTGCCATTCTTATGGTAATTGGCTTACTTGGGGGATGCGGTAAAGGGAACGGTTCAAAAGATACCATTACAATATTATACCCTGGAGATCAAAGCGATCGAATGTCGGAATTCCTAAAGAATGAATTCGCTAAGAAGATGCAAGAGGACATAGGAATGAAGGTGGAAATGATCTATGTACCCTGGGATCAATATTGGGAGCAGAAGGACATAATGCTGGCGGCAAAGGAACCGGTTGATCTATATTGGGATGGTTTACCGGACCTGGCAACTATGGTTAATAAGAAGCAGGCTTCCATTCTCAATGACCTGATTGATCAGTATGGACAGGATATGTTGAAGGTGCTGCCCAAGGAACAGCTGGAGGGTGCAACAATCAATGGTAAGATCTATGGAATACCTTCCGCTTATGCACCTTCTTCCGCTATGTATCAGCTTGTGTGTGTACGCCAGGATATACTGGAGGCTTGTGGGATGACGGAGATTAAGACCGCAGAGGATCTGAAGTTATTTGCTGAGAAGGCCAAGGAGAAATTCCCGGAGATGAAGGGGCCGGCAGATCCAATCTTTAAGCCGCTTACCAGATACTTTGCGGAGGAACAGCTTACATGGTGTGCCAATGAAGATGCAGTAGTGTATGGAGATACCACGAATAAGGTATATGACTATTATGAGACCGATGCATTTAAGAAGGTTGCTAAGTATAACCGTGAGATGTACCTTGCAGGCTTATATTCTGATGATTTAACCATCAAATATAACGAAAGAGATTCCCGTATGCAAACAGGCTTATATCTTTGGGTGGAAGGCTCCTTAGGGAAAGAGAATGAGATTATAGACAGCGTGAAGGCCAATGCACCCGAGGCAGTGCTGAAATCCTATTTATTAAAGGCAGAGGAGCCACGTTACATAATAGCAGCCGGTGGTGAGGTGCTTTGTATTCCCGAATCAGCGCCGAATCCGGAAGGAGCGATGAGGTTTATTAATTGGTTGTATTCTTCCCAGGAAAACTATCTCTTCGCTTTATACGGTGTTGAAGGAACCGATTATGAAATAGTAGATGGAAGAGTGAATAAGCTGGTTCCGGATGAATTCTTCTATGAGTGGATGTTCCGTAATCAGAACTATCAATTATTTGCACCGAATGTAGACCAGGCTTATATCGACACCTATCAGAGCTGGGATGATGAAGCGATTGTATCCAATATGCTCGGCTTCCGTTTTAACAATGAAAAGGTGAAAGAAATTGAAGCTGCCATCAAAGAGGTATCCGGCAAACAGATGGCGCCGATTATGTACGGCTTCGTCGATTTCGAAACAGAGTATCCCAAAGCCTTGCAGGCACTTAAGGAGGCAGGAATTGATGAATATGTAGCAGAAGTACAACGTCAGATGGATGAATTCCAGGCTAGTAAAGCAAACTAAAGGCTGTTGCATAATTATGGCGTAAACGAAGGAAAGAGCATGTTAAATTAATATATAATAATAGGCCACCCGGTAGTGAAACTGTTACTGGGTGGCCTGGTGATTCTATTAGGTTGAACTACGAATAACCAATGAGGTTGGAAGTATTATCTTATGGGGTAGTAATTGATAACCCTGAATTCTGGAGATGAGTAAGTCTGCCGCGACCATACCTATTTCTTCCATTGGCACATGGATAGTGGTTAAGGGTGGATTGGAATACTTAGACATCTCAATATTCGACATTCCTATGACAGCCACATCCTTAGGTACTGATATATTGTTACTATAGAAGCAATTCAGAGCAGCCATCGCCATAAGATCACTGGCGGCAAAGAAGGCAGTAGGATAATTATTTGCTTTACATAAAGCGTCTATTTTGCTGTAGCAGACATCCTCATCCCATTCGCAATTAATGAGCCATTCTTCCTTCACCTCTAGTCCGGCAGCATGCATCGCTAAATAATAGCCCTGATATCGTTGGCTGTCTTTCATATTCTTAGTTGCACTTCCTCCGATAAATCCAATCCTTGAATGCCCTTTGCTGATCAAATGCTGTGTAGCCATCATTCCGGTTAGATGGTGATCATAGCCCACATTATCGATATCAGTCCTACAGGTGTCTATTCCCACAATATAAGGAACATATTGGCGTATATAACCGTAGACCTCGCTATCGAGAGAGTCCATTAATATAAGACCGGAAATGGGCTCTTGAAGGGTAGATATCAAATTGTGTCTATCTTCTAGCTCAGGCCCTGTTTTAACAAAGGATATCTCATAGCCCTTAGCATGTAGCTGGCTCTCTACTCCGGATAGAATGGTCATAAAATAAGGATCATTATATTTTTTCTTAGTTACACTCAGAATACAACCAATCTTATTTTTGGTACTTTGTAAGTTGTTCTGCTTGGAGGATCTGGGTTGTGGTTGATACTTCAGGGTAGTTATGGCATCAAGTACCCGCTGCTTAGTTTCATCGGTCATCTTATATTTCAAGTCGTTATTAATGACGCGAGATACTGTGGCTGTAGACACATTTGCCAATTTTGCAACATCGCGAATTGTACTCATATAATACCCCCTTCTTATTTTTGTTTAGTAAACATCATCAATACTATAAATTATTTAAAAAGAAAAGTCAATCTATTATTTTGTTCAGCTCTATGCTTATTAATGCGGTTAATTGGGAGAATGGTAGATAATGTAACACGACGAAACAATAGCGTAAATCACATTTCTATTACGCTTGTGGTCAAATGGAAGAGGAGTGAGCTACAGAGACATTACTTGTTGCTATGATCAACTGACTTAAGTAATGTAGTACCACTTTTATATCTTTTGGGAAATATCTGGTGATTTTAGATTTCTTGTATTATAATGGGAATCAAGAATATGACACCTATTTCAGATTATATGGAGGGCAGCGACTTGTTTGATATTCTGACGGACTTAGTGGAGCATGAGTTGAACCAAATGGTTTGGAATAGCAGTCAACAGGAGGAGCGGATGAAGAGTATAGACGGATGGTTGAATGACCAGGTGAAGAGTTATTGAAGAAATGGAGGATTATATAAATGGCATTTGGTTTTATGTTTAGTATTATACCGGTGATAGTGGTTATCGGTTTTATATTTGTATTTGGTACTGTCATTGCACGTTCTATCCAAGGAGCACAGCAATGGAAAAGAGATAATGCTTCACCGATTCTCACGGTTGAGGCAACGGTTGTTGCAAAACGGGCGGACGTAAGTCATTATCATAATAACATAGGGGAAAATAATATGCACCATAGTTCGTCGTCTACTACATATTATGTAACCTTTGAGGTGGCTAGTGGTGACCGAATGGAATTTCGGACGACAGGTTCGGAGTATGGCTTACTCGTAGAGCATGATACAGGAAAGCTGACCTTCCAAGGTACACGCTATCTGGGATTTGAACGATTAAGATAAAAGAGCAGTCACAATCAAGCGGCCTGTTACTTTGGTATGTTATTCTCTAGGAGAAGGAGGTGCTTATCAATGCACGCATGGGAACAAATACAGCTAACCATAGAATATCTTGAGAATCATCTGGATGAGGAGATTAATATTGAAGGCCTCGCAAAATTAGCTTCATTGTCACCTTTTTATTATCAACGTCTGTTTAGTCGTCTTGTAAAAAAACCGGTTGCCGAGTACGTGAAGCTTAGACGTATGGCAAAGGCAACCACAGCCTTGCTTCAAAAGGATAAGCGCATTTTAGACATTGCCTTGGACCTCGGATTTTCCTCACATGAACACTTCACCCGTACTTTTAAAGATACCTTTGGGATGACACCGGATGAGTATCGCAAGAAGCCGATAACACTAAACAGAATGACTAAGCCAGAGCTTTTACTCCATTATACCTTGATTGATGAGGGAGTACCATTGATCACCGATGGAATTGTTCTGGAAATTAACAGACAAGAGATTACAGATCCTATTGTTTTTTTGGGGATGAAAGTAGACATGCCAGTTCAATTTGTAGAGGGACTTGGAACAGAATCAGGAGAGGACCCACTTGGTACCCTTTGGGATAGGCTCCATGAGCAGAAGGAAGCTAGGCTGGGATTATCGGCAGACAGCGAGGAGCTGGGTGTGGCGTATCCTTGCTCAAGGGAAGGGTATTTTAGCTATTTTGCAGGTGCAAGGTCTGAACTGAGAGAAGCACCGGATGGTTATATGAACTGGGAGTTACCGCCGGGAAAGTACGTTGTATGTTCCTTTGAAGCGGAAAACTTTGAAGCCCTTGTGTTGGATGCTCTCTACAAAGCACAAAGTTATGTCTACAATATCTGGTTACCAAAGCATGAGTTGAAGACGGACAGTTTTTGTGCTGAGCGGTATGCTAGCCATTCCCTCGAAACGACCAGTATGGAACTTTGGTTAAGGGTTATTGAATAGATACGAAAAAATTTAAGTATGATCAATGACATGTCTTTAATTTAAAAGAGCATAAATAGAATGTACTACTTTATCGCTAAAAGGGGGATAAATTAGTACATTTTTAGTTTATGACCATAGAAAGGGAAAATAGAATAAGAGGTACATGAAAAACGCTAAAAACAAGCATGTAGATTACCACGACTTGTCACATCAACCGTTATTTGGTACAATAAGCCAAGTCCTTCCTTCTGAGAATGCAAGGAAGTTCAGTGAAACACCCCAACCCTCTACTTCTACCATAATATGAAAGTGGAGGCTGCTTTTGAAAGGAAAATGACATATGGAAATCAGACAACTTCGTTACTTTATTCTAGCGGCGAAACACTTGAATTTTACGGCTGCTGCCCAGGAGAGCTTTATCGTACAGTCGGCAATGTCACAACAAATTGCTCTGCTGGAAAAAGAACTTCAGGTTCGCCTTTTCGAGCGTCATAGTCGCTCCCTTTCCCTGACTCCCTCCGGGGAGGTACTATACCGTGAAGCACAGCGTATCCTTCAGCAAATAGACGACTCTGTGGCACTGGTTAAGAATGTGTCGACGGGATATGCCCAGACCCTACATATTGGATGCCACGGAGATCTTATCCGCCAACAATTTCCGGAAATTCTTCACCATTTTCATCAATATGAGCCGAATGTAAAGGTGTTTTTGCAGCATGATATGGCAGAGGATTTACTGGTGAAGCTAAAAGAGGGCGAGATAGATTGTATGATATGCATTAATACCCTGGATATAAGACAAAAAAGCTGGTTGGATTATCGTGTTTTTAGAGAAGATAGGGTTATGCTGATGCTTCCGCGCAGCCACCCTTATGCAGGGTACTCTTCTATTCAAATGAGTGAGATTCCAAAGGAGCCGGTCATACTTCTCAGAGGCGGGAATAGAAAAGACAGGATGATTGGCTGGGAAGAGATGGGTAATGCCTTGAGCGTTCATTGCTATGCGGACGATCACACCAGCATAGAAGCACTGGTAGCAGCTGAGTATGGTATCTCATTTTGCATGAAGAGTGCTTGCCGCTTCCATCCAGCCCTAAGCTATGTGGAGATTACCGATCATCCTGAGGAGGAGTTATGTCTTTGCTGGAATAGGACCGGAAAAACAGACTTGGTACTCAATCAGTTGCTACCACTTTTAATGATGGAACCAGCAAAATAACTAATTTGCCAACATCTTGTTCCTTTACTATACTTAAGATTGTCAAAAAAATATCACATTCATTAATAATTTGGTAAGTGACAGTGATAAGATAAGAGACAGGAGGAAAAGATTGTGAAGAAGAAGCTAGTTTTATGGTTCATGCTAGCGGTGATGGTGTTAAGTTTGAGCGCCTGCACTGCTAAACCCAAGGAGGAAACGCCGGTTACTGAGCCGGATACAGCCGTATCAAGCCTCTATACACCCGGTGTCTACGAGGCAACCGCCAAGGGCTTTGGTGGAGATGTTACTGTGACCATGACCTTTGATGAGAGTAGCATTACTCTGGTAACCATCAAAGGAGATGATGAGACGGATGGTGTCGGAAGCAAAGCAGTTGAGAATATGCCTGCTGTAATTTTAGAAAAGCAAAGTGCTGACGTAGACATGGTATCTGGTGCTACGGTAAGCAGTAAAGCGATTATCGCAGCTGCGAAGGACTGTATCGCACAGGCTATGGGAACCAGCCAGGATACAAAAGCAGTTGCTAAGATGGCAGCGGGAACCTATACCGGACAGGGTACCGGCTTCCGCGTAAGCGAGCCGATTACGGTTGCCGTAACCGTGGACGAAACAAAGATAATTGACATTAAGGTCGATCAGGAGAATACCTCGGAAACCAAAGGTATCCTGCAGTCTGTTGTAGATAAACTAATTCCCCGTATAATTGAGTTCCAATCGGTGAGCCTAGATGCCATCTCCGGAGCTACCGCTTCCAGTAGTGGTGTTAAGCAGGCAGTGGAGAATGCTCTTATTCAAGCTCTTATAGCAGGTGGTAGCGAGGAAGCAGCAATCAGCACATTCTATGTAGAGCCTAAGAAGAGTAGTGAAGTGGTCAATCTGGAAGCAGATGTACTTGTAGTTGGTATGGGTGGATCTGGTACAACAGCCGCTCTGAGTGCTGCTGAGAATGGAGCCTCTGTTCTTGCCATTGACAAGGCTGGTAAATGGGGTGGAACCTCAGCAATCACCAGCGGTCCTATGGCAATCAACGTTCCCAGCCAGGTAGCAGCAGAAATTCCTGAATGGACAGATGCTATAACCAAGCAGGTAATTACTAAGCCTGCCGGACAGAATCTGATTGATGCAGAAGCACTTTATAAGGATTGGCTGGCGTACACGACGATCGATGGCGTACAGACTGCAAAGCCGGAAATGATTCGCCTTATGATCGATGAAAGCGGTTATACCATTGACTGGATGACCAGCTACGGATTTTCCTTTGACTCTGCAACCGGTTTTGCAGGAAACTCTTGGGCAGCTTATACACCTTATACCGGTGGCAAGGCTTTGACAGAGAGCTTCTATGCTTCTGCTTATGAAAAGTTCACCAATGAGCTAGGAGGTAAATATCTTCTGGAAACAGAAGCTTATGATCTGATTTTAACCGACGGAAAGGTAACTGGAGTTCTGGCACGTAATATCGTTGATGGAACAGAATACGTTATTAATGCTAAGGCAGTTATACTTGCTACCGGAGGTTTCGCAGGAAGCGCAGAGATGGAAGAAACCTATCTGTCCAATGCATATTATCCGCTTAAGGGTAGCTGGAGACAATTTGGTATGAAGCAAAACACAGGTACCATGATTCAGGCTGCAATCGATGATGGAGCTGGAACCTTTAACATCAGCGTTCCTCCGATGGTACATGTAGGTGGCTCCGATGGCTTCCTTACCGGATATCCTTCAAATAAGATTGAAGGACAAATCAGCCGTGGAACAGGACGTCAGGCAGTTTGGTCTATTGCAGACATCCCGTTGAATATGGCTGTTTCTACCAATACCTTAGCGGTTGACGGTAATGCAAAGCGCTTTACCAACGAGAATGCACTTTCCATGTTTAATCCTTGGATTTCTGGACCTCATTTCTATAGTATTTGGGGCAACGACCAGATTAAAGCATTGATCGAAAAAGGATTCTTAGAAGAGCCTTATGGAGTATCTACCAGCTACCTTGGCTATGGCAGCAGTATTCCCGCTGGAATTCCTATGCCTGAGACAGAAGAGATTTTAGAAGCGGCCATTAAGGCAGGTTATGTCTATAAAGCAGACACTCTTGAAGAGCTGGCTGGAAAGATGGGCTTAGATGGCAGTGCTCTTGCTCAGACAGTAGCACAATATAATAACTACTGCGCTAACGGTAAGGATGAGGATTTCAATAAGGATGCTAAGTATCTGGCAGCTGTAGAGGGTGCTCCCTACTATGGTATTGTCGGTTCCTCCTACTGTTATTCTACCTGTGGTGGTCTGGATATCAACAAAGACTTCCAGGTTCTATTAGCAGATGGCAAGACACCGATCAGCGGTCTGTATGCGGTTGGTACCGATAGCATGGGTGTTCTGTTCTCTGAGGAAAAAGCTTATGTAACCTATGGTGGCGCTGCTCAGGGCTGGGCATTCACCTCCGGACGTCTGGGTGGTAAGATAGCAGCAACAGCAATTAAATAAGAATAAGATAATCATTGATTAAGAGCTACAGGCTTGGTATATACAGGCTTGTAGCTCTGTTTCATTTTGGTGTAAGCAAAGCGTGCATTTATAAGCTTGCTTATTAAAAGGTAAGAAATTCTGCTTTGCATGGTGGGATTATATGGAAATGTGTTCTCTTTTATATTATAATACTTTACATTAGATGGAATTACGTTCATTTACCGGATAATGACTCCAATGAGTATGTTAGAGAAAGCAATTATAAAGGGGAGATAAAGGGAGTTATAATACGAAGGAAAAGGAGGATATGGGTATGAATCAAATACGAAAAGCGAATCGTCAGGATATAGACGCAGTGGCACTGATTTTTGAGCATATTATAGAGGAAGAGGAGAAAGGGAATTGTACCACCGGCTGGCAGAGAGGGGTGTATCCAACCAGGAATACGGCCATTGCTGCTTTGGAAAAGGATGAGCTGTTTGTTATGGAGGAGGATGGAGCAATCGTCGCAGCTATGCGTCTTAATAAGGATCAGGTTCCGGAATATCAGAACTGTCAGTGGGAATATGTTGCTGCCGATGACCAGGTGATGGTGATGCATACCCTTGTGGTAGAGCCTTCCGTGAAAAAACAAGGCTACGGAAGGAAAATGATAGAGTTCTATGAGAGGTATGCAAGGGAGAACCATTGCCCATATTTAAGGATTGATACAAATGCAAAGAATTCCCGTGCACGTGCAATATATAAGAGCTGTGGGTATAAAGAAATCGGCATTACAGAATGTTCCTTCAATGGTATAACGGGAGTGAACTTGGTATGCATAGAAAAGAAATTGGATCTATAGCTGGTAAAAATCTGTAAGCTATCAGGAGGTGTCAAATCTGAAATCAAATATTTGCTTTCGACCGGTATCTTTTTTAATTATATTCTTCATAAATTACTTCATTTAGTAGATTGTTCTCGGAGTAACCTAAGCGATACTCCATCGAAAGAAGCTATGGGTATCTGATTGATTGGTTACTTTCTCATTAGGTTTTTATGCGGTGAGAGTGTCGGTAATTAATTTTATTGCAACAGGACAAAACATCAGATTCTGAGACATGACCTTAGTGCTTGTTTTATTGTAAAATATTCCTTAAAGGAGGAGCTCTATGAACTGGATACAATGCCTGTCGAAAGCGCTTCATTACATCGAAGAACACTTGACGGATGATATCAACATCGATGAATTAGCAAGCCAATCCTATACATCAAGCTCACATTTTCAGCTTATTTTCCACTTGGTAATGGGTATGACCATTGGTGAGTATATTCGTAATCGACGAATGAGTTTAGCCGCCCAGGATTTGCTGCAGCCAAACAGCAAAATTTTAGATGTGGCCATGCGGTATCAATATGATACGCAAGAAAGCTTTTCTAAGGCATTTACACGGTTTCACGGCATTCCACCATCAAAGGTGCAGAGGGGAAGGGTTAAGTTCTTTCATCCGATGACCATTAATATTACAATTCAAGGAGGGTTTGATATGTCGCGTAAACTGGTTGATGAATTTTACTGGAGCGATCTTACAGAGCAAGGTAGGGAGACACTAACGGATATCGAAAAGTATAAGCGGATTGTTAACTGGGCCTATAAAGCAAGGGGGCAGAACCCAGGCGTTTTTGACGCGCTGACCGAATGGGTGCTGGATGATTATGAGTGGAAACATGAAAAGCTCGCCGAAAACGAGCAGATATTAATGGAGGGAGTATTGGCGCGGTTCAGAGAACAGAACGAACAGCTTCGGGCATACCTGTCAGAATTAGAGCCGTCCGGAGTAGTTAATAGAGCAGTCTTTACGGCACTGGATCGATTCGATGACGAGCTGTCAGGGAGGACACATGAAAAGCGGCTAGAGGAAGTGGTAGAGCAAGTATTTGCTGACTTTTCCTGCATGCTGGAGCGAAGCATTCGGGAACAGATTGCAGGAAATAAAACAGGACCTTCAGGTACGGATACTGTAGATATATTTGGATATATCAATTTCTTAAAGGACTGCGATGCTTCGGTTCAGTGGGCACTCTTTATGCCGGATAAGGTAGAGAGACAGCAAAATGGCTTCAAGGTAGAAAGCTTTGAATACAAAAAAATGTCTGCCATGCGCTTTATCGGCCGGGAAGGCGAGGACCTAGCCGATGTAGAGGCCCGTAAGAAGCTGTTCGGTATTCTAGACACCTTGAACGATTATCAATCCGACTTTAACTATGATGTTTTGCTTATGCACCATTATGGGCAAGGCGTGGATGTGGGTCCCTGGCACGGTTTTTGGGGCCGGTTCATGAAGGCGGGAACTCCTGTGCCGGAAGGATTACTCTATTTTGATTTTGTGCCACATAACGATGGTAAGGCTGGCCCACCGTTCTGCTCCCAGTTTGCCTATGCCACCTTCTCAGGCGACATGAATGCAATGCACCAATGCGAGGGCTATGACTGCGATGCTATGTACGATGTCACCAGAAATATAATACTTGGCCAAGGTGTACATATACCCTACCCGGATAAGTATTGGACAGCAGAGGTATTTCTTGATGGATGCGACAAATACAGCACGGCTTATATGTTTGGTGTGGAGTTGTAGAGGTTTTGTTATGTGTTGGGCGTATGACCATCATAGTGAATATTTCAGAGTGATTTATATTTCTTCTTGACCTGTTGTTACTACAGGGTGCTAAGCTATTTTATAGAAGGCGACGATTTCTGATCTTGGCTAATCTGTCAAGATGTGAATGTATGAATGCGCTAAACTTAATTAAAATGGCAAGGAGAGAATGAGATGGAATATGTAACTTTAAACAATGGCCTGAAAATGCCCATACTTGGCTACGGTGTCTTTCAGATACCTGATTTGAAAGAATGTGAACGTTGCGTTCTCGATGCAATCGAAGTAGGATATAGATTAATCGATACAGCACAGGGCTATGGCAATGAAAGAGCGGTTGGTAATGCCGTCAAAAAATGTGGGGTTCAAAGAGAAGAACTTTTCATCACCACTAAATTGTGGATCAGTGAATACGGCTATGAGAAGAGCAAGAAATCCATAGAAGGTTCCTTGGAAAGATTGCAGTTGGACTATATTGACCTGCTTCTTATCCATCAACCCTTTAATGATTATTATGGGGCATACCGTGCTATGGAAGAGTTTTATAAAGCCGGCAAGCTAAAAGCCATTGGGGTCAGTAACTTCTATCCTGATCGTTTGGTGGATTTTATCCATTTCAATGAAATTGTACCTCAGGTAAATCAGGTGGAGGTGCATCCCTTCCATCAACAGGAGGAAGCCCATGAGGTCATGAAGAGAAAGAATGTTCAGATTCAAGCTTGGGCGCCATTTGCAGAAGGGAAAAATAATCTGTTTACCAATGAGCTTCTAACTAAGATTGGCGAAAAATATGGGAAATCACCGGCTCAGGTGACACTTAGATATCTTATTCAGAGAGGAATATCTGTAATCCCTAAGACAGTGAATCGGGATAGGATGGTTCATAATATGGATGTCTTCGATTTTGAACTGACTAATGAAGATATGAATCTAATTAGAACCTTAGATGGGAAAGCATCTTCCTTCTTTTCTCACAGAGATCCGGATCAAGTGGAGCGACTCGTTAATTTTGTCAGAGTATTTTGAGGTGATATGATTATGGAAAAAGCGATAGAACTTTCAAGAAAAATATGGGAAGCTATTCAAAAGGAAGATGTGGATTTTATAACTGAAAATGTCCATGAGGATGCAGTCTTTGTACATATGGGTATCACCTTAACTAGAGATGGAGAAATCGATGTGATTAGGACAGGAAATATCATCTACAAGGATATTGATTTTCAAGAAGTGACTGTGAAATCTATGGCTTCAACGGTGGTGGTACTCAATAAGATGAGGCTGACAGCCATCGTGGGTGGTAATGAAGTAGTCAATCCTTTTGTGGTGACGGAAGTGTATACGCATATTGATGATGTATTGAAGATGGCGTCGCTGTCCTTTACGAAGATTGTGTATTGAGATTATGATATATAAAAAGTGACACAATAGAGTTAATGAAGATGATAACAGTCATTAATTCTATTGTGTCTATTTTGATGATACGATTGTAATGACGGGTATGTAGTTAGGCGGTTACCATAAACTATCGTTGATATGAAGGAATAAGGTTGCTTTTGTATTCCTCTTCCCCAGAGAGAATCCGGTCATAGTATGATTGTTTGTTATCGATATAATCAATACTTAGATTGATTGCTTCTATTTCCTTCAAAAGGAGCTCTTTCTTGTGTGCAAGGATCTTTTTTCGCTCAGGAATGGACTCTGGTCCAACTAGGCAAAGGTTAAGATACTCCTTGAGTTCTTCTATGCTGAGTCCGCAAGCTCTTAGGCATTGAATACCCTTGATCCATTTAACATCATACTCATCGAAGATACGATGATTATTTTCATCGCGCTTAACGTTGGGAATAAGACCTTCGTTGCAATAGAAACGCAAAGCTTCATAGGAGAGTCCTACCATATCACTGACGTCTTTCATTTTATACATATGTATCATCTCCTGATTTGTTATGACTTGAATAAATAATTAACTCTTGCCCTGTAGTAACTACAGGGCTGTATGGTATTATTATAAAGGAAACATATAAGAGTTTCAAGGGCATTGATTTTTTCGTCATAAACTATCGCCTTCGCTATATTCCTATCAGGATCAGTATATTCAAGGGACCATTCCGTATCGTTAAGTTTAAGAATAAGTTCTTTATTATCTAGCACTTTGTCTTCCCCAAAAATATTAATCTATTTCAGGTTTAAAAGCATATCTGCCACTTTTTCCCCAAGCCTATCATACCCTGCATCATTAGGATGAATGTCTCCTATGCAGCTTATTCTCTTATAGGTTTTACATTCTCCATTACTTATCTCCTAAAATTTTATTTATTATAGATTTTTTATATCTATGAGGCGATATTTATACGCCACAGAGTAACTTTTTTATCATCTCTTACTTGCTCTGATCAAAAGGAAATCTGGTTTAGATAAATATTCGGAATCTGACTTCTGTATAATTTTCTAATGGACTTATTTAGATTATCCAAACGTATGCTATCATAGCCCATTTGAGTAAGATAGTCAATGGTCGATTTACTGAATTTACGGATGTGAAGTCATCAAAAACTCAAAGCATGTAACATCTCATAACAATAATATTTGATAACATTCCTATCCAAATATTAATCCAAATGTTCTCTCTTTACATCGAACAGATGTTCTGATATAATCAACTTAAAAGGAGAACATATGTATGGATAAATTAATCTTTCATATTGATGTCAATTCGGCTTTCCTTAGTTGGGAAGCCGTTTATCGACTGCACATCCTTGGAGAAAAGACGGACCTGCGTGAAATTCCCTCGGCGGTGGCAGGAGATGTTAAGAAAAGACACGGAATTATTTTGGCAAGATCAACTCCGGCGAAGAAGTGTGGTGTGAGGACAGGTGACACCATCAGCGATGCGAGGCGTCTTTGTCCGGATCTGGTGTTGGTGCCGCCCCACTATGATCTATATGATACCTGCTCGAAGGCCTTCATGGAGATACTGAGAGAATTCTCACCCTGCGTGGAGCAATATTCGGTGGATGAGGCCTACTGTGATATGACAGGGACGGTAGGGCTCTACGGCTCGGCAGTGGTTGCTGCGAATCTTATGAAGGACCGGATACACAAGGAGCTGGGCTTTACGGTGAATGTGGGGATCTCCTCGAATAAGCTGCTGGCCAAGATGGCATCGGACTTTAAGAAACCGAATCTGGTCCACACCCTCTTTCCTTCTGAGATGGAGAAGAAGCTCTGGAGACTGCCGGTAGAGGAGCTGTTCTATGTCGGTCATGCGACAAAGCGGAAGCTTCACGCTTTGGGGATTATGACTATTGGAGAGCTGGCGAGAACGGATCTGGATATCCTGCGGGCGCATTTTAAGAAGTATGGAGAGGTGCTTTATGCCTTTGCTAACGGAATTGACATTGCCGTGGTATCGGATGTGGTACCTGCCAATAAAGGCTACGGCAATTCCTCGGTGATTCCCTTTGATGTAGAGCGGCCGGATATAGCGAAGATGATACTGTTATCTCTAGCTGAGACTGTGGCAACCAGGCTTCGTGCAGATCATGTTATGGCTACCGTGGTGGCAGTCAGCATTGTCTATACTGATTTTCATCATGAATCCCATCAGATGACCCTGTTTAGTGCTACTAATATTACAAGTGAGATACATCGGGCTGCCTGCCGCCTGTTTGACGAGCTATGGGACGGCCAGCCGGTCCGTAACCTGGGGATTCATACAAGTAAGGTGGTAAGCCAAAGCTCGGTACGGCAGATGAACCTGTTCGATATGAACCGGTATGAGAGGCTTCACAAGCTGGATTATGTGGTTGACCAGGTTCGTGACAAATATGGTGATGATTCAATTAAGAGAGCCATATTCCTGAATAACCCCATCTATCATATGTCCGGTGGTATCCCGCCGGAAAAACGAAAACCGAAGTATGCTAATAACGGAGAAGGGATTAAGTAATGTATTATATGCCTGTGGATGTGATTGCAACCTTTAATGTGCAGGGGAAGATTAGGCCGAATTATATTCGCTTGGAGGATGAGAACCATGCCCTGCAGACTTACAAGATTGAAAATATTGTTTTCTGCAAGGAAGAGAACTTTGCAGGAGTACCAACGATGCTGTTTTGCTGTAATATACTGTTGGGAGAGTGTCTGCAGATGATTAAGATCAAATTTCATATCAAAACACACCAATGGGTTTTGGTCAGTGATAGGGAAGGGAAATCTGCAACAGAAGCGTTACAGTAGAAGTTTGTGTTAATAAACGAAGGATATTTAGATAATAGACGAATAAAACTCAATTGTAAACCATCTAAAATGTAAAAATTGTGCTTTTCATAGTTGATAAATCTTGTCGGATATTGTAGAATTAAGACATAGCTATAATACATCTAAAATAGGTATTTATAGTATATCCTACAAGGAGGACAACGCATGAATAATGTGATGCACACTAATATACTAAAGAATCTCAAGGTAAGAACAAAAATCATTATTTTAGCAACATTTCTGCTACTAGTGACAGTTTGGATGTCAGTGCTATCATTAGAGAACCAGTTTCAGGCTAGCAGGGAGAGTATTGAGAATCTCGAGAATAGTATTCGAGCCAGCTATGACTTGAATGTTAAGAATCAGGTTGAGAATGCAGTTAGCCTGATTAATAATATTTATAATAAGCAGGTGGCAGGAGAATATACGGAAGAAGAAGCGAAAAAGCTGGCGACAGATCTGGTCCGGGAGCTACGATACGGAGACGGCGGTTATTTCTGGATTGATACCTATGAGGGTGATAACTTAGTACTGCTTGGGAATGAGACAGAAGGAACCAACCGCTATGAGTCAAAGGATGTGAATGGCTACTATCTGATTAAAGCTATCATTGCGGCTGGTAGGCAGGAGGGTGGTGGCTATTCCGATTATTGGTTCCCTAAGGCAGGAGAGACGGAAGCTTCCCCCAAGAGAAGCTATAGCTTGGCCTTTGAGCCTTATCGATGGGTGGTCGGAACCGGTAATTATACCGATTATATCGATCTCGAGATAGCTACTTTGACAGAGGTTCAGAATGCTGCCTTAAATAAGGATGTTACGGTATTTGCGGTAAGCTTATCCTTGGCATTATTGATATCAGTCTTTGTTACATTCTACATCTCCAGAACGCTGAATCGAGATTTTAAGACCTTTGGCAGCTATCTGAATACTCTTTCTACCGGTGACTTTACGGTTACTTTACCGGAAGGCTATGGGACTCGTAAGGATGATTTTGGTACCTTAGCCAAAGATCTGGTGGGAATGAAGGATGCGGTTGCTAAGCTGGTAGGCAGTACGAAGCTAGAGGCAGATAATATCGTTGATATTGTCGGTATTGTTAACGGCAACGTGGGCGAGCTTAACTCTAATATTGAGGATGTGGCAGCAACTACCGAGGAGCTGGCAGCAAGTATGGAGGAGACGGCAGCCTCTGCTCAGGAGATGACCATTACCTCCACAGAGATTGAGACAGCCTCCAGATCGATTGCAGAGAAGTCTCAGGAAGCCGCTCTTCAGATTGTTGAGATTAGTAAACGGGCGCAGACCACCAAGGAGGATGTTGAGACCACTCAGACGAAATCACAGGAGATTCAGTTTGAGATTGAGAGTAAACTGCAGCAGGCTCTGGAGCAGGCGAAGATTGTAGCAGAGATTAATATGCTGTCAGACTCTATCATGAAGATAACATCCCAGACCAATCTGCTTGCTCTCAATGCTTCTATTGAAGCGGCAAGAGCAGGTGAAAGTGGAAAAGGCTTTGCAGTGGTTGCTGACGAGATTCGTCAATTGGCTGAACAGTCAAAGAAGGCAGTTGGTAAGATTCAAGCGGTAACCGGAGAGGTGACACAGGCAGTGGAGAATCTTTCTGGAAGTGCCAGTTCTCTGCTTAGATTTGTATCAGAGGATATTACAGCAAGCTTTCAGCATTTGGCTGGTGTGGCCGGTGCATATATGGAGGATGCGATGTATATGGATGGAATTGTCACAGACTTCAGTGCGACTTCAGAGGAGCTCTTAGCCTCTATCCAGAATATTATGTCATCTGTAAATGAGGTGGCTCATGCGGCTACCGAGGGTGCAATTGGGACGGCTGATATTGCTGAGAAGATTGCAAAGATCACGGACGAATCCTCGGAGGTGGCGAAGCAGGTAGAAGCTTCCGGTGAAAGCTCTGAACGACTGAAGTCGGAGATTTCCATCTTTAAGATATAAGTGTATACGGGATAGTTATTAATGTGAAAATCATATACTTACTTGTGCAGACTTGTAAAGCTCGTGTAAGATGAGAGCAAATTAAATTATTCAAGAATAAAGAGAAGGACCTAGGTTTCATACAATGTCAGGCAGACATGGATTGAAACATAGGTCCTTTATTGTGATAAGTAAATAGATTGATTCATCATCTCTATCCATCTGTTGAAAGATAGATGCATTATTTACAATCCGACATCCTTTTCTCACAGGCTTTATAATATATATCATCAATCTCAATACCGATAAAGCGGCGATTCAGTTCTCGTGCAGCTACACCGGTAGAAGCTACGCCCATGAACATATCAAGGACGATATCGTTCTCGTTGCTGGCAACGTTGATGATCTTCTTCAGCACAGCCAGAGGCTTCTGGGTTGGATGCTTAGGCTCCTTCAGACGCTCGCTGCCCATGCAGATTGGGCTTTCAATAAAATTATGCATCTCATTCTGTTTGGAGAAGTTCCAGGTATGTCCCTTATTCCACATACATACTATCAGCTCACAGCTATTGAGGAAGGAGGATTTACGAATATTGGGGACAGGGTTCGTCTTATGCCATACCATGAACTGGAAGGTATCATATTCGTTATCGAAGACCTCGTGCCATTTACCAATTAGGTTATAGCTGGTGAAAATAAAGATATTACCGGTAGGTGAAAGTATACGCTTGAATTCATCAAGGAAGTCTATGGGGGAAAGCTCCTTTAAGTCCCATTGGGCAACGTCATTGTTGATCTCACTTCTCCAGTCGAATTTCATATTGCCGGTAGAATATTTAGCCAGATTATAAGGTGGGTCGCAAAGAATTAGGTCAATGCTGCCATCCGGAATCTCCTTCATCTTCTCCATACAATCACCATGCATTAGAAGGTATTTATCTATGGTATTTATGTCTATCATAAGGGGGTAATCTCCTCTCGTTATCTATCAGAAACCAATTGTACTACAGGTCTGCGTCAAAGGATGTCCTGTGTGAAAAATTCCTCCAAGGATATCTGATGCGCCATGGGCTTGGATGTGTGGAAATACAGATGCTTAATTCGATCCAGTGAAGCCTTCATATACTCAGCGCTAATGCGGTACTGGTCAAAAATGACCTGGTAGCCCTCGGGATCGTTGCATACGAAGTTCCAATAGGCCTTACCGATCAGAAGCTCCTCCTCTGCAAAGAAGGTCTGGACACGCTCCTGTCTCCAGGGAGCCTCCTCGCCAAACTTATTATAAGCCGTAGCAAAGAAAATCCGAACGGTCTCGTTATTCTGCAGTGAATTCTTCAGGATAAAGAATTCATTGAGTAGTGCTATTTTTTCTGATTTTGCCTTCTTGTTATCCAGATCGCCACCCGCTTTTAGTTCAATCAGGTAGTGACAGCCCTTTTCCTCATCATAGAAATAATTATCTGTCTCATGGGAGGTAATAAAGCTGGTTAGATTGGAGGGAATGAGACAGTTAAAGTTCATGTAATCCTCAATCTTAGGTCTTGCATCCCGTTTCTCATATGCGGTCATGAGGTAATCGATGTGCTGGGTCTGTTGGGGAAGAAGATAGGACTCGATCCTGCCTCTTACCGTATAGGAGATTTTTGCAATGGCGTTGCCCATATTCTCGAGAACCTTACCAAAGGAGCTGTCAAAGGAGCGGACAAAAGCGGAATAGAACATAAATTCCTCACCTAGCTGGGACATGAAGGCATTATTCTTTTTCGCATTGATGACTCCTAAGGGATCATCAACCTCCTGGCGATATCGGGCCTCCATTACATCTACAAACTGTCGTATATGTTTATCTACAATATCTCGAATTAGATTTTCTTTTTCAAGCTTCAAAGTTTAACTCCTTAAATATATAAAGCATTCGATTGAAAAACAAACATTTTTCAACCGGCAAATTTGCTCTGCCGCTTAAGCTCATGTTTTTGGTAGGCAGGTAAAGTAGGATAGAAAGTGTACCTTTATAGGAACCAATCTATGTTAAGCTGCTTTATCGATTATATCACGGATTTGAGGGTGGGGAAAGAGATATATGAACAAATTTTCGAAAGAACGAGGGAAATAGAGGAAGAGAAGAGAAATACACCCTGAGTTAACAGCTTATTGGGAAGCTACTTAACACAGGGTGTTACGTCCTAACTATAGATCTAATACTTTCGGCTTGCAGCCAAAAGCTTCAAAAGTTTTAATATAGCAGTAGGAGAGGTCTAATGATATCGCTCTTCCAGCGTTGCTACCAGCTGTTCATAATGGTTTTTCGTATCCTTCTCCCTTGCAGCCCGCTCGAATTCAATGGTTTCCTGATTTACCTTATCCATAATCTCTGAGGATAATTGACGCTGTGCGAAGGTATATACCACGGTGTCTTCTTTGTCGATATGGCGTTTTAGAAGATGGGTATAGCTGATTGCATTGGCAATGACATCGAGCTTGCTCATCTCGTCTCCGGCCTTAACACGGTCGAGAGCAGCCACCAATTCCTGAATATAGAGGCGACCCATATCGTGTTCTACCAGCATACCATGAGTAATCAACTTATTCCCTACAGGACCAAGGTGAGTAACCATCTCATTGAATAATAGCTTCTCCTCCTTGCCGTGGTGATGGGCGTCTGCATAAGTGCGGATAAAATCAATCATTTTGTTAAAATCGTCATAGTTAATTTCTTGTCCTTGCAGTACGCCGTAACAGGCCTTACGTACTACCGAAAGCATACGTAAAATATACTGGTGTTCCTCCATCATCAGCTTAATGCTATCCATAATAACCTCCATTCTGCTATTCAAAAGCTATCTTGATGTATAGATACGATAAGTGGTCTCATTCAGTTTCTCTAAAGAGTAATCAAACACCTTTAAAAAGCCAGTCAACCAGGACTCTCTCAGTTCGTAATATACACGGATATCTCCGCCCAGCTCTTCCCAGTAGTTAGCGTGAACGCAGAGATTACGGGTCCAGGTGAGATCGTTATCGCTCTGTGCTAGTACGCGGTTGGCATGATCACAGGGCATTCCGTCCAGAAGCAGATCACTAATCAGTTTAAACAAGTCACTCGCTTTAAGATTTTCTTTGTTCTGATTAAGGGCCTTACCTTGTTGATTACCGACCTGGTAAAGACAGCTCTTAAGAGTATGGAGGGCATCTGGTAGTGTTTTCTCTAATTCTGTAACAACATAAGCATATTTATATTCAACCTGGGAGACGCGCTCCTGTAGCCACCCATGGATATTGCCCTGATCAATCATTTCCTCCAGAGGCTTATCTTCTATCACGCCGAAACGGCTCTCGGTTTCAGTTTTAAGAGTAAGGTTATGGTTCTCACCCAACTGGTAAAGCTCTTCAATGATATCCTGCTGAAGGCTAATCTTATTATATAACCAATAATGAATCGGTCCTAAAAATGCACTCATAATAGTCCTTTCTGTAAAACCTAACAATTGATTCCCAATTTGGATCAAGGTGTCAAAAGGTATCATTAACATATAAAGCTATAAGCAGCCTTTTAACACCCTAATCTTATTAGGAAAACCTACCGGATTCATTATTGTCTACCCGGTAGGTTTTCCTTTTATGATATTCTTATGCAGTGAATAACTTGATGTCATCCTCTACTGTGCCGATTCCTGCGATACCGAAGGTTTCGACAAGAACCTTAGCTACATTCGGAGATAAGAAGGCCGGTAATGTGGGTCCTAAGTGAATGTTCTTTACGCCTAAGTAGAGAAGAGCGAGGAGAACGATAACGGCTTTCTGCTCATACCATGCGATATTGAAGGCGATGGGAAGCTCATTGATATCCTGAAGCTCGAACACTTCCTTCAGCTTAAGTGCAATCAGAGCTAAGGAGTAGGAGTCATTACACTGACCTGCATCCAATACTCTCGGGATACCATTGATATCGCCTAAATCAAGCTTGTTATATCTGTATTTTGCACAGCCTGCAGTTAAGATAACAGCATCCTTGGGTAGAGCCTGAGCAAATTCGGTGTAATAGCTTCTGGATTTCTGACGACCGTCACAGCCAGCCATTACAAAGAACTTCTTTATTGCACCGGACTTAACAGCGCCAACCACCTGATCAGCGAGTGCAAGAACCTGGTTATGAGCGAAGCCTCCGAGGATGGAGCCTTGCTCGATCTCAGTAGGAGCTGCACAGGTCTTAGCCAGCTCAATAATCTGGGAGAAGTCCTTGTGACCATTCTCATCTCTTTCAATATGTGTACAGCCAGCTACACCGGAAGCACCTGTGGTGAATAATCTGCTCTTATAGGAAGCAGCCGGAGGAACAACACAGTTGGTAGTCATAAGGATAGGTCCGTTAAAGCTTTCGAATTCTTCCTTCTGCTTCCACCATGCATTTCCGTAGTTACCCACGAAGTTAGGATATTTCTTGAAGGCAGGATAGTAGTGAGCAGGAAGCATCTCGGAATGAGTATATACATCAACTCCGGTTCCCTGGGTCTGCTCCAGGAGCTGCTCTAAATCTCTTAAGTCATGGCCGGAGATTAAGATACCGGGGTTGGTTCCTACACCGATGTTAACCTTAGTAATCTCAGGATTGCCATAGGTGCTGGTATTAGCAGTGTCAAGCAGCGCCATACCGTCTACTCCGAACTTACCAGTCTCTAAGGTCAGGGCTACTAAAGCATCTGCACTAAGGGTATCATCCAGGGTTGCAGCGAGAGCCTTCTGCATGAATGCACTGATCTCTGCATTGTCGTGCTGTAATTCATTGGCATGCTTCATATATGCTGCAAGACCCTTTAAGCCGTAGATAACCAGCTCACGAAGGCTTCTCACATCCTCGTTCTCTGTTGCAAGAACACCGACGCTGCCGCTTTTTGCTTCTAATTCTTCTCTGGTGGAAGCGTTCCACAGAGCTGCCTCAGGAAGCTTTGAGGTATCAGCAACCTTGCTTAAGAGGCTGTTCTTTATCTTCAAGGTCTCGAATACTCTCTTATAGAAAATCTCATCGTCAAAATTAGCATTTGTAATTGTAGTAAATAAATTAATTGTTACATAGTGATCAACACTAGCATCAATGGCCTCTCCCTGTGCTCTAAGAGCGGTTGTTACCGCACTTAAGCCCTTTGTCACATAGACTAATAAATCCTGCATTTTAGCAAGGGCGGGTGTCTTACCACATACACCGGAAATGGTACAGCCGGTACAGTTTGCTGCCTCTTGACATTGAAAACAAAACATCTTCTTCTCCATAACTTATACTCTCCTTTAATTGAGTGATTATTGTGATGACAAGCATACTGGCCTGCCAAATACTCTTATCTTTTTATATCCGAAGAAAGTTGTTGATGCGCTCTTTCTTTCGTTGCTTTTTAAGAACAAGGTGAGTATAATACAGATAGAGTTGAATAAGTGTAGCCATGGCTACAAACTATAAAATATTTTATCAAGAGTGAATTATCCTTGAAAAGTTATGAGAAGTGATTGAAAGAGATAGGAATTATGATAGAAGAAGCTAGAAGGAGGAAGGAGAGGGAGGCTATGGAGCAGTATTATCCGGTATTGATGAAGTGTGCTTTGTTCCGTAACATAGGTGAAAATGATTTAGGACACTTGATATCCTGCCTGGGTGCCAGGGTCAGGAGCTTTAATGAGGATGATTATATATTCTTCTCGGGAGATGAGGTTAACTCGGTAGGGATCGTGCTTAGCGGAGTTGTTGAGATCATGAAGGAGAATCTGGCTGGTAATAAGCATATTGTTGCCTTTTTGGGGCCCTCGGATATGTTTGCGGAAGGAATTGTCTGCACGGTACGGCGTATCTCTCCGGTTACGGTTCGGGTAAAGGAGGATGCCAAGATTTTATCTATTCCTTACGAAAGAGTCATTAAGTCCTGTGGTAATAGCTGTAATTTTCATATCAGTCTTATTCAGAATATGATGGTTGTTCTGGGAGAGAAGAACGTGAATCTCAATCGGAAGCTGGAGCTACTTACCCTAAAGGGAATGAGAGAGAAGATTTCCAGCTATCTGATGAATGAAGCAGGGGATCGAGGAAGTAATATGTTCCAGATTATGCTAAACCGTACGGAGCTGGCCGACTTTCTTAACGTGTCCAGGACTTCTATGTGTCGAGAGCTGGCCAGGATGAAGGACGAGGGCTTAATTGACTATTATGGCAGTAGCTTTAAGATCGTGAATATGGAGCTATTAGCCCAGTGCTTGGAATAGAGAACAGGAGGTAAATTCATATGAATTTGGCAGAAGCAATAAAAGTAAGAACCTCTAGACGTACTTATCTGGAGACACCGATTGCAAAAGAGGCAGTAGAGAAGCTCAATGCTTTGATTGATGAAGTGAACCATCAGGGTAAGCTCGGCCTAAAATTAATACAGAATGAAGCAACTGCCTTCGGTAAGCTAAGTAAGAGCTATGGAATGTTCAAGGGAGTACGCAATTATGTCCTCCTCATCGGCAGGAACGAGGCAGATACCAAAGAAAAATTGGGTTATTACGGTGAGAAAATCGTTCTTCTGGCTACCCAATTGGGGCTTGGCACCTGTTGGGTCGGTGGAACCTTTGACCGGTCCATCGGTGATTTATATATTCAAGAAGGTGAGCTGTTTTGTGGTGTAATTACAATCGGACATGTTGAAGCAGATAAGAGCTGGAAGGAACGGCTGATCTCTAAGGCTACGCATCGTAAGACAAAAGAAATCAGTGAGATGATGAAGGTAGAGGGTGATGTTCCTGAGTGGTTTCATGAGGGGATGCGTGCTGTGCAGAAGGCCCCTTCTGCAGTGAATGCCCAGCCGGTTATGTTCACCTATCAGAAGGGTATCGTTTCTGCCTATGCTACCAGTGAAAAATATGGGATTGAGAGGTTGGACCTGGGTATTGCCAAATTGCACTTTGAGATTGGTGCGGGAGGCGGAGTATGGGAACTTAAGGAGGCGGGAGTATTTCACAGAGCCGGGTAAGCTTTTTGTGAAACTCTTTCTTTTAACACGTAGGGATGAAATAGGCGAAGTAGCACTGGGACACTGGGTCATAGCTTCGGCCATGAAAGAATTCTTGAAGTAAATAAGAATAAATGATAAGAATAACCCTGACATAGGTCGCAGGATATCCTGTAGGCAATGTCAGGGTTATTGATTCATGTCAATAGAAAGTCAGCGAAGCATGCTAACTATTGTTTATGTCGTATGATTTGATCTATCACTTCATCTTGTTGTATATACTTGTTTGCAAAAATCAGAATGCTTCTACCGCGGAACGCTCAATAGCAAGACCTGCCTGGTAGCGCTTCATAAAGTCTTCAAAGCCCTTTACATCATCGACAAGGGGAGCGAGAGTAGAGCCGGTATTCTCTGCAAATACCTTGTTCTTCAGGAAGGAGCTGAGGCTCTCGTCGCTTCCCTTATGAAGCATATAGGAGGCTAAGAGTGCCATACCCCAAGGTCCTCCTTCGCCTGCTGTCTCCATAACGGAAACTGGTGTATTCATGGCAGCAGCCATAATGCGCTGTCCTACTCCCTCTGTTTTGAAGAAGCCACCATGACCGAACATATTCTGAATCTGAACCTTTTCCTTATCGGTCAGAATATCCAGACCGGTCTTAAGGACGCCAAGGGAGGTCATCAGATGTACTCTCATAAAGTTGGCGAGATTAAAGTCACTCTCGGGAGTACGCACGAATAAGGGACGTCCCTCCTCAAAGCCGGTGATATGCTCTCCGGACAGATAGTTATAAGCCAGTAGACCGCCGCCATCCGGGTCTCCCTCTAAGGCTTTGCGGTATAGGTTACCATAAAGCTCATTGGCATCCAGCTTCATACCCATTAGGTCGGCAAATTCCTTAAAGATGGACACCCAAGCATTTAGGTCGGAGGTACAGTTATTGCAGTGAACCATACCCACCAGATCACCTGAGGGGGTGGTAACCAGATCAATCTCAGGGTGAACACGGGATAATTCCTTCTCCAGTACAATCATGGCGAATACACTGGTCCCCGCAGAGACATTACCGGTTTTAACCTCGACGCTATTGGTGGCTGTCATACCGGTACCTGCATCACCCTCGGGAGGACAGAAGGGAATACCAGCGGTCAGTGTTCCGCTAGGATCGATTAATCTAGCACCCTCCTCTGTCAAGGCACCGGCATGCTCTCCGGCAACCAATACCTTGGGTAAGAGGTCCTTTAGCTTCCAAGAATAACCCTTAGGACTAACCAGCTGGTCAAATTGGTCGATCATCCGACTGTTGAAATCCTTAGTGCTAATATCGATGGGGAACATTCCGGAGGCTTCTCCAACACCCATCACTTTCTCCCCGGTAAGCTTCCAGTGAACATAGCCTGCCAACGTAGTCAGGGAGCTAATCTCGCCTACATGATCTTCTCCATTCAGGATGGCCTGATAGAGGTGGGCGATACTCCAGCGCTGAGGAATCTGATAACCAAAGAGCTCAGTCAGTTCATGCGAGGCCTGACCGGTCATGGTATTACGCCAGGTACGGAAGGGAGTCAGAAGCTCACCCTTCTTATCAAACACCAGGTATCCATGCATCATGGCACTGACACCGATGGCACCGATGGTAGTAAGCTCAACTCCATATTGTTCTTTCACCGAGTTGCATAAATCACGGTAGCTGTCCTGCAATCCGCTCCATACATCCTCCAAGGAGTAGGTCCATAAATTATTGATAAAGCGGTTCTCCCATTCATGGCTTCCGGTGGCAATGGGATTATATGTATCATCGATCAGGACTGCCTTTATCCGGGTAGAACCAAACTCGATGCCGAGTACCGTTTTCCCGGATAATATGGCTTGTTTCTTAAGACTATTATCTTCTTTCACATGAGCACCCCAATTCATTCAATTTAATTAACGGAATGCGATTGAATTCCATCGCATCTCATTCTTCAGTGAGCGGATATCGGTATTCTTATCAATTACGATACTTTCGATGCCCATTGCTTCTGCCCAGTCTACCATCTGTTCAACACTTAAATCATAGGAGAAGGCAGTATGATGTGCGCCACCTGCCAGGAGCCAAGCCTGAGCACCAATCTCTAAGTTCGGCATAGGAGTCCAGAAGGCGGTAGCAACAGGAAGCTTGGGCATCGGCTTCTCAACCTTCTTACACTCTACTTCATTAATGATCAGACGGAAACGGTTACCAAGGTCGATGAGAGAGGTTGCCACACCCATACCGGTCTTACTGGTGAATACCAGACGCGCCGGATCCTCACGATTACCCATGGACAGAGGCTGCTCCTTAATGGAGATCCTTCCGTCAGCAATAGTCGGACAGATTTCCAGCATATGTGCCTGCAGAATACCTTCCTTACCGGGAACAAAATTATAGGTATAATCCTCTAAGAAGGAGGTGCCCTTTGCATCCTTGATTCCAGCAGTCATAATCTTCATCAGACGAACCATAGCAGCAGTTTTCCAATCGCCTTCTGCACCAAAGCCATAGCCCTTTTCCATGAGTCGCTGGATGGCTAGACCGGGAAGCTGCTTTAAGCCTCCAAGCATACCAAAATGAGTTACTATTGCATGATAGTTGCGTTCCTCAAGGAAGCGCTCCATTCCGATTTCGATTTCAGCCTGAACAGCAACATGCTCACGGAATTCCTTGGGATCTCTGCCCTCAAGTAAAATATCGTACTTACTGTAATATTCCTCAACCAAGGCTTCGGTATCTGCTTTGCTGACATTATTCACATACTCTACAACATCATTGATATTATAATGGTCGATTTCCCAGCCAAACTTGATCTGAGCCTCTACCTTATCACCCTCAGTTACGGCTACATTGTTCATATTATCACCGAAGCGGCAGACACGAACATGGCTTGATTCGATGACACCGATTGCAGTCAGCATCCAGGAAGCAAGCTTCTTCTGAATTCCCTCATTGGCCCAGTGACCGACAAGGATCTTACGCTCGATTCCCATACGGGTCACGATGTGTCCATATTCGCGATCACCGTGTGCAGATTGATTCTCGTTCATGAAGTCCATATCGATGGTGTCATAGGGGATTTCTTCATTGAACTGCGTATGGAAATGTAGCAGAGGCTTACGATATTCCTGTAGTCCTAGTATCCAGGACTTTGCAGGAGAGAAGGTATGCATCCAGGTGATGACGCCGGCACAAGTAGGATCTGCATTGGCTGCATTGAAGGTCTGGCGGATTACCTCATTGGTAATCATAGTCGGTTTCCATACCACCTCGAAGGGGAGCTTGCCTGATTTATTTAATTGGTCTACGATGATTCTGGAATGGTCTGCAACATGTTCAAGACACTCATCTCCGTAAAGGTCCTGAGAGCCGGTACAAAACCAGAATTGATAATTCTTTCCCGTCTGTAACATAATAAAATACCTCCTTTATTGATAGATCTACTAATGGTTTGGGATATTATAAACCCAAAGTATAATCTAATCTTATCAATAAAGGAGGAGGACAACAATCTCTTTATCCTACTTAATTTTACTGCCTAGTTACCGATTCCGACTTTTATTTAGAACAGTGAATTCATTAGGAAGCTTCATACCAAAGTATCTGCATTCCTATATTTCACCTAATTGCTTTAACTCCCGGTATTTGGCGGGGGTCACTCCAAATCTTTCTACAAAGATTTTATAGAAAAAACCTTTGTTACGATAACCGCACTGCTCAATAATCTCATCGATTCCTAGAGTATTCTCCTCTAATAGTTCACTCGCTTTTTCGAGTCTGAGCCTTTGGATATAGGAACTATAGGTCATTCCCTCTCTTTTTTTAAGGAGTCGGTTAAAGTAATCCTCATTATAATGGAATTTCTGAACAAGGTCATTAATCGAAATGTCAGTATTATGTTCACGGATATAACGAAGTACCTCATCAGCGATGATCACATTCATCTCCTTCGCCTGTTCCTTCGAGAGGCTGAAATCATAAGCCAGGCACAGATGCCATAGGAGACGCTTTACCAATCCGCGGCAGATATATTCTGAGCCAATATCCTGGTTCATTATTTCATCTAGCAAGCGCCCTAGGATTTCCTCCATACGATCATCTGCTTCTTCCTTGGGCCTTAGGTGGAGGTATTGCTTAACCTCCTTCTGAGACATCAATGCAGTTCCAAAAAACTCAGTCAGCATGCCTTCCGGTATATTCTCGCGAAACACCTTATTAAACAGATAATTGGATATTCCTAAAAAGACTACAGTAGTGTTTTTACCCACTAGATAATCCTGGTGAGCACAATTGGTATCAATTAAGCAGCATTCGCCTTTGTGGAAGCTGACATCCCTGCCCTGAATATTCTGACAGAACACTCCTTCAAGTACATAAGCTAGTTCCAGGTAATTATGGGTATGCCGCTGGGTCTTTTCTTCCTTGATCAGCTTATAACGGTAAGCAGTGGTAGCATCCTTGGAAAGAGCGAAAGCCTTGAGTTCTCCTTCTCTTAGCTGCCATCCGATAAAGAAGATTTCTGATAGATGCTTTTGTGGGAAGCTTTTAATTTCTGTTTCTCTATTATCATATTCCGGACGCATGAGCCGATGGGACATCTCATCCGTGTCCGTAGCACTTTTGCAATCCTGATAAATCTCATTCATAGTCCTTCGAAGAAAATTCATACCCCACCTCACCGCTTTCTACTTGATCCCATTAGCAAATCAGCTTTCGATATCATCTAATCTCTTAACTATATTCTACAAGAGATAGGACTTATTTCAAGTGCTATCATTGAAATAATTGTTACCGGCGAAGGGGTTATTCCGTCTGATACAAAGAGAAATACGCGGTACATCAGACGGTTTACATTATAATAGAGCTGTTACGAAAAGATGAATTTATGTTGAATCATATAGCTTAAGAGATAAAGAATACCTTCGGTAATCAACTTCCCGGCTACTAAGGGCAAGCCCGCAAGCTTTACGAAAAAGCTTAGGAGGGAATAATTACAAGCCAATACAAAGACCGCCAGGGAGTAGTACTTCAGGATTGAGGATAGGTGATTTTGGTTTTGCTTATTAAAGACTAGGGTTCGGTTAATAAAATAATTGCACAAAGAGCTTATGATACGTGCAGCTACCACGGAAAACAAGAGGTTATGAGTAAGTGCATTAAATAAAAACAAGGCAATAAAATCTATGATTCCGCAGGCGATGGAAGAAAGCATAAATCGTATGATAGGCAGATAGATACGGATGGAATCTCTGACCGGATGAAAGTGGGAAGCCTGATTATTATCCTCATAGATGGTCTCAATGGGGAGAGTGAAAACCTCGTATCCGGCGGTTTTGATCTCTAGCAGCTGATTCATCTCATATTCATAGCGGTTCCCGTTTATGGAGACAAGCCAAGGGAGCATTGAGGAAGAGAAGCCCCGTAAACCGGTTTGAGTATCGGATATCTTATTGCTTGCAATTAGAGAGTAGACGAAGCAGGTGATTTTATTGCCCAGAAGACTCCTTACAGGTATCTTTCCGACGAATTCTCTACAGCCTAACACAATGGAATTCTTATGAGTACAGACAGCCTTCGCGATCTTTAGAATATCCTGCCAGTTATGCTGACCATCGCAGTCAGCACAGACGATATCATCCTGCTTCTGGTTATGGAGTAAATAAGAAAAGGCTGTCTTAAGAGCAGCACCTTTCCCCTGATTATACTCATGGGTTAATACGGTACAGCCTAGATTGCCAGCTTCTTGAAATACCGGATCACAGGCTGGGGAGCTACCATCGTTGACAATCACAACATCATAATCGCAATTACTTCGAAGGTCATTAATTAATGCTATGAGTCGATTGTCCGGTTCATAGGAAGGTATGATTATCTTCATATCAGGTACCTCATTCGTCAATTGATTTTCTGCTTTTCTGCAGAATCTCTTCTGCGATATTCTTATTCTCCTCGCTTCGAATGATATTATTCTCCACATTACTGATAATATAGGACCTAGAGGGGGTCTCACTGATTTCCATGGTGAAGATTACCCAATTAAGAGGGTGCAATAATTTTTGAAGCTCATCCATAAAGCAATGAGCTATGTTCTCCAGGGTAGGGTTAATCGTTCTAAACAAAGGACATTCATTGATATACTTCTCTTGGAATTGCATCAGATAATCCTCTATGGTCTTTTCCACCTCATTGAACATGACAAAGGTATCCTTGTAATTGACAACATAGAGGGATATCTCCCAGGTATGAGGATGTCTTTCTCCCTTATTGCCGTCAATGTAGATGGAATGGCTCGCATTGAGGTAGAAATTATATTTGTATTGACTGTATTTCATAATATCTCCTATCTCGCCGCCAACGGCGGCATATTCAAGAGCTGCAAAAGTAAGTTGAAGGAAAGGATAACATGCATCCCCTTTTGGATTATCATTTTGGAGTTCCTTCTGACTCTAGCTTGCTGGCGATTACCTTCAGCTCCTCCACTTTTTCTTCGCTTTCTGATTTATATTTATTGATCAATAAACTGATAAAGTCCGTTGCTTCCTTCTTACTGGAATTAAGTAATAATATCTTAAACTGGTTCTTCTCCCAGTAGCTTGCAATGCTGTGATCTCCCTTGATCCGGCCAAGAATTGAAGTTACGGAGATGTAATGCTCCATTCTAGGGTTCTCAACGAAAATATCAATCTGGATACACTTCTTATGCTCCTCCTCAGTCATATGAGAAATTACTTCTTCCATGATAGAACGGTTAACGAAGGGAAAATCCTTTTCAGAATTGACATAGTGTCTATTCTTATCGTTTTCGAAAAGCTCAATCAGCTGTCGGTTGCTCTTTATCTCATCCCTGAGTTTATTATTCGTCTTCTCTACTTCAGTCAATCGATAAAGATGAAAGGCTAGAAGTATAATCATTGTCGCACCATACAGAGTAACGAGGCCGAGACAATAGAGTCTTATTTCGAGTAGCTTCGTTTTCTTTAGGTAATAGCCTTCCTTGGTACAGAGGATCAGAGCGTAGGTATCATTGTTATATGTCATTTCCGCTTTTGAAAGAATGTATCGTTTGCCATCCCTCAGAGAGATAGGGTCTTGCAGATAAAGATCGATGCTTTGATTCATTACTGTGGAGGTAGTATTATCGTCCTTATAAAACTCAATCTGATTATTCTTGGTAATGATACCGTATTGACTCGAAGAGGTGGGAAAAACCGACTTGATGAGTGAGGTCAGCTTCTCGGTGAGGCTATTGTTATTCTCACCTGTCTGCGAAGCAGCCCTACCCAGAAGGGATGAGGCCATATGATCCTGATTCTCCTGATAAATACTAGTATTCCGTTCGATTGCAATTTGAAATACATAGAATATTAGCAGGGCTAATAGAAGGCATAAAATAATTGAGAATGCTATAAGAACGATTCTTTTTTTTCTCTTGGGGTTCAACATATCGGTCTCCATGTATCGTATATTATAAGTATATTATTGGTCTGGTAGGCTAATTTATTTATCGGAAGAGAGAAAGAGTCTAACCGATTGAACAATGCGTCCGACTGCTCTAAAATCCCTGCCTATGATGGCTTTACATTGGTCCTTTTCTTCCTGAAAGGTCTTTGTCCTCCAGTTGCTGGTCCCCTTAATACTGTTGATAATTCCAGCCATACGGAACCAATAAACGATGAAGTTGTAAATAGGAAGGATCATGACATAGATTATCTTTCTCTGATAGAATTTCTTTAATTCCTTCTCCCAGTTTAAATAATGGCAAACATTCAAATAATATAAGAAGGTCGAAATCGTATATAAAACATAAATAATAATCACAGACTTGATTATAAAAGAGAAGGGATAATTCATGAAGGCAAGGCAGATTAATGCGAAATACCATATCATTCGGGGAAATGCAAAGGTATGGTCAAACATGAGCAGTCTTGTCATCAGATCCGTAAAGAAACCTTTGACCGCTCCGGATTTCTGAGGAAACATATGAGCCACTTCAATTTCTCCCCTTTGCCAGCGCTGTCTTTGAACATATAAGGTGTCCAGGCTGGGGATGGGATCAACAAAAAAGATGGCCCTCTCGCAGATGTCAATCTTCTTTTTTAACAGATGTCGGACCTGAAAGGTAACATGAGTATCCTCACAGACGGTTTCTGTGTTATACAGCTGAGTCTTCAAAATAGTTGATTTACGAAATGCTGAGAAGGCACCGGACATGGTAAAAATATTATTTAATTCCGCTTCAAAATTGCGACCGGCTAAAAAGGCCTGTGCATATTCAAAAAATTCAACATTTTTGATGAGCTTCATAAAGCCGGGCTTTGAGGAGATAACCAGCCTCGGGTTCGTAAGGATGGTACCGGTCATACAATGGATATCCTCGTGGGCTTCAAATCGGGTAATCATGTGAAGGAGAGCATCCTCTTGTAGGATTCCATCACTGTCCAGATGGATGATATACTTACCCTCACTGTTAAATAGGGCCATATTAAGAGCCTTCGATTTGCCCTGTCTGGAATTCATCCATTTTATGTTCGCTTCAGGATGCGACTCCTGATAGCTTTGGAATATCTCAAAGCTATTATCCCTACTCCCATTGTTAACAAGAAGGATCTCGAGCTTATCGGCCGGATATTTGGATTCCATGATGGAATGGATGCACATTTCAAGAGTGTCTGCAGAATTATATACAGGAACAATTAGTGTGATCTCCGGAAAATAGTTCAGAGTAGGATCTTTCTTGTATTTGTTCTGCTTTTTGAGTAAAACCAGGAATCCGAAGGTAGCAGGTATAATTTCCATGATTAGGGGTATTATGATCCATGCAGTCCAAAAGATAATTTCACTCGCCAGTAATCTCATTATGCTCTGCATAGTGAAAGCCTCCAATTTTTTGCTTAATAATCTGCTGTCGTGTAAAGACGTAATAGTATAGGATAATAGTAAGTACGTAAAAAACCAGTCTTCCCAGTATCGTATGGGCAATATAATAGGATCGGCTCCCGTATTGATAGATAACGGCGCAGATTATCATAATACGGATAACATTGAATATAAAAATACTTACACAGCCAATGACACTGATGATAATTCTTTGCCCTATGTCGTATACCTGATAGAAGATAAGCAGTGCGACAAAAGCCATCATCTCGATGATTCCGGAACATTCGTAATCAATATATAGTGACACGGCTGTTTGTGCACTTTGCTTGGGAATGAAGACGATGCTTAATTCATAAAAGGCTTCGCATAAGCCGGTTAGCTTACCCAGTATGCCCACGGCAGAGGTGACATATTGCTTTAATATCTCCGAAAGTGTCGGCTGTATGAAGATGCACATAAAGATGAATGTGCCGACACTACCCCACAGGTACTTAAAAAAATGCATATTACCTCTGTGAAACACGGTAAGTAGGTATAGCCAAAGGATGAAACAGAGGATTGCTAGTAAATTCATTGCGTTAACCTCACTCGGTGGGTCCGTTGCCATCTAACCACGATAACAATTCCGATACATAATGCGATACCAAGGATTGTTCCGGTAGAGGAGCCTAACAGCTGGAGAGAACCGCTACCTACGTTTGGCATACGAAGCTCAAGACGGGAACCGCTATTCACGGTACCTACCTTTAAACCCATGACTTTTTCAAGGTCACTAATATTAATTCTGGCTTCCATCCTGTCATTTGGGCTTCCCTGTGATACGGTGATAGCAGCATCTCCCAGAGAATAGTTTGGATAGTAGGCAAAGGGATGAAGGTCAAGATAGATTCCGTCTTTATCAAAATCAACCGAACGTCCCCAATCGGTGGTTTTCTGTGAGTTAGCATATCTCAAAAACAATTGGCAGGTCTGATTATTGACGGAAAGATAAATTGCGTCTCTTGGAATCAGACTCTGATAATGGGGATGCATTCTCACATAGATATAGATATAATCATTATCCTTTATGAAGGAAACATCATGATGAGCTTCTCCGTTATTCGAATTCCAGGTCAACATACCCATGGGCTTGTCTTCCCAGTCATCATAATAACCATCAATTGAGATGCCTGAGTTGCTTGTATCAACAGTCTGTGCCTGAAATGGTTGGTTAGCATATGCCATGGTGTGAATAGAGAAACTCATAGATGTAAATAAAATAACAATTACAAACAGCTTCCCAATGTGGGGGCCATTAATTTGCTTCTTCATGCTGTGGACTCTCCTTCCCTTTTTTCATTGTTATATAGGATATAGCGGCCAATAATAAGCCGATCACTGTAACCAATAATCCCTTTTCCACATGGGGGTACTTGATATCTAGTACAGTGGTTCCCGAATTGACTATAATCAGATTATTGTCCGTTTGTATCGGCGGATCACTGCTAAAGATATCAATATAGGAGAGGGTAGTATTCACTTGGTCAAATTCTGAAGTGATTGTGATTTGATCATTGCCCATCTCTATATTGATTGGTACAATTTTTCTCTCCGGAACAGAGGACTCATCCATATCAAAGATTGCTTCTGCAAGCCCTTTTATCTCCTCATCTCCGGTTGTCTGCAGGTAATACATAATATTAAGCCCAATAAAATGAAGGTTCTCATTCTTAGCGGTACCCAGGAAGGGGATCAGCTTACTGGTCATGTCTGAGCTTCCGTCAACCTGGTCAAGCCCTAGGAGATATACGGTATTCCAATCGCCGATATCGGATGGAAAATCAAGGCTTGCGTAATTCTTTCCTTGGTAGGAGAGTACGGGAAAGCTCTCTGAAAAGGATATATTCTGAGCAGCCACCCCAAAGAGTTCCATGGTTTTCGTCACCTCATCCATGGGGATGCGGTTCATATCGATATAGATATGAACACCGCTTTCCGACAGCTTCAGTAGTAGCTCCTCTGCCTCTGCTTTACTGCTATAGGTAAAGCCTGACAGATAGAGAGTATTATAGTTACTTAATTCTTCATAGGTATAGTCGTTTATATTGTCTCTGGAGCCCTCTTCAAAGTCGGGAAAAATCATTGCAATACCCGACGAGGATTCTCCGATGGCCAGGTTCTTATAATTTGTGATTACTCCGAATTGGTCCGGGGTATCCTTTTGGAATAAAATACTGGTCTCGTTACGGGTAACCGGTACATAGCCTAAGATATGGGCAGCTTCCTCAAGCCTTTCTAAATCTTTTGATTGATGCTTCAGATTGTCGATGGGGATTAGGACGGTATCATTGCCCAGCTCCAATGCGCGATCAAATAAATATACATACCAGCCGTTTTCGATAGAGGAATTCAGGTTAACGATATTTGATGCAGTACCTGCACCCTCCCAGCCGGCTCCGTAGGAATAGTTCACTGCTTCTCCTACACCGGCAATATAGTAAGGGGCAAAGGAGCCGTATTCACTTAAATCCATAAGAGCCATTCTTTGCCTTGTGATTGCCTTAGCATCTGTAATCATAGCTTCCTCAGCCCTCCGATCCAGGCTTGCCTGTACATCAACAATCCTGTCCTTTAGCGGGAAGTAGATAGTCTTATATGAGGTGGCACAATCAGCTGCCAGCAGTATCACAAGAAGCAGAACCACCCATTTTTTTAGACTCTTCCATAGGAGGAGGGAGACCATAGCGGCAGCCAATCCTATGGGTATAAAGCGGATCATCCATAAGAATTGGCTGAATGGAAGCTTAACAAACAGTTCATAGACTGATTTGGTTGTACATAGCAGTAATACCATGGCGGTTATGAAGCCAGCCTTCATATTCTTTGGCGCTATAAGCATACCCAGGATGCAGATAAGAAATATGGAGAAGCCAAAGTAAAAGGAAAGGATATCACCATTAATTCTCGTGAATGGATTCAAGGATACAAAAGCACTTTCAAAGAAAAATTTCATCACCTGATTCGTAGATGAGCCGCTTGCTGCCCCTCCAATCAATGCCGGTACTACCCAAAGGCCTGCAAGAAGAACACCGGATACACAAGCGCCCAAAGCAGCAAATGCACTGCGAGGGGTATGATTCATGGAGGAATGGAGGGAGACAAAGATTACTGTAGTAGCAACCAGCATCAAGGTTATTCCCAAATGACATAAGGTGATGAGAGTGGTGATTATCATAAGGGGAAATATCGCATTCCTCTTCTTTTCTGCCAGCACCATCCAAACAAAGTAAAAGAAGAAAGGAAGTAGGGCATTGATTACACCTCTTGGAAGATTACCTTCCAAGATGACAACTCTTATATTCTCCGGCATAAAGAACCATAGTAACCCAATGACCACGGATAGTCCGATTCTGCGATACCGGATACCCCATAATAGCCAGCCACAGCCGCCAAGGATAAGGAGGAAGCCGAGGAACAGCACGTAAGCGTCCAGAATACTTGTTCCGAGGATCCATTTTAGTCCTGCCAGTATATATAGGGGGAGAGGTCCCCAATATCTCATGATTTCTACACCGTTGTACCAGCTACTGTCATATAAGGGAAACCAGTTTCCCATTTGTATATTCTTTAGGAGGAGGTCAGCCCGGTAGAGATGGCAGAAGGTATCGGAACCCTGAGGGTATCTTCCACTACTCTTTACGATTTTCATAAGGACTGTAGCGAGAGCTGTAAAGCAGCTAAGACCTGTAATACACTTTAATAGTACAAGGAATAGCTTCGGCTTACGCTTTGATTTATCACCGGCATAAGTCTTTGGCTCTGACGGTTCTGTAGTAATTGCAACTTCCTCCAGATAATCCTCTTTATATTTCAGTTCAGACTCAGCTTCTAAAGTGGTAGTTGCAACCATCGTCTTGCCCGCAGCGGCCGCTGGGGGTAGAGGCTCGACTTCTCTGTCAAGTTCAGGCTCCTCATTGGTATCTTCCAGGTTAATAATCGGTATGCAGTCCTGTGAAATACTGCTAATCTCGTTAACACTGAAGTCCAGTCTCTTATTGGAGACAGAATAAACCCGAATGGGATTTTCGGAGATAGAAAGCTTTATCAGGTCATAGCCTAGCTCCTGAATTATGTCATAGAAGGAAGCAAATAAGGTATCGCCAATTCCTTCAATTGTGGTAGAGCGACCTGTGAAAAGGCTGGTCTCAGGTAATTGCTTTCCTTGAAGAGGCTCGAGGTAATCCTGAACTACTTTCTCTATCCCGTAATTATGATCAATCCTATCACCAGCGTGAACATAAAGTGTAATCGTGAAGGTATGAAAATGCATGCTATCTTTACTGTTATCAACATTAGAATGTGCTGCATATAATCCAAAGCGATACTTGTAGCCACAAAAGCCGCTTGGTACCTGGTCAGTAACTACCTGGTTGGATTTCGTTATTTCTACCATAGAGGGGATAAGGTCATCCGCTTCCTTCCTAACCGGCTCAGGTGTGGTATAACTTGGATCCATCTGAAGCTCATGATATATTTTATCTAGTCCATAGGTGGTAGCCTTCCGTAATACATAAGGAGCTAATCGGGCACTGCCCTTATAGGTTCTAATCCTCTTCCAAGCCTCCTCAAGTACGAAGGGCTGATATATCATGCAATAAAGATCAGGGAATCTAAAATTATCGTTTTTCGCAAACTGATATAAATTATTTAGTAACTGTATTAGTTCGAATCTTGTGTCCATAATAGCTTGTCTCCCCGGTAACTATAGGTATTTTCTCCATCAGGCTCTGGTTTTGGCTCCTTATATAGGTGCTTTTACGCCTTTTTAACAGAGCATAAGACAAAATAAGTAATAATGTTACATTTTTAAACATTATACATCCTCTGAGACTAAGTTACTAGAATAAAAATATGAGTTTCTGATACCAGTTAAGTAAGGATATGGAAGTAAGAGAAATCGAGCAAACGAATATAAGGAAGGAGTAGGATTAGCAGAAGGATTAAAATAGATAAAATGAAAGAAGAGAAGATATAAACTTTGTCATAAAACAGGGTTTACCGAATGAAAACAGGGCTAAAAAAGAATCAGGATAATCTCTTTATAGCCCTGTTTTGTAGATATGGTGGATGTTGATTATGTATTCCTGAGGGAAGCCTCGCATTCATCCATGAATTTATCCATACTCTCCTTTATAAGAGTGGAGATGTGATCAATATTCAGATTAAATGCATCCAGCTTATTGACTTCCACTTCCATATTCGATAGTTTGGTGCGAAAATCAGATGCATTGGAGAAGAACTCCCGTATCATATGGTTGTATTCTTGTTGTCTTTGTTCGATGACAGAGCGTAGCTGCATATTGCTTTCATTAACGAGTTGATAATATTCCCTCATCTGCTGTTGCATATATTCTACGATTACATTGCGCATCCGTGACATTTCATAATAAGCCTGGAAGGAGATTTCGGAAGCTTTGTTTATGTCAAGTGGCTTTTTGAATTGCTCCAATTGCTCTGTTGTTGTCTCCAGAGAAATCTTTGTCGTCGCCAGCGCATCCTTTGTGTAGGATAGCTCTTCCTTTGCTCTGGCAAGCTCCAGGTTCTTGCTTTCTAGTAGGGCACTTGTGCTTTCAAGCTCCTTCCTGATGTGTTGTAATTCGTCCTGCAGCTGGCTATAATCCTTCAGGGCAACCCTAGAGGGGTCGTCCGTGGGTATAGCAAGAGAAGATACAGGTGAGGCTTTCACCTCAATAGCTGGATCTATTACAGCAGATAATTCTTCTTCCGATGCCTGTGCTTCTTCAGCTTTATTACTGACGCTATATAGGGTTATCTTATGCTCTTGCTTCAAAGCTTCCAATTCGGTGGTTAGAGATGAGATTGTTGACAATAATTCATTCTTTTCTTCATTGACCCTTATTAGCTCTTCTTCACTTTTTTTAAGATCAGCTTCTAAGAGGCTTATTTTAGCGCCATTACCGTTAGCACCATTTTTCATCTGGGTTTTCAATGTGGCTATTGTTGCATTTAAGCTTTCATTCTCTTCGCGAAGTGTACTTAGCGTTACGTTAACTTCGGAAACCTTGTAACCGAATAAACTTTTTTTCATATTTATCCCCCACCATAGAAAATACAATAATTTCCTTAATATTAACGCACTCGGTTATAAATGTCAACTATAGACAAATAATGTCACACAAATCTTTATAATTTTTTAAGTATTTAGCTTGAAACTTAACAGATTATGTATTATAGTATATCATATGGGAAAATATGGCACATTTTGGTAGAGGTGATAATATGAGCAGCATCCTAATAATCGGAAGTTACTGTACTTTTACCAACGAACTGATTCACAAGTTTAAAAAGGAAAACTGGAGGATTTATACGTTAACAGGAAGTAAACAACGTATGAAGCCGATGCATGTATTTGAACAATATCACTTTCCATATGACAGCGATAGTATAAAGGAGATTATTAGCAGCTGCAGCCCAGATACCGTTCTCTTTACCGGAGCATATGATACCCTTTACCAATGGGAAGAGGATAAGGAAAAAGAAGAGGCACTGCATTATATTTCAGGTCTTAGTAATCTGCTGATGTGTAGTGCAATGCTGGGAGTGAAGCATTTTGTCTACATATCCTCTGAACATGTCTATGAGGATGAATATATCGTTGATATCAGAGAAGACATGCCGGTCTCGCCGCACAGCTTTAAAGGGATGACAATCTCCCAGGGAGAGAATCTGGCAATTCATTACGATCGGACAACGCGGATGGAGGTGACGGTTGCAAGAATTGCCCAGATGTATGGGGTTCCCATGAACAGGGAGGATTGTACGGATATTTATTCTGAAATGTGCGTGAAGGCCTTGGTAACAGGGCGGTTGAAGGTAAATGCGAAAAAGGTTTTATCAGCTTTGTATGTAAAGGATGCCGTTGAGGCCCTATACCTATTGTTGAAGGCTCCGGAAAGAAAGCATACCATTTATCAGGTCTCTTCCATGGAGGAGGTTACCGAGGATACCGTCGCAAGGTTAATACAGGAGAACTATTCACATCCTATAGAAATAGTGGATCAGACGATTGGTCTTAGACATAGGGTTATTCTGTCCAACGAGAGATTTTGTGAGGAATTTTCGTTTCAGGTTAAAAATAGTTACCAGGATACCATTCCCCAGATAATTTCTTATATTAATGGCCATAAAAACCTATTCTTATATGAAGATGAAAGACAGGAGCGAATCAAAGCAGGGCACCGATTTCTTCGGTTTATTGGAAAAGCATTTCCTTTCCTGGAAAGCATCGCTTTTTTTATACCGTTTTTTATGCTAAACAACCGTGCAGTGGGGAGTGCATATTTTAGTGGTATTAATTTTTATTTGCTATATGTTTTATTATTTGCCGTAATACATGGAAGGCAGCAGGCTATATTTTCTTCTCTGCTTAGCGTGGCTGGGTATTGCTTTCGCCAGCTCTATACCTCCTCCGGTTTTTCTTTATTGATCAATATTAATACCTATATCTGGATTGCCCAATTATTTATCGTCGGACTGACTGTTGGGCACTTAAAGGATAGCTTCCGTGAGATGGAGAGGGATAAGAATGAGAAGATAGATTTTCTATCGGAGCGGTTGAATGATATTGCGGTGATTAATCACAGTAATACCAAGATTAAAAACTATTATGCTGAAAAGCTAATCAGCAGTGCGGAAGGCATAGGACGTATCTACGAGATTACCTCAAGATTGGAGAAGGCTGACTCTGGTGAAGTTCTATTTGCGGCCTTGGATACAATATCAGAGATTATGAATATAAAGGATGTCTCAATTTATTTGACCTCAGACAGGGAATATTGCCGCTTGGCATCGGCCTCCAGCGAACGGTCCCGATGCCTTGGTAAATCAATTCGAATGAAGAGCTATAAGATGATTTTTGACGTGTTGGCCAGTAAGCAGGTATATATTAACCGGTCCCTAGAGAGTGATCTGCCAATGATGGCCAGCGCTTTATTTGATGAAAATGATAAGATGAGAATTGTGATATTTCTATGGGATATCCCCTATGAGCAGATGACCCTATACCAAGCAAATCTACTAACTGTAGTAGGGGCATTAGTCTATTCAGCGGTGGTTAAGGACGCAAATTATATCGACGCATTAGCCTATAGAAGATTTCTTCCTGATACAACGATTCTTATTAAAGATTCCTTTAGGAGGGTAGTGGATATCTACCAGAATGCCACCAATAAAGGATATGCAGAATCTTGCATTTGCTTTGTTGAGAGTGAGGGCTTATCACCGAAGGAGCTACACGATAGGATTCGTCCGATACTACGGGAGACCGATTATGTTGGTATGATACAGGAGGATAGGCTTGCTGTATTACTTACCAATACCAATGAAGAGGAGTCGGTCTTTGTCAGAAAACGCCTGGAAGAGCGTAATATTAAGACTTCTATCGGTAAGCTATCAGTGAAAGAAGGTAAGAAAGAGATGGATGGGATAGGAGCATAAGAGACCGGTAAATAGGGTTTGGGAAAGGAAGATAGAAATGGATTTGGCAGGACTAAGGCCTGTACTACTGATTCTTATCATAAATCTAATGGTGTCACTGGTAGTGCTATCCTTGGCTTTCTTTCAAAGAAGGTTTAGACGTAGTTCAATGGCTTTGTTGTCCTGGTTTATCTTTATCGTTCCGGTGATGGGACCATTATACATACTGATCGGTTTGCTCATCAGTTTTATAAACCGCAAAAAAACAGTGGATATGAGTGAGATCAGCTTTAGCCAGGAACGTGAGAAAATGATACTGCCTCCTGACCAGGAGACAGAGATGAATTATGTACCGATTCAAGATGCCATGGCAGTGACTGATACGGCGAGCCTGCGCAGGCTACTCTTAGATACTCTGCGTAACAACGCTAGAAAGACGGTAGCCAGCATAGCAGTGGCCATGAATAGTCTGGATACCGAGACCTCTCACTATGCTGCCTCTGCTATCCTGGATGCACTTTCGGAGTTTCGGTCAACAGCTCAGGTTATGCTGGAGAATATGAAGAAGATACCAGAGGATGTGGAGATGAATCTGCTGACCTTTGATTATTTAATTGAAATTCTTAATATGAAGATTATGACCAGTGTGGAGCAGGAGGCCTATATTTATACGCTTGATCAGGTGACGGAGAATCTTTTTACCCATAATCTCTGGTATATGACGGCCTCCCATTACTTAATGATAGCGGACCTGTTTATTTCTATTAAGGATTATCATATGGCAGATAAATGGGTTTCAAGAGCTGGTAAGTATCGGCCGAATATGCTGGATACCTATAAAGCCAGATTACACCTATTCTTCGATCAGCAAAATAATATTGCCTTTTTTGAATGTCTGAAGGAACTTAAGGAGTCAGATATCCTTGTGGATGATGAGATTATCAATTTATTCCGTCTATATGGCTAGGCAGAAGAAATGGAAGTGAAGCGACAGTGATTTCAATAAGGAACTATTTTACGGCATTCATATTAATAGTTATGGTCTTTTTTATGTTCATGTTTGTGGGTGTATCCGCTAGCCTTCTGTCGGATACCTCCACAAACCTTATGGCTGAGGAGAAAGCAGGTCTCGGACAGGAGGCCACCCAGACGGTAGCGAATTTTGACCTGGATACTTATGTGGAAGGGATACCCACGACGTCTTCCCAACTCCTGAAGCAGAAGAAGAGAGCAGCTATTCTGTCGGGAGGACCTGAGGATGCAGATGCGGCTATCCTGACGGAATGGTGTATCTATAATAAGTACCTTTATAAAATCTATACTTCTTTGCCTGAGAAGGATGAGATTTCGGAATACGACATAATCTTATTTGGTGGCTATCCGATTACAGAGACTTCCTGCGACTTACTGTATGAGTATGCGAATATGGGAATAACGATGATTTTTACCAGGCTTCCGGCTTACAGTGATCTCACCATGCAGAAGAAGCTGTCTGATTTTTTCGGGATTAGGACCTGTGTTCAGGAGGAGATTATTGCGGATGGGATCAAGATTTTCTCAGACTTCATGATTAACAAGGAGAGGATATATCAAAAGGGGGATTATTATGGAGAGGAAGATGATACGAAAGTCAATGTGCCATATTATTATCTGGAGGCAGGCTATGAGGTATATTCAGTTGGTTTGATTGAGAACCAGAGAGAGCTTGGAATTAAGGATGAGGAGCTGCCCCCCTTGTTGTGGAGAACAAAGACAGGAAACTCTTTTTTATTTGTGATTAATAGTGATATTTATGGCGGAGTAGCTTTACTCGGTGTATTGAATGGGTTCATGTCTCGTGAAAGTGAGTGCTTTCTATATCCAATTGTTAATGCCCAGACGATTTCTTTGGTCAATTATCCTTATCTGTCTAAAGAGAATGAGGTGAGGATGCAAGAGCTTTACAGCCGGAGCTCGGAGGCTGTAGCTAGAGATCTTCTATGGCCAAATATTATTCAGATATTAATGAATTATGGAAATTCCTATAGTTTTTTCATGTCACCTCAGCTTGATTATCTGGATGCCATCGGACCGAGAGGAGACTTTACCGATTTCTACCTACGAGAAATAAGGAAACTCCCTGGTGACATGGGCCTTTCCTTAGGTCAGGTGTCGTCTATGGGACTTATGGACATACTCTCAGAGGATGAGATTTTCTTTAAGCAATACCTGGAAAATTATGAATTTACAGCTTTGTATACGGCGGATTTTAGCAGGGAGGAAGTAGAAGGCTGTCTGGATCATGAGATACTTAATAGCATCAGTCTTATTATGAGCGATTACCGGGCAGGTGATAAACTGATTGATTTTATCGGGGAGGATACCCTTTCAGTTAAGTTTAATATGGATGGCTATCGGCATGAAACGATGGATGACCTTAGGATGGTTTGTATGGAGAACGCACTTGGCATGTGCAATACCAAGGTGGATATAAAGCGCGTAATCTTTCCGCAGGGTAGTATGGATGAGTGGAATTATTTAAGCCTGAGGTGGTCTAAGGGAGATACCTATTATAATGATTTTAGAATGCTTGATATGATATCCATCTATGAGCTGGAGAAGCGTGTCAGACGATTTATGACCTTGGATTTCACTTACCAGCTTGAGGAGAATAACCTGGATATATCAATCGATAACTTTGATGAGGAGGCTTATTTCATCCTTCGCATTGGCAGCAGAGGGATTGCTGAAGTAGAGAATGGAACCATAGAGAAGATGGCGGAGGCTTCCTATATAGTGAAGGCTTTGGATTCCAAGGTACGTATTCGGCTGAGTCAAGAAAATGTTCTTGAGAAACCAATGAATGGAAAGATAATTCCGTATTAACCTGATTGAGAGATTAGATCTCTCTTCCAGGCAATGAAGAAAGGCATGGTTATTAGCATGAAGGTGTGTATGATAGCGGAAGGCTGCTATCCCTATGTGGTTGGGGGAGTGTCCAGCTGGATACATAGTATCATTCAATTATTTCCGAATATAGAGTTTCAGTTGATCGCAATTATTACAGACAGAAGCATAAGTGGTAAATTTGCTTATGAGCTACCCCGCAATCTGACCGAGGTTCATGAGGTATATTTACAGGATGTGGATTGGGTTGGGAGGCATCAGAAGCGGAGAAACCGTGTGCGTCTGAAGAAGAACGAGGTGGATGCCCTTCGTGGTCTCATCTTTGGCGAGGATGTAGATTGGGTAACGGTCTTTCACATATTTAACAGGAAGAATATCTCGATGAACCAAATACTGATGAGCCCGGAGTTTCTTGAGATTACTAAGAGCTACTATACTCAATATTTTTCCGAAATTACCTTCTCGGATTTTTTATGGACACTGCGATCTATCTATTTACCGCTATTCTTCGCACTGAAATTCATGCCGCCCAAGGCGGATATCTATCATTGCGTATCAACAGGATATGCAGGTATGATCGGCAGTAAAGCCCTTACCATGTATCCGAATGCCAAATTATTAATCAGCGAGCATGGAATCTACACCCGTGAGCGTGAGGAAGAAATCATCAAGGCAAAGTGGGTGCAGGGAATCTATAAGACCATATGGATAGAGCAATTTCGCAAGATGAGTAAGTGTGCTTATTATTTTGCGGACCTGGTAACCTCATTATTTGAGCAGGCAAGGTCTCTTCAGATTGAATTGGGCTGTCCTGTGGGGAAGACGATTGTCACACCTAACGGCATTCGAACGGATATCTTTGAGAATATTCCGGGGAAGGATCCGGAGGATCCCTTCATCAATGTTGGTGCGGTCATACGCATTGCACCGATTAAGGATGTGAAAACGATGATTAATGCCTTCTATTATGCTCATCAGCAGCAGCCGAGACTGAAGCTATGGATCATGGGACCGGAGGAGGAGAATCCAGAGTATGCTAAGGATTGCCGCGACTTGGTGAGAGCTCTGCAAGCAGAGAATATTGTCTTTACAGGGAGAATTCGGACAATTGATTACATAGGAAGGATGGATATGACGTTACTTACCAGCATCAGTGAAGGACAACCCCTTACCATTCTGGAGAGCTTTGCAGCTAAGAAGCCCTGTATTGCAACGAATGTTGGCAATTGTGCAGGCTTAATAAATGGTGAGAATGATTCCTTCAAGGAGGCAGGGATTGTTGTACCGGTTATGAACATCGCGGAGATTTCCAACGCGATTGTAAAACTAGCGAATAATCCGGTACTTGCCAGACAGATGGGGCTAAATGGATATCGACGTCTTATGCATAAGTATAGGAGCGTCTATATGGAAGAGGCCTATCGAAAAATCTATGAAACACTGTCACAGCTAAACGAAGCTGCTTCTACGAAGGAGCTATTTGATCCTTCGGTAACAAAGGGACTGTAGTAGATTATAAAAGGGGAAATAAAGATGGCTGGAATCGGAATTCAATTAAATAAGATCTTTGGGAAGCATACGGTTACAACATCAATTTATGGGATTGGCTACAGCTTCATTTATACCATAGCGCCAATGCTGGTTGTTATGGGCTGTCTTTTGGCGATGTATGAGGTACTGGGGTTTGATCTTGTGGGCTATCAGGATCGGGAACTCTTTTCCTGCAGTCTACTGTACATATTTATATTCTCTCTGCTTACCTCCTCACCCTTTAACTCAGTGCTATCAAAATTTCAGACGGATAAGATTTATGAACAGCGGTATGAGGATATCAGGCCATGTATTTATGTCGGTACGATTACTAATCTAACTTTTTCCTCGATGCTTGCGGTACCCTTCTATGTTTATGAGCTAGTAGTTGGCCAGGTTCCTGCATATTACGTCTTTACGACATATATGGGCTTTTTGGGGCTGACGCTGACCTTTTCTACGATGGTATACAATTCTATCCTAAAGCAGTATAAAAAGATTTCCTTATATTTTGTCTGCTCCATGATACTTTCCTTTTTTTTAGCCTTAATATTTCGTTATTTCCTGGGTTTTTCTATAACCTACAGTATGCTACTTGCCTTAACGATTGGTTTTTTGCTAATTGCATCCTTGGAGCTCTCCAATGTCCTGCGCTATTTTCCTAAAAACAGCCATAACTATCGTGAGGTGCTACATTATTACAGAATTTATTGGAAGCTGATTGGCTCCAACTTCTTATATACCTTAGGCTTGTTTATCCATAACTTTGTATTCTGGATGCAGCCCTGGCATCTGGTGGTACGTAACACCTATGTCTGTAACCAGCCCTATGATATGGCTTCCTGCCTGGCAATGTTTTCGAATATCTCCGCAAGTGTATTGTTTATATCCAGGGTGGAGATGCATTTTCACGAACGTTATCAGGATTATACACAAGCGGTCATAGGCGGAAAGCTGGACAGCATTGAGGAGGCGAAAAAGCGAATGTTTCGTGGACTTTCCTCCCAGCTATTCTCCCTTGTACATATTCAGTTCATTGTCACGGTTATTATCTATCTAATTGCTGTAGTTACTCTTCCAATTATGGGGTTTTCAGGAATGATAATGGAGATCTATCCCCAACTGGCAGTGGGCTATTTTATATCCTACCTGATGTATTCCGAGCTATTGTTCTTATATTACTTTGATGATTTGACTGGTGCAATAACGAACGGTTTGATCTATGCAGGAGTGGCGCTCATTGGTTCTATCGTAGCTAGCCGCCTCCCTGTCATATGGTATGGGATTGGCTTTACAGCCGCTTCCTTTTTGGCCTTCACTTATTCTTATTTTAGACTGAGGTGGATTGAGAAAAATCTGGATAGCCACATATTCTGTCGGGGAACGCTCTTAAAGCAGGTCCCTGCGGACATGCCACCCAGTGATGTATACAATGTATATAAAAACAAAACCGTTTACCGTGCTGAACTGAGATAGATTAGGAGGGGTGAGATATGTCACTAATGCTTCGTTGCTTAATATGTATCACAGGTATAGTACTGATATTTATGGCCAGAAAGGCTAGCATTGTACGAAAAATGACCGAGAGGCAAAGCTTATTCTGGATCATGGGCGGGGTGATTATTATTCTGTTCGGTGTGATTCCCCAGCTGGTATTTTTTATTTCAGACCTGTTCTCTGTTGATTATCCGCCATCGATTATCTTTGCCATAGCGATTATACTCGCCACTTATGGGATATTTAACTGTTATAAGACAAACGCTGAGCTTACCGCCAGGGTACAGGAGCTTGCTATGCAGGTATCTCTGCTAAATGAAGAGAATAATCATTTGAAGGAGCTGTTGGAGGAGGATAACCTACCCCTTAGTAAGAAAATTAGCGGGTAAGTGTGAAAATAAAAGCAATTTTCACACGGGAAGAAGCTGCGAAGTTTGCCCATTGGAGCAAATTCCTTGTACTTCCGGTATATAAAACGGAGAATTAGCATGAAAAAAAAGTTATTGTTTGTAATTAATACCATGGGCAGGGCCGGTGCTGAGACAGCATTGATCGGACTCTTAAAAGAGCTAATTGCAAGAGATCAATATGAGATATCCCTATACACCATAATACCCTGCGGAGAATTATTCGACCGTGTACCCAAGGGAGTACATATATTGAATAAGCACATTAATAAGGGCTCTGTGTTATCTACATCCGGTCACCTACGGATTGTGAGAGAGGTTATCTACTCGTTCTTTTATCATCTGACCGGTTTGCGAATGCTTGGCTATCTGATCAGTAATATCAGGGAGCAAAATACCTCAGGCAGAAGGGTGCAGTATGACAAGCTACTGTGGAGATTGCTGGCTAGTGGGCGTGGGGGACAGGAGGAAACCTATGACCTCGCGGTAGCATTCATCGAGGGAGCCTCTACTTATTATCTGGCCGATAAGGTCAAAGCAAGACATAAAGCAGCCTTTATCCATATAGATTATCAAAAGGCCGGTTATACACCGCTGATGGACCGGGATTGCTATCAGAAGATGGACCGGATCTTTGTCGTTTCGAACGAAGTGGGAGATAAATTTGTAAGTGTATATCCGCAGTATAAGGATAAGGTAAAGATATTCCATAACCTGTTAGATAAAGAGGATATTCGAAGGAAGGCGGAAGCAGGAACCGGATTTATCGACCAATTTGATGGGATCCGCCTATTGACGGTTGGCCGCTTGCATTATCAGAAGGGTTATGATATTGCAATTCAAGCTTTTGCTAAGGTGCGGAGTGATGGTTACAACGTGCGCTGGTATGTGATTGGAGAAGGCTTGGAACGAGCCAATCTGGAAAAGCTAATAAAAAAGTATGAGGTTGAGGATTCCTTTATTTTGATGGGGGTTAGGGATAATCCTTACCCCTATATGAAGCAGGCAGATATCTATGTCCATGCTACTCGATTCGAGGGAAAAAGTATAGCAATAGAGGAAGCACAGATCCTGGGAAAAGCGATCGTCGCATCGGATTGTACCGGCAATAGGGAGCAGATTATCTCTGGGTATGATGGATGCCTACTCCCGTTGGAGGTAGAGGAGTTAGCAATTGGATTGGAGAGTTTGATCAATAATCCAGGTTTACGGAAGGAGTATGAGAAGCATACACAGGAGAAACAGCTGGAGTATCCGGAGGAACTGGAGGGTATGCTGTCCATGCTGGATGAGGAAGGAGCGTTATGAATAAGGTATTAATTCTAATTCCTGCATTTAATGAAGAAGAGAATATGGAAGCATTCTTTGACAAGCTCTGCAAGCCTGAGATTAGAAGCTTTGCAGATATCTTAGTGGTTAATGACGCTTCTAGGGATCGAACAGGGCTGATTGCAAAAAAATACCCGGTAAACGTGGTTACTCATGTATTTAATCTGGGCTATGGCTCTGCCCTACAGGTAGGCTACAAATATGCTGTTCGACGTGGATATGATTACGTCATACAGCTGGATGCAGACGGCCAGCATAACATATCCAACATACTTCATATTTATCAGTGTCTATCGGTGCCGGATTCAGAAGGAAGGTTACCGGATATTGTAATAGGTTCACGGTTTGTGGAGGGAAGTAGCTCCTTTCGCATATCCTTTATTAAAAAATGGTCCATTGCTTTATTCTCTTGGATGATCCGGAGGGCTACAGGCCAGGTTATTACCGATCCAACCTCTGGCTTACAGGGCCTAAGTAAAAGGGCCTTTACCTATTATTCTAATTTTGGTAATTTCGATTACTATTATCCGGATGCGAATATGATCATACAGATGCTCTTACTGGGGTTTCGTGTCGTGGAGACATCATCTGTCATGCATGAGAGAACAGCAGGGGTCAGTATGCATACCGGACTGCTTAAGCAGGTGACCTATATGTTGATCATGCCGTTAAGCATATGGTCTGTTGTAGTTCGAGTAAAAAAAGGCCTGCAGAGATAAGAAGAGCAGAGCTTGGAAAGGAACTATTATGCCAGGAAACGGTAGAATAAAGAAAATAAAGTGGATACCTCTTCCGAGAACAGAGAAGGCTGAATCACTGAGTAATCCTTACTCCGGCCTATATTCTATTTATCATTTTTATGCCGATAGTGAGCTACTACAGCTTGAGCCGGAGGAGGTGTTGATTGAAGATATTGTTGTTAATCCGGCTGAGCAGCTTTGTCTTATAGAAATCAATTTGCTTCCCTTTAGTGAGCTTCCGATATCGGAGGGTGCCTTACAGATCATTAGGCGAATCCTTTTGCATTTTACTGCCCAGGGTAAGCAAATGATACTGCGCTTTTTATATGACTGGGAGGGGAAAGGGATATTGAATGAGCCACAGGACATAGAAATCATTCTAGGTCATATGAGACAGCTATCCCCGCTTTTGGTGGAGTATACCCAGAGTATTTATATTCTTCAGGGACTTTTTATTGGCAGCTGGGGTGAAATGCATAATTCTCGCTATCTTGGTGAGCGGCAGATGGTCCGTCTGGCAAATCAAATATATGAATGTACCGGAGACCATACACAGATTGCCCTGCGATGCCCGAGCTTCTGGCGCATGATATTCCAGACAACGTTGCCCTTGGAGGAGGATGTAGCCTTTACAAATATCCGTAAAGCAAGATTCTCCCTCTTTAACGACGGAATTATGGCTTCTGATACAGATTATGGTACCTACGGAAGTATAAATGCCAAGGACTCGAAGTCTTATAGTGACAAGTGGGTACGTGGGGAGGAGCTGGAATTTCAGAATAAGCTGTGCAGGTATGTTTCCAATGGTGGTGAAGTAATCAATGATAATCCCTACAATGATGCATCATTGGCTATAGAGACACTGAAGGAGATGAGGATATCCTATTTGCACTGGAAGTACGATGAGCTGGTACTGAACAAATGGAAAGCCAGCAGGTCCGGTATATCGAATGCTTTGTGGAAGAATAAGTCGGCCTACGAGTATATCGTGGCGCATTTGGGATACCGGTTTACCATAGAAAGTATGAGTCTGTCCTTTATTGCCCATAAGGACGGTGCTCTGAAGGTAATATTAAGAATTCGTAATCAGGGCTTTGCTCCCTGCTATCATCGCTTTCAAGTTAAATTTGCTATCCGTTCGGCTTCATATTCGGAGTCATATGAGTACGATGTGGATGCAGATACCAGTAAGTGGATGCCACAGGAGAGAATTGAATTAGAGGCTTACCTTCCAACCGAAAAGCTAAGCGAAAGTAAATATATTCTGTGCTTTGGCATCTACGATCCCCGGTCACAGAAGCCGATTCAAGTCGCCAATACTTTCTCTGGGGCAGATCATAGGGGCATGTATTCTCTTGGGTATCTGTCGCTGGTCTTACGGAGAAGGAAATAGGAGATTCAGTCTGAGAGGAAAGGCAGGGATAGTAATGGCAGATTGTCTGCTTAGTGTTGTATTAATCGCAAAAAAGAATACCTCCTTAAGCTTTATACATGCCCTGAACAGTATCCTGAATCAGATTTATACACCTATCCGGATTCTGGTGGCGGATGCCAATGAGCCGAACAGTATCTATAGCCTGGGCCTGCAGGAGGATTTAGCAGAATATCCGGAGATCGAGTACCTTCAGGTGGATCAGTCTATGTCCTATGCGGGGGTACAGAACTTTATGCTTCATTATGTGGAGGAAGAATATATCGCCTTCTTGAGCAGTAATGATACCTGGGATCCGGTTAAAGCAACACTGCAGATGGAGCAATTAAAGGAGGCTCCCAAGGCAGCTGCTTCCTGCTGCAATGGGATACTGATCGATGAAAGAAAGCAGGACCTTGCGACAGGTCCACTGGTACAGCATATGAACCCGGATGCCTCTGGATGGATTCTGGACAACCCTGCAAAATGCTCTGCTCAGGTGATCTACAAGACAGAGGCGGTTAAGCGGGTCGGGGGCTTTGATGAGCAGTTTGAAAACTGTTCCGATGCCGATATGCTGATCATGCTTAGTAAGGAGGAAACTGTTTTAACCATACCGGTCTCCTTATGTGAATGCAAAATCACGCCGGATAATGAGGATTATGATATTAATAATTTTAAAGATGGTCAAAGGCTTCTGTATAAATATATGGAGTACTTTGTCCGTGACCGGCTTATGGCGCATCAATACTATGCCCAGATGCTGCAATTAGCAAAGATGAATTATTTGTGGCTGAACTACATGGTATATATGGTTATGTATTTCCTCAAGGCGCCGGGGCATACCACCCAGATGTTCTTCAAACGGATAGGCTATATATTATATTACATAATCCAATGGCTTCGCAGGGAGACCTCCCTAATCAATCAAAGGCTTGGCTACAGTAGGAATATTCGTAGGATGAAAAGAGGAAAGCCTTGGAAGGATAGTTATAAAGCGAAGGCTTATGCTAGGGAGAGAGAGGGAAAGTCCATTACCTTCTCCTCAGTCTATGAATACAATGCGCAAAATCCCCTGGCCTTTGCCTTTAATCATAAGCTAAAAAGTGTTGTGCTTCCGGAATATGTGAAGGTGATTAAAAAAAGCATGTTTTATGGCTGTGATGAGCTGGTATCCATAGAAATTCCAAGTACCGTAGTGGAGATTCAGGCTCACGCCTTTCAGGGGTGCAGGAGCCTATGCCAGGTAACCATACGGGAAGGAAGCCGGCTTGGAAGAATAGGAGCCTATGCCTTCGCAGGCTGCTCATCCCTTAAAACCTTGAGTTTGCCATCCAGTATTGTCCAGATTGGAGCAGGAGCTTTTGCTTGGTGTTATTCCCTAGAGAAGCTGTTGTTTACCTATATGCATCGTGGAGAAGAAAGGTATGAAGAACTCTTTCCGGAAGGAATTGCCAAGCTTGCTCGCTTCACCTTTGTAGGGTGCTCTCTTTTGCAAAATGTAGAGTTTGGTGTTAACAGTATTCTGGAGACAGTAGAGCACGAGGTCTTTTTGGGCTGTAGCAGTCTAAAGAAGGTTATTATGACAGGAAATGTAAAGTCTTTGGGAGCCTACTGCTTTGCCTATTGCAGAGCCCTTGAAACAGCGGCTTTCCCACAGATTGATTATATGAAGGAGATTGGAAGGTGTGCTTTCCTACACTGTGAAGCACTGGTTTACTTTCTTTTCCCGAGTAAAATTGAGCGTCTTAATGTACGTACTTTCTATGGCTGTACCAGCTTAAAATCAGTGAAGATACCGATGAAGGTCCTTTCCATAGACCATCAAGCATTTGCAAAGTGTAGTTCCTTATCAACTGCAGTTATATTATCTGGTGATGTCGCTATCTCACCGACCGCATTTGATAAGCACACAAGAATTGAGATACAGCAGAGCGTGGATGAGGATGCTACTTCCTAAAGGAAAAGAGGTGAGTATTAAGATGATAGTTGATACGACTGCATATGTACTGTCTTTAATTAGCGTCTTGGCCTGCAGCCTGATTCGGGATTTTTTGATACCACTTGTGGTATGGAGAAAGCACTTGAGGAATAAGAGCTACGGATACCGGTTCTGGTTCTGTATATTAACTCAAGCTGCCCTACTGATTAATCTTGTTTTGCTTTTAGGCTTTTTTAATATTTGCAACCGCTATCTTATTATTGGTATCAGTAGTGCCTTTTACCTTTTGGTTGTATGGAACTATTCAGATAAAAAATTCTTTCAGAATTGCAAGAAGGGTATCACCCAACTTGGGTATGCTTATAGGGAGGACAGATTATCCAAATATATAGCAAATCTAACGATGAAGCAGCTACAGAGCTTCTATAAAGGGGTCCGGTATCTGCCGGTATGGAATTATATACGAAGAAATTTACTGGAGGTTTTACTCCTTTGTGCTCTGGTTGGATATAATATCTGGTTCTTGACCCGTAATGCTATGCTGTACCACTGCTACCAATTTTCTGACATTCCGGTACACCAGTCTTGGATCTATTACCTGGAGCACGGTGAATTATTTGTTGAAGGTATTTATCCTTTTGGGATGCATGCCATGATATACATTATAAGAGTCATATTCGGACTAAATCTTCGCGAGATCTTGATTTATGCAGGTTCGTATCAAACAATTCTTCTTATGATTGGTATGTATCTACTGGCTAAGGAGATTTTCTATGCAAAATACACCCCAATCACAGTGGTACTCATCATAAGCCTTATGATGAACCAAAGCCGCTATGCTGCCGCGCTTCCCCAGGAGTATGGAGTGTATGCAATAATCGGTTTAGCGTACTTTATGATCCGGTATCTACATCAAGACAGAAAAAAGATTGTTATCGAAGGAGACTCGAGATTAAAGAGATTGTTCCGTGTCAATGCATATATCAACCGGAGATATCTGAACTCAGAAACTGTTCTCCTTATGCTTTGTGTCTCACTGGTAATTGCCTATCATTTCTATACAGCAATTGCAGCTATCTTTTTTGTAATTGCGATTGGACTAGCCTACCTTCCTAAGATATTGAAAAAGCAGTATTTTATACCTCTTATGTACTGCGGAATAATGGGGGCGATCATAGCGGTATTACCATTCGTCTTCTGCCTGGCCAAGGGGATACCATTTCAGGGATCGATGGCTTGGGCTACCAGCGTTATTACCGGTGACACAGGGGACGATGATGTGTTTGATTATCAAGCAGAATTAGAAGGGAGACTGAGTGGTGAAAATGATGAAACCAGTACGACAGGTTCTGCTACAATTAAAGAAGAAAAGACAAAAGAGAAGGTCGGAGAGATAAAAGAGAGACGGAAGTTGGACTTTTCATTAAAGAAAGCAAAAGAGAGGATCGAATATTATTATAATACCATTTATACATATGGTGCCATGTTTGGTGTAGATGCGAAAAGGTTGATGTTTCAATGCATGCTAATAGGATTGATCTGTGGAGCTTTCATGAGAATACCGAAGAGAAGCAGAAACTATGGGTGTGATTATATGGCCTTAATTATTAATATGCTGTTGCTGTGTACGATTGGAGCAGCTCCACAGTTGGGGATTACTGAGTTGATTGCAGCCGGCAGGGCATCAACCTTTGAAGAGCCGTTTATTGGATTCATGTTTATGATGCCGGTGGATTTTGTCTTCCGTTTATTAGGAGGGTGGAGGAACCGATATTATCGAACTTTCCTGAATTTTCTTTCTGTTGCATGCTGTGTTGGAATAGCATTTATGATTGTACTTCTTGGATGGTATCATGCCTTTTTTCCTGTTTTCCAACCGTATTATAATGAAACCGAATATGTACTTCGACATATTAAGAAGTCCTATGAAAAGAATTCCTATACCATTGTATCGACTACAGACGAATACTATGAGGTTTTGGATTATGGTTATCATACACAGCTTTCAGAATTCATCAATATGGTTAATGGGAAGCAGGAAGCATTTAAATTTCCGACTGAGTATGTATTCTTCTTTATTGAAAAACGGGTACTATTTGATCATTACTACGGACCGGTAGAGGTAGGTCTCGAATATGCGGCTAAGGAGTTTGTTTATTTCGCAGATACTAAGGACTATTCGTTTCAACGCGCTATCATTGAATCACAGGCATATTATTGGGCGCAAAAATTTATGGAGATATATCCAAACAATTTTAAGGTTTATTACGAGGATGATGTATATGTGGTATATATCCTAGAACAAAATGTCTATAGTACCTATGATCTGCGTGTTAATTATCTAGCTGATTATGCTGATGAGATAACAGCAAATGGTTGGAAACTGAGGGAATAGAGGACATCTTAATACCTTGAAGGATTAGGATGGCTTTATTTTATACAATCAAATAATTTATAATAAAAGACTAACTATTAGAGAAAGTCAATACTTAAGTTAGAAATCGTAAAAGTTTTAAGAAATGTGGCGGTGACTATTTCATCGCAATCAGTACATTGAAAATTGCATGACGAATAGAGCATC
>JAEYOQ010000011.1 GCA_023411555.1 Bacillota bacterium
TAAGGGTTAGCCAGAGAAAGTGGTGCGGTTGAGGCCCTTACTTTCGAAGGGCCTTTGAGGCCCATGCCGGCAATAGCCCCTTACAGGGGCAGAGCAAACCACCAGTTCACACTGGTGGTGCTGATTAATCTAACTGAAAGAAGCCGAGCGGTTGGAGAAGATGGAACAAGAATTTTAAGTAACTTTTCATGTATTATATGGTCGAACCATGTTATAATATGGTAGCTAAGGATACTTTTGTGATCCTCAATACATCAAAGTAATGATAGTGAGGCCAGAAGACTTTTTAATGAGACATAAGGAAGGGAAGGATAATATGAAGCTACACAGGTTTTTAGCAATGTTATTAGCTATAGTACTCGGGTTTGGCGGGGTGCTATCTCAGCGACCGGCTATAGCTGCAGAGAAAACGACCAAGAATTACTTGCTTCTAGTTGAGCAAACAAAGGGGGATTGGATTGCCTATGATAATGCCGTTCATGTTACAGCAAACGGCAAGGCGATGGTTCCTGCACAGCTTATGGCAAGAGCCTTGGGATTTCTATATGAGGAATATACAAAGAAAGTTACTCAATTCTCAATAACAAAGACAGAGTTTAATAAGAATACATATTCCGAGGGAGATAAAGCGTATGTCTATCAATCCAGTAAATCGAAATCGACCCAAAAAAAGGCAACCTCGGCTGCTCTAAATCGGAAAAACATCTATTATTGTGAGGTTAATACCCTAAGTACCTTATGTCATGTATCGTATTTTAGCGGTGACGCTATAAAGCAGTATAAAAAGTACGGTAATGTAGACGGAGTATACTGTATCAGTAATGTAAGTAAGACGAAAAGCATTCCCAACTATAAAAAGGTTGTTACGCCCTACTCGCAGCCCTGGTATAAGACCTTTATTGATTTAAATAAAAAGGAACCAGGGGAAACGGAGTTGTATGGGGTGACTTTTAAGGCTAGAGATCGTTTCCTACAGACCTACGAGACAATTGATGATTTAGAAGGAAAGAGATTTCCCGGCTACCAGGCCATGAAGGATAAAGCAAAGGAATATTCAGAGGCTTATCGTAAAGCCAATAAAATTAAAGATAATGCAATAGGATATCAGCTGACGGTAGATACGAATCAGGACTTTACCTATGAGAAGTCAACTGATACATATTTTCAAGCGGTCTCAATAAGAAGGGAAAGAATTAATCATGAGGATTATTGGTCAATCAATTTTTCCATGCAGTTTAGAGATAATGAGGCGGATTTAAATGCTCTAAAGGCTCTCTGCTATTTTATATCCAGTACTCCGGAGACCTTATATAATGTAATCACCTACGACTTGTTTACCGAATCAGTATTACCTGCGGTTCCGGGTATAAGAATCGGTAGAGAGGATGAGAATTTAATTGGTATATTAGGACGCGAGTATGGAGATTTCATCATCTTCGTTGATGAGGAAATGGCTACAGGTAACAGTGTAGATAAGAACAGAGAATATGTGTATCCTGACTTACCCTTTACTTATTATATGGGTGTTTCCTATTATGTGAAGGAGAGAAATTAGGAGGATTCGATTGAAAAACAGAGATTTTTCAATCGGCAAATTTGTACTGCCGCCCAAATTCGCGGGTTTGCGGCAGAATGGAGGATTAGAATGAAAGCATCAAATAAATATCAGTATAAACTCATGGTACTCCTTCTGATAGGATTGATCTTTGGCTTTTCAAGTATGAAGCCGCTCTCTGTCCAAGCAGCCAAGGAAAGTGGAAGAATGAATGCGATGATATTAGGCCATGGCAGCGGAGAAGACTTGGACTTTTATCTATATATTGAGGTGGGAAAGACTCGCTATGAGAAGATTAATCCTAGATATTGGATCACCAAGCACATTGACAGTACAGGTTTGTCATCGCCCTTTACAGAGGATGAGTATGTTAATAAGCATAATAAAGAGTATGTGAAAGAGAAGAAGGGCTATCAATTAGAGGATGTTTCTGCTGATAGCTCAATTGTAAAGGTTATCACAAAACCAGGCGGCGCCTATAGTGCAAAAGGGTTAAAGGAAGGGCGTACCGTTATTCGGTTTTACGAAACCTATCTCGGTAAAAAGCATTATCTGGGTTGTCGTGATGTAATAGTCGGACCAGCCGATATGGTAGATGAAACAATGACCCTCTTTATTGGCTCTGAGCTGTATTTACCAACAAAGTGGGAAACCTTGGATTATTTTTGGTATGATACGCATAAAGGTACGGATCTGAGCATTAAAGTTGAGAACAAAAAGATATTTACCTACGATAAGAAAGTAGACAGATATACGGCTGCAAAAATCGGTGAATCAAAGGCCTATATTATGATTCAGGGAAAGAAAAAGAGCTTTAATGTGAAGATCATTGAACCCGTTATCTCAAAGCAGGCAAAGCTTAATTATACGATGAATGCCGGTTATGTTATGTATGTGAAAGACTACCTTCACTTATTTGACTATGATATCGAAAATGAAGTATTGGAATTTGTAAGTGACGAGCCGGATATTGCTGAGATCAAATATACAAAGGCCAGACTCGGTTGGTATGGACATTTTCTATATACAAAGCAGCCCGGTACGGCTCATATTAAAGTATACTCTAAGCTCAAGGATAAAAAGAAATTGCTTGGGGAAATAACAATAAAGGTTCTGAAGACAGACATTACTGTTAATGATAAAGATATGGCAGCAGATATTAATACAGATCAGAACCTAGTATCAGATATTAATGAGAATAAAGATACTAATGCGAATAAAGATACTAATACAAAGGTTAATGACAGCAAGAATAATAAACTTCAAATACTGAATAAAGTGTCAGAGCTGAAGGTTGGAGAAAACTATCAATTTATATCCAATTGGGTCGATGGAATAGATTTTTACGAATGGAATGTCTATGGAGATGATATAGGTCTTATGGAAGGTGACGGATTATTTACTGCCTTAAGTCCAGGAGTTGCTACGATAGAGGTATCAGGAGAAAACTATTTGGATAGTTATGAAATAACGATCAAAGAGAATGACTTAGAGAGTGCAAAAGGGAAGAGGGCCATATCAATAGCCGGCCCAGCTGAATTATCAGGGGAGGATTATGTAGAATACATAGCCAGCTCCTATGGTGTGACGTGGAGTGTCTCTAATCCAGATATCGTAATGCTGATACCGGATGATGATAAAGTAAAGTTAATTATCTGTGGAACAGGACGTTTCACTTTATATGCGGATACGGATAGTCATCATGGACAGCTGTCAATTGTAATTAATGAAATTCCTGATCCGGTTGAAGATTAGGCTTTGCAGTTACTAGAAGATATTTAAAAGGGTTATCGCATAACGAATTGCTTAAGGAAGAAGGATGGATCAGTAATCCAGCTTTCTTCCTTTGCTATTCCTAGTGCGACAGCCTTCTCTTTTTATCACTAGCCATATCGAACGGAAAACTATCCCAGATTGATACCATCATTATTTGCCTGTTTTATCCTGCGAGAAAGTCTTCATCGCATTGGTAACCATATCATAGATAAGCTTCGCCATATGCTCCGGTGAATCGCTATTATTCTTTGTTAACCAGGTTTTTACGAGTCCTACACTCCCATACAAGCAAAAAGAAAAGGAATATTCCAAATCTTCTGCTGCATTGGGAAACATAGGCTCTAATGCTTGTATACTATGTTCTGATATTATTGATTCAATCTTATGAGCAAATGAGATGTCTCCATTAGGGCCTAGGAGAGCACTACATATTTCTTTATTTTCCAATAATATATAGAATATATCCTCAATAAAAGGGAAGGTATTTTCCTTAAATCCTATAGGATGAGTAGCGATAGCCCGCTTTACCTCATCCATGATATTTTTTTCTATTTCTTCTAGCATGTTATAGATATCTGTGTAATGTAAGTAGAATGTGGAACGATTAATATCAACTAAATCTACTAATTCCTTTACCGAGATTTCATTAATACTCTTGGTCTGCAAAAGTTTGGCGAGACCCGAACGTAATTGAGCTTTTGTTTTTCTTACTCTTCGATCTGTTTTTTCCATTCTTACCTCTCCTTTTTCAATAGATTTTATAAGTGAAAATATTTATTAATATACATAATATCGTTATTTGTCGAATAATAAATATTTTGAATATGAATTGATGGTTGAAAGCTTTCTTCTACATGAGTATAATACGTTCTTGATAGAAAATCAACACAATATCTATTTATAGTATTTTGTATGGTTATTAACACAATGTTCTATTAATGGATTTGTTTTGAAAAACTAAATGACAGAAAGGTGATCTTTATGATTAGAAGAGAGTGGAAGAGATTATTCCATAACAAAGTTATGCTTGTGGTAATCATTGCAATTATTATCATACCAACGATCTACACTACGCTTTTTTTGGCATCTATGTGGGATCCATATGGCAAATTGGATCAGCTGCCGGTTGCTGTTGTTAACCTAGATAAGGAAGTGACCTATGGCAGTCAAGTATTAGACATAGGAAATGATCTGGTAGAGAGCTTAAAAGAAAATGCTTCTTTACAATTTAACATTGTTGACAGCGATACTGCAAAACAAGGTCTAGAAAATGGATACTACTATATGGTAATTACCATTCCGGAAGATTTTTCTTCCAATGCATCAACCGTAATGGATGAAGAATCTCACAAAATGGAACTACTTTACAGCACCAATCCGGCTCATAATTATATCGCAAGTAAAATGAGTGAGACTGCCGTAAATAAGATTAAAGAAAGTATAAATACAGAAGTTACTAAGGTATATATCAATTCCATTTTCGACTTAATTACGGAAGTATCGGATGGTATGGTCGATGCTAGTGATGGAGCTGGAAAGCTGTATGATGGTCTTACGCAAGTCAAGGATGGTGTAACAGAGTATACCGACGGTGTAACTAAAGTTGCAGCCGGTACTTCAGAGCTAGCAAAGAATAATGAAGCCCTAAATCAAGCCGTTAGCCAATTATCGTTGGGAATCGGAGAATTAAGGAATGGAAGTGAGCAGCTTGCGAATGGGTTAGATACTATGTCTGCTTCAATTGGATCAACGCTACCAAAGGATTCTGACATCACAGCCTTAGGCAATGGATTGGATGCCTATCAGTCCGGTCTCAACCAATTGAATGCATCCTTATCCAATGTTTCCTTAGGGAATCAAAACGAAGGTATCGGTAAATCTTTAACTAATATTGGTAGTAGTACGCAAGCTGCCGCATCTGATGTGGCAGGTATTGGTAAAGCTTTAGAAATCTTAAGCAAGGCTAACTTGACAAAAGAGCAAGCATTGGCCTTACAAACGATTGCAGCATCAACCAAGGAGCTTGGAGGACATTTAGCTACCATTGGAACAGAAACTAAGAATGTAAGTGGTGGTTTAACGGAGCTCTCATCCAACCTGGGAAGATTAGATGAGTTGAAATCAGCAGTTGGTTCTCTGGCGGGTAATAGTGAAATTGTTTTAGGTGGTAGTAAGGCAGCAGTAAATGGACTTTATAACGGACTGTCAAAAGTAAAGGAAACCCTTGATAATCAAATAATTCCGGGAGGACTGAGCTTAAATCAAGGCATTACTAAGGTTGAAGCTGCAATGAATCAGGCAAATGGCTTAAAGGATGGTATTTCTTCTTATACAGAAGCAGTTACAAAGCTTGATGAGGGAGTGGCAATCCTAGATAATAAATCCAAGGACTTAATTGATGGAGTAACGAAGCTAGGCGATGGTAGTGATGAATTATACACCGCTTTAAAGGATGGGGCCAAGGAGATGAAGGCATCTGTAGTCACTGATGGTACAATTGATATGATAGCTGCTCCTATTGAGTTAGACGGAACTCAGATAACAAAGATGGCTAACAATGGCCATGCAATGTCTGTTTATATGATGTCCGTAGCACTTTGGGTAGGATGCATTGCATTCTGTATCATGTATCCTTTGACAAATTATGAGGGTGAAATGAAATCTGGTTTTGCCTGGTTTATCAGCAAAACATCCATAGCCTATTTGGTGGCAATCGCTCAAGCAATCGTAATGATAATTATGCTTAAGCAAATCAATGGATTTCAGCCGGAAGAAATGGGTAAAACAATCTTTATTGCATGCCTATCATCACTGGCCTTTATGTCCTTAATCTATTTCTTTAATGCTTGCTTTGGTAAGATTGGTAGCTTCATTATGCTAATCTATATGGTAGTTCAATTATCTGGATCAGCCGGTACCTACCCTATTGAATTATCCGGGGCCTTTGTAGATAAGATTCATAAATATCTTCCATTCAGCTATTCTATCGATGCATTCCGTAGTACTATCTCAGGAAGTGGAAGTGCGAAGGAAGCTGTCTTGGTATTGTCAATGATATTAATTGTTTGTACAATCCTTACAATTCTCATATTCAATATTAGAGCAATACGTATCAAAAAGGGAAAATCATTTTTATTTGAGATTCTTGAAAAGGATGGTTTGGCGTAAAATAAATAGCTATTGTGTTTTGGATAAAGAAGAAATCATAACCTATGTAAAGAAAGCCTATGAGGATGACAGAATCAATTTCTTTGCAGTATTAACGGACAGACTGAGTAATAAGGAAATCAAAACATTTATAGAGAAGGCCTATGACGATGGGAACATTGATTATTTTGCAGTCCTATCAGACGGCTTGAGTAAAAAAGAAATCAAAGCGTATATAAAGAAGGCCTATGATGATAACAAAATTGATTACTTTGCAATTCTAGTGGACAATCTGAGTATAAAGGAAATCAAAGAATATGGAAAGAAGGCATTGAAGGAAGGCCGAACCAATTTCTATGCATTACTATTTAATTAGTTTACTTTTCTTTCGGAAATCTCCTTTACCTGATATGGAGTCTAGTTTTTGTGGATGATAATCCTATGACGATTGATTTGAGACGAGGAGGCGCAAATCCAATTGGGTTTGCGAAATTACACCCTGTGTAATAAAAAGTACTCCGCGCAAGTGGATTATTTTCACTTTGGGATGACACACTCGCGCGTGTGGAATTTATCTGCACATTAAAGGAAGTCAAGGTCCAGCATAAAAAAACCTCTACTGGAAACAATAGCATTGGAGGTGTTAATATATGATGTCACGTAAATCAGTAATAACGTTTGGCATGGTTGCAATCCCCATTGCCATGTTTACAGCCACACAGGACAATGAGATACACTTTAATCAATTGCATAAGAATGATCATAGCCGTATCCGGTACAAAAAGACCTGCTCTCATTGTGGTAAGGAGATTAAGGCGGATGATATTGTAAAGGGATACGAATACGAAGATGATAAGTATGTGATCATCACTGATAGCGAGATTGAGAATCTCAAGACGGAAAAAGAAAAATCTATACAGATTCTGCATTTCGCCCAATTGAATCAGATATCTCCCGTTTATTATGATAAAACCTACCAGGCTGCACCCGAGGCAGGAGGAGAAAAGGCTTTTGAACTACTTCGCTCTGCATTGATGGCTGAACAAAAGATAGCCATAGGAAAAACAGTCCTGGGGACAAAGGATACTCTTATGGCAATCATTCCTCGGGAGGACGGTATCCTGATTTCTACAATGTTCTATGCAGAAGAAGTTAAAGACCTCCAAAAGCAGTATACCAGGCCTGAGGTTGGGGAGCAGGAGCTTAATATGGCAAAACTGCTGATTAATTCTATGGATACTCCCTTTGATCCTTCACAATATAAGGATGAATACCAAGCGAAGCTCCGTAATCTGATCGAGTCGAAGATATCGGGTAAGGAGATTGTGGCAGCGGAGCCGGAGAAGGAAGGCAAGGTTATCGATCTTATGGAAGCCCTCAAGGCTAGTGTTGAGAAAGCCCAAAAAGAAAAGGAAACGGCATAATACGATGATGGATAAGCTTAATATATACAACGAGAAAAGGAACTTTGACAGAACCTTGGAGCCGGCGGGGATAGCAGAAGCTGAAAAAGAGGGACTAAGGTTTGTTGTACAGCATCATATGGCTCGGAAAGAACATTACGATTTTCGTCTCGAATGGGGCGGTGTTCTATTAAGCTGGGCTGTTCCCAAGGGACCCTCCTATAATACCAATGACAAGCGACTCGCTGTGCATGTGGAAGACCATCCCCTGGAATACAGAAATTTTGAGGGGACAATTCCGAAAGGGGAATATGGTGGTGGTGTAGTCATGATATGGGATGAAGGCTACTGGGAACCCTACGGTGATGTGGACGATGGACTACGGGACGGATCTTTGAAGCTTGCCTTAAAAGGAAAAAGACTTAGGGGAAAATGGGCTCTGGTGAGACTGAAGGCAAAAGAAGGAGATAGTAAGGATAACTGGCTTTTATTGAAGGAAAAGGATGAGTTTGCGAAAGCTACGGATGGGATCTCCGAATTTACCACCAGTATCAGAACCGGGCGTACTATGACGGAGATTGAGAAGGGGGAAGAAGAAAGGTTCACGAAGAATCCCTTTAATAATGTAGAAGTACAGCTGGCAAAGTTAGTAAAGACAATCCCGGAGAGTGAAGATTGGCTTTTTGAGTTAAAATATGACGGTTATCGAATACTGAGCTTTATAGAAGGCAGCAATGTGAGGCTTGTAACTAGAAACGGCAATGACTATACAAGACGCTTTCAAGATATTGCATACTCCCTGCTAGACCTGGCTGATGGAAGAGCAATGATTTTTGATGGAGAAATGGTAGTAACCGATGCATCGGGGAAGACGGATTTTCAGGCCTTACAAAGTTATATGAAGAATCCCAAGGGAAAAAGTCTGACCTATATTATCTTTGACCTGCTTGCACTGGACGGCATGGACCTTAGAGAACATCCTCTGATAGAACGAAAGGAAATCTTGGAGACACTGCTTAAGGATGCACCGAAAGGTCTTTACTACAGCAGGCATGTCAGAGGCAACGGAAAGGAAAGCTTCAAAGTAGCCTGTGAGAGTGAGATGGAAGGGATCATCGGTAAAAGAGCTGATTCTATCTATAGTGGAACAAGAAACGGAGACTGGATTAAGCTTAAGTGTGATAAAAGACAGGAATTTGTTATCGGAGGCTATACACTTACCGATAAAAAATCAAGAGGGGTAAGCTCTCTACTTCTTGGTGTTTATGATGGTGATAAATTAGTATATGTCGGACGGGCAGGGACAGGGCTAAGTGACCAGGACATGAAGGAGCTCGACAAAAAGTTTGAAAGTATGAAGATGGAAGAGCCACCTTTTATTAAGCCTCCGAAGCCCAGGTCCAATGAACAGATCACCTGGCTGGAACCGGAGCTGGTAGCAGAGATAAAATTTGCCGAATGGACCAGTGGGGATATGCTTAGACAGGCTAGCTTTAAGGGACTGAGGACAGACAAAAATCCCAGTGATATCAGATTAGAAAGAGCAGAGGAGGAGCTACAGCCCCAGCCATCCGATATGGATTTAGAAACGACTGCAGAGGCATCAGGATGTAAGCTCGTAATCGCGGGTGTGAAGATTACCAACCCGGATAAGGTGATATTTGAAGCTCCTGACATTACAAAAGGGGATGTGATCCGGTATTACGAGAAGGTATCCGAGTATATGCTGCCTTATGTAAGTCATAGGCTTTTAAGCATAGTACGATGTCCTAAGGGAATATCACATACCTGCTTCTTTAAGAAGCATCCGGGTCCGGGTAGCATGGGCATCATCACAATCCCGGTGACCGGTGACGACCAGGAAACAGAGGAATTTTTTTATATTGAGAACATAACCGGACTTATCTCGGAAGCCCAAATGGGAACGCTGGAGTTTCATATCTGTACAAGCAGGATTGAAGATCTGGATAAACCGGATATGCTAGTGTTTGATCTGGACCCAGATGAGGGTATGGACTTGAGTATAGTGCGTCAGGGAGTACGGGATATGAAAAGTATACTATTCGAGCTTTCGTTGAATTCCTATCTTAAGACCAGCGGAGGCAAGGGCTACCATGTAGTTGTTCCTTTAAAGCCGGCAGTTCCCTGGAGCACGGTCCATCATTTTACCAGATCAGTAGCAGAGGTGATGGAGAAGAAATGGCCTGAACGCTATACTAGCAATATTAGAAAATCAAAGCGTACCAATAAGATATTCATTGACTGGATTCGAAACAGCAAAGGTGCTACCAGTATCGCTCCTTATTCCATCAGAGCAAGAAAGGGTGCCCGGATATCCATGCCCATTGCATGGGAGGAACTTGATACAGTAGCTCCCGACGGTGTCACTATGGCAGATGCACTGCAAAGAATGAGAGGTATTGATCCCTGGAAGGATTTTTATGAAAATAATCAGCGGCTTAGATAGAGAAACATCCAGGTAAGTGTTTCGTAAAAGAGGCGGCTTTTTGCCGCTACATAAAGCTTTAGAATATCAAAGTAGATAGAATGAGTATTCTTGGATAATGCCCTTAATTTATTTTTGATGATAGTTTTTTTGATATTCGATAAAACTATCTGAGATGCTTATGTTTTCATGAAAAAAATTATTTAGAATATTGATTTTATCGACTGTTCGTGGACTAATATTATGCTCCATTAATTCGGTCTGTTGTAATATGTCATCCTCACAGTTAATGATCTTAAGAAAGCTCTCAATGATATAATGTCGTTCTAACAGGTATTCACCTATTTTCTTACCACTATCACTCAGTATGATTATTCCGTATTTTTTATAATTCAAAAATCCCAACTCTCCAAGCTTTTGTACCATTCTCGTAGCCGATGCGGCTTTCACATGAAGCAGTTCAGCCAATAAGTTAATGCGAATATATCCATCCTCTAAACTGTTCCGATATATCATCTCCAGATAGTCTTCCATAGCAGAGGTTAAATGATTCTTATTCTGCTCGAGAAGCTGATAGCCACGGACGGTATGAAATTCACCATTAATCATAATAATCCTCCATTCTGCCGCAATCCTGCGAATATAGGAATAGCACAAAATTGCGAAATGAAAAATCACTGATTTCTCATTTTTTACAAACAGATTCCTGTCATTATTTAATATATGCTGTAACACATGGAATTATATTACATATGTTAGTGTTAGATAATAAATTTACCCACCGCTAAATCAGATGCTTCACATTCGGCACAAACTAACACAGAGAGTATGCATGTTATATTTAAATAGAATTTATGGAGGCATAACGATATGAAGGAAAAAACGATACCACTAAATTATCTACCACTCGGAAAGAAGGCAATCGTCAGGGAGCTTATCTCCGATGGAAATACACGGAGAAGAATGCTGGATTTAGGTATCATTACGAATACGGTAATAGAAGCCTTACAGCGAAGTCCCTCGGGAGACCCTATCGCTTATGATATTAGGGGGGCGGTAATTGCATTACGCTCTGAAGAAGCGTCAAAAATACTGGTTGAAGCCATATAGGTTGTATCTTAGCACATGGGATAACTGTAGGAGAGAACAACACGCACTCCACACAGGTTGCCTGATATTCTTTCCTACAGTGTTAATTTAAGATATGTACCAGCCTCTTTGAAGAGAATATGGAAAGAATACACGAAGGATGACAATATTCTTAATGCCTATAAAAAGGAGAGGATAACATATGGGTTTAACAAGCCAGTCAACAGGAGCAGGAGTACTGGATAGTGAACTTAAGATTGAACGTTTGGGTATAGACGATATGGTTATCGCACTAGCCGGCAATCCAAATGTCGGAAAAAGTACGGTATTCAACGGTCTGACAGGTCTAAATCAACATACTGGTAACTGGCCCGGCAAAACAGTTACTAACGCACAAGGTAAATATAGACATAAGGATAAAAATTTTATCTTAGTCGATTTGCCAGGTACTTATTCACTGATGGCTAATTCTGTAGAAGAAGAAATTGCTCGTGATTTCATCTGCTTTGGGAAATCAGATGCAACGATTATTGTGACGGATGCTACCTGTTTAGAAAGAAATTTGAATCTGGTCCTTCAAACACTAGAGATAACCTCTGACATTGTAGTCTGCGTCAACCTCATGGATGAGGCTAAACGGAAAAAAATTAATATTGATCTTAAGGAACTGTCAGCACAGCTTGGTGTCCCGGTTATCGGCACCAGTGCAAGAAGCGGGAAAGGCCTAAAGTCTTTGATGGATGTGGTCTATGAGCATACGACTAAGAAGGTGAAGCATACGCCGCTGCAGATTACATACGATAATATTATCGAAGAAGCATTAGGGGTACTGGAAAAGAGCCTTAAGGAAATACTAAAAAATGAAATTAACAGTAGGTGGGTAGCACTTAAGCTGATAGAAGGGGATGAAACACTTATAACCTCTCTTCAGCGGTATCTGGGCTATAATATTGCCTCGGATAATGATATTCAACAGAAAATAAAGGAAGCACGCGGGCTATTAACGATGGCTAATATTGATCAAAATATGATAAGAGATATGATTGTATCCCGTATTGTCAGTATAGCCGAAGAGATAGGAACGAAGACAATCACTTATGAGAATGAGAAGTATAATGATACTGACCGTAAAATTGATCGCATCCTGACCTCCCGGATCTTTGGCATTCCTGCCATGATTGGTCTTTTGGGTCTGGTATTCTGGTTGACAATCAGTGGGGCGAATGTTCCATCCGGGATACTAGCTGATTTCTTCTTTATGGTGCAGGAGAAATTAACAAGTTTCTTTCTCTGGACCGGTGCACCATCCTGGGTGCATGGAGTACTAGTCTTGGGTATTTATCGGACCCTGGCCTGGGTTATCTCGGTTATGCTGCCACCCATGGCGATATTCTTTCCGTTATTTACACTCTTAGAGGATCTGGGCTACCTACCCAGGGTTGCCTTTAATCTCGACAATTTCTTTAAGAAAGCATGTGCTCATGGGAAACAGGCGTTAACCATGTGTATGGGTTTTGGTTGCAATGCAGCTGGAATTATTGGATGTAGAATTATCGATTCACCAAGAGAAAGATTGATTGCAATTATTACCAATAATTTTGTTCCCTGTAATGGTCGATTTCCGACCCTGATTGCCATAATTACCATGTTTTTCGCAGGAGTAGTGGCGGCAGGTCCTTTTCAATCGCTTATCCCAACCTTACTGTTAACCGTAGTAATTGTTTTCGGTGTATTTATGACATTACTCATCTCAAAAATTCTATCAAAAACGATACTAAAAGGTCTGCCATCCTCCTTTACACTGGAGCTGCCACCTTATCGAAAGCCGCAGATAGGAAGGGTCATTGTAAGATCAATCTTTGACAGAACCTTATTTGTTCTTGCCCGGGCCGTAGTAGTTGCTGCCCCTGCCGGATTAATTATATGGCTTTTAGCAAATATATATGTTGGCGATATCAGTATACTGACACATTGCGCAGGATTCTTAGATCCTTTTGCAAAGCTATTGGGTCTGGACGGCTATATTCTAATGGCCTTCATATTGGGCTTTCCTGCCAATGAGATCGTTGTACCTATAATAATTATGAGTTATATGGCAACGGGTAACTTATTAGAATTAGATAGCCTGGATCAGTTGAAGGAATTACTGGTAACGAATGGATGGACCTGGGTCACAGCGATATGTACAATGCTTTTTTCCTTAATGCACTGGCCTTGTGGGACTACGTGTATGACAATAAAAAAAGAGGCAGGGAGTTTGAAATGGACTGCCGTTTCCTTTCTTGTACCCACAATAACCGGAATGATAATATGCTTTATTTTTTCAAATCTAGTTAGGTTGATTGGATTGATTTAGACATAAGGAGCTGTTATAAACAGCTCCTTATGTATTGAGCCGTTCTTGGTGGCATGTTGGGGATGGGGGAAGATAAGAAATGCAAAGATGAAACAAGGGAAAAATGTCGAATAAAATATAAAAAGATTGAAATAAGTAAATTAGTATTATATAATTCTAAATACTTGCGAAAAAAGCTATATATTACTATATGTGGCAAGGAATACCTTAATGGTCACAGTAAGGATAATAGAAATCTTTGGTACAGGTTATAACAAGAGGATTTAGCTTGTTAGTATGTAAAGTGTAATCACTTACACATTAATATTAATTGGAAAGGGAAAGGAAAGAATGGCGAATATCAATGAAAATGTTATGGAAACCGAGGAAGATACTCAAAAAAATCGATTTCTAACCTTCTCATTGGGGGAGGAAAGCTATGGCATTGAAATCAAGTATGTGATTGAGATTATAGGGATACAATCGATCACCAGAGTACCGGAGCTTCCTGAATATGTGAAGGGGATTATTAATCTGAGAGGTAAAATAATTCCAGTGCTGGATGTGAGGCTCAGATTTAAAAAGGAGCCGAAAGAATACAACGATAGGACTTGTGTTATAGTAGTTGACATTAAGGATGTATCCATTGGACTTATCGTAGATAGCGTAGCAGAGGTTATATCAATTTCGGAAGAGAATATGGTTGAACCGCCGCAATTAAACAAAGGATTTAACAACCGATACATAAAGAGAATCGGAAAGGTTGGGAATGAAGTGAAGCTACTTCTGGATTGTGAGAAGCTTCTGACTGAAGCGGAATTGGATGACATAAGCGAAACATTATAATACGATATTAATTAGGAGGTACAAGTGATGAAATGGTTTAGGAATTTAAAGATATCTGTAAAACTAATATTAGGCTTTCTTGCGGTAGCTATCATTGCAGCTGTAGTTGGTATTGTAGGATTAACAAGCATTTATAGGATTAATGATGGATCAAGGATTTTGTTTAGTAGAAATACACTAGGGATTTCTTATGCAGGTGATACAAGCGGTAATTTTCAGCGTTTACGATATAATGCTTTAAAATTATCTATAATAGAATCAGCGGAGGAGGAAGCGTATTGCATTGAGAATATTGAAACATTATGCGGAACAATTGATGATCTGCTTATCACATATAAAGATACTATCGAAAGTGATGAACATCGGAGCTTATATGACGGAGTTCTGGTGAAATGGGAGAGCTTTAAAGGCTATATGCAGGAGGTTATTCAGTATAATAATGCTGGATTGGATGCAGAGGTAGAGAGAGTTGTTATAAATGACTGCGACGAATTAGGTAAGGAATTGAGAGCTGACTTTGATACCTTAATGAAGAATAATGTTAATTATGCTGAGAATAGGACGCAAGTGAATGAGGCTACCACGCAAAGAGCAGCTATAGTTATGATTGCTGCAATCGCCTTTGGTGTAATTCTATCCGTTATACTTGGGCTTTATATCGCTCGGATAATCGGTGGACCAATTAAGCAGATGGTTGCAGTAGCGGATAGTATTGCATTAGGAGATGTGAATGTCAATGTTGAGATAGACAGCAAGGATGAGGTAGGAGATCTAGCAGACTCCTTTAAAAAAATGATTACCAATATCCGTAATCAGGCATTAGCTGCGGAGAAGGTAGCAGCCGGAGACCTTACGGTTAAGGTGCCTATTAGCTCTGCAAATGACTTACTTGGTAATATGCTTGCCGAAATGGTAAGGAAGAACAATGAGGTATTATCTAATATCTATGTAGCATCAGAGCAGGTCGCTGTAGGTTCTAAACAGGTATCGGATTCCAGTATGCAGCTTTCTCAGGGGGCTACGGAACAGTCAAGTGCCATAGAAGAGCTTACCGCCTCGATTGAAGAGATAGCTTCACAGACCGACCTGAATGCACAAAATGCAAATGAGGCCAACAGTCTGGCAGAGGATGCAAAAGTTAATGCAAAACAGGGTTATTCTCAGATGAAAGAGATGCTTAAGGCAATGGATGATATTAACGAATCATCTTCGAATATATCAAAGGTTATTAAAGTGATTGATGATATAGCATTCCAGACCAATATACTGGCTTTAAATGCAGCAGTGGAAGCTGCCAGAGCTGGACAGCATGGAAAAGGTTTTGCAGTGGTAGCTGAGGAGGTAAGAAATCTTGCTGCTCGTTCCGCTAATGCAGCAAAAGAGACCACCGAAATGATTGAAGGCTCCATTAAGAAATCAGAAGGTGGTACAAAGATAGCCAATGATACGGCACAGGCCCTTGATAAGATAGTAGATGGAATCGAGCAGGTCGCTAGTCTTGTAAGCAATATAGCCAATGCTTCCAATGAACAGGCGAATAGTATTAAGCAAATCAATCAGGGTATTATACAGGTGTCAGATGTTGTACAATCGAACTCTGCTACATCGGAAGAAATCGCTGCTTCTAGTGAGGAGCTTTCCAGCCAAGCTGCTATGTTGAAGGAGACAGTAAATCAATTTAAAATTAAGAAAAGTGGGAATTTAGGTAATTCCTATGAAAACATAAGCCCAGATGTTCTAAAAATGCTTGAAAATATGTCTTCAACAGGGGATAAAGGGTTGGGGCAAACAGCAGACTTAAATCAGGGAGAGGTACTCTCAAAATCTATGATATCATTAAATGACATTGAATTCGGAAAGTACTAATTAAGTTGCAACCATAACTGAGAGGGCTGTTTCAAAACTAATTGATTAATTAGTGGAGAAACAGCTCCCTTTTTATCATCTAAAATCAAAAATCGGATTCCTAAGAACCCGCAAAAAAAGAAAGACTTGGACATCACTTACATCAGGTAAAAGAAGCCAACATACGGATCGCCATGGTAGAGTGACGATAACCTTTATAAAACGGTGCAAGGATAATTGGTATCAGCAATTCTCCAACCACAGCAATAATTAAGGCATACCAACCATATTTAATAAATAAATCCACGATTTTGATCGTAGTCACCTCCGATTCCATATATATGAATTTGTCAAATAAGGATATGTAAATAATCAGAATTAGACAATTTAAATCCTAGTACGATTATAGCATGGATTACTAAAACTTTACCATAATATGCATTGAAAAGTTGAGTTTGTATCTATTTTTTAGTAGGAGAAACTGGGTGAACACAACAATAATTGTTGAATATTTACAAAAATATATTGACAAATTGTAAATAATATGTAAAACTTAAATAAAATATTTAAAGTAATTTTAAATATATTAGGAGGTTTTACTATGGGGGATTATGGAAAATACATTTCGCCTGTCAGGCAATCGGTTCCAACGCCAAAAAGTTTGATTGAAAATGGAAAAGCTGTTTTTGGTACCTTTGATAAGGAATTTGAAAAGATGGAACTATTAGACTGCAAAAAACCGGTAGGTAGATTGTTTCCTGGATTTTTAAAGAAATACAGACTAACGCTCTGGGAAGCAGCGGAGGTTCATCTTGATAATGGGGTTTTGCTTTCCGTTGTTTGCGACATGGGGATATTCGGAATGACCCTGCATGTCTTTTATGATAAGCGTAAAAAGAAGGCTTATAGCTGGTGCACCAACCTGAAAAGTTCTGACACTACAATTGCGCCTAATCTCCTAAATGGAAATGTATCAGAGGCTAAAACAAAATGTTCTTCAATAAAGTACATAAACAATTTTCAGGATGGCAAATGTTCATTTTCAGGAGCTCACTTTAATAAAACTAATAAGATTGAATATCAGTTTGATCTGGAAAGGGTATCGCTCCCTTGTGTAGTTAGCATACCTTTTGGTCCTAATCGGCCATTATATACACAAAAGGATCTTTTTAAGGCAAAAGGTCGCCTGGTGTTGAATGATGAAGTCTTTGAGTCCAATAGTCATACTACGGCAATCATTGATGATCATAGAGGCTATTATCTGTACCGTGCACATTATGATTGGCTGACTACTATGGGAAGAAGTGTTAATGGTGAGGAGAGATTTTTCGCCTTCAACCTTACGCGTAACCAATCCATCGATCAGGAAAAGTATAATGAAAATCTAATCTGGTTTGAGAACAAAACCAGCTTACTGCCACCGATCAAGTTTGCTCATAATGCGGAAGATACTGTATGGACCATAAGGGATGAGCATGATATGGTTGATATTACTTTTGAAATAGGAGATATGTATCGGATGGAAACACATGCCGGCATATTTGATATCAATTACCATGTGGCATTTGGTGAACTAAAAGGATATGTACGAGATTTAGATGGTACAAAATACATTCTTGATGGAATGATGGGAATGGGTGAAGATAAGAACCTTAGGCTTTAGAATATGAATATGCCAATAGTATTAAGCAAATTAATCAGGGTATACCCGAAAAACTGAAATAACATGAAGTGAGATAGAATTCGGAAATTATTATTAGGATGCGTACAAACCAAAGGACATGAGAGTGAAAGCTCCCATGTCCTTTTAAAATCTGGCAGAAATATAAAGATATAGTAAATAAGTCGCATATGATAGATGTCGAAAAGGATTGAAAATAATCGGATAAAAAAGTAAAATAGAATATATAATCATAATTTGTTGTTTTGGCAAAAGGGATAATGGCATCATATTTTCAAATATTATATAAGAATTACCTAACTAATTAATATTTTAAGTATTTTTAAGGATCGGACTGTTAATCTAACAGAGTGAATTTATATGTAAAGTGTGAAACACTTATCATAAATAAGAAAAGACAAAAGAAGGGTAGTGAATAATATGACAGACATCGATGATCTAGCCATGGAATTTGAGGAAGATACCCAAAAGGACCGGTTTTTAACCTTCTCATTGGGAGAGGAAAGCTATGGAATTGAAATTAAGTATGTGATTGAGATTATAGGGATTCAATCAATCACCAGAATACCAGAGCTTCCTGAATATGTGAAGGGAATTATAAATCTGAGAGGTAAAATAATTCCGGTTCTGGATGTTAGGCTCAGATTTAAAAAAGAGCCTAAGGAATATAACGATAGGACCTGTGTAATCGTGGTTGACATTAAGGAGGTATCCATAGGGCTTATCGTGGATCGTGTGGCAGAGGTTGTATCAATCCCGGAAGAGGATATGGTAGAACCACCACAGATGAACAAAGGTGTTAGCAATCGTTACATAAAAAAGATCGGAAAAGTTGGGAATGAGGTCAAGCTACTACTGGATTGTGAGAAGCTTCTGACAGAAGCGGAATTAGAAGAATTAGGCGAAACCTTATAGACTATATTAACTAATGGAGGTACGACAGATGAAATGGTATAGAAACTTAAAGATATCTGCAAAACTGATTATAGGCTTTCTAGTAGTAGCAATCATCGCTGCGGTGGTAGGTATTGTAGGATTAATGAATATTTCTAGGATGAATGAAGGATCGAATCTTTTGTTTAATAAAAACACGTTAGGTCTTGCTTATTCAGGTGATTCCTTTGGTACTTTTCAGCGTTTACGGTATAATGCTTTAAAATTAACCATAGTGGAAACAGAAGAAGAGGAAGAAGAAACCATTGCTTTAATTGAAGAACTATGCAGTACGATAGATACCTTGCTCGGAAAATATGAAGGCACGATTGAAACGAAGGATGATAGATCCTTATATGAAATAGTATGTGCTGGTTGGGAAGAATATAAAGGCTATATGCAGGAGGTAATCCAGTATAATAATGCAGGACAGCATGCGGAGGCAGAGAGGGTTACCCTAATCGATAGCGATGAAATCGGTACTCAGTTGAGAGACAATCTTTATACCTTGATGAAGAATAATGCTGCATATGCAGATCAAAGGATACAAGATAATAAAGCTGCGGCACAGAGTGCAGCAGTTATGATGCTGGCTGTTATCGCCTTAGGAGTGATTCTATCAGTTGTACTAGGGCTATATATCGCTCGAGTAATCGGTGGACCAATCAAGCAGATGGTAGCTGCAGCGGATAGCATCGCCTTGGGAGAGGTGAATGCCAATGTTGAGATAGACAGTAAGGATGAGATAGGAGATCTAGCAGCATCCTTTAGAAAAATGATTTTGAATATACGTAATCAGGCTTTTGCAGCGGAGAAGGTAGCTGCTGGAGATCTTACAGTAGATGTGCCAATTAGCTCGGCAAATGACTTACTTGGTAATATGCTGGCCGAAATGGTAAGGAAGAACAATGAGGTGCTATCCAATATCTATGTTGCATCAGAGCAGGTTGCCGTAGGTTCCAAGCAGGTATCGGATTCCAGTATGCAGCTTTCACAAGGGGCTACCGAACAGTCCAGCGCTATAGAAGAGCTTACCGCCTCGATTGAAGAGATAGCATCACAGACCGAACTGAATGCAGATAATGCTAATAAAGCCAACAGTCTGGCGGAAGACGCAAAGATTAATGCAAAACAGGGCTATACTCAAATGCAGGAAATGCTTAGGGCGATGGATGATATTAACGAATCCTCTACGAATATTTCAAAGGTTATTAAAGTGATTGATGATATTGCATTCCAAACCAATATACTGGCTTTGAATGCAGCAGTGGAAGCTGCCAGAGCCGGACAGCATGGAAAAGGCTTTGCAGTGGTAGCAGAGGAAGTAAGAAATCTTGCTGCCCGTTCCGCCAATGCGGCAAAAGAGACAACCGAAATGATTGAAAGTTCTATTAAGAAGTCTGAGGGTGGTACAAAAATAGCCAATGATACAGCTCAGGCCCTTGATAAGATTGTAGAAGGAATTGAACAGGTCGCTACCCTTGTAAGCAGTATAGCGAATGCATCGAATGAACAGGCGAATGGCATTAAGCAGATCAATCAGGGCATTATACAGGTGTCAGAGGTGGTACAGTCTAACTCAGCCACATCAGAAGAAATTGCTGCTTCCAGTGAGGAGCTTTCCAGCCAGGCTGCCATGTTGAAGGAGACAGTAAATCAATTTAAGATTAAGAAAAGTATATATTCAGGAAATTCCTATGAAAACATAAGTCCTGATGTACTAAACATGCTTAAGAATATGTCATCGACAGGAAATAAAGGGTTAGGACAAATATCAGATCTAAATGCTGGGGTAGAAACCTCAAGGCCTAAGATATCATTAAATGATATCGAGTTCGGAAAATACTAATAATAGACCATCAAAGCAGAGTACATGAGAGCGAAACTCTCATGTACTCTTATAATGCATGATTCTCAACAAAAGATTGGTATTCGACAAATTAATTCAATTTGATTTATATATTGACATCGTTTTAGCTATAATATAAACTTATTATCATAAGTAAGTTTATGCCATTTGTCTATAGCAAAGTTTTTGAACTGAAACTCACTCAAAAGACAAAATATAGGCTATGAATGAATATAGGAGGCCCTGTAAGGAGCCTAGGGTTGGACTAACTCCTTTCGTTTTTTGGTAAATTGATTCTCTTCATACAATTCTACCATAAATCGGTGAGGAGTTTTTTATAAAGGCGACGGCTCCTTGCATAGGTCTGGCATAATAATACATGAGAGGAGAGTAAGGAATGGCAGAGAAATTTACGAATGAACCCATGCTGGATATGTACATATTCGAATCAACTCAAAACATCGAGTTATTGGAAATGCTTATCCTAGAGACGGAAAAGGCAAGCGGGTATACTCCTACTGCGATCAATGAGATATTTCGTATTATGCATACAATCAAGGGATCGTCTGCTATGATGCTTTTTAATAATATTACTAATTTGGCACACAAGCTGGAAGATGTTTTCTATTACCTCCGTGAGCAAAAGCAGCAGGAGGTTGACTGCTCAAGGCTTTCCGATTTGGTTCTGGAGGGCGTAGATTTCATCAAGGTTGAGCTCTCTAAGATTAAAAATAGAGATGCTGCAGATGGTGATGCAGCGGAACTGGTCGATAACATTGCAGATTTTCTCGCAGAGCTCAGGCGTAATGGTCAAGCAGAGGCAGAAGTTACTATAGAAACATCCAATATGTCCGATATTCCTCAATGCAGTAGACCAATAGACAAGACAGAGGTCTCTCAGAGTAAGAATACCTATAAAGCTGTACTATTCTTCGAGGACGGCTGCGAAATGGAAAATGTCAGAGCCTTTTCCGTGGTTCATAATATGAATCATTTTGCAGAAGGGGTATCCTACTCTCCAGAAAACATTATTGAAAGTGACAGCAGTATCGAGGAGATCCGAAATAATGGTTTTCAGCTGATTTTCAGGACCGACGAATCAATCGATTATGTAAAGGATTACTTTCAACATGTGTCCTTTTTAAGAGATATCGAATTGGTTCAAATAAATCAGGATAAGGACCTGGAGAAAACAGATAGCAATTCTGCGATTACCTCCGGGAAGGCGGAAATCGATACACCTACGACTCCTTCAACAAAAGCTACCGAGGAGAAGTCTAATGATCAGGATATCCAGCTGAATACAGTCCAAAGCATCATTAGTGTAAACGTAGCAAAGCTTGATAAGCTTATGGATTTAGTCGGGGAGATGGTAATCGCAGAGGCGATGGTAACACAAAATCCCGATGTATTGAGAATGGGATTTGAGAGCTTTTTAAAGGCCTCACGTCAGCTTCGTAAAATTACCAATGAGCTTCAAGATGCAGTAATGTCTATTCGAATGGTAGCATTGACCACCACCTTCCAAAAAATGCATCGTATCGTGCGTGATATGTGTAAGAAGCTTGGGAAGGATGTTCAACTCGTTTTAATTGGTGAGACAACAGAAGTGGATAAAAACATAATAGAGCACATCTCGGATCCTCTTATGCATCTGGTGCGAAACGCAATTGATCATGGTATTGAGAGTGAAGAGGAGCGTATCGCTAAGGGTAAGCCTTCCAATGGAACGGTTACTTTGGAGGCAAAGAATGCAGGAAGTGATGTACTCATCCTTGTAAAGGACGATGGTCGAGGACTTAATAGGGAGAAGCTACTTCAAAAGGCTAGAGAACAGGGGCTTTTAACTAAGCCGGAAGCAGAGATGACGGATAGGGAAGTATATAATCTTATGTTTTTACCAGGCTTCTCAACCAAGGATAGTGTAACTGAGTTCTCGGGAAGAGGAGTTGGCATGGATGCAGTTGTTAAGAATATCGAGACGGTTGGAGGCACCGTTTTTGTGGAAAGCACAGAAGGTGTGGGTACAACCATCATAATGAAAATTCCATTGACCTTAGCCATTATTGACGGTATGAATGTTCGCGTCGGTAACGCCTGCTACACCATGCCGATATCAGCCATAAGAGAATCCTTCAGACCGAAAGCGGGCGATTTAATATCCGATCCGGAAGGCAACGAAATGATCATGGTACGTGATCATATTTATCCAATCATTCGCCTCCATGAATGCTTTGGCGTAGAAGGGGTTGCGACTAAATTTGAAGATGGTATTCTGATTATGGTTGAACTGGATGGGAAGGCAGCCTGCTTATTTGCCGATGAGCTGTTAGGGCAGCAGCAAGTGGTAGTAAAGGCTCTGCCAAGCTATATAAAGAATACACATAAAACAAATAACCTTGCAGGGTGTACCATATTAGGGGACGGAAGTATCAGTTTAATTATCGATATTGGAGGATTTTTAAATTAAAGGAGTCCCTATGCTTACTATAACACAAAAAGAATTTAATCAATTGGCAAGCTTTATTCGTGAGAATTACGGTATACATCTGAAGGATGAGAAGAAAACTCTGGTATTAGGGAGACTTCAGAATGTACTTCATCAGGCGGGAATTACTAATTTTACAGACTACTATGAATATCTGGTTTCTGATCAGACCGGTGAGGCAGTTGTTGCCCTTACGAATCATATAACTACCAATCATACTTACTTTTTGAGGGAAGCAGAGCATTTTATATATTTTCGTGACAGGGTATTACCTTATCTAGTCAATACAGTAAGAAACAAGGATCTACGCATCTGGAGCGCTGCTTGTTCCTCTGGAGAAGAAGCCTATACACTTGCGATGATACTGGATGAGTATCTGGGCAGGGAGAAAGCCTTTTGGGATACGAAGATATTGGCGACCGATATTTCAGAGAAGGTTTTAAATATTGCCAAGGTGGGAATGTATAGCAATGAACGCATTAATCAACTACCTGAGAGATGGAAGAAACGTTATTTCAAAAAATATGATTCTGATAATTCTATACTTACGGATGCCATCCGAAATGAGGTAATCTATAGAAGGTTAAATTTGATGGAACCTAATTTTCCGTTCAAACAAAGGTTTCATACTATATTCTGTAGGAATGTAATGATCTACTTTGACACTGCTACGAAGGATGAATTGGTAAGAAAATTCTATGATCAGCTCGAATATGGTGGGTATCTCTTTATCGGTCATTCTGAGTCACTGAACAGAGATATTACCAACTTTAGGTATATAATGCCTGCAGTTTATAGAAAGGAATAAGGTACTAACAAAAGAATAGAAAAAGCAAAAAAATCTTACCTTTCAGGATGATGTTAATAGTACAATTACAGAGTATTTTGTCGAAACTGCTTGAGAAATACATTTTAAAGAGATACAATTGAATAGCGACTTAAATACTAAAATGAAGGGGACATAATATTATGGCACAGAACAAAATAGTATGTACAAAGAATAACATTGATTATCTATCCATCAGAAAGGCAATGGTTGCTGGTGCAAGAACAGTTGATGAACTGGTTGAACTTGCAGGTGTATGTACGGAATGCGAAGGATGTAAGAGTCAATTAAATCCTATTCTTACTTCTGTTTGCGGTTGTAAGAAGGTTTCTTTAGAAGCAGTAGTAAATGCAGTTAAAAATGGTGCTGATACCGTAGAAAAGGTGGGAGAGGTAACCGGTGCCGGAACAGGCGTAAACGAAGAAACCGGCGAAGTATGTGGAAAATGTAAGGGTCTCATCCAAAACATCATTGATCTGGGAAGATAAAGTTGAGTGTTGACTTCTTATAAAAGATATTATAATATTGTATTTATTTTAATGAGCCTTTACTTTGCCACCGGGTAAAGTAAGATTAGGTGTTCTACAACATTCCGTTAGGTCTTAGAAGGGATGTTTAGGACACCTTTTTTCGCTCTGTTTATGGAGGAAATATACAATGGAAAAAAACATCTTAAAAAACTTTGTTAAATATGTAAGCTTGAATATTCTTGGAATGATCGGTCTTTCATGCTATATTCTTGCGGACACTTTTTTTATTTCAAAGGCCTTGGGAGCAACGGGTATTGCAGCTCTTAATTTTTCTATATCCATTTATAGTATCATTCATGGTACTGGCTTGATGATTGGTATCGGAGGTTCTACAAGATACAGTATACTAAGGTCTCAAAATGATGATAAGAAAGCCAATGCAGTATATTCTACAAGCTTGATGCTGGGAATTCTTTTCGGGCTTTTCTTTTTAATCATCGGGGTATTTGGATCGAAAGCCTTAGCGCTATTATTAGGAGCGGATATAACTACACTCCCTATGACAAGAACATACTTAACTACCATATTATGCTTTGCACCATTTTTTATTATGAATAATGTCCTTCTAGCCTTTGTACGAAATGATAATAATCCTAAGCTATCAATGATAGCAATGTTGACTGGTAGCTTTTCGAATGTTATTCTAGATTATATATTTATGTTTCCCCTTGGTATGGGGATGTTCGGAGCGGCTTTCGCAACCGGCTTAGCGCCGATTATCAGCATTGGCATATTGTCGATACATTTTATCAAAGGGAAGAATAATTTTAGCTTCATCAAAAATAGAATAAGCTGGTCATCTGTTAGAGATATTTTGAGTTTGGGTTTGTCTGCATTTATCACAGAGGTTTCTTCTGCTGTCGTTCTGATAGCCTTCAATCTGATAATTATTAATTTGAAAGGCAATTTAGGAGTCGCATCCTATGGAATCGTTGCTAATTTATCACTCGTAGGGATATCTATCTTTACTGGAATTGCCCAGGGGATACAGCCGCTTGTTAGTAAGGGGTATGGTATAGGCAATAAATTAGTATTAAAAAAAGTCATGAAGTACGCATTGATTACTTCAATCAGCATTGCGTTGCTAATCTATATCATTGTGTTCTATAATGCTGATTCTATTATTGGTATTTTTAATAGTGAGCAGAGTTTGGATATTGCAGAGCTAGCGAAAGCCGGACTTAGAATTTATTTTATCGGCTTCTTCTTTGCAGGTATAAATATAATTATAGCCATGTATTTAAGTGCGACAGAGAGTGCCATAGATGCATTTATCTTATCGATTGCAAGAGGATGTATTGTTATTGTTCCTATGGTTATTGTACTAAGTATTATCCTAAAAATGACAGGTGTATGGTTGGCCTTTGTACTGACGGAAGGTGTTGTAACAATCATGGCAATCATGATAGCTAGTGCCAAGAAAAAGCGATAATCCAATCGATGTAATGTTTTGCAGATATTTTTGTTATATTAATGAGGGTTACAGAAGGAAGAGAGGATTAATTTAATAAGCGAAGAGACAAATGACAAAGGAGAGAGAATAATGAAGAAGCTTATATTAATAATCGCAATTGTTGCTATTGTAGGAAAATTTCTGCTTTATTCAGATGGATCTTTTATCCCTACTGGAGGGATTCTGGGTATTCTAGGTGGACCCTTACTGATTATATTAATAATACTTTGGCTCCTGAAGCCCAAAAAGCATAAAACAGGCATTGATGAGATCGATGACTATCTGTAAAATCTTTTGATGTAATCAACAAGTAAATTTTTATCCATACAAACGCTTCCTACGTTCTCATGCAGGAAGTGTTTTTCTTTTTCTTCTGTTTTTCGTTATGTTAAATTAATCAAATATTTCATGTGAAGTAATAAACAGCATTCTCAATTCCCCATGTATGACAGAATTGCAATAATATATATTTATGCAATTGTAAAAAAATGATGGATAGCTGTATCAACCAAAAATATGAAAGAAAATTAGAGGTGAAATCTAAAAATTTCATTAATCTTCTCAAATTGGTTGAAAAATAATACTTTATTTAGTATGATAAGTATGTATATGGCCTAAATGTAGAGCGTTTTGGCAAATAAGCTCAATCATATGTCAGTAAATCTGAAAGAGTTTGGGGAAAATGCCCAATACATTCGGTTTCTGTATATTGATAAATGATTAAGTTTATATATACAAAACTGAGAGATAGGAGAATGTAATGAGTAAACTGAACTTAAAAGGCAAATTCACAATTATTACCACCACATTGAAGGAAGTATTTATATCTTCACTACCTCTTGCAGCAATTATTATTATTGTTTGCGGATTTATTGCTCCTTTGGACAGTATGTCCGAGTATATAAAATTAATCGTTGGTTATGCCGGTGTGATTATTGGCCAGACCTTGTTCTTGAACGGATTAAATATTAGTATCCTCCCCATAGGAAAACTGGTAGGAGGATCGTTAATAAAACTAAAAAAACCGGCTTTTGTAATCTTTTTCGGTTTTCTTTTTGGTCTACTTGCTACCGTCGCTGAGCCTGCGTTAACTGTATTAGCAAAACAGACGAACATGATTATGCCAATCATTAATGAAACTGTATTTATATGGATTATGGGAATCGGAATTGGTGTTTTGGTAGGTTTTTCTCTTTTTCGAATCATGAAAAACCTAAATATCAAAATAGTTTTCGCAGTCCTCTACATTATTACTTTCATTACAATTTTATTAGTTCCTGATGAATTTGTTGCCTTAGCTTTTGATGGAAGCGGTGCTACCACAGGTGATATCTCGGTTCCCTTTATTCTTGCTCTGGGTATGGGCGTTTCCGTTACTTTATCTAAGCATAAAAGTAACGATGATAGCTTTGGAATAATCGGACTGGCATCTGTAGGTCCCATTCTATCCTTAGCCATATATGGAATATTACTGAATGCCCGTTATCTCGGAGTTCTTCCCGCTGAACAGCCCTATGATCCAGGTACGATAGGAACCATAAGTGAGATAATTACCAGTAATCTATCTGGAGTAGTGATAGCACTTTTACCAGTAATTATCGTATTTTTACCATTTCAATTCTTTCTGATTAAGCAACCAAAAAAGGAATTTATAAAGATCTTATTAGGAACCCTTGTGGTATTTATAGGTTTGCTAATTTTTCTAGTAGGTATTGATTATGGATTTGCTTTTGCTGGAAAATACATAGGGGAGGTATTCTTAGATTCATCACGTCCTGAATGGTTTAAGTGGTTGCTTTTGATTGTGGGATATATTCTAGGTGCAGCGATTACCTTGTCTGAGCCTGCCGTTACGGTTCTTGGAGAGCAGCTGGAGGAGATAACCAACGGTCATATCAAAAAGTTGACTATTCGTATAACACTTGCCATAGGGATTGGCTTTGCTTCATTGCTTGCTATGGTTAAAATATTAACTGCAATTAATATTCTATGGTTTTTGATACCCCTTTATGCAGTTGCACTCATCATGATGATATTTACGCCAAATCTTTTTGTTGGGCTGGCATTTGACTCCGGTGGTGTATCCGGAGGAGCTTTAACTTCAGCATTCTTAACACCGCTTACTCTTGGAGTAGCGCAAGCTGTGGCTGCCACATCCGGTCCCGGCGGTCAATCGATGTTAGTGAATGGCTTCGGAATAATTGCATTTATTTCAGTAACCCCATTGATTGCTGTACAATTTTTAGGTATAGTGTATGATATAAGTATCAAGAAAGCAGATAAGATACTGGATGACGCTGAGATTAACGATTTGGAAGAGTTGGCATTACTTGCTGATGGAGTGGAAGAATGGAATAAGCATCATAAAGTGGAAGAAATTGCTGAGGACTTGGAGAGTGAGCAGTTTGATATAAATATAGGTAATACAGAGTAGAATATATATTTAGGAGGTAAATATAATCTTGACTGATTATAAATATGGCGTTGATTTTCTAACCCTAATATCTGGAAGAAAGCATAAAGAAGAAATTGTAAAATTACTTTTGCAGTCTGGTTGCCACCTTATTGATGTGGTCTATGCGAAAGGTTCGGTTCAAACCGGATATTTTAAAGATATGCTTGGACTTATACCGGAGGAGAAGAAGGTTATGATAACCTGTATTGTCGCAGGTGATATATCCGGTAACGTGCTTGAGCAATTAATTACTAAATTTGATTTTAACAAACCCAATACTGGAATTGCTTTCACAATTCCGGTTGATAAGTTGTCAGTATAATTTAGGAGGAAGAAATGACCAATTCAAATATGAAGGCTTTGTATATTATTGTTAATTCGGGATTTGCGGAACAAGTAGTTGATTTTATTCGTTCAAATGGTGCTTCTGGTGCGACTATTATTAATGCGCGCGGTATCCATACGATACAAAAAGAGATCATGGGTATAAGTATTGATAAAGAGAAGGAAGTGGTATTGACTCTATGCAATAGCGAAACTGCTGATAAGATAATGGAGCTTACTAAGCAGAACACCTCCTTCAAAACGGAAGCCCATGGTATTTGCTTTACATTACCGGTATCGAAGGTTGTTGGTGTTGGTTCAGGACTACCAGAGGCTGTGGATACAAAGCGATAAACATAGAGACTTATGAGACGTTGGATTAAACCAACGTCTTTTTAATTCCTAGGAAAGTGCGTCCTTTGAATTAAAGGTTCTCCGTGTAAGTGAACAAAGTTCATTTTGGGATGACACACTCGCGCATATGGAATTTATCAGTGCATTCCGAAGTGGGCAGAATAGTTTCTCTCGTTCTGAAATCAGAATATCCAGTCACTAAGATGTCACTTTCCTTTGCTAATATAGCAGTGTGGCTTATGTAAGCGATAAATTAGTAAGAAGGAGTAGTATCAATGGAATTATTAAGATGTGAAGGTGTAAAGAAAGTATATGGTTCTGGTGAGAATCAGGTTGCAGCACTGAAAAACATTAACTTGACGGTGGAGAAAGGAGAGTTAGTAGCGATTGTAGGTGCTTCCGGTTCCGGCAAATCCACCTTGCTACATATTCTAGGTACGGTAGATACTCCAACGGAGGGAAGGGTGTACATCGACGGTACGGATATTTCTAAATTAAGTAAGACACAGGCCGCAGTATTTCGACGTAGAAAAGTAGGATTAATCTATCAGTATTATAATTTGATTCCAACCTTAACCGTGAAAAAGAATATTCTTATGCCCCTGCTTTTAGAAAAACGCAAAGTAAATCAGGAGTATTTTGAAACTGTGGTAGGAACCTTGGGTATCAGAGATAAACTAGATGCGTTGCCAAATCAGCTGTCTGGCGGTCAGCAACAACGTGTTGCAATCGCAAGATCGTTAATTTACCGTCCGAGTCTATTACTGGCAGACGAGCCAACAGGTAATTTGGATCAGAAGAATTCCAAAGAAATCGTTGATCTTATGAAACTGTCAAATCGCAATTTGAACCAGACTATTTTACTGATTACTCATGATGAGAAGATTGCATTAGAAGCAGACCGTATCATTACCCTTGAAGATGGTTGCATTATCAAGGATCAGAAACGAGGTGTTTGATATGTTGAAAGAATATTCTATGAGTTTTATTAAGAATAATAAAGCCTCCAGCATATCAATTATGATTGCAGCTCTTATTTCATCTATGTTCCTTTCCTTGATCTGTTGTCTCTTCTATAATATGTGGACGTATGATGTGAAACAAGTCATATATGAGGAAGGAGATTGGCAGGGGGCTTTGGTTGGCAAATTTGATGATGAGGATTTAACCATTATTAAAAACCACGCTAATGTGAATAATGTTATTGTAGATGATAAGTCCCTGGATGGAGTAATAGTAGTGAAGATATATTTTAGTAATCTAAGGCAGATTTATGATGATTTGCCCCAGATAGCACAGCATCTCGGTAGGGCACCTTCCGATATTATTTATCACGATGCTTTGTTATCCCAATACCTGATTTTTGATCCCGGGCAGGATCAGCATCCTTTATTACTGCGTTTTTATTTGCTTGTTCTGGGGATTACCAGCCTCTCCTTGATGATGATTATTCGAAATGCCTTCGAGTTCTCTATGGGGGCACGTATTCACCAGTTTGGGATATTATCCAGTGTAGGAGCAACACCGGGGCAGATTAGAATATGCCTTCTTCAGGAAGCAGCAATTCTATGTATTCTTCCGATTTTTATCGGTAGTTTTATTGGAATTGGATTATGTTATGGATATCTGCAGTTTGCTGACACTATCGCACCGGATGTTCAGAGGATGCAGGTTGTCTTCCAGTATCATATTGGGATATGGCTTATCACTATTCTGGTATCCTGTATCACAGTATTGTTATCTGTATGGTTTCCAGCAAGGAAGATGAGTAAATTAACACCACTGGAGACTGTGTTTACCGTATCTGAGGAGCCGGTGACACGGAAGAAGCGTTCTCAGATTCTGTCAGCACTTTTTGGGATAGAAGGCGAGCTTGCAGGGATATCAATCAAAGCAAGAAAAAAGGCACTGAGAACTACTACAATGTCATTAACATTATCCTTTCTTGCATTTTCAATGTTCCTGTGCTTTATAACGCTTTCAACCATTAGCACAAAATATACTTACTTTGAAAGATATCAGAATACCTGGGACATCATGGCTGAGATTAAGGATACACCGATCACTGATGTCGACGATATAAACCAGTTATCGAATATATCCAATATTGAAGATGCTGCACTTTATCAAATAGTCAAGCTTTATACCACTATCACAGAGGAGCAGATCAGCAATGAGCTGATGAAGCTAGGTGGTTTATTAGCCGTGGCAGGAGCGTCTGTACAAAAGAAGGAGGCTTCCTATCTTGTGAGCATGCCAATGGTTATCATGGATGATGAAAGCTTTCAGGAATATTGCAAGCAGATAGGAGTTGAGGAGCAAAGCACTGGCGGAATATTAATCAACCAGATTTGGGATAGTATAAACACTAATTTCCGCTATAGGGAATACGTTCCTTATATCAACGAAAATAGCCAGAATACAGTGGTTGTAAATAATCTGAAGCAGGAAATATTAGCGGAGGTGCCTATTATCGGCTACACAACCGTAGAACCCTTGCTCCGTGAGGAGTATGATGATTATGTATTGGTTCAAGTCCTTCCTCTGTCTGTTTGGGCGACAATTAGTGATAATATAGGTTTCAATACTGGTATAACAGATCAAAACACATATCTTAGGATATTAACAACCGATGAATCTATGATAGACGCTACAATGGATGAAGTAGAGAAAGCACTGGAAAGGAACTACAAGATAGAGATAGAAAACAGAGTCCAGCAGAAGAGTACAAGTATGAATATTATAAAAGGGTATAAAATTATCGTTGGAAGCCTCTGTATGATATTGGCTGTCATAGGAATATCCAATATCTTCTCTGTCTCCCTAGGATTTATACATCAAAGAAAGCGGGAATTTGCCAGATATTCATCCATTGGTGTAACACCAGAGGGGATAAGAAAAATGTTAATAATTGAAGCAGCAACCATTGCCGGACGTCCATTGATCATTACATTACCGCTTACGATTGCTTTCGTGATATATGCCACAAAGGCCAGCTATCTTAATCTGACGGAATTTACTTCTCAAGCGCCAATCCTGCCGATAACCTTGTTTATGCTGATGATTATTATATTTGTTGGATTGGCCTACTATATCGGAGGAAGGAAAATATGTAGCTGCAGCTTAAGTGAAGTATTGAAGGATGATACCATGCTATAATAAAAGTGTAGGGATCCCAATAACCACACCTAAAGGCGAAACCTTGTTCTTAGACTATAGAGGGAAGAAAAGAAAAGCATAACATGATTATAAGCTTTCGTGAGGATAAAAGCATACAAAATTGAGGGACATGAGAGTGAAGCACTTTCATGTCCTTTCATTCGATTTATTATTCATCATTGATTAAGGATGAAAAAAGATCTATTATATGACTAAAGATATTTTTGCAGTTATAGAAGGTAATAAGAAGTAAAGAGAGGGATATATATGAAAAAACGGCTAAAAATCATTCTAATTACGATGATAGCACTTATATTTTTATTGACTGGTGCATGTTATATCTATGTATCAGATTATTACAAAGCAGATGATGTGGCGAACGCATTGATGCAAGATGAAGCGGTAGTACTGGTGCAAGATAACCTCCTGATGCTAGCGCCTTCCGCACCCACCGACACAGCATTGATATTTTACCCAGGTGCCAAGGTAGAGTATTTTGCTTATTTGCCGATACTGGAAAAAATCACACAGACCAGTGGAATTAGCTGCATTCTTGTAAAAATGCCATTCAACATGGCTATCCTCGATGGGGATGCCGCAGACAAAATCATGGATCAATTTCCTGACATTGAAAACTGGTATATAGGTGGTCATTCCATGGGTGGTGCCATGGCCAGTGACTATGCTTCAAAGCATCCAGACAAGGTTAAGGGATTGATTTTGCTAGGAGCATACATCTATGGCAATTATCCGGCAGCAAACACATTGACCGTCTATGGTTCCTTCAATACAAGCGTAGAAAAGAAGCTTGATTATACCGATAATATTGTCGTTATCGAAGGCGGGAACCATGCCCAGTTCGGTAATTATGGTAAGCAAAAGGGTGACCCGGACGCAACAATTTCAAGGGAAGAGCAACAGAACATCGCCGTAGCAGCAATCAATGATTTCCTCCGGTATCGGTAGGCTACACTGCTACATTACCTATTTTTTCTCCCATCTTAACCACTGTTTCTATACCTCTTGCCGAATTATGCAAAATGTCTTTATCAATCGCTATTCTTCCTTTTTCAAGGCAAAGAATAATAGTAGATCCTCCAAACTCGAAGCGTCCTTTTTCCTCGCCTCGTCTTACCTTGGCTTCTTCATGATAGTTAGCGATCTTTCCGACCAACAAGGCGCCTACTTCCATAATTAGCACCTTTCCAAAATTGTCACTATGTAAAATGGTGTATTCTCTTGTATTTTCCTTATACACAGGAACCACATCATTGGCAATGGGATTTACTGTATGAAAAACACCTTTTATATGATAGTTCTTTGATTTTTTTCCATGATCAATATAGCAATATCTGTGATAATCATCCACGGTTAACCGAAATAAAAGTAGGGTTCCATCTTCATAATGATCAGCCAGTTTCTTGTTTCTCAGTAAACTTCTTATATTATATGTAGTGTTTTTGATTATAAAATGAGAATCCTTATTGATAGGATATACGCTCAATTTACTATCACAAGGAGCAATCAAATGATTGGGAATAGGATCAATGATACGCTCGCCTTGATTTATTTTTCTTGTAAAGAAATCGTTGTAAGAGGTATATGTGCGATCCTCATATGCCTCCATATCAATCTTATATTTCTTGATAAACAGCGGTATCAATATTCTTGAACAGGAGCTGTTCAACACTACTCCCATAAGATTAGAGATCCATGGCCTTATCAATTGCTTCAGAAACATTCTCCCAAGCTTATTTTTATATAGAAATCTTAATATATTATTTTGAGCATCATTTTGCTTAATTACATTGCCACTGCGATCCTTACATTTCATCGTTTACCACCTATTCGTATATTTCATGAATTAATGCTTCTTCCTGTACAACTTTATGCTTAATGCGATAATCCGAGTATAGGAGAATAATTGAGATAATGACGGCTACAATTACTACCAACAATGAAAGCTGCTTATTAGTTGGTTTCTTTAATCTGAAATTGAGAATAAAGAGGGTAGCGACAGTAAAAAGCATAGCTAACAATACCCATTTGAATGCATATTCTGAAATAACAAAGCTCAAAAGAAATACAACAGGCAATATGATTGTGATAGAAGTAATGGGCAGCCCATAATAGTATTTATTGGCCCCATCTTCTTTCATCTGACGGTTTGTCTCAAGGACATTAAAGAAACCAAGCCTGATAACAGAGCAAACACAGTAATAACCAATCACGATTCCGCCTAAGGCACCTCGAACCCCCAGGATATAGCAAAGTACGGAAGGAAATACACCAAAGCAGATTACATCGCACAAGGAATCAATCTGTACTCCAAATAATTTTTGATCATCGGTACGATCTTTTTTTGCCCTCGCTATCTTACCATCAAACATATCACAAAGTCCTGATATTGCAAGGCAGACAATAGCTGTTCTGAACCTCCCATCAATTGCTTGTGTGATACCAAACACGGAACATAATAAACTGATATATGTAAGTACTACTGTATAATCATAAAATCCTATCATTTTTCTATTTTCCTTTCTCTGTTCCTTCCTATTGTAAAAAATGTAACCACCGTAAAAATTGCACTTAAAATCAGCTCTGTATAATAACTAAGACCTCTGCTTACTATCATAGCCGGCAGGACCATGGTACCGAAGATAGGTGTAAATATTGACAGAAACAGCTTCTCACTAATTCCCATTCCTCCTGGAAGTGGAAGCATATCTACGGCAACCGATATCATTCCCTGTAAGATTATGATTGTTATAAAGTTTGAGCTGGAAAGTCCAAAGGATTGATAAACTAAGTATGTAACATAAAAAAGTAGTATTCTCTGAACCAATGTTATTATAAGAACATTAAATATAACAATCTTATGTGTTCGAAAATATATTGCGACATCCTTATATTGATTCATAGCTGATTCTATTTTATTGATACGGTGCTCTTTTCTTCGAAGCAAGTGTAGCCTGGTAAGTAGCTCAACAAAAAATGTAAGCTGATTTTTAGCCAGCGTCGGATGAAATACAAGAAGCAGCATAAAACTGACACAAATTACATTGATGAAAAGGCCAAGATAACAGATACCAAGTACCGGGTCCAGATAATTCATAATTTCGGTCGGTCTGACGACCAAAATGACAGCTCCCAGTATGACTAATACCATTTTATAGGTTATGGTCACAATCATAAGAATCAAGGTCGATATATGGATTGGTATCTTGTCCTTTTTCATAAAATAAACTTGAGCTGGTTGTCCCCCTGTTGCGGATGGTGTAATGCAACTAAAGAAGAAGCCAACGAAAGAATACAGGAAGCAATGGGCTAGATTAACTTTTTGCTTAATGGTATTCATCATATAGAATATGATAATCGATTCACTACCGATAAAAAAGAGTACAAACAAAATTGCTAATAACCAGTATCTGGTATCTGAGCATTTAATAGTCTCGAGAAGGCTACTCATGTCCTGATCATGAAATATATAATAGAAAGTAATGGAAAAAACCGTTACTAAAAATAATATATTTAGAATAACCTTCCGCTTATTCATCATAATTAGCTACCCCAAAGATTCTTTGATTTAACCAAAGAAAAACTTTCTCAGTAAATAGGAAAATCTGAGTATGACATGCTATATAGTAACAGATTTCTGCAATCAATATGCCTCCGGCTATATCAATTAGATAATGTTGTTTTGTAAATTGTGTTGATAAACACACCATAAGGGCAAATAAGCAGGAAAACACCTTGTACCAAGACGGAACCTTTTTACTGCTCCTAATACCGATAAAACAATACCAGCTCACTAAACAATGGATCGAAGGAAAAAGATTACTTGGATGATCTATGTAGTAAACGAAGCTCATTAACCTGCTAAATATATCGTTTCCTAGCACCTCAGGACGTATATTCGTGGTTGGTAAAACAATGAAAAAGATACCACATATTAATCTTGAAGATATATCTGCAGTGACAAATCGAAACCATTTTTCTTTTCCCTCATGACTTATGAGGACATAATTAATTGCCCAAAAAACATAGCATACAAGATAGATTATTACCCACTCTTTTATGAATGGAATTCGATTATCCAACTTGGTAGTAAAATCGTAATGATGATGGTTCTTCATAATAGTTTGAGCTCCCCAATAAACGATGCAATTTACTAGAAAGCATCCTATTAGTGAAAGAACTCCATATTCTGGTATCAAATTACCAATCGTTTTTCTGTACCATTTTCTAATCATTGATTTTCTAATCATTGATTTACTCATATTCTTTAACCCTAACCAATCTCTATTATAAAAATAATAGTATATCAAATTATTAGCTCTATTTCAACAAATTTCCGGATTTATCCTTATGGCTTTGTAGGAGCCAATAGCAATTAATATTGATCACACTCGCTTAAGATATAGAATTGGCCCTAAAAAAAACCCTTCGACATGTATCACACACATCGAGGGCTTCAGACGAATTCAACGCTTGACTTATTTATGATTTATCAGACATAACCAATTACAGAACTTCATGATCATGTTTTGTGTCCGGACCTTCATGATCTAAAGGGTCTGCAGAAGGCACGAATGTCTTCTGCCAGCAGCTCCGGTTCCTCCATTGCTGCAAAATGTCCACCTCGGGGCATGGTAGTCCATCGGGTTATGTTCAAATTTTGAGATGCCCATTCCTTGGGTGGCAGTAATAGATCAGCTGGGAAGACAGCAAGACCTGAAGGTACCGTGATACGCCCCATAGCCGGCAAAGTATGGGTATTCTCATAATACATTGCTGTTGAAGTACCTATGGTATTGGTTATCCAATAAATCATGATATTAGTAAGTAATTCATCCTCAGTAAAGCTTTGCCCAAGCGCACCCTTACAATCACTCCAGGCATGGAATTTTTCGATCATCCAGGCAGCTAATCCTACGGGGGAGTCAGAAAGCCCGTAGGCCAAAGTCTGAGGCTTTGTCGACTGAATTGCCATATAAGCTCCTTCAAAGGAAATCCATTTCTGGGCCTTCCTTTTATATTGTAGTTCTTCTTCGGTAAGTTCAGTATCTTCTTGTGTATTCAGGATATTCTTGATGATACCGATATCGGTCAGATGAATTCCATACAGTAAATCTGGATGATTTAGTGCTAAATATCTGGTAACACCAGAGCCAATATCGCCACCAGCAGCAATGAATTTATCATAACCAAGCTCCTGTGTCATTAATTTGGACCAGAGTTCGGAAACCTGAAAATTATTCAATCTGACCTGAGCTGGTAGACTGGAAAACCCAAATCCAGGTAGTGATGGAACAATAACATCGAAAGAATCATTGGGATCACCTCCATACCGAACCGGATCAGTCAGTAGAGGAATTAGCTTCAGGTAGCGTATATAGCTGTCAGGCCATCCATGGGTAAGGATGATGGGTAAGGGATTAGGACCCTTTCCACGCTCGTGTAGGAAATGAATATTAATCCCACCAATTTTGGATCGAAACTGCTGGAAACGGTTCAATTCAGCCTCTTTTTTATTCCAATCGAACAGGTCCCTCCAATAGGTGATCAGGTGATGCATATAATCGATATCAGTACCTCTCAACCAACCGAATTCTGCTGATTGCTCCGGCCAACGTACCTTTATCAGTCTGTGCTTTAGGTCATCTAATATTTCCTTGGGTACTTGAATATGAAAACGTTCTATGGACATATGGAGTCTCCTTTCATTAATAGCCTTGGCCCTCTTATTAATTGCCAGAAAATAGCAAGTGTGATATGATTCAATAAAGCTAGCTTCGCAAGCCTTATGAATCATATATTCAGGAGAAGTGTATCATCTATAGAATAAGATACAATGGCATATATGAAGTTTTAAACTATACTATCTGAAGGATGAGGGGAGAGCAATGCCTCAATTTGATCGATACAAAAACCGAATGGTGAATATTGAATTTGATACCTGTGAGGACTTTAGCGGAGTTCCATATGAGGACCGATATACAATTATTTTTATTACCAATGGGAGTATGTCCCTTGTGTTAAATGAGCGTCCGATGAATATATCTGCTCCCAGTGTGCTATGCTTATCGGGTGAAGACTCAATAAAGCTACTGGATCTGAGCAAGGTAGCAGCGCAATCCTTCTGTTTTCATACAGATTTTTTAAGGAGTACACGAATTACCGATCAACCGGATCTTGCTTCAACCAAGCTAAGAATACAGACAGGTCTTTCCCTGTTTAGCAGAGATTATATATTTAATGGGGTGACGTCAATTACTAAGGAAGCCTATCTACAGTTATTAGAGTGGTTTTTTGTGCTGGGCACAGAAGTGTCGGCCCAAAGTGATGAGCTCTGGGTATGTAGAATAAAAAAATACCTGATACAGATAATGGGGCTGCTTGAGAAATTAAATCGTCAACATGAAAAGTCGCCAGTTGATCTGGCCCTTGATTATATCTATACCAACTATCCTAACAAGATTTCATTGAAGGATTTAACTCGGTGTGCCCACTTAAATCATACCTCTTTAAACAATTTATTTAAAGAAAGCTATGGATGTACGGCAATGGGATATCTTATGAGGCATCGTTTACAGGTCGCCGGAGATCTTCTGATTCATACCGATATGGGTTTGAATGAAATTGCCCGTACGACGGGTTTTGAATATGACACCTACTTTATCAAGCAATTTACAGCAAAAAGGGGAATCTCTCCTTCCGCTTACCGATACAGTTCTCGTGAACATGCCGCATCGATATAGGAATGGGGATAGGATGGTATTGACAGTAGTAAGTACAGAGTGCTATACTAATTAATAGTTAACTAACTAATGATTATCATGTTAACGATTAACAAGCTAACATTATATATGCAAGGAGATGAGAAGTTGGATCATAAGAAAAGCAATTGTGTTAATCAATCCGTCAATAAGGAGATTGTTCATCAAATAATTGGATTTGCGATGAAGCATAGGAAAATTATGCAGAATCACCTGGATGAAACAGGTGTCTACCAGGCCCAGCATCACTTACTTATGATGATTTCACGTAACCAGAATGCTTCACAAAAGGATCTTGCCTTATCAATGGATGTCTCTGCAGCAACGATAGCGGTATCTTTAAAGAAGCTGGAAAAGGGAGGATATATCACTAAGGAAATGGATGAAGGGGATAATCGACTCAATCAGATTACCATTACTGAGAAAGGGAACCAGGTTGTAGAGCAAAGCAAACAGATTTTTGAAGCAACGGATGGAAGGGTTTTTGAGGGGTTTACAGAAGAGGAGAAGCAAACACTGTCTTCCTTATTACGCAAGCTGAACGCTAATCTTATTCAGATGGAAGATGAGATAAAATCAAAAAAATGAAAGGGAAGAATGAATGAAACGATACTGGAAATATGTTCACCCATATCTGTCTGCATTTATCATAGGACCGATTCTTATGATTGTGGAGGTGATTGGCGAGGTGATCATGCCTCTATTATTAAGCAGGATTATCGATTACGGAGTAAGTAGCAACAGAAGTATTTCTTATATAATAACAATGGGTATAACGATGGTCATTACAGCGCTCTGCATGATGGCTGGAGGTGTTGGAGGAGCATATTTTGCAATCAAGGCGTCTACAGGCTTTGCCAATGATTTGAGAAAGGATCTGTTCAATCAGATACAGAAGTTCTCCTTCACCAATATTGATCGATATAATACAGGGTCTTTAATAACAAGGTTAACCAATGATATCACCCTAATACAGAACATGATCCAAATGATGTTAAGACTGGCCTTAAGGGCACCGGGCATGCTGATTGGTGCCTTAATTATGGCCTTTGCTCTAAATCCGAAGCTGGCATTGGTTATCCTGTGCGTAATACCTGTGTTATCCTTTGCAATTTACTGTATCATGAAAACCGCCTTTCCCAGATTCACAATTATGCAGAAGAAGCTGGATGCACTCAACATTGCGACGCAGGAAAACCTGACCAATATAAGAGTGGTAAAATCCTTTGTCAGAGAGGCCTATGAAGAGAATAAGTTTGAAAAGGCCAACACAGATTTAAAGGAAAATACAATAAAAGCCATGAAGATCGTCATCTTTACAATGCCGGTTATGACTCTTGCTATGAATATTACTACCTTGGGTGTGGTCTGGTTTGGAGGCAATCAGATTATCGCGGGCAGTATGAGCACCGGTGTCTTAACTGCCTTCATTAATTATGTAGTCCAGATTCTTATGTCACTGATGATGGTATCCATGATTATTCTGAATAGTTCCAGAGCGCTTGCATCGGGAAAGCGTATCAATGAGGTCCTTTGCACGGACATTGACCTCACAGATGAGAATGCGTTACATAAAGATATAAAGGTTCAATACGGTAAGATCGAATTCAGGGATGTTTACTTCAAATACTACAAAAACAATGAAAAGTGGGTCTTGGAGAAGATCAATCTTGTAATGAAGCCCGGTGAGACAGTCGGTATCATCGGTTCAACCGGCTGTGGAAAGTCTAGTCTTGTGCAGCTAATTCCAAGATTATATGATGCAGACCAGGGTGAAGTATTGGTTGATGACGTGAATGTGAAGGATTATTCATTACAAAACCTTCGTGACGGTGTCGGTATTGTGCTGCAGAAAAATATTCTGTTTTCCGGAACGATAAAGGAAAACCTCAAATGGGGTGATGAAGAAGCGGATGACGATACGATACATCAATTTGCAGGAAATGCACAGGCACATGGATTTATTACATCATTTCAGGAAGGCTATGAAACCGAACTTGGTCAGGGTGGGGTCAATGTCTCAGGGGGACAGAAGCAGAGATTATGTATCGCTAGGACGCTCTTGAAGAAGCCGAAGATTCTGATCCTCGATGACAGTACCAGTGCGGTAGATACGGCAACGGAGGCAAGGATTAGGGAAAGCTTCAAAAACGAGCTCAAAAGTACTACCAAAATCATCATTGCACAAAGAATTTCATCGGTCATTGATGCGGATAAGATTATCGTTATAGACGATGGAAAGATTACCGGTATTGGTACTCACTCAGAGTTGATGAATAGCTGTGAAGCATATACGGAGATTTATTACTCACAGATGGATAAGAAGGTGACCGCATAATGAAACAGATTAGTGAAGAAAGAAAAGAAGAATTATTACGCAGATATGGAAGTAAACCGATGAATCCTGCAGGCGGTCCAGGAGGAATGAGGCTTGGACCGGGACCGGGAGGTCCTCGTGGCGGCCCCCGTGGTGGAATGGGCGGTGGGAAACCAAAGAATACCTTAACTACAATCAATAGGCTCCTTGCCTATATCGGACGTGATAAGATTAAAATCCTGTTCGTTTTGCTCTGTGTGCTGGGGAGTACCTTGTCCAACCTGGGCGGAAGCTATATTTTACGACCGATTATCAATAATTTGGTAGCTATCGATCGATCTGCCGATGAAAAATTGAGCAATCTGCTACTAGGTATCCTGATTATGGCCGGAATTTATTTTGTCGGTATCATATGCTCCTATCTACAGCAGCGAATCATGATTGGTGTATCTCAGAATGCCCTTGTCAGGATAAGGGAGGAATTATTTGAACGCATTCAGAAGCTACCGATCAAATATCATGATACTCATTCACATGGAGACATTATGAGTCGTTATACGAATGACCTTGATTCGGTCGGTGAGATGCTTAATCATACCATATCGCAGATATTTTCCGGTGTTATCACCCTGGTTGGTACTGTCATACTGATGTTTGTCACCAACTGGATTCTGGCTATCGTTACGATTGTAACTGTACCTGCATTGATTTACGCAGGCAGAGCAATCGGTAAGAATAGCAGAAAGTATTATAAGGGTCAGCAGCAGGCGCTTGGTGCTGTCAATGGATATATTGAAGAGACGGTTACCGGACAAAAGGTAATTAAAGTATTCTGCCATGAAGAAACAGCCATGGAGGAATTCAGATTTCTAAGTGATGACCTGCGGAAAAAGCAAATCAGGGCACAATTTTTTGGTGCTATCATGGGACCGGTTATGGGAAATTTAAGTCAGGTAAGCTATGCATTATCTGCCACCGTTGGCGGTATTCTGTGCCTGACTTCGAACTTTGATATCGGTGGTCTCACCATATTTACGAGCTATTCAAGACAGTTTTCAAGGCCGGTCAGCGAGTTATCACAGCAGATGAATACAATCTACTCGGCATTAGCAGGAGCAGAAAGAGTATTTGAGGTGATGGATGAGACACCGGAAGCAGCAGATCCGGCAGGGGCTATTGATATCTGTGCCGATGCTAATCAAGTGGATGGAGCACAACGGATCAAAGGGGAAGTAACATTAAAGGATGTGACCTTTGGTTATACTCCCGATAAGACTATACTCAAACACATCAATGTAATAGCAGAACCCGGTCAGAAGGTTGCTTTTGTTGGATCAACAGGTGCTGGAAAGACAACGATAACGAATCTGATCAACCGGTTCTATGAGATTGAGGAAGGCCAGATATTGATCGATGGTATTGATATTAAGAAGATCAGGAAGGATTCCCTGAGGAATAATATTGCAATGGTATTACAGGATACTCATCTGTTTTCTGGCACCGTCAGGGAGAATATCCGGTACGGACGTCTTGATGCAACCGATGAAGAGGTAGTGATCGCAGCGAAGACCGCAAGTGCTCATTCCTTTATAGAGAGGCTATCCGATGGATATGATACGGTGCTTGATGGTGACGGTACCAATCTGAGTCAGGGGGAGCGTCAGCTTTTGAATATAGCGAGAGCGGCTATATCAAAAGCCCCTATTCTGATCCTTGATGAGGCTACCAGCTCGGTGGATACAAGAACGGAAAAGCATATTGAACATGGTATGGACAGATTAATGAAGAACAGAACAACCTTTGTCATTGCTCATCGACTGTCTACCGTTCGAAATTCGAATCAAATCATCGTGTTGGAGCATGGAAAAATTGTAGAGCAGGGGAACCATGATGAACTCCTGGAGATGGAAGGAAGATATCATCAGCTTTATACCGGAGCGGTAGAGCTGGATTAAGAGAAATAAGGCCAAAAAGGATATTCTTACTGTCTTTCATAGCGAGTAAGCGTTTTGAGAATTTCTAATGAATGCTCAACATATATTAATGTAAGTGATGTTCTGGGGGGCTATCTCTTGGATTCAAGTTGTGGCAATAATATAGTAAGCGAGGGATATAGAGACTTTATTGCAGATTATGAATTGGATTCTGACGAAGATCTTGCCGGTAGAGATATTTGTCATATTAGAATTGATTCAACCTTTACAGCAGTATATTTACCCGAGTCCTTAGTACCGGAACGATCTTTGGATGCGTTTGGATATAGGGTCTTTGTGCGACTGCTAGGACTTATGGATGAAGTGAGCTTAGAGGCTTCCGGTGTAAGAAGACTTCGAAATCTCTCAGGCCTTGATCTACGGGGCAGAGGAACCTTGATTGGAATTGTGGATACGGGGATCGATTATACGCATAATGCCTTTATCAATGCGGATGGTACTACTAGAATCGTTTCCATCTGGGATCAAACTGTTCAATCTGGAAATGCTCCTGAAGGCTTATACTTTGGGACAGAATTCACAAGAGATCAGATTAATTTAGCATTAGCAAGTGATGATCCGGGTTCTATCGTACCAAGCTTTGATGAGATTGGACATGGAACATTTTTAGCCGGAATCGCAGCAGGTAATGAAGAGCCGGCAAATGATTTTGCAGGTGTTGTACCTGAGGCAGAATTAGTTGTGGTCAAATTAAAGCCTGCAAAAAACAATATTAGAGATTTCTATATGATTCCTCATGATGCAATTTGCTTTCAGGAAAATGATATTATGCTTGGGGTTAAGTATTTATTAGATACGGCAGAAAAATACAACAGACCGATTTCTATATGTATTGGTCTTGGAACATCCCAAGGGTCTCATGATGCAACAGGTGCCTTAAGTTCTTACCTATCCTCTCTAGGTCAAATGAGTGGGGTGGTAGTCACTATAGCAGCCGGTAATGAAGGGAATAGCAGACATCATGCAGAAAGTATAATGTTACCGGGGATAGATCAGGAGACAATTGAATTGAATGTTGGACCGAATGAAGGAGGTCTGTATTTTGAGATGTGGGGAGATGTTCCCAATACCTTTGGAGTAGAATTGACTTCACCGGGGGGAGAAATAGTACCAACGATCACGCCACGAATCAATGAAAGAAGGGAAATTAATTTTATTTTCGAACAAACAAGGATTAATATCTATTTTCAATTAGTGGGCTCTAGATCCGGTGCACAATTAGTTATAGTGAGAATTCTAAATCCTACAGAAGGAATATGGCGTATTACACTTCGGAAGGTAGACAGAACCCTCCGATTGCGTGTAAATATATGGCTCCCAATTAGTGATTTTATAGGTGATGATACATTTTTTATCAGTTCCACCCCATATATAACCCTAACCTCTCCGGCAAATGTATTTATCCCAATCGTTGCTACTGCATATGATGTTATAAATGATAGCCTTTATATCAATGCAAGCAGAGGGTTTACCAGAGTGGATAATACTTCACCACATTTAACGGCACCTGGAGTGAATATCATAGGTCCGACGCCGGGAAATGACTACACAACAATGTCTGGAACCAGTATTGCTGCTGCACATACCGCCGGTTTAGCGGCAATGCTACTGGAATGGGGAATAGTAAGAGGAACACTAAATAATCTCTCTGGAGTCGATGTCAAGAACTTGTTGGTTCGTGGTGCGATAAGAGATACCAGTAGAACTTATCCAAGTAGGGATTGGGGCTATGGGATAGTAAATATCTTCGGTGTATTTGAAGTACTAAGAGGTAATGTCTAAGGTAATCGTTAATAAAAGGGGATTGAAAGAGGCCGATGTTACCAGCCTCTTTTTTCATGTTATTGGATGAGCTGACTCTTTGCATTAAAAAGCCCACTGGGTAAGTGAGTATCAGTAGGTAGACGCTATGTTATAAAAATTAGAATTGTAAAAAGTATTAAAATAATTAATAATAGTAATATATTGAATGACTAACCATTGAGGGACAAGAGAGCTATAAAGATATCCTTGGAGGATGAACCTATGATAAATGATTTTAAAGTTGTAAAAGGCGATGTGGACACTGCGATTAACATAATGAAAGAAGTAGCCACTTGGGGAAGTTCTATTGGCTTAAATTTATGGAAGGTCGAACAACTTACAAGGGAAAGGCTAATGGTAAATGTATTGGAAGATGATTTTTATGTAGGAAAAGTCTCTGGAAATACTGCCTGTTGTATGATGTTGCAATGGAGTGACAATTTCTTTTGGCCAAATTCAAAGGAAAATGAAGCTGGATATGTCCATAAATTATGTGTAAGAAGAGAATATGCAGGATTAGGATTGCCAGGAAAAATGATTGAATATGCAATAGAACAATGTAAGAGAAGAGATATTAAGTATTTAAGGCTAGACACTGGATGGAACAATGAAAAACTGTGTAATCTATATAAGAGCTTAGGCTTTGAGATAGTAGATAAATATATATTTGATGATGGTGGAGCAATGGCTTTGTTTGAAATGAAAATCAAGTAAATAGAAAAAGAAAAGAGGTGAATTTAGTGAGAGTTTGGTGTATATACACGCTCTCACTAGAGATAAAATGAATAAGGATAAAAGAGAATTGTCTCCGGCGGAAAGGGCTGAGTTAATTAGCGTATTAAAAGCCCGCTTTGAATCAAACAGGAAGCGTCATGAGGGGCTTGAGTGGGATAAGCTGGAGGAAAGATTAGTAGCGAAACCTGAAAAATTATGGTCGCTGAATGAGATGGAGATCACTGGTGGAGAACCTGATGTGGTTGATCTTGATCCTAAGACTGGTGAATACATTTTCTTTGATTGCTCCGCAGAGAGCCCTAAGGGCCGCAGAAGTCTATGCTATGATCAAGAAGCATGGGAATCAAGAAAAGAGAATAAGCCACTGAATAGTGCAACCAATATGGCGAAAACCATGGGATTAGAGCTATTGACTGAGGAGCAATTTCGAGAATTACAAAAATATGGCAGCTTTGATACGAAAACCTCTAGCTGGATTAGCACACCGCCTGAGATTAGAAAGCTAGGTGGAGCTATATTTGCTGATTTTCGCTATGGTCGTGTATTTGTGTATCATAATGGTGCGGAATCTTATTATGCTGGGAGAGGATTTCGAGGCTCACTAAGGGTATAAGCTACAACTCAGAGGGGGAGGCTGTATGAAAAACTATAGAACAGCTCAGATAGCAAAAATGATCGGTGTTCATCCGAATACCATCCGGTTTTATGAGGATATGAAGCTTCTTCCTGTAATACCTAGGGCGGAAAATGGATATCGTGTTTTTAATGACGGACATATTAAGCAGCTTAAGCTGCTGCGAACTGCCTTTCGTGCAGAGATTATCAGTGACAGACTGAGACATGAGGTCTATGAAATCGTTAAGACAGCGGCTGCTGGGGATACCGGAGTAGCTTATCAAGGCACACAGCGATACCTAGACCGACTTAGGGAAGAGAAGGCAAGGGCGGAAGAAGCAATCCAAATTACCTTGGATATCATAGCGGATAATGGAACGTCGCAGGAATCAGTCCTTTACAAAGGTAGACAGGAGGTGGCAGAATTACTTGGGATTACGGTAGACGTTCTACGTGACTGGGAACGAAATGGTTTATTAACGGTACCGAGAGGAAAAAGCGGAAGAACAGAGTTTGGGAGGAAGGAGATGAATCGTCTAAAAATCATCCGTACCCTTCGAAATGCCCATTACTCGATGATGTCTATATTACGAATGCTGAATCGCCTGGATCAGGGAGATTATAACCTAAGAGAGGCGATTAATACACCTGGGGAAGAAGAAGACATAGTATGTGCAGCCGATCGGTATATAACAGCATTAAGCCTGGCAGAAGAGGATGCCCAAGAGATGCTTGGATTGCTTGATGCCATGAGGTGAAAGGAGTTAGATGCTGTTAATGAGATTTATAAGCTGTAAACTTCATAATCAGACTTCATATAATGAAAATATAAAATGTAAAGGATCAAGAATATGAAGGAAAACGGAAGATACTCATACAACAGCTATATAAATTCAACAAGGAATCAGCCACGTAAGGAGATACACACCTCGTCATATTATCGATATCCTAGATATTCAGAAGTACCTAGTAATGACTACAAAGGAAGAAGACAGGATTTGGATCAAGATAGATACTATCAAACTGATATGAGGACCAACCGCCATTACTATGATATAATAACCGATTATGGTCCGGAACCATATGCGGTTAACATTAGGGAGGCTACGAAGCAAAACTGTAATTTCCGTACTACCTTATGGACGGGAGAGTATCTGCAGATAACTCTGATGTGCATTAATGTGGGAGAGGACATCGGATTAGAACTTCATCCAGAGCTTGATCAATTTATTCGGATTGAAGAAGGACAGGGAATTGTTCTGATGGGGAAGCATAAAAACAGAATGGATTTTCAAGCTAGGGTCTCGGATGACTATGCTTTTGTTATTCCTGCAGGAACCTGGCATAACCTCATTAATAACGGCAACAGACCACTCAAATTATTCTCGATTTATGCACCCCCTCAACACCCGAGTGGGACAATCCACAGAACGAAAGCAGACGCCGAACAGGCAGAGCATAATTATTAATCATAGGTCGGAATCATATGGGCTGCTACAACACTAGTAAAATAGTGGTGTAGCAGCTTTTTAAAAAAATTTATGAAACACATGACAATTTTGGCAATTTATGTTAAGATATTACTGCTAATATTAGTAATTATGACGTAATCGTTTTCTATAATATATCATGCAATGAAAGATAGGCTTTAAGCATAAATGGTTCCTAAATGTGTTCTATATGCTCTAATAAAAAAGGATCGATTCGCATGTTACATAAAATAATTGTAAAAACATTTTTTTCCTTAAATCTTTTTACCAAACTAATGATAATGCTTCTACTAATCTCAATCTTACCTATTTTCTTGATTCAATTCACATCATATCAAATAAGCACCTCGACCATTGAAAAGCAAACAAAGGAATTAATTATGGCGACGCTTCGTCAGACGAATAATAGTGTAGAGAGCTTTTTTCATGCTTATGACAATATTATTCTAGATATATATACAGACAGCAGCTACGTTGATAATTTAAAGTATATCAATGTGTGGGATACAAAAAATTATTATAAGGCTAAGCATCAAATAGAGCAAAAGCTTGAGAACATTGTATACGCTTATCCGGAGATATTAGGAATTGCTATCGTCGGCTTAAATGGAGATGCAACCTTTTATGATACGGTAACATTTTCTGGTGTGGAAAGCTTCTGCTTCGATGTGAGCAATTTCAGAACAGATCCCATGTTCAAGGATTCCTTGAAGAAAAAGCATGCGATCTATTCCAGCACGATACATAAGTCAGATAGCATTCATGGGAATAAAAATTATTTTTATATAGCGCATCAGCTGACCGATTTTAATAATTATAAAAACGGTCCGGTGGGGAGTATTATTTTATGTATTGATGAAGGCGCTCTACGAAATGTATATTCGGTAGGTATGGATATAAACTCCAATTTAACCTTCCTGGTGAATAAGGAGGGAGATATTATATCCTTCCCTTTGGAGGAATTCGTGGGATTTAAATTGAATTATGATGATAATGAGGACAGTATTGTCATTGCAACGAAAGAATTCTTTCAGATGAATCATTTTATGAATTCAAGTCAACTGGAGGTTCATGTCAGTAGTATTAAGAGCGGAGAATTTACATTGATTAATGTTCATAATCTAACCTATGCACTAAGTGATGTCCAGAATGTTACTAAGATAATTGTATTCATCGGTATCCTTTTCGGTATGATCTGTATTTTTATTGCTATGTCCTTTGCCGCCGGCACAGACAAGTCGGTTAAGAAGATAATTCACGCAATGGGGAAAGCGGATAAGGGTGATTATGACATCCAGATAGCCATGGAGGGCAAGGATGAATTTGCAAAAATTGCTCATCATTTTAACGACATGATAGTCAGGATAAAGGAATCCAATGAACAGGAAAGGGAAGCGTTGGTCAGAAAGAAGAATGCGGAAATTAAGTCCCTGGAAGCACAAATTAATCCTCATTTTTTATATAATACGCTGGATGCCATTAATTGGGTGGCTGTAGAGCATGAAGAGTTTCATATCAGTAAGCTGCTCATTCATCTAGCAGCCATTCTAAGATATAGTATACAAAGAAGCAATGAGATCGTTACCTTGCGGGAGGAACTGGAGTATCTGAAGAAATATATCTATTTGCAACAGGAACGATTTTGCTATTCCTTTCAATATACAATTCATATAGATGAGACATTAAAGAACTGTAAAATTCATAAATTACTAATACAACCTTTAATCGAGAATACGATAGTGCATGGCTTTCCGGGTAAGACGGGGCAGGATGAAATTGATATCACGATTCAGATGCATAATGATACCTATATTCATATTCAGATCAAAGACAATGGGAAGGGGATGCCTAGGGAATTAGTAGAGTTGTTTAATAACTACGATTATCGAACGGATACGATTGATACAAGCATAGGTGTGAGAAATGTAATAACAAGGCTAAAGCTATATTATGGCAGCAATAGTTATTTTAGTGTGGCTTCTGATGAAATGGGGACAATCGTAAGGCTCATGATTCCTTATGAGATATAGTATACCTGCAATGGGGAGTAGGTAATCCGTCGGGAAGCTTGCCTGACAAGCACTTGGGGAGTGTAAAGCATTGAGACTATAGTGGTTGGAGGAGATATTATGCGTATTGTTATCGTTGAGGATGAGCCAAAAACAAGAGAAGGCCTTATTAATACCATTAATAAATTCACTGAGTATGAAATATGCGGTGTTGCTTCCAATGGAATGGAAGGACGTAAATTGATAAATGAACGGAAACCGGACTTAATTATTTCAGATATCCAAATGCCCGAAATGGACGGACTAACCATGCTGAAGGAACTGGAGCATGAGGAGTTTTCTTATTATGCCTTGATTTTAACGGGCTATTCCTCCTTCGATTATGTTAGAACTGCATTGCACCTGGGCGTAGTGGATTATGTATTAAAGCCCGTTGATATCGAGAGCTTTATCTCAGTCTTACATGAAACAGAATCTAAAATATTAAGGGAAAGATCAGAAAAATCAAATCCGGCACAGTTGATTTGGAGTCTATTGAATTGTGAGTCGTATAGGAAGGACCAATTGATCGGTCAGCTTTCGAGACGATTGATGGTTAATGAAAAGACGCAAGTCACCTTGTTTTTATTAAAGCCTGACAGTTTAGATCGGGAAACAGTGGGAGAACTGCTCCATTGTATAAAAGAGAGGATGTGTTCCTTAAGCATCAATCATTTTCATGTCATGCATTTGTCTTTATCCGATGGGATCCTGTTAATGATTATCGACACGGAAAGAAATAAGCTTTTAAAAAAGATGTTTTGCACCCATATTTTACCTTTTATTAATCTGATAGGCAGATGCCATTGCAGCTATACTGTGATAAAGGGAATAACGAGCCTGGAAAGCGCAATAGGAGAGCTTAAGGACCTATTATCTTATGCCTTTGTTTGTGGAAGCGAGGTAGTTCTTGATAAACAGATGGTGGAGGCTCTGGAGTTTAGTCCCCTATCCTATCCTGTGGATTTGGAAAACCGTATCCGAAAAGAAATAATTAACGGGGATTATACTAAGGCATTAAAGACAAGCAATAGGTTCAGGGAAATGGTGATTGAAAGTAAGGGTAAGCCGGAGATAATCAGGGAATACACGGCACGGTTTTCTTCCAGTATCTATAATGCAGCCAAGGAATACAATACTCAAACAGAGCCATTGTTGATTTTCCATTATTTTATCAATAACATTATTGAGAGTAAGTCGAAGGACGATTTGATCTTAAATTATGAAAAAATTGTACATACCATATTATCTGTTACCGATGATAAGATGGAGATCGATAATTTAGCCATATTGAAGGTGATTAATTATATCAGGGACAATTTTAGTAAGAACATCACATTATCTGAAGCTGCCAGCTTAGTCGGAGTAACGCCAGAATATTTGAGTAAGCTGTTTTACCAGAAGATCAATGTTAATTTTGTTGTTTTTTTAAGGAACTTTAGAATCAGTATTGCCAAGCGAATGATTCTTTCTGGAAAGTACCAGATACAGGAGGTAGCCGATCAAGTAGGCTTTAAGGATCCTAAGTATTTTAATAAGGTGTTTAAAGATGTATGTGGGATATCACCGTCCGAGTATAGGAGAGTTTCAGGGGGTTAATATGAAAATACTGCGGGTAAATATCATCATATCATTAGGTACTATGGTCATCCTATTGCTTGTAATATTCTATTACTCCAGGAATAGCTTTAAGCTATCACAAGTTGAAGCTCCTGTAGCGCATCGAAAGGTCTTACGGATATTGGCACCTTATGATAATGAGACAAGCAATATGGCTTTTAGGGATATAGCAGGCCAGTATTCAGCAATAGCTGGCAATCCCATAGTGGAGGTTAAGTTTTTATCAAAAAATGATTTTAAAAAGGAAATCTGTATGAACTTAGACCAGAACCAGCTGGCGGATATCATCATATGCGACAATTCCATAATGCCAGCCCTGATTAATCTGAATGTACTGAGAGATTTGAGTGATTATATTAGCGATACCTTCAAGGTATCCCACTATTCTTTAGTACAGTGGAATAATACCAGAAGCAATGGTAAGTATTACGGAATTCCCTTAACCTGCGATCCTTATGTATTGATCTGGAATAAAAATCTATTTAGTGAAAGTGATGTTGACGTACCTGAGAACTGGGATGATTTGAAGGAAGCTGCCAGGAAGGTACAAAAGGTCGGCATTTATGGTATTGGAATCGGAGCAAGGCAATCGGAAGAGATTACAGCACTTTTTATGCAGCTGCTTTATTCGACAGGAGGCTCAATCCGGGACATTAACGGAGAAGGTGGTATAAAGGTTTTCGAGCTACTTAATTATCTGAAATCCAATAAGCTGCTTTCGGCACAATGCATCAACTGGAATCAACAGGATTTGATCGATAAATTTATAGATGGTGAGGTTGCAATGATGTTTAATAATCTTAGCGCCTTATCCGTAATTAAAGAAGCTAGCATCGATTTTCAGATCGGTGTAGGACCAGTTCCCTATGATAAGAAGGAGAACTATATGTTTCATGGAAAAAATATCGGGATGTCAATTACTGCCGATTATGATGCCTCCCTTCAATTTCTAGACTACATAACACAGAAAAGTATCGTAGCACAGTTTGCAGCTGCGACAGAGACCATACCGGTGCAAGTAGATGTAGAATATGATTTTAAAGATGACGGTTATGAGATTAGTGAGGAATTTATACAAAAGCAGAAGAGCCATGGGATAGCCAAGAGTTCGCTTAACTCATGGTTTGATATTTCTGCCGCCATATCAGAAGGCATTTATGAGTTAATCAGTGAATATGACCCGTCCATTCGAAGCATCGCTGATACCATGCAGGATAAAGTAAGAATAGCTATCATTGAAAACTGAGCGACATTTCCGGTTCACTAAAAATATATTAAATGAGATTAATAATTTACTCCCTTGTTAAAAAATTGGAATTTAACGGAAGACGGTTCGGTGCTACGATGAAAGAGTAACTAGTAGTTGTATTCCAATAAAGACAGAGGAGGCTAATAATGAAAAAACCAATTCGTAGGATTATGGCATGTGTTATGGCTATGCTTCTCGTGGGTTCCTTCTTCGCAGGATGTGCAAAACCGAAGGATGATACTGCTGAGACGCAGAATCCTAAGGTGACAGAGAAAGTTACCAATGATACTAAGACCGAAGGAGTGACAGCGGGACCATCAGGGGAGATGACCGAGGTTGGAACTCCTAGAAATGAAACTCTCATTGTTGAGTGTCAGTCACCCACTGATACACCAGGACAGTTCAATTCCTACATGCAGGGAACTACCATGGGCTTTGGTATCCATCAGCTTATGTCGGCTATGATGTGGGAAATCGATACGGTAAAGGGTGAGCAATTTGGTGAAGTAGCAGATGGAATGCCTGTGTCAAACGCCGACTTTACCGAGCATACAGTTAAAATCCGTCAGGGAATTAAATGGTCAGATGGCGAGGATTTAAATGCGGACGATGTTGCCTTCACCTTTAATATGATTATGGATAACTCCGGTATTAGTCAGAGTGCATATTACAATCAAATCTTCCAGTCGGTTGAGAAGGTGGACGATTATACGGTTAAGATTGTTACGAAGGAGTCTTTCCCCCGGTTATCACTAAGATTTGGTGTTACTATCTGGGGTAATGATTTAAGAATTGTTCCAGAGCACATCTACTCCAAGCAGGCAGATGTTACCTTGTTCAAAGATTCTAATCCTGTTGTGGCCGGTCCCTATACGGTTAAGGCTTATGATGAATTAGGAAAATGGGTTCTGTATGAACGCCGTGAGGACTGGCAGTCCAGTACTGTTGGTGTTGTAAGTGGCAAGCAGCCCCAGGCGAAGTATGTATGGTTTAGAAATTTAGGCGACGATACAAGCCGTCAGATGAGTTTGATCAACAACCAAGTTGATATCCTTTGCGAGGTTACTCCGGAGATGTTAGAGGTTATGACCGCGCAAAATCCTAACATAGCATGTTGGTATAAGGATTTTCCGTATGCTACAAGTGATGATCCCTGTTCTAAGGGCTTAGCCTTCTCCATGGGTAAGGGTGCTCCCTATGACAACAAGGATTTCCGTTGGGGCATTGCTCTTGCAATGAATTTTGATGAGATATCACAAAACATATTCGATGGTGTTGGTCGTTCCTCACCGTTCCCGATCCTTACCAACACAAGTGCTGCTCAGGAGCTGTATGTGAAGCCTATCCTATCCTGGTTGGAAGCCTACGAGTTGGATTTGGGTGATGGAACAACCGTGAAGCCCTTTGACTCCGGTTATGCTGAGCGAATTGCAACCGTTCTAAGAGGAAAAGGCTATGATATCACCACAGATCATGAAGCCCTTATCGATATGTTTGGCGTAGGCTGTTGGAAGTATGATCCCGCAGCAGCAGAGAAGCTGTTTATTAAGGCAGGTCTTGAGAAAAAGGCAGATGGCTGGTATTTTAACGGTCAACCCTTTACCTTTAACATGACATATTTAGCTGATACAGAGGCACAGGCCGGTCGTGGCACCCAGGCAGCCTATGATCAGTTGACCAAATTTGGCTTCAAGATCAATTTAGTCAGTGAATCCAGTGCAACCTGGAGCACCAATGAAGCGACTGGGCAGTATGATATCGCCGGCTACTGGCCTACCGGTTTTATAACAAAAGACATCTATTCCCAGATCAGTGGTTGGGATGCAGATTTAATCCTGCCACTTGGTGAGAGAGGATCAGGTCAGGGCTCTCGTTGGAGCAATGCGAAGGCTACCGATATCATTCATCAGCTTGCAAAGCTTTCACCGACTGATCCGAAGTCATATGAATTAGGCCTTGAATTCTTCAAGAATGCAATTGAAGAGCTTCCCTTTATCGGTTTCCATTCCGGTGTCAAGTTTGTTCCGACAAACAGCACCTACTGGAACAACTATCCAAGTGCTGAAAATCCCTATAATGGACCTTGGTGGTGGTGGAGCTGCTTTAAATATATAACAACAGAAATTTCACCGGTTAATTAATAAGTAAATACGATTCAAAGGATATTTTAGTACCTGATTAATGAAAACCTGCAAGACTGGCTTTCATTAATCAGGTTAGCAATAGGGATGTTGTTACTGCCTGGTGGCGACCACCGGGCAGTAAGAATATTTCAAAGAGCTGCGTGAATTAATTAAAAAGGAGTGAAGCCGTTGAAATTTCGTAAATATTTCGGTTTAAGGCTATTAACCTATCTATTAACAGTATGGATAGGTATAACTTTTATCTTTTTTATTCCACGGATGTTTCCTTCCGATCCGGTGGAAAATATGATCGGTCAGATGCAATCCCGTTCCGGTCAGATGGATCCGGTGCAAATGGATGCGATACGGTCACAGCTTAGGGTTCAATTCGGTTTGGAGGGTTCATTATTGAAACAATATGGTACCTTCCTTTGGAGGGGACTCTTACACTTTAATTTCGGACCTTCCCTGATGAACTATCCGACCCCAGTAGGAGAGATCATCGGTATGTATTTGCCATATACCCTTTTTCTATCCCTGGTGACCACAGTCATTGCCTGGACCATTGGTAATGTAATCGGTCTTCTTGCCGGTTTTCGTAAAAATAAGCCATCCTCAAAGATACTTGAGGGAATAGCTATCTGTATCTATCCGGTTCCTTATTTTATCATAGCTCTCATATTACAGATTGTGTTTGCCTTTGTCCTCGGATGGTTCCCAATTCAGACGACAATCAACACACAGGGAGGCTTTGCGGTTTGGTTCGCATCACTACTTAAGGCATCGGTTCTTCCGGCCGTGTCTATGCTGCTAGTAGGTACCGGTTGGTGGATTATATCCATGAAATCCCTGGCAGGCACTACTTCAGAGGAGGACTTTGTGTTGTTTGCTCGGTATCGAGGGCTTCCGGAAGGCAAGATAGGAAAAAGCTATGTCTTTCGCAATTCGATTCTGACTCAGGTTACCGCTCTTGCCATGAGCCTGGGTGGTGTATTTGGTGGTTCTATCATGACAGAAATAGTATTTGGCTATCCGGGAGTCGGTACCTTGGTACAAAGGGCTATCTTGATGTCTGACTATAATATGATACTTGGCTGTATCACAATTTCTATCGTGGCAATATCAACAGCAACATTTATTGTGGATCTGATTTATCCCTTTATTGATCCTCGTATTCGATATAATTAAGAGCAGGAGGTGTGAATTTTTTTGAAAAATATTAAGAAATTTTGGAAAAATGCAAACCTAAGGCTTAAGGCGGGATTAATACTAACCTCCATCTTTGTCATCATAGGTTTTGTGATATATTTTATACCCCACACCAATCCCTTTACCTTTAATTCCTATCCAAGTAAGCTTCAGCCCTCATCCGAACATTGGCTTGGGACAACGAGTATGGGGCAGGATGTATTGTGGCTACTGATTGAGGCGATACATAATTCCCTTCTAATCGGTCTTATTGTCGCCACCATAGGTACCGTAGCAGGGGTATTTGTTGGGCTTTTGGCAGGCTTTTCAGGGGGGTGGCTGGATCGGGTCCTTACTGTTGTAACGGATACCTTTATTGTTATACCTTCTCTTCCAATTCTGATCCTGATGACCTCATTTATGAAGGGATCTTCCACGGTTATCATCATGGCCTTGGTTCTGGCAATGTTTGCCTGGGCTTGGCCCAGCCGGCAGATCCGCTCCATGGCTTTATCGATGCGGGAACGGGATTTTATACATACAGCATGGTTTTCGGGAGAAGGTACCGTTCAGGTTGTCGTTACTGAGATACTTCCATATGCATTTACATGGTCGCTCTCAAACTTCATGAATGCTACTCTCGCAGCGATTGCTTCAGAATCCAGTCTTGCTGTGCTGGGTCTGTCACCTGGTAACCTGATATCTTTAGGTAATATGATACAGTGGGCTAGAGAGCGTAATGCAATTTTTACCAAGCAGTGGTTCTGGATAGGTTCTCCGATTATAGCTACGGCTGTTTTGTTTATCGGTTTGTTCCTCCTAATAACAGGCTATAATGACTATCTATCTATGAAGAGAGGAAGGTAGGAGATGATAAAAATCAACCATTTATCCACCTCGTACTCAACAATTAACGGACCTGTTCATGTAATCAACGATGTGGACTTTGAAATATATGATAATGAAATATTCGGCATAGCCGGTGAATCAGGCTGCGGTAAGACCACCTTATTAAAGGCCTTATACGATATCATCGAATTTCCCATGGTAGTAGACTCGGGTAAGCTTATACTTAGTGGTGAAAAGGACGGGAATGCTTTTTCGTACGAGACTGGGCAGATCAGAGAGACCTGGTGGGACAAAATATCCTATGTACCTCAGGCAGCCCAGAGTGTACTGAATCCGATCGTACCGCTGAAAAATCAATTCATTGATTCTATTCCTAAGAAAGATCGAATGAGAGAGCCCAAGGAGATTACCTTAAAGAGGGTCTCAGACTATCTGGAGGAACTGAGTCTGTCACCCGATTTACTGGATGCGTATCCATTTCAGCTGTCGGGTGGAATGCGGCAACGTGTGATTATAGCATTGGCAACCTTTATGTCTCCTAATGTAGTCCTGGCAGATGAACCGACGACGGCTCTTGACGTAGTGGTTCAGAGGGGAATACTAATGATGCTGATGCGTCTTCAAAAGCAGTTAAGGAATACCATGGTCATAGTAAGTCATGATATGGGAGTTCATTATCAGATTACCGATCGCATGGGTATTATGTACTCCGGAAGTATGGTTGAGTTAGGGAGGACAGAGGAAATCTTTGAAAAACCGATTCACCCTTATACACAGATGTTGGTTGGAGCCCTCCCGCGGGTAGGTGACAAGAGCCCAAAAATCGGAATACCGGGAAGGCCTCCGGCACTTACGAATCCACCTCCGGGCTGCAGATTTGCACCACGGTGTCCCAAAGCAAAGGACGAATGCAAAAAGGATCTACCGAAGTTTTGCGAAGTGGAGAAGGGGCGCTTTGCTGCCTGTCATATTCTGTAGTCGGTTATTATTCTTTCTGAATTTGTGGTGCTATAAGCGGCATCAATGGAGGTATAATGTAAATGAGCGAAAAATTACTGGAAATAAATCATGTCAGTAAATCCTTCCACATCGGTGGTATGCTTAGTAGAAAGAAGCTTGTCGCTGTGGATGAGATCAGTATCGATATTGATGCTGGTAGTCCCATCATTCTTTCTGTTGTCGGCGAATCGGGATGTGGTAAGTCAACCTTATGTAAGCTGATTCTTCGCATGCACAATCCTGATCAAGGAGATATCCTGCTTTTGGGAAGATCATACAGAGATCGTAAGAAGTACGATCCCTTTCAGTTCAGGCTGGATGTGCAGCCGATATTTCAGAATCCATATGAAGCCTTCTCGATGCGAAAAACCGTGGATACCTATCTTTTTAATACCGCTCTTCGTCTGAGAATAGCCAAGAATAAGGCGGAAGCGGAAAAGCTGATCGATGATACCTTAAAAAGTGTAGGTATGTCACTTGAGGTGGTAAGGGGTAAATATCCTACTCAGTTCTCAGGGGGAGAACTCCAGCGAGTCTCAATCGCAAGAGCACTTATAACCAGACCTAAGCTCATTATTGCGGATGAACCTGTCGCTGCTATCGATGCATCTATGAAGATGAATATAGTTAATCTATTCAAGGAGCTGAAGGACAAATATAAGGTATCCTTCATCTATGTGACCCATGATCTTTCAACAGCCTACTATGTATCCGATTATATTGCTACCTTATATAGAGGCTGCTTGATCGAATATGGGAAGGCAAAGGAAATCATGGATCATCCGGCGCACCCCTATACGGAGCTTTTAATGAATGCTGTACCGAGAGTAGGTGAAAAGTGGAATCAGGAATTGGCTATGCCGGATACTGAGGAGAAGGAATTTGCGATTACCAATTGCAAATTTGCCCCCCGCTGTAGTTATGCGACAGACCAATGCAGAAATAATAGGCCGGATATGAAAATATCGACCGATGGGCGGAAGGTGTTGTGCTTCCATCCTTTAAATAGTATAATGGATTAGTCTTAGTAAAAACATTGAATATATGGCAAAATATAGTGCTTACGAAGGGATGTAAGGGTTTGATGGAGCAAATAAAAATAGGTACCTGTATTCCGGGAAATAGGGTAGTAGAATGGCTTCCGGCAATGGTGGAGGCTGGCTTTGAAACAGTCTCGATAAATTTCCATATGTCTCTGGAAAATATGGATTTATCGGAATTATCGAAGAAGGTCAAGAATATATTGGGGGATAGCGGGGTTACAGTATCCAGTCTGGGCTTATACTGCAATCCCTTGCAATATGAAGAACATAGAAAGGGCTTGGAATATTGTATTGATTCTGCAGAATTATTTGGGACGAAAATAGTTACTACCTTTGCAGGTGCAATTGAGGGTAGACCGGTAGAAGAGGCTGTTCCGGTTTTTGGAAAAGTGTTCCGTGAGCTAGCTAAGCGTGCAGCAGATAATCAGATAAAAATAGGGATTGAAAACTGTCCCATGAGAGGAACCTGGAATCAGGCAACCTGTAATATAGGGTTTAATCCCAAGGCATGGGAAATGATGTTTGCCGAGGTACCGGATGATAATCTCGGTCTGGAATGGGAACCGGCACATCAGTTGACGCAGTTAATTGATCCTCTTCCCCAGTTGAAGCAGTGGGTTAAAAAAGTGGTGCATGTACATGGGAAGGACTCTACCGTTGACTGGGATGCTATAAAACGATATGGTGTATTCGGAGCAGAACGATTTGTTTATGACAGGACACCGGGATTTGGTGATACAGACTGGAGAAAAATTGTATCTGCCTTGCATATGGGAGGTTATAATGGTGATATCTGTATTGAAGGTTATCACGATCCGATCTATCGGGAAGAATGGGAGATGACTGCCCAGCTCCATGGACTTAGGTATCTGAAATGGTGCAGAGGAGGAGATTTTGTAGCAAATCCTTGGGATAAGTAAGTGCGATTATTGCGCTGCAAAGCGAGAAAATGATAACATCACTCGTTTATGATTGCAGGCTATGAGAAGGGCTTGGTTTTTCATGAAAAAGACGTTGTACTTTTTGCTGGTAACTATCTTGACTTTATCATTGGCTTCGTGTGCAAAGACTAAGGGCTTTAATGACTCAGATATCCAAACTAGTGTTTTATGGTCAGAAGAAAGTACTACAGAAGAAGGACTGGAAGGTATAGATGCAGTCGAAACTGAAAAAAGCGTAATCACTGTAACCTTTCGGGATGATGGTCGGGGAGAAAACAGCTCCTTGTGGAAATGGCTGCAGACGGCATATGACAGCTTTGATAGGAAGGACAGCTGTGTATTAGATATTGCTCCGATTACTGTCAGTGAGGGTGATTATTTTGCTAAAGTTGCACTTTCTTTACAATCTGAAAAAACAGCACCAGACCTGGTGGCTGAGGATACCTTTCAGCTTCCTGCAGACGTGGAGGCCGGATATCTTACTGCCCTGGATGAGTATCTTGTCAATTATGAAGACTGGACAAAGGGGGCCTATGACGATTTCCTAAAGCGTGGGGTTACCGGAGCTGACAATAAGGTATATGGCATACCCTACAATACGGATACCCGGGGATTATGGTATAACAAGGAGATATTTAAGAAGGCAGGTTTACCGGAGGAATGGAAACCAAAGACCTGGGATGATATATTGTTGGCATGTCAGACCATCAAAGAAAAGGTTCCGGATGTAGTCCCCTTCTGGTGTAATTCTGCCGTAGCCACCGGTGAAGCAACCTCCATGCAAACCTATGAGATGCTTCTTTACGGAACCGGTGAACGGTTATTGGACGAAGAGACCGGCAAATGGATCATATCCAGTCAGGGTATATTAGATTCCTTAACCTTCTTAGATCATATCTATAAGAATAACTATGGGCCACCCTTATCTAAAGTCTTAAATGGTCAGGCCAGTAATATTTCAGCTAGAGAGTATTTACCACAGGGAAAGCTTGTTATATCCCTTGACGGTATCTGGATTACCGGTAATTATCGGGATGGAGGAGCAGCTCCTTGGCCGGATTTTGATAAGGTGTTAGGCTTTGCTCCCATGCCGACCCAATATGGAGACAGTCCCGGAAGTATAACATTGGCTGGTGGATGGGCATGGTCTATCCCAGCTAAGTCGGATAATAAGGACCTTACCATGGAATTTATCAAACACTTAATGGATCCGCAGATTTACGTAGATGCTCTAGTTTCTATGGGTAGCATCGGGACGAGGACAGATATCATAGACAATGAAAATTATTCTACTATGCCCTTTATCCATACCGCAACCGATTACTTAAAGGTTGCAGATTTCCGACCGAGAGACAGTAGATATCCGGCTGTTTCGGTCCATATTCAGACCATGGTGGAATCAGTTGTATCAGGGACCAGTCCGGCAGATGCCATGGCAACCTACGGTGTCGATGTAACCCGTACTGTTGGGGAAGATAATGTAATAAGTAAGTAGATTTGATATAATTCAATCAGATGCCTTTTGACACCTTAATCGGTATCGGTAATTAGAGACAGCATGTTGAAACTTGTTAATTAAATGGAGGAAAAATTATGAAATCCTTAGTAATATATTGTTCCACATATAAAAATCACACCGAAAAAATCGCTTTATTATTTGCTAAAAAAATGAATGCCGATATCATTAATCTAAAAAAGAATAAGGATATAGTAATAGACAACTATGATCTGATTGGATTTGGATCCGGGGTATATAAGGAAAGTATGGCACCACAGATATTTAGCTGTGTTGACCGACTAGATTTAAAGAACAAAGATGTTTTTGTATTCTCTACAAGCGGAGCAGGGATGAAGTTTTATAATAAGAAACTAATCAAGCAGTTAGAGAATAAGGGAGCTTGTTGCAAGGGAAGCTTCACCTGTAAAGGAAGCTTTGATAGCACAGTATTTAGTAAGAATAAAATATTTGAATTCATGAGCCGATTTGCACTGGGGCATCCCAATGATAAGGATTTCAAAAAGGCAGAAGAATTCATTGAGAGAGTAATGCGAATCAAATAGCATATATGTACAATAGATAGGATGTTATGCGAACTTTCTATTGTCATTAATTTAAGAAGCTGCGAAGCCTACATTTTAGTGAGACTTTGCAGCTTTTTTAAACTAGAGCCGGTAATTTGAGCGGTACAGGGAGGGTGATATTTTCTCTATCTGCTTAAAATAGGTTGAAAAGTAGTGTTCGTCTGCAAACTGAAGTCTTGATGAGATTTCTTTGATCGGGACATTTGTCTGGGTAAGGAGCTTTTTCGCATACTGCAGTTTAATATCCAATAGGTAGGCGTAAGGAGTAATGCCGTATTTCTTCTTAAACTGACGGATGAGCTGTGCTTTTGATTTAAAGAAATGCTCACTAAGATCCTCCAGAGTCACAGAATCAAGCACATGCTGATCCAGGTACCTTTTTATTTTTAGGGCGTCATCCGGTTCTTGCTGATGGAGGGAAAGCGTACCAAAGTATAAGGATGAGATGATACTATGAAGCAGGAGAGCACAGGACTTTTGAAGCTCCTGGGGAGGTTTACCCGATGTCAACTCCTGATGAAAGGAATAGAAGTATTCTAATATCTTATCATTACCGGGATATACCACTTGTTCCAGAGGATATACCTCTAAAAGATGCTCCATGAGGGTTCCTTTCAAATTAATCCAGATTTTAACCCAGGGATTGTCCTTGGCAGAGGAATAGTCATGTTTGGAGCCTTTGTGTAATAGATAGACTTCTCCGGCAGAAGCAATATATTGATGTCCGTTATGAAGGATGTTGCCGGTACCGGATAATACATATTCTAATACATAAATATCGGATTTCTGTCTTGATATGTGATAGCTTCCATCGCAGAAGGAGCTTCCTGCCATATCAATCCAAAGGATATCGGTGTTGTTCTCTAAGGGGCAGTAAATAAAATCTTCGTTCATATTCCTCACCTTTTTGCTCATAAAATCTATGTATTCTTACTTACTGTAATAATATAATAAAAGAAACTATTATTCAAGTAAAAGTAAAAGGAGAGTATGAACATAATGAAACTTAGACCACCCGCAACCCCTCTTATTACAATTGATCCCTACTTCAGTATCTGGTCAGCGCATAATGAATTGAATTCAGGAGAAACAGTGCATTGGACTTGTAAACCAAACCCTATCACAGGAATACTTACAGTAGGTAATCAGGAATATCTGTTTATGGGTAATAAAGAGAATACAATTAAGATGGTTCAAACAGCTTGTGATATTAAAGCGATGTCGACTATCTATAAATTTTGTGCTGATTCTATTGAACTGACCCTGACCTTTACATCACCGCTGTTACTGGATGATCTGAAGATCCTATCTCGCCCGGTATCTTACCTGAAGACTGAGCTTCGTGGAATTGACAATAAGTCTCAGCAGGCAAAGATTAGCATCTACGTGGAGGATGATGTCTGTCTGGATACTCATCATGAGTGTCCCACAGAGGGTGAGAATATTGCAATTGATAACGGGATTGCATGTGCAAGAATGGGAAGTACTCTTCAGCCTGTCTTAGGTAAGTCCGGCGATGATGTTCGTATCAACTGGGGATATTTCTACTTGGCAGTTAAGGCTGCGACACCGGAAATACATATTAATAAGCAGGGAGATGCTACCTGTCTCGTTGCTAGTGCAACACTTGACACTTCGGGACAGACCAGTGCTCTCTTTACCTTCACCTATGATGATATCAACTGTCTTCAGTACTTTGGAGAGAATTTGAAGGGCTATTGGGTTAAGGAAGCGGACGATATCAAGGAGATCATCCGCAGGGCCTACAATGATTATGATAACATTATGAAGCGTTGTGATCTCTTTAGTGAGGAGCTATACCAGACAGCTTTAGCAAGTGGTGGAGAAAAATATGCTGAGCTTCTGACTCTGGCTTATCGTCAGGTTATTGCAGCACACAAGCTTTGTGAGGATAATAAGGGAGAAATACTGTTCATTTCCAAAGAATGCTTTAGCAATGCATGCGCAGCAACGGTGGATGTAACCTATCCTTCCATACCGCTATTTTTACTATATAATCCGGAACTGGTGAAAGGGATGCTGAGACCGGTATTTAAGTACGCGGCAACGGATATTTGGTATCACGATTATGCACCACATGATGTTGGAACCTATCCATTAGTGAATGGACAGGTCTACGGCGGAGGGACAGATCCGAAGGATCAGATGCCGATCGAGGAATGTGGTAATATGCTGGTAACGGTTGCTGCTGTATCCTTGGTAAGTGGTGATTATAGCTTTGCAGCTGAGCACTTGCCAACCTTAAAGCAATGGACCGAGTATCTGATCCAATATGGTTCGGATCCCGAGAATCAATTATGCACAGATGATTTTGCCGGTCACCTTGCCCATAATTGTAATTTATCGTTGAAAGCAATCATGGGTATTGCAAGCTATGGTATACTTCTGGAGAAGCTTTCAGGTAGGGAAGAGGCTGTTACTTATTATAATACAGCTCATGAGATGGCAAAAAGCTGGGTAGAGCGGGCTAGGAATGAGGATGGTACCTTCCGTTTGACCTTTGATCAGCCAGATACCTTCAGCATGAAATATAATATCATCTGGGATCAAATCTTTAAGACAGGTATATTTGAAGCTGGTCTACTAGACAAAGAGTTAGAGGGCTATCTGGCGCATATCAACACTTATGGTATGCCTCTCGATAACAGAGCAACCTATACGAAGTCCGATTGGCTTGTATGGTGTGCAAGCCTTATGAAGAAGAGAGAAGACTTTGAACGAATGATTGAGCCCTTGTGGAAGGCTTATCATGAATCAGAATCAAGGGTACCTATGACCGACTGGTATGATACTTTGACCGCTAAGCAAATCGGCTTCCAGCATCGAAGCGTACAGGGTGGATTATATATTAAGCTCTTAATGGACAGACTGTCAAAATAATATGGTATGAGCACGAGCGTAAAAGCTATTTTTGCTTTTACGCTCGTTTTTATGTTATATATAAGTTCGCAACCCACAGTCAGGCCATGCTTGCAAAGCAAGCATGGAAAAAGTCAGCCTGCTGACTCTTTGATCTTGTACTGCCTGTGGCGAAAATTTTTCTAAGCCAGAGCAAGCAGAATAATATACCTTACGGATGGCAATATCCATGATGAATTGTCCTTGGGAACATATGAGGGAACAGAAAGCATAAAATCATCTCGTGAGAAAAGGTTAAAGCATTGGCTAGAAAAACAGGGGTTTTAATTACTACAAAGGGAAGTCCGGATGATTTGCACTTTTTTGCTGATATGCTATAATAATTAGAGGTAAATGAGGCATCATTCACACGTATATGGAGGTTGAGATGAAATATGGGATTCCGGCATCAAAGGGATATGCGATCGGCGAGGTTCTTATTCAACTTCAGAATCAGGTTTCGATTTCCGATGAATTAATTGCCGATATTGAAATCGAAAAAGAGAAGTATATGACGGCAGTCAGACAATCAAAGAGACAGCTGGAGGAGATCCGAGATTATACGGGACGATCCTTAGGTGCTGAGCAAGCAGCTATTTTTGATGCGCATATCTTGTTACTGGAGGATGCCGAACTTACTGCATCGATTCTAAGAGAGATTGAAGATAACCGAGTGAATGCCATCAAAGCTACTAGTATCGTTACAGATAAATTCTTTGCTATTTTTACTGCTATGGAGGATAAATATTTAAGAGAAAGGGCATCAGATCTGATGGATATAGCAAAGCGATTGATTGCTAATCTAACAGGGAACTATGAGGGACTTCAAATCAGCCATGATAATACCATTGTTGTTGCACATGACTTAACCCCTTCGGATACAGCACAGTTGGACAGGAGTAAGGTGGTTGCTTTCTTAACCGACGTGGGAAGCAAAACCTCTCATACCGCCATAATGGCTAGAATAATGGGGATACCTGTGGTAGTTGGGATGGGAGATATCACGTCAGAACTGAAGAATGGTGATAAGGTCATTGTAGATGGATTCACCGGGGCTGTGATCGTTAATCCAAGTGAGGATATGTTGACGGAATATGATGGGAAGATGAGAGAGTATCAAAAAGAACTCCTCCGTCTTAAGAAGCTGGCATCTATTGAGACAATAACAAAATCAGGGAAAAGAGTCTATGTCGCCGGCAATATCGGAAAACCGGAGGATGTAGAAGAGGTTATCAACAATGGGGGCGATGGGGTAGGGTTATTCAGAACGGAGTTTCTATATATGGGTCGTAAGGAGGCTCCCTCTGAACAAGAACAGTATGAAAGCTATCGCTATGTATTAGAGGGCTCAAAAGGGAAGAAGGTAGTAATCAGAACCCTTGATATCGGTGGAGACAAACAGCTTCCATATCTGAAGCTGCCGGAGGAAAGGAATCCCTTCCTCGGATACCGAGCGATTCGACTCTGTATGGATCAAAAAGATATTTTTAAGACACAGCTGAGGGCTCTGTTACGGGCTTCTGTTCATGGTGAGCTTTGCGTTATGTTTCCGATGATATCAGGATTAGAGGAGCTTTTATCTGTAAAGACATTAGTCCGGGAATGTGAGTTGGAGCTGGAAGCGGAAGGAAACAGCTTTTCTAAACATATCAAATGGGGAATCATGGTGGAGATACCCTCGGTGGCAATCTGTGCCGAGCAATTTGCTCCTCATATAGATTTCTTCTCCATCGGAACGAATGATCTCATTCAATATACCCTGGCAGTGGATCGTATGAATGAGAAGGTATCTTATCTTTATGATCCGATGCATCCTGCCGTATTAAGTCTGATTAAGATGACAATCGATGCCGCTCATAAATTTGGTAAATGGGTAGGTATGTGTGGAGAGATGGCAGGAGATGAAACCGCGATTCCAATCTTAGTTGAATATGGACTAGATGAATTCTCGATGAATGCGTCGTCTATCCTACCGGCCAAGAGGCTAATCATGGACTGTAATTAGCAAATAATTATCATAGACTAATCAAAGGAAGGACTATAACAGCTTGGAGGAATTTATTCTTATTGATCATGTATCATACTCCTTTGGACAGCAGGAGGTATTGAAGGATGTTCATTTATCATTGGAGAAAGCCTGCTCCTATGCATTAATCGGCAAATCTGGCTCGGGGAAGAGTACTCTGCTCAATTTGATTGCAGGTTTTCTTAAACCAGACCGCGGAACCATTCGAATAAACGGAAGAGCTATATCAGGGCCTAGAAGGGAAACCGCCTTTCTGTTTCAGGAGCTGGGCCTCTTTCCATGGCAGACAGTGGAGGAAGCGGTAGCCATGCCGTTAAAGCTGCTGGGATATAAGCAGGGTAGCAAGGCTGTGGTTGATGAGATGCTAAAACATATGCGACTGGATAACCACAGGAAAAAGTATCCGAAGAAGCTGAGCGGCGGGGAGCGTCAAAGAGTGGCACTAGCCAGGACCCTGATTAGCGAACCGGAGCTTTTACTGATGGATGAGCCTACCTCAGCCTTGGATGCAATGACGAAGGAAGAGCTACAAGGCTTAATACTAGGTGAGTGTCAAAAACGGAGCTCTACTCTGTTAATTGTTACTCATGATATAGAGGAAGCGATGACCCTCGGGCAATACATCCTGTTGTTAGGTGAAGATAAGACAGTATTAAAGCTTGAGAACCCTTATTATCGGATCGATAATCCCAGAGAGCAGCTTGGCTTTTATGAGGAATGCATTAAGCTCAGGCAGCTGCTTAAGATTGAAAAATAAGTAAGATACCCAAAGCGGTATCTTAGAGGAAGTGTAATATGAAGAAGATAAGTAATATGTTTCATTTGTTGACCGGCTTTATCAGCTTTCTGCTTCTATGGGAGCTTCTCTATCTGCTGTTAAAAACTCATACTATTCCGGCTCCGCTCGCTACTATACAATATATGCTGACTGTACCGAATAAGCTGTTAAGGCATTGTATTGCCAGCTTTCTGAGAGTAATAACAGCAATCAGCCTCTCTCTGTTATTAGGGGTTCCTGCCGGGATACTGATCGGAGTAAATAAAACCTGTAAAAGAATATTCTCCCCGCTGTTGTATTTTATCTATCCAATTCCCAAGGTGGCTTTTCTTCCTGTATTTATGCTATTATTTGGACTTGGAAATACCTCGAAGATCGTATTGATTATTTGGATTATTGTATTTCAAATAATGCTATCAATCCGGGATGGGGTAGAACAGATCACTCCCCTTTCCTTTAAGGTTATGGACAGCTTCTGTGTCACTTCAGGACAAAGATATCGATATCTGATCCTGCCGGCCATTCTTCCCCAGATATTTTCGGGACTACGAATCAGCATCGGAATATCCCTAGCTTCCCTATTTTTTGCAGAAAATTATGCTACCAGCTATGGGATTGGTTATTATATATTGAGCGCCTGGACGAAGATGAATTATGTGGAGATGTTCAGTGGTATCTTGTCTCTAGGCTTCCTTGGCATCATCATGTTCTTACTATTAGACTGGCTGGAAGCCATCTGCGTACCGTGGGGTGAGAGAGAAAGCAATTAGAGGTATATCGCAATAAAATATAGAAAAAACCAGGGGTGCTAACCTCTGGATATACAGATAAGTGTGAAAATTATACCCCTGGCTCTTCAATTAATTTCGTAAGACAGGGGTATAAAAATGTAGTCAGTAGGGAATTCGTCCCTATTATCATCTAAATGTTTTATTCTATGAAGGAGAAGTTTGTCAGCTCATCATAGCTGTAGCTTCTGTTAATCATGCCCTTGTCTTTGGTCCAGGCAATGATATTATCGAATTGGTCTTGATCGATTGAACCGGCATACTGAAATTCGCCAATCATACTTGTAAGGTAATCACCGATTGCATCGGGAAATTGATAATTGGATAATATATCACTATATTCTACAACATCTGTACTATTCATATAATCAACAGCTTTATTATAAGCCTGATAGAAGGCTTTGATGTCACCTGCATAGTTTGCCAATATTTCATCCGTGAATTGAAGTGTACCACCTTTAATTCCTGCATCCTTAGAGCTTCCAAGCAGATGAGCGCCCTGTGACACTAACATACCTGCCTGAGGTTCTGTGAACAGTACACCATCAATCTGGTTGGACATCAAGGCTTCCGCTCTTCCTGAGAAGGAAGGAATATCAACTATCTCATAGCTGAAGCCGAGATCTGCTGCAATCTCGTCCATGATATATTCAAGAATAAAATTAGGCACAAGTGATATTTTCTTTCCGCTGAGCTCATCCATCTTTGTTATGCCGGAGGCAGGAGAGGATAAGATCTTAAAATCCTCGCTGATGTCAGAGGTGATCTTCATAGCGATACCTTTATCCACAAAGGCTGCACAGGTCATGACATCGCCGATTACACCATCCAGTTCCTTGGCCTGAACAGCTACATTACGATCATTAGGAGAAGAAAAGGCTTTAATGGTTACATTCACCTTGGCTTCCTCAAAAAAACCCTTTTCCTCTGCAAGAATGATGGGGATGGCAGATTCAGCCGGCAAGATTCCGATGGTGAGCTCGCGACCAGAGGGAACTAGCTCATCGGCAGGTTCGGAAGACGGGGTAGCCTCAGGCGTCTCGGAAGGAGCCTGGGTCGGAGTCTGGGTTGGTGTTATGGTATCCTTTTGTTCCTTTGCGCATGCAGTTAATGCGAGAGTAGCTATCAATATGATTACAATTTTAAGTGTTTTCTTCATTTCTTTATGTCTCCTTTATTCTGTCACATAATCTTATATTAGTAGAAAAGCAGCTTCCTGAAATCCTCCATGGTCATAAAGTAGGGGATGACGTTCCGCTTTAGAAGCAGTGGATCGGTATCTTTTTCGTTCCTTCCCTTTTGACTAGTGAAGGCTAGTAAATAGCCCTTACTTCGCAGTAATTCCACATTTCGGTCTACATATAGACCAAAGGGGTAGGCAAAGACCTTCTTCGCTTGTATGAGGGGGTATCCATTGCAACGATCCAGATCCTCCGCTAGGTCATGGTCACTGACCTCCATCATGATACTGGTTGTAACCCCGGATCTTGTATGAAATAGATCAGTATGGTTTGCATATTCAAAGACATCCGTCATTGATATAAGGTCTTCCTTCGTAAGGCATACAGAACGATTGGGATCAAAGGGCTCACGATTATCATTTAGCCAACCGGTAACAACAAAGGCAGTGGCTTTAAAATGATACTCCTTTAAAATCGGATATGCATAACGAGCAATGGACTGGTAGCAATCGTCAAAGGTCAATAATACTGATTTCTCAGGAAGCGGGGTACCACTATAATAGAAATCTATAATCTGAGTAAGGGTTAAGGTGCAATACCCATTATCATATAGATAAGCCATCTGTTCCTTAAAATCCTCCAATGATACAAAAAGAGGGGAGGGGAGATTATCTTCGTAGTTCTGTCGGACCCTGATGGGAGAGGACAGGTCGGGATGAAGCATACTTGCTTCCCGTATCTCATGGTACAATAAGGTGGTAAAGGACATACTATATTCTCCAATCTGGCTCCTAGGATGTTTAATTCAAGCCAATTACATAGTATAGCACAATATTTCCGAAAGTGGAATTATTTATTCTATAAGAAATTACGTCCTATGAAATAAAAGCTCCAAGGATATGTCGCATAACGCCGATGAAATCATCGTATCATTTTTAGAGTTAGGAATATAATGTAAAGAATGCTATGGTATTGTTTCTGCTTGTGAAACAATGAAAGAGGTGTAAAGATGGATCTTTCAGATAATGTCATGAGCCATTATAATCTGGATCCAAATGTTGCGAGAAACTTATCGCATAGTACCATTACTGCCCCGACCATGGAGGCAATCACTCCAAGATGGTTTCTTACCTTCCTGCCCTGGGTGTCTGTGGAAGCAGGTGTATACCGGGTAAATCAGGTGAAAAGACGAAGCGATGATACTAGCTTAGAGATGATGGAGAATCCGGAAATATTACCGAGAGTAGTCGCAGATAACCTGAAGGAGCGCGAATTACCGGAGACCTTTACCGATTATGAGGGAGTACCAAGAGAATATACCCTGGGAGCGGTCAAGACACTTTTGAAGATGAACACTCATGTGACGGATATTTTTAACTCTCCCTTAGACCAAAAAGAACAGGAAATGAGACTCACCATTGAGGCCATGAAGGAAAGGCAGGAATGGGAGATGATCAACAATGAGAATCATGGACTTCTCCATATGGTATCGCCTCGAATGAGAGTTAGATCCAGATATGGGATACCTATGCCTGATGATATGGATGAGCTATTGGCTAGGATATGGAAAAAGCCCTCCTTCTTTTTGGCTCATCCGAGAGCGATTGCAGCCTTTGGACGAGAATGTACCCGTAGAGGAGTTCCTCCAGCAACCATAAACATCTTTGGTACGCCTTTTCTTACCTGGAGAGGAGTTCCCATACTACCCTGTGATAAGCTACTAATCGATGGAAAGACCTGTAATATGGCAGCAGCCGGTAAAACTAATATTCTATTGATGAGAGTAGGAGAAAGAGAGCAGGGAGTCATTGGTTTACATCAGCCCGGTATACCGGATGAAGGCATTATACCAAGCTTATCGATCAAATACGCGGGGGTGGATAACAGGGGAATTGCTACTTATATCTTATCCTTATATTATGGAACCGCCGTGTTGTCCGATGATTCATTAGGAGTGCTAGAAAATGTAGAGGTAGGATACTATTATGATTATACATAATGGTGATCAGAGTTGGCTAATGGCCCCTTATTGGAACCGATGCTTTGATGTTCATTCGATACGAAAGGACTTTCCGCTTTTACATAAAAAAGTGAATGGAAAATCGCTGATTTGGCTTGATAATGGGGCAACCACACAAAAGCCCAATCAGGTCATCAATTCCTTAAATCAATATTACAGCAACTATAATTCCAATATCCACAGGGGGGCTCATACCCTTGCAAAGTATGCAACGAAAGCATTTGAAGAGGCAAGAGAAAAAGTTCAGAAGTTTATAGGAGCCTCCTCGCCGGAAGAGATTATCTTTACTCGCGGAACGACTGAGGCAATTAATCTGATTGCACAAAGCTACGGGGATATGGTGATACATGAAGGAGACGAAATTCTGCTTACAGTGATGGAGCATCATTCCAATATTGTTCCCTGGCAGAAGCTTCGGCAGGAGAAGGGAGCGGTACTTAAGGTGATTCCGATTAACGAAAGCGGTGAGCTTTTGCTGGAGGAATACCAGAAGCTCCTATCATCCCGTACAAAGATAGTTGGGATCACTCATGTATCCAATGTCCTGGGGACGATCAACCCGGTTGAAAGTATGATTCAGATGGCTCATGCCTATGGAGCTACTGTTGTGATTGATGGAGCACAATCAATACCCCACCTTCCAATCAATGTTAATGAACTGGATACTGACTTCTTTGTATTCTCGGGACACAAAATGTATGCTCCAACGGGCATCGGTGCATTATACGGCAAGAAGGTGCTCCTGGATCGTATGCCACCCTGGCAAAGGGGTGGGGGTATGATCCATCATGTCAGCTTTGATCATACGACCTATAATCAAGTACCCTCCAAATTTGAAGCAGGTACAGGGAATATAGCAGATGCTATAGCTTTGGGGGCAGCCGTTGATTATCTGAGAGAAATAGGGATGGAGAGAGTGGAGGAGCATGAGAGAGAATTAACCTTGTATGCCATGGAACGATTGGCTCAGATCCCTCATTTACATCTGATTGGCACTGCCCCTAATAAAATCAGTGTATTGGCCTTTATTATCGATGGGATATCTCCGGAAAGTATAGGAAGATACCTTGATTATGAAGGGATTGCTGTCAGGGCCGGACATCACTGTGCGCAACCGGTGCTTAATGAATTTGGTTTAACAAGCTCAGTACGCGCCTCTCTCGGTATATATAATACAAGAGAAGAGGTTGATTGTCTGGCCGATGCACTACTTAGAATTGCCACAATGTATCATTGATATAAGAATAGAGACTGTATCAAAACAGGTTTGTTAGCTATGGAGAGGGATGCTCTTTGCTTGCCTTATGCTAATGAACCTGTTTTGGAACAGTCTCTATTTATATTATGACTTTGTTAACACAGAGTCATAACCCAGAGTCATAACCCAGAATTTAATCTCTCCATGTTCAGATACCCTTATAAAAGAATTAGCTTTTTTGAAGCCTACTTTTTCGTATACATTTATTGCACGTACATTAAAGGATGCAACTGTTAGGCGAAATCCTGTTGCAGATAATTTGCTTCGAGCAAAATCTAAACCATGACATAAAAAGTGAAAGCCTAACCCTTGACCACATAAACTGGGTTTCATTCCTAATCCAATATCTATAAAAATATCATCGGTGTAAGCACCAAATTGTTTGCCTACTGGAACCTGAGCAGATTGACCATAACAATAGTATCCGAAAAGGTTACATTCCTCGTCATTAACAGAGAAATAGAAGCCATTAAGAAGTTCATCTATACAACTATCACTTCCGTCCATACTATATATTGAATATGGTTCTGGATAAATCCATTTTGAAATTTCCAACGCATCTTCAAAACGCATTTGGTTAATGTTAAATTTCATTTTATCCCTTTTCATAGTTTCTAATATATTAAGTGATTGAATGTTATGCTTTGATTGCCCAGCGCAGCTTGGCTGAACGGGCACGGCTGTTGGTATTACATTCTTCAGGTGTGGGACGTATGGCATCAGGAGATATCTCGCGGTAGATGCCTTCTCGTAAATATTTTTGAAAGGACTTCTTCACAAGTCGGTCTTCACCGGAATGAAAGGATAGAATAGCAACACGTCCACCCTCTGCAAGGGAGGCAGGGAGCTTCTCTAAAAATTCATATAACACCTCAAACTCATTGTTCACATCAATTCGTAAGGCTTGAAAGCATCGCTGACAGGATTTTTTTATGGTATCATTACGGATGCTTTGCGGAACGAATTTCAGAGCATCGGCAATAACCTCCTTAAGGATGGTTGTGGTTGAGATATCTGTCCCCTTCTTTATCGCTGAAGTAATCGCTCGGGCAATCTCTAGAGCATATGGCTCATCAGAGTTTTCCCAAAGCATACCCTGTAGCTCGTTTGTTGTAATCGATTTGAGCCGTTCGGAAGCGGATATCCCTTTGGAGGGATTCAACCGAAGATCCAGAGGGCCATCACTTTTAAAGGAGAAGCCTCGATCCGGATTATCGATCTGCATGGAAGAGACCCCCAAATCTGCCAGGACAAAATTCAACGGACCTGCTTCCTCTACAATTTGATCGATACATGAAAAGTTCATTTGCTTAATCGTTACTATTTCAGGACCATAACCCAAACCGTTCAGGCGTTCTCTGGTACGCGGCAATTCTATGGGATCTACATCGGTTGCATATAAATGTCCTTTAAAATCGAGGCATTTCAGCATCTCCAGAGTGTGGCCGCCATAGCCCAGTGTGGCATCGAGACCGACTTGCCCGGGAGTGATCTGCAGGAATTCTATGATTTCCTTTACACAAATGGAACGATGCATACCGGCAGGTGTATTACCCTTCTGAATAACCTTGGCTACCGTGTCGGCATATTTTTCTGGTTGCAGTTCCTTATACTTCTGATCATAAGCCTTCGGATGAGTACCTTTGTAACGAACCCTCCGCTGATGCTTTTGTTCTTTATTATCCATTCAAATTCCTACCTTTAATTTTATTTGACTTTGAATTATATCATATCAAATACCTGATACAAAAGCAAATGATTAGCAAGCATTGCTGAACCGTGACAAGGATATTGATAGTCAATATCAAAATACTTGACAAAAGTTTAATTGTATAATAGACTAGTTCCGTTGCTTAAGCATAACCAATTTATGAAAATTAATGTAATCATAAATTGCGGACTTTGTGATGATAATCCGGCAACATTGATTACTATAATATTAAGAGGAGTGTACCTATGAAATTCAATAAGATCAGTATAATAGCTATCGCTTTAACTGTATTTTTAACAGCTTGCTCTAACGAACCAAAGACAACTACCGAGGAGCCGGGAGCAACGACCCCTCCTGCGGCAACGGAAGCACCTGCAGAGGCTTCTCCTTCTGCTGAACCTTCGGCAGAGGAAAATGTGCAATATCCAATGACGATTAAGCATGCCTTCGGTGAAACTATCATTAATGAAAAGCCGGAACGCGTTGCTACTATTTCCTGGGGAAATCAAGATGTTCCTTTGGCGCTGGGTGTAGTGCCGGTTGGTGTATCTCAGGCTAATTACGGTGTACTTGATGACAGCGGCCTATTACCATGGACTTTAGAAGGTTTTAAGAGCTTAGGTGTTGATAGTCCTGTGATCTTCAACGATACCGATGGTCTGAATTTCGAAGCAATCAGCGATGCGGCACCTGATGTCATCCTGGCGGCCTACTCAGGAATTACACAGGAGGAATATGATTTGCTCTCAGCTATAGCTCCAGTTGTAGCATATCCTACAATGGCATGGCAGACCTATTGGCGTGATCAGATTATCATGGACGCAACCGGTATGGGTATGAAAGCAGAAGGAGAGCAATTAGTTACAGAGCTGGAACAGCTTATTGTGGAGAAGACTGCTCAGTATCCACAGATTGCCGGAAAGGCAGCAGCCTTTTTCTACTTTAATCCTGCAGATTTAGGTAAGTTCTATATCTATCTACCTACTGATCCACGTGCAGCATATCTTACTGACCTGGGAATGGAGTTCCCGGAAAGTGTATTAAAGCTGGCGGAGGGTAACGCAAGCTTCGCACTTGAAATCAGCGCGGAAAATGTAGACGTACTGAATGATATCGATATTATGATAGCATATGGTGATGCTGCACTTCTAGACGCTCTGAAGGCGGATCCGTTGGTTGGTACTATTCCCGCTGTTCAGAGAGGCTCTGTCGCTTTAATTGCAGACGGAACACCTCTTGCAGCCTCCGGTACCCCCAGTGCATTATCGATCCCTGCTACAATTGATGAATACCTGAACCTTATCGGAGAGGCAGCTGATAAAGCAGAATGAAATTCACAAAAATATTAATTATTACGATATGCAGTATCCTTGGTATTGCCTTGTGCGTAATGGCCTCCTTGGCCTTCGGTGCACGTAGGGTAGATTTCTCAGAAGTGCTTAACGCACTCATTCATACAGACAGCACATCCTTTGATGTAATTGTAGTGCGGGAACGAATACCAAGAACCGTATTTGGTCTGATCGCTGGAGCAGCACTGGGAGTCTCCGGCGCTCTGATGCAGGCCATAACACGCAATCCGATAGCCGATCCCAGTATATTAGGTGTTAATACCGGCGCCTCCTTATTTGTGGTATGTGGAATAGCTTTCTTTCATATTAATACGGCAGGTCAGTACATCTGGTTCGCTTTAGCGGGTGCAGCTGTAACTGCGGTCTTTGTCTATGGAGTCGGTTCCCTTGGCTCAGGAGGTGCGACACCAATCAAGCTTGCCTTAGCAGGTGCTGCGACCAGTGCGGCATTATCCTCTCTGGTTAGTGCGGTTATCCTTCCCAGAACCGATGTTATGAATGCATATCGGTTCTGGCAGGTGGGCAGTGTCAGCGGTGCTACGTGGGAGGGAATCATTACGGTTTCTCCATTTTTAATCCTGGGTATATTAATAGGAATTTTAGCTACCCCGGCGCTCAATGCGCTGGCATTGGGAGATGATGTGGCTACCGGTTTAGGAGTACGGACGGGGATGGTTCGGGTGATCAGTGCGGTAGCAGGTGTTCTGTTATGTGGGGCGACTACTGCTCTGGCCGGACCCATTGGATTTGTAGGACTTATGATTCCTCATACAATGCGTCTGATTTTGGGTCCTAATCTACGATTAATTGTCCCAATGTCTGCGGTCGGTGGAGCCATGCTCTTAACGATTTCCGATATCGTCGGAAGACTGATCGGTAATCCGGGTGAGCTGGAGGCCGGGATCGTAACAGCCTTTTTCGGAGCTCCAATTCTGATTATAATTGCGATGAGAGCGAAGGTGCGTGCAATATGACGAACAATAAAAATGATGTTATCCGGTCAGGAATTGCTCAGAGAAGGACGCGTTTCATTACAGTTACCATCCTTCTTGCCGGGCTGACCATATTGTTATCCGGTCTCATGTTGATTCTCGGAAATACCATCTATATGCCAGAAACGGTAATCAGAGTTCTACTTGGTGAGCAAATCAAAGGAGCGACCTTTGCCATAAGCACTCTAAGACTACCAAGAATGCTTACGGGTTTATTCGTAGGTCTTGCTTTTGGAATGGCCGGAAATACCTTTCAAACGATGCTTCGCAATCCTCTTGCCAGCCCTGATATCATAGGTGTAACCTCTGGCTCCAGCGTAGCGGCTGTTTTTTGTATTCTGGTCCTTAATATCAGCGGCAATATGGTTTCTATCGCTTCGTTAATCTCAGGACTTTTTGTAGCGGGCTTGATCTATCTACTCTCCAGAGGAGGAAGCTTCTCGGGCGGGAGGCTGATATTGATAGGAATAGGAATACAGGCAATGCTGAATGCCGTGATTTCCTTCTTGCTACTAAGGGCGAACCAATACGATGTACCCGCTGCATTACGATGGCTGAGCGGAAGTCTAAACGGAATGCAGATGAAGGATGTTCCTGGATTATTTATTGTAGTTGTGGTCTTTGGTATTGTGATCTATTTGCTTGGTGGGCATCTTAAGATATTAGAGTTAGGGGAGCAAACAGCTATTACACTGGGAATCAATGCGGATTGGACCAGACTTCTGCTGGTTTTATCCTCTGTGTTTTTAATTGCGTTTGCCACAGCGGTTACCGGACCGATTGCCTTTGTTGCATTTCTTGCCGGTCCAATCGCTGGAAGGCTAGTGGGAAGAGGCAGCTCGAATGTGCTTCCTTCCGGCTTAGTCGGAGCGAGCTTGGTACTTGGGGCAGATATCATCGGACAATTTGCCTTTGATATCCGATTTCCTGTTGGAATTATAACAGGTATTCTGGGAGCACCCTATCTTTTGTATTTACTGATACGTATCAATCGAACCGGAGGTGCAGCATGAGAAATTCAAATATATTATCAGCGAAGGGTATTATAGCCGGATATGATAAAAAAACAATTCTTCATGGAATAGATGCGGTTATTCCGAGTAATAAAATCAGCGTAATAATAGGTGCGAATGCCTGTGGCAAATCAACCTTATTAAAGACCTTTGCCAGGCTGATCAAACCATCCTCAGGCAGTATCGAGCTGGATGGAAAGCGGATTGAGCAGCTGCCTTCAAAGCAATTGGCAAGAGTATTAGGCTTACTTCCCCAATCACCGGTAGTTCCCGAAGGCATTATCGTATCAGACTTGGTTGCCAGAGGGAGGTTTCCCTATCAGACTTTTTTGAAGGGGATGGGAAAAAAGGATTATGAAGCAGTTGAGGAAGCACTGGAAATCATGGGAATTACGGACCTAGCCAATCGAAGTGTCGATGAATTGTCAGGAGGACAGCGCCAGAGGGTATGGATTGCCATGGCTCTTGCGCAGCAGACGGATATTCTGCTTCTGGATGAGCCTACAACATTTCTAGATATCGCCTATCAGATTGAGATATTAGATTTATTGACGGACCTGAACCGCAAGCGTGGTACTACCATCGTTATGGTGCTTCATGATATCAATCTTTCCGCTCGCTATGCCGATTATATATTTGCTGTTCATAAGGGCGAACTTGTTGCCCAGGGCCCTCCATCCGAGGTTATAACAGAGGGCTTGATGAAGCAGGTATTTGGACTTGATTGTTCGGTAATTAAGGATCCGGTATCTGATTCACCTTTCATTGTACCTATGGGAAGGCACTATGTAAAACATAATATTGGATAGAATGAGTTGGTCGTGCCTACTGTGATACTTCGGTTTTACAGTAGGCTTTTTATTGCTAAGCGTACTTGTCATTTAATAATTGTTTTTATGATCGGTTGCTAGGCTTCCATTTTCTGCTATAATAAAGGAGAGAAGCTATGGCTACATCCGAATTAACGAGATGGGAGAAAGCGGATACAGCTGAGGCTAATTATAATATCAGGAGGGAGCAAAATGAAGGTAACAAAGAAATGCATAGGAATTATTGTTATTCTGTTCTTGACATTACTAATTATAGCAGCTGTGGTACTTCATCTATATGCCAGACATAAATACGGAGCGGTTCTAGCCGTTGATTTTAATAGGATACTAACGAGTGAGGATTATGATGTAAAAATAGTGAAAGAGGAGGGAGAAGTGACTTATCTTGCGAAAGAAGGGAAGAATGATTTTAAGCTTCTAGCCTTTACTGACATGCATTTTGACGGATTGGGTAAAGAGGGAATGGATAAGACCATGGAGGAATTCCTGAAAGCAATGGATAAGGAACGACCGGACCTGGTTGTGTTTACAGGTGATATCGTTACGGCAATATTTAATAAGGAACGGGCTGAAACCCTTGCATCTATTATGGAAGACTATGGTATCTATTGGTGCGCTATACTGGGGAATCATGAGGGGGAGCATCCTTTGGCATACTCAAGGGAGAACCTGATTAAGCTATGGGCAAACGATAAAAAATATCCTCATTGCCTGGTGGAAGTAGGTCCTAAGGAGATATCCGGTTATGGCAATTATGTAGTACACCTTATGGCATCGGATGGGAGCATCCATCAAAGCCTTATATTTATGGACAGCGGCGATTATGTGACGGAAGAAGAGGTTGAGACACTGAAGGTAAGCGAAGGATCCTATGCTTTTATTAGAGCAGATCAGATCGAATGGTATAAGCAGCAAATCAAAGCCTTGCCGGAGAATACCAAGTCAAGTTTATTTATTCATATCCCGCTTTGTGAATATGCGTTGGGTTGGGATGCTATTTATAATGAGGCTGACGGTACGATCCAGGATACCGATGAGTGTAAATACATAAGCGGTCTGCAGAGGGAACCGGTATGCTGCGCTGAGTATAACAGTGGATTATTTGAGGTGATAAAAGAACTAGGAAGTACACAGGACGTATTTTGTGGTCATGATCATGTTAATGACTATTCTATTCAATATCAAGGGATTGGGCTGCATTATCTTCAGGCAAGCGGTTATTCTATCTATGGATGGAACGAGGTTACCGGAACGAAGACCGAGGTTTTAGAGGAGCAAAGCTTACAGGGATATACTATCCTTGAGATGAGTTCAGATGGTGAGAATAGGATTACAAGAATTCGTTATAAGCAGTAATCATATAATCAGATTTCAGTTACAGTGGCACATATAGAGGTCAGCTTTCCCAGTATATCAAGTAGACAGGATTGGAGAGAAAAATGAAGGATGATATAGGAACAGTTGAGGATTATATTGAAACCCTTCCTCAAGATAGGAGGGAAGTTATCACAAAGCTCAGGAGGATCATACAGGAGAACTTACCTGAGGGTTTTGAAGAGTGCTTCAGCTATGGTATGATAGGATATGTGGTCCCCTTATCACGATATCCCAAAGGCTATCATGCTAAGAAAGGAGAACCACTCCCGTTTTTGTCCTTAGCCTCTCAGAAGAACTATATTGCCTTATATCATATGGGGATATATGCTAAGGATGAATTAGAAGAGTGGTTTCGAACAGAATACGCAAGAAGAACATCCTCAAAGCTGGATATGGGAAAGAGCTGTATCCGCTTTAAGAGCATTCAAAAAATTCCCTATGATCTGATCGCTGAGCTATGTAGTAAGATTACCGTGAAAGAGTATATTGAAGCTTATGAAGGAGCCATACAGAACAGAGGTTACAGTTAACACCCCAGTTAAGGCATTATTATATTGCTTTATTGTCATACTCTGTGTTAAATTAGTGTAGCACATAAAGTAGATTGATAAGAAGCAGAGGATGAATAATGAGATTAGACCGTTTCCTTGCTGAAGCAAACGTTGGAACAAAGAAGAGTGTACGCATCTATGTGAAGGAAGGCAAGGTTACTGTCAATCATCAGATAGTAGATAATCCTGCGCTGGAAATAGATGAAAAAACGGATATTATAAGGTATAATGATAAAGAAGTGGTTCATACCGGAAGGTTCTATTATATGTTTCATAAACCGGAGGGGTGTATCACTGCCACAAAGGATCTAACGAGTAAGACTGTACTTGATTATTTTGATACAGAGCATAGTAAGGGGCTTTTTCCAGTCGGACGACTGGATAAAGATACCGAAGGACTTCTCCTTCTGACAAATGATGGGGAGTTCAGTCACAAACTGATGTTTCCTGATAAGAAGATCGAGAAAACCTATTTCTTTTGGGCCTTTGGCAGTCTGAATGATACAGCCAGGGCCCAGCTGATATCGGGGGTCATAATAGGTGAAGGAGAACCGTTGGCAAAAGCAATTAAAATTGATGTGGAAGCGGAAGGCTATTATCATGAGCTTAAGGAACGAATGGAGCTGATTAATCTTAAGGAGATCAGGATAGATTCTACAAGTCAGAGGGTGGTTTGTGGCTATCTTACAATTACAGAAGGCCGTAAGCATCAAGTGAAACGGATGCTGAAGGCCGTAGGCTGCTATGTGGCTTATTTGAAGCGTGTCTCCATCGGAGGATTAGTGTTGGACGAGACGCTTCCAAAAGGCAAATACCGGGAACTGACAGGGGATGAATTTAGAAGCTTGGGTTGAATACAGGGAGTACAGGAGACGAGGGTGTGAAAAAGTTTAAGAAGTTTTATATTGAGATAACCAATGTGTGTAACTTGAACTGTGATTTCTGTCCACAGACGAAACGTTCGCCGGAATTTATGAGTATTAGTACCTTTAGTCACATTCTTGACCAGGTTAAAGCTTATACCGACTATATCTATTTTCATGTGAAGGGGGAACCGCTTCTTCATCCGAATATTGATAAATTACTTGATATCAGCTATCGTAAGGGCTTTCAGGTGAATATCACCACCAATGGAACACAAATTCAAAGGGTAAAGGAAAAGCTCCTGCATCAGCCGGCGCTCAGACAGATTAACTTCTCTCTGCATAGCTTTGATGGTAATGAGAAGGTTACTAATAAGATGGAATATATCAATGATATTCTGAGCTTTATCAAAGAAGCTATGAAAGAGTCAGAGCTGATTATTGCGCTCAGGCTCTGGAACCTGGAAGAGAATAATATAGCTAATCAGGAGAAGAAGCGAAACAATGAGCTACTGGCCGCCATTGAAAGGGAGTTCGATTTGCCCTTTCGGATTCTGGAGAAGGTCACACCGGGTAGCGGTGTAAAAATAGCTGATCGCATATTTTTGAATCAGGACTATCAGTTCAGCTGGCCGGATTTAAAGGAGAAGGAGGACGATGGCGTCGGCTTCTGCTACGGACTTCGTAATCAGGCAGCGATTCTGGTGGATGGAACCGTAGTGCCCTGCTGTTTGGATGGGGAGGGAGTGATAGCCCTGGGAAATATACTGAAAACCTCATTTTCTGAGATTATCGAGGGAGAACGGGCTTCTAATATAATAGATGGCTTTTCCAGACGAAAAGCAGTAGAGGAGCTGTGTAGAAAGTGTGGTTACAGAAAAAGATTTGCTTCTACTGCTCTTAAGTAGGTACCAAAAATAAAGATAAGAAGGTTGCTTATGAATAATAACGATATTTTAATAAGATTACGATATGCCTTAGATATCAAGGATACCGATATGCTGGAAATCTTCAAGCTTGGTGGCATAACCGTTGAAAGAGAAGAACTTCAGAGAATATTATTAAAACCCAAGAATGTCAATCATATTGATACGGATGATGAAGAGTTTATCGCTGCTGATGATATGAGAAAATGTAATAACTATATGCTGGAGTGCTTTTTAAATGGCTTTATAACCTTTAAGAGAGGGAAGCGGGAAGTAAAGCCTGGAGAACCGGAAAAAGAGGCTTTTATCATAAAGGATAATAGGGCGGTTAATAATGTTCTGCTGAAAAAATTAAAAATAGCCCTATCACTCACAAGTGAGGACATGCTTTCGATTTTTAAAGCAGCAGGAGTAATTCTGTCCAACGGTGAGTTGAGCGCAGTTTTACGAAAAGAGGGTCAGCGTAACTATAAGGAGTGTGGAGATCGGTATGCCAAAAATTTCTTGAAGGGGTTGGCAATCCGATATCGTGAGAAGTAGATCATTCTCTGATTATAATATCAAAGAGTGCGCCGATATTACACATAAACATTTTCAAAATAGGTTCTTACAAATACAAGGAGCTAGAAGTTCCTGAGAAGAATGAGAAAAATATAGGTAGGTGAATGAGATGGAGCTGAATCAATATATCGCTTTTATAGAAGAAGCAGAGAAGCTGAAATCAGTGGTTCGGACGGCCTGGACAAGCAGCGGAAGAAGGGAGAGTACAGCAGAGCATTCCTGGAGACTGGCACTTCTGGCCGGCGTTATGACGGAGTATTATCCGGAGCTTGATTTGGCAAAAGTCATTATGATGTGCCTAATCCATGATATCGGGGAGATTTATGAAGGGGATATATCTGCTGCCCTAAATCCTGATAAGGATGACAAGTATGATATGGAATATAAAGCAGCACATTCTGTGTTTTCGTTGCTTCCGGAGCGGCAGGCAAAGCAGATGCTGGATCTTTGGCAGGAGTACAATGGCAATACAACACCGGAGGCAAAGCTGGTTAAGGCATTGGATAAGGCGGAAACAATCATACAACATAATCAGGGGGACAATCCGGCTGACTTTGATTATCAGTTTAATCTGGAATACGGCAAGGAATATTTTAAAGATAACAAAATGCTGGAGCTTCTACGGGTTTTAATTGATGAGAAAACAAGTCAAAAAGGATAGATAGCGGCAAAGTATAAATAATAAAGATAGTAAGCATACAATGGCGTGAGAGCAGGGACTTTTACGTCTTTTCTTTCAATTAGATGAACATAATGACACAGGAGATAAGGAATGAGAAAGCTGGTAGTCGGTATATTAGCCCATGTAGATGCGGGAAAAACAACATTAGCGGAGGGTATGCTCTATCTGACCGGTAGCATAAGAAAATTAGGAAGAGTGGATCACAAGGATGCCTTCCTTGATACCTACACACTGGAGCGTGCCAGAGGAATCACCATCTTCTCTAAGCAGGCTGTATTCTCCTACAAGAATGTAGAGGTCGCCTTACTAGATACCCCAGGGCATGTGGATTTTTCAGCTGAAATGGAACGAACTCTGCAGGTCCTTGATTATGCGGTGTTGGTCATAAGCGGAAGTGATGGTGTCCAGGGGCATACAGAAACCTTATGGAGGCTTCTGAAACGGTATCGGATACCTACCTTCATTTTTATCAATAAGATGGATATCGTGGGAACGGATCAATCGGCATTGATAAATGAATTGAAGAAGAAGTTGGGTGATGGATGTGTTGATTTCTCTACCCACCATGATCAGGAAGCTTTCTTAGAGAATCTGGCAATGTGTGACGAAGAGCTGCTCGATCAATATATGGAAGAGGGAACCCTTAAGGTGGCGGACATAATCACTGCCATTGCAGAAAGAAAAGTATATCCATGCTATTTCGGCTCAGCTCTTAAGCTGGATGGTGTGGAGGAATTACTCGACGGACTCCAGCAGTATACGAAAACCCCCATATATCCAGAAGACTTTGGAGCTAAGATTTATAAGATATCAAGGGATGATCAGGGCAATCGACTGACTCATATGAAGATTACCGGTGGATGCCTCCGGGTTAAGAATTTACTCTCCAATAATGAGCCGGATAAGAGAAGGATATCCTCAGGGAGAGGATTGTCTGAGGGAGAAGATGAATCGGAATACTGGGAGGAGAAGGTGAATCAGATTCGGATTTATTCCGGTGCAAGATACGAAGCGGTCGACGAAGCAAAAGCAGGTATGGTATGTGCGGTAACTGGGCTTACCAGAACCTATCCGGGTGAAGGGCTCGGAAATGAAGTGATTGCTGATATACCAATATTGGAACCAGTATTGAATTATCAGATTATATTACCCGTTGGGCATGATCCCCACAGTATGCTACTGAAGCTTAGGCAGCTGGAGGAAGAAGATCCCCAGCTTCATATCGTGTGGTCGGAGCAGCTGAAGGAGATACAGGTCCAGCTGATGGGTGAAGTTCAGATCGAGGTTTTAAAGAGTATAATTTATGAGCGCTTCGGTGTAAATGTAGAATTTGGAACCGGGAACATCGTATATAAGGAAACCATAAATGAACCGGTAATGGGGGTAGGACATTTTGAGCCCTTACGTCATTATGCAGAGGTGCATCTCCTTCTTGAACCGGATGAACCGGGAAGTGGACTTTCCTTCTATACCAATTGCAGTGAGGATCTTTTGGACCGGAGCTGGCAGCGACTGGTGCTGACTCATCTGGAAGAAAAAGAACATGTGGGGGTGTTAACCGGTTCTCCGATAACCGATATGAGAATTACATTAATTGCGGGGCGTGCTCACCTAAAGCACACGGAGGGAGGAGATTTCAGGCAGGCAACCTACCGTGCAGTGAGGCAGGGCTTGAAGAAAGCGAAAAGTATCCTGCTGGAGCCCTATTATAATTTTAGGTTGGAGATCCCTTCGGAGACAGTTGGCAGGGCAATGTCTGATATCGTAAGAATGAACGGGACCGTTAACCCACCAGAAGTAGAGGGGGAGAACTCCGTCGTTACCGGATATGCCCCGGTTGCCACGATGAGGGGGTATCAATCCGAGGTCACGGCTTATACCAAAGGCCGGGGAAGACTATTTTGCACTTTACGAGGCTATCTACCCTGTCATAATCAGGATGAAGTGATACAGCTTATGAATTATGATAGTGAGAGAGATCTATATAATCCTACGGGATCCATTTTCTGTGCCCATGGTGCAGGCTTTGTGGTAGAGTGGGATAAGGTTTATAGTTACATGCATTTGCCCTCCCTTTGGGTGCAACCAGAGTCTGAAGAGGAGGAAATCCCTGAGGAGAAGCCGCTTGCTCCTACCCCTAAGTCGCGAAGCTCCTATGGGGGATCATTGCAGGAGGATAAAGAGCTAGAAGCAATCTTTACCAGCACCTATGGGCCCATTAAGCAAAAACTAGCTTACTCTTCCGGTGGACTTGGCTATGAGAAAAAATCCAAGGTTGATAATGCGATTCCAAGACAGCAATCGGTGGAGAAGCCTAGAGAGCCTGTGAAGGAATATCTCCTGGTAGATGGTTACAATATTATATTTTCTTGGGATGAGCTGAATGAGTTAGCCAAGGTGAATCTGGATGCGGCCAGAAGTAAATTGATGGATATCCTATGCAATTATCAGGGCTTTAAGAAATGTATCGTAATTCTTGTGTTTGATGCGTATAAGGTCAAGGGTGGATTGGGATCAATATTTGATTACCATAACATTCATGTGGTCTACACAAAGGAAGCGGAAACGGCGGATGAATATATTGAAAAGGTGACTCATGAAATGAGCAGACAGCATCATGTTACGGTTGCAACCTCGGATGCATTAGAGCAGTTAATTATTCTTGGACAGGGAGCGGTACGGTACTCAGCAAAGGACTTAAAGGCGGAGATCACCCGAGTCAGAGATCAGATACGCAGAGATCATCTGGACAAACAACAGGGAGGCAAGGCTTTTATAGGAGATCAGTTCGATGATATACTGGGGCAATTCTAGCTCCTATTCATGAAGCGTGTTTCTTCCAGTTGGATAAGAAGAATGCAGAAAAGGATAAAATGATAACAAAAAGTATTAATTAAATGAATAAGATGATATTATATAATGAAAAGGAGTAGTATTATGAAAATTACAATGTATGGCGCCGAGATCTGTCCGGATTGTGTGGTCGCAAAAAAACAATTAAGTCTTGATAATAGTATTGAGTTGGATTATAGAAACATCACAGAAAGTACAAAGACCTTAAAGGAATTTTTAGCTTATCGTGACCACGATGACCTCTTTAAACCAGTTATTCAAGAAGGCAGAATCGGAATACCTTTCTTTCTTCTTGAGGATGGTACTAAGACCTTTGAGTTAGAAGAGATTATCAGTATTAAAAGTGAGGTAACCGAGCAGGCTCTTCAATCCTGCTCTATTGACGGAAAAGGACATTGCTAATGACGTATAATTAGAAGGGAGATTTTATATGACGATTAATCGTAGTAAAGTAGTAATTGTAGGAGCAGGCCTGGTAGGTTCCTCTACCGCCTTTAGTTTGATAACACAAGGTATCTGTGATGAAGTTATGATCATTGACATCAATAAAAATAAAGCACGTGGTGAGGTAATGGACTTATGCCATTGTGTGGAGTATTTAAATCGAAATGTGAAGGTGTCGGAAGGCGAGTATAAGGATTGTGGGGATGCAGATATCGTTGTCATCACAGCAGGGGCACCTCCGAAGCCCGGTCAGACCAGGCTGGATACCTTGGAGCTATCCGCGAATATTGCTAAAGCGATTGTAGAGCCGATTATGGCATCCGGTTTTCGTGGGCATTTTATCGTGGTATCGAACCCCGTCGATATCATAGCATATTATGTATATAAACTATCCGGCCTTCCAAAGAATCAGGTTATTGGTACCGGTACTGCTATGGATTCAGCAAGACTTAAGCATTTCATTGGGGAACTTATTGGAGTGGATCCCAGAAGTGTGCAGGGTTATACCATGGGAGAGCATGGGGATAGTCAGATGTGTCCCTGGTCCCATGTCACTGTGGGTGGTAAACGAATCACCGATATCATTGAAGACAATGAAGAGTATAAGAATGTCAATTTGGATGATATCGTTGGACGTGTGGCCCGTGTCGGCTTAGATATTCTGGAGGTGAAGGGAACAACCTGTTATGGTATAGCTACGGCAGTAGTCGGGATCATTAAGGCAGTGATGAATGACGAGAATAAGATTATTCCGGTATCTACCCTGTTAGAGGGAGAGTTTGGAGAAACGGATGTCTTTTGTGGTGTTCCGGCTATACTCAACCGAAACGGAGTACAGGATATCATCGAGGTTCATTTGACACCGGAGGAGAAAAAGAAGTTTAAGAATTCTGTGTCGGTAATCAGAGAGTATATCAAGAAGCTAAATATTAAATAAGGGAACAAGTAAATATATTTGGTTAAAATAGTAATAATAAAAGCAACATGTCCCACATGTCATCATAACGTTGAGATATACCCTAAAAGTATAATGGAGGAAACATTATGGCATCATTATTTACCGGTTATAAAATAAAGAATATGGAACTGAAGAATAGAATTGTTATGGCACCGATGTGTATGTATAGTGCAGACAATGACGGAAATCCGAATGACTGGCATATTATACATTATACCAGTAGGGCTGTTGGTCAGACAGGATTAATTATTCTCGAAGCAACAGGAGTCGAAAGTAGGGGACGTATCTCGGATCGGGATCTTGGATTGTGGAAGGATGAGCAGATACAGGGACTGAAACGAATCGTGGATGCATGCCATATAAGTGGAGCCAAGGTGGGAGTCCAATTAGCTCATGCAGGCAGAAAATCAGAGGTTATGGCAGAACCGAGTATTGCTCCCAGTCCGATCGCTTTCAGCGAAAGATATCGAACCCCCTTAGAGATGACAAAGGATGATATTAACCAGGTGAAGGTTGCTTTCAGGGAGGCAGCAGGAAGAGCGGAGCAGGCAGGCTTTGATGTGATTGAGATCCATGGAGCGCATGGATACCTGATCAGCGAATTCTTATCCCCCTTGACGAATCGGCGAACTGATGAATATGGTGGAAGTGAAGAGAATCGTTCCAGATTCTTAAAGGAGGTACTTCAAGAGGTAGGTAAGACTTGGCCGAAGGAAAAGCCAATTATACTGAGAGTGTCTGCAGAGGATTTTGCGGAAGGCGGTAACAATGAACATATTGTTGCGAAGCTTTTAAAGCTTGTCTCAAATGAGAGAATTGATGTGGTTAATGTAAGCTCTGGAGGTGTTGTCAATGTTAGTGTGAATGCTTATCCCGGTTATCAGGTAGGCTATGCTAAATCAATCAAACAGGAAACAGGGCTTCCTGTAATCGCTGGGGGACTCATTACTTCACCTCATATGGCGGATGAAATCATTCGCAAGGAGGAGGCAGATCTGATCTTCCTAGGACGAGAGCTACTTAGAAATCCTTATTGGCCACTCCATGCTGCTCAGGAGCTAAAGGAAGAAATAGCATGGCCGATTCAATATGAAAGAGCAAAATAAAAATATTATCAGACGGAAATATTATTAATGTGACAGCCTTTAAAGCTATCACTAATTAAAACGAAACGGGCTTTTTCAAAACATGGATAGCAATCCTTATCTTAGCTAGCACATGTTTTTGAAAAAGCCCGTTCCAATATTAAGGCATTGTATGAAATAGTTAATTTAATAAATCATGAAAGCTTAATCCTCTTCTACAGTATCATCCTTAGGTACAATAATGTTAAGAACAAAGGATACCAAGAAGGATACAACGATAGGAGATTTACCAATAATGTTTTGAACATCAGCTGAGAAGAACTGCAAGGAATTAGATACAGTACTGATACCAACTCCAAGTGCTAAAGCGATACCAACAATCATCTTATTACGATAATTTAAAGGTTGCTCTGAAATCAACTGAATACCGGACATAGTAATGGCTGCAAATACTGTAATTGTAGCACCGCCAAGAACCGGATAAGGAATGGTTGTCATAACCGCACCGAATTTCGGGACTAAACCAGCAGCAAGCATGATCATACTTACGATAAAGAATACTCTTTTCGCTACTACCTTGGTGGTTACGATAAGACCTACATTTTGACTGTAGGGATCAGTGGGGAGACCACCGATGAGAGCACCGAGCATACCCATGATTCCTTGACCCTTGATGGCTCCACCGATTTCATTGTCAGTCGCTTCACGTCTGAAGCCACCAATTGCTGTGGAGGAAACATCGCCGATTGTCTGTACTGCCTGTACTATGTACATGATAATCATGGCTAAGATAGCGGAAGGATGGAACTCTACACCCCAGTAGAGGATCTTAGGAAGTGCAATCCAGCTTGAATTAGCAACATTATCAAAGTTTATCATACCACCCAAAGCGATGGATAGGATATAGCCGGCTGCGATACCAATTAACATACCGGATACCTTGATATAACCTTTTCCAAAGAAGTTACAAGCAAGTGTTATAGCGAGAACAACGAGAGCAACGAGCCAGTACTTAGGATCACCAAAGTCCTCAGACTTTGCATTGCCGCCTGCCATATAGGTAATAGCAGTGCTATATAGTGAGAGTCCAATACTTAATACCACAGTACCACTTACGATAGGAGGGAAGAATTTACGTATCTTACCGATTCCTATTCCAATGAAAATGGAAGCAAAAGCACCAACAAGCTGGGCGCCAAAGATAGCACGGATACCATAATTCATACCGATGGCTGTTAAAATAGGCATATAGGCAAAGGCAACGCCCATTACGTTAGGCAATCCCATACCAAAGCCAAGGATAGGGAATAGCTGGATCAAAGTAGTGAGACCACCGATAATCATAGCAGCCTGCATCAGTAGAATTTTCTCTTCCTCCGGTAAACCAAGTAATTGTGCAACCAGAATCGGTGGAGTAATATTACCGACAAGCATTGCAAGTACGTGTTGTAATGCCTGAGGTACGGAGCTACCCCAGCTAGGTTTTCCGTTTAATTCAAATAACGATTTGTCTGTTTTCTTTGCGCTCATAGATTAAGATTCCTTTCGATTTTCTTTTCATAATGACCGACAATAAAAAATTCTTTTGATAAATGTTTCGTGTAAACAAGTAATAATTTTGTTTGACTAATCAATCTAAATTGTAGCTAAAAAAATAATATTCAAAATAATAGAAGTATTTATAACTCGTATTACTATGAATATTTAATTGTAGAAAACCACCACACTTTCTTGCGATGTAATAAATATATTATACAATATTACTTAGAAAATTGGAATAGATAATTTTAAAAATTTGACAAATTTCACACAAATATTTATTTTAAGGCTGAAAATATGGCTTTTTTATTAAATACATTTTATAATGTCTACGGTTTTAAGCTAATCAGGTATTTTTAGGAATCTTTTGAAAAATATGATAAGGTAGTATACAATAGTTGTTAAGCAGTATACGATTACCTTCGACTATCAGCAGTGATTATTATTTGTCGGTACCCGAAGAGACGATTACAAAACGAAAATGGAGTGATATTAATGTTCAAGATAGGCTGTCACCTGTCCTCAGCTAAGGGGTTTTTACACAACACCAAACGAGCTGGAAGGTTATGCTGAGGAGATTCGCATTCTACGGAGTGCATATCGAAAGATAGAGGAGGATTTATCAGAATGAGAAAATTACATGTAACGAAATCAAATCATATGAGAATGTTTTCAATATTACAAAGAAGTATGGTATTCCTTTTATTTTTAGTATTTGTTGCTTCCTTTCTAAGTAATCCGGGGCATGTCTTTGCAGCAGGTAACGATAAGGAAGCGGAGCTTCATGGGTTCTATCCGACCAATGCTAAGTTCTCTGACCAGGTGAAAAAGTACATTAATGATGTGGATTCTGTTAGTTTTGCCTGGGCAAGAATGGATGCTGATGAGCCGGGTGTAATAAATACCGTGAAGGGTAGCAATGGTAATCAAAGCTTCTTCTATCCCAGCGAATATCTTAAGCCTGTGGAATATGCTAAGAGCAAAGGAAAGTCTATACAGATCAATATCTATATGGACGGGAAGGACTGTAATGAGCTTCTACCCTACGAAGAAAAGCGGAGTGCAATGCTTCGTGCAATTACCGATTTTGTTCAAACAGATATTTCATCCGGAAATGGCATTTATTATGATGGTGTTGTTATAGACTTTGAGGGCTTACGTAATACTAGCGCAGATGGGACCCCTTTGCTGTATGAGGGTAAGCAAATCAGTACCTACTTTGTTCAATTTCTGACGGATCTAAAGAGTCAGCTGTCACCGAGCGGTAAGAAGCTTTACGTAGCTGTAAATCCCGGCTTATACTATGACGGCTATGATTATTCGGCAATTATGAAGGTTGCCGACCGTGTCATTCTGATGGCCCATGATTATGAGCCGGTAGAAGGTCTTCTTAAAAGCCAGGTAAGCCAATATACCGGTTATGATGCCTTAATGCCAATTAACAGCATGGCACCAATCCAACCAATCAGACAGGCCTTAAATGAAATCAAGAATTCCGCTTCTGATAAAAAAATATTATCCAAGGTCTGGCTACAGATTACCTTTGATAGCGCACAGTGGAGATTTGATGTCGACTCTGCAGAGGGATGGGAAAGCCTGAAGGGTAACGCATTAAGCCGTGAAGGTAGGTTGACACCTTTATATCAGTCAATTAAGGCGCGTGTCGATAATACCGATGGTAAGGGTAAGCAGATTGCCTATGGCTATAATAATGAGCTACAGACTCCCTACATACAATACTATAATAGCTCCGACAAATCCTGGAATGTCATCCTATATGAGGACAGTAACAGCATAAAGGCAAAGGTTGAGATAGCGAAGACCTATGGACTTGGTGGTATTTCCATATGGAGTCTTGCGAATGTACCGGATTACACGGATGCTAAGGGGAAGGAATATCATCTGGACGGATGGTCTACCCTTCTTGAACAGATGGCTGTCTTTGGTGAGCCGGTGGAGGGAGAAAGTCAGTATATCAGTTTTACGGATTCTGGCATCGAGCAGGCTGTTCGGGAAAAGCTAGGTAAGTCCTCCGGAAAATTGACTCTCGCTGAGGTAGGAGGAATCTACCGACTGAAGCTACCACAGGGAGTGAAAAGCCTTAAGGACTTGAAGCATCTTAAAAATCTGGAATATCTGGATGCCCAGCAGTTAGGAATAAATGATATCAGCGGGCTAAGCAGCTTGACTAAGCTTAGAGTGCTCTATCTTCAGCGTAATAACATTGTTGATATTAATTCGTTGAAAAAGCTGGCCAAGCTGGAGATATTATCTCTGAATGGGAATCAATTGAAGAACTTAGATGCTTTGTCCGGCCTTACAAAGCTTAGGAAGCTCTATCTGCGAGAGAACAAGATAACAGATATTACCCCCCTAAGTAAATTAACCAAGTTAAATACACTGGAAATCGGTATGAATAATATTCGGACGGTAGATGCATTAAAAAACCAAAAAGGTCTAAAAATACTAGCATTGGATAACAACCAAATTACCGACATAAAAGCGTTAAAAGCATTAACACAATTAGAAAACTTATACTTGCAGAGGAACTCGATCAGTGATATTAGTGTATTGGCCTCATTGAAGAAGCTACAACTACTTTCCTTAAACGGAAATAAGGTAAGTAATATAGATGCCTTAAGTAAACTCACTAAGCTGGAGATGCTATATCTGAAGGATAATAAGATTTCAGCAGCTACTCCTCTGAAGGGGCTGACCGGTTTAAAGGAATTATATCTAAGTGGAAATCAGATCTCCGATTATAACCCTATAAAGAGCCTGTTGCAAAAGTCTGATTTCGTATGCGATTTCAATTAGCCTTGAGCTGAAGTATAATGAAATATTAAGAACTATTTAAGAAAGTGAGGAAAAGAATGAATATAACCTACATTGGGCATAGTGGATTTTTATTAGAATGGGATAATTGCTATTGGTTGTTTGATTATTATACCGGTGAGATACCTGCACTTAATCCTAAGAAGAAGCTAATTGTATTTGCCAGTCACAAGCATGGAGACCATTTCAACCCGGAGATATTTGCCTTAGCAGATCAATACCCTGTGGTTCAATATGTACTAGCCTCCGATATCAAGATTGAGAAAGCGAATGAAAAGAAGTATCACCTGAGGGAGGAGATACTGGCGAATATTCTCACGGTCAAGCCAAACATGGAGTATACACTACAGGATATGGATAACCATACCATAGAGCTACAGACCCTAAATTCCACCGATAGTGGTGTGGCCTTCTTATTAAATTACAGAGAGAAGACCATTTATCATGCCGGTGACCTGAATCATTGGGTATGGAAGGAAGAGACCGAGCAAAGCAATAAGGATATGACGGCAAGATTCAATCGGGAGATGGAATACCTCAAGGATAAAAGGATCGATATTGCATTTGCTCCGCTAGATCCAAGGCAGGAAGAGTGGTACTATCTGGGACTAGAGAAGCTTCTGCATACGGCAAAGGTCGCTATGGTATATCCTATGCATTTTTGGGGTAAGCCGGAGATTATTCAACAATATAAAAAGGAAAGGAGTGCTTATTTGAACGGAGCCGAGGTGGTAGAGGTAGGTAACCCCGGACAGAGCTGGACTGTTAATTAGGAAGGCAGCCAAATAGATATATATGCAGTAGTAAATATATTTCTTTGTTTATATGGGAGGGATAATATGAAACAAAGTGCTGAGGAGGTTTTATCAGGGGGAAATATGAATTCTCCTATTCGAAAGAATCAGTTGATCTATAAGGAAGCTTCGGAAGCTTCTCATACGATTCATGAGCTACTTACTTATGTTAGAGCCCAAGGGATCACCTGGGTACCGGAATCGAAAGGAATTAATGCCGAGGGAAAGCATGTATTATCTTATATCGAGGGTGAGGTTCCTCACGATACACCGGAATGGCTATGGGAGGAGTCCATACTATTGGAGGCGGCAAGAAAACTTCGCCAATGGCATGATGCTACCGCTAACTTTGACTATAAGAATGGTACATGGCTTCTGGAGAATGATGAAGCTAAGGAGGTAATATGTCATAATGACTTTGCTCCTTATAATTGTGTATTTCAAGACAGAAAGTGGATTGGAGTAATTGACTTTGATGTATGTTCTCCGGGATCCCGTCTGTGGGACATTGCATATACGGTATATCGTTTTGTTCCACTGCTTCCGGCTGGAGAAGTTGATCAGTATGTAGAGGTATCACCCTTCTCAATCAATCTGATGCTGGAGAGATTAGATCATTTCCTTGAGGAATACAGCCAAGGAGAGCCTATAATTAAATTCAGTAAGGAGGAAGTAATCGCTAAGGCAGCAAAGAGATTACAGGTACTTGCAGATTGGTCGCAGCAATATGGAATACAATCACAGAATGAAGAGCTAACTAGGCACGCCAGGATGTACGAATTACATGCAACATGGTTAAGGAAAATCTTAAATGAATTAAATTCGATTTAGTAATTAATTAAGCCTCCAGTATACCACCAGTAAGTAACTTGGTGGTATATTTTTTATTCCTATTAATAGGTGATGAAATATCAGGAGGCTGATCAAGATGATGAACGATCCAGAGGAGACTCAATATCTAACTATGATTACTGAAAAGCTAGGGGAAGCTTTGACCGAAACGAACCGCATTATAGAACGATATGAGAAGGAATATAAAGATGCGTTGATATATCTGTGGGAGTATAAAAGTGAATTCTTACTCTTGCATAATAATGTAAATACTATTACAATATAAAATGGTTAAGAAAATTTGATGTATTGATGTTAATATAGGTTATGGAATAACATATATTGAATGAGATAGGATGCATCGATATGAATAAGCGCGTGCAGAGGAGATATAGTTATGAATGAGAACAAAAATAGGACGATAGGGAACATTATTATTGCTCTGATTGTGATGGGAGGATTGATTGCGGCATCTCTGATAGCTGTCAATGGAGTTGTTAAGTTAAAAAGTTCAGAGACTAGTATCGTAGTGACCGGCTCCGCCAAGCAGCAGATTACATCTGATTTGATTGTGTGGACCGGATATTTCCATTCCCAATCAAAGTTATTGCAGGATACATACACAGAGTTGGAAATAAGCCGTGAGAAGGTTAAGAATTATCTGGTCGATAAAGGGATCGGTGAGGACGAGATAGTATTCTCCTCAATCACAACCAATGTGATCTATGTTTATAATGAATACGGTGTATATACCAATGTAGTTGACTATTATGATTTAAGCCAGACTGTCACTATTCGATCGGGTGATGTTGATAAGGTAACAGAGTTATCTAGAAGTGCAACGGAGCTTCTGAATGATGGGGTCCAGTTCCAATCCTATGAACCCCAATATCATTATACAAAGCTTGCTGATCTCAAGGTGGAGATGCTTGCGGCTGCAACCAAGGATGCAACAAGACGTGCTCAGATGATGGCTGAGAATGCAGGTAGTAAGCTTGGCCAATTAACCTATGCAGATATGGGTGTCATGCAGATAACACCTCTTTATTCCAATGAAATCTCTGATTATGGAATTAACGATACCACTTCCTTAGAAAAGGAGATCACCGCTGTTGTTCATTGTACCTTTATTATTGAATAATTGGTATTGATATGAACCTATGAGCTCCGGCTTTAAGACAAGACACTCCTTCGGATAATATAGAGTCTGAAGGGGTGTTGTTTATTATAGCTACGGAGCTTCTTAGTATAAACCACTTACAGGAACAAGGTTGGTAGTGTGAATTAGGCTTGACAATTAAGTTTATAATAGCTATTGTAATTGTATATGAATTGTATACAATCATTTTGAAGAGAGGAAGTTTATTTTCTGTGAAGAAATATAATAAGAAAACAAAGGAAGAGCTGAAAGAGAGCTTAACAAAGCTTCAATACGAGGTAACCCAGAATAATGCTACAGAGCCACCGTTTCAAAATGAATATGTTGATGAGTTTAGAGAAGGAATTTATGTTGATATAACGACTGGAGAACCACTATTTATATCTACGGATAAGTTTGAGTCAGGCTGTGGCTGGCCTAGCTTTGCAAAGGCAATCGATACAGCTGCAATCAAACAGATTAAAGACTTCAGTCATGGTATGATACGGACAGAGGTAAGAAGTGAGACAGGAGATGCTCATCTGGGGCATGTATTTCCAGATGGACCTATGGAGCTGGGTGGTCTGAGATACTGTATCAATAGCGCAGCTCTTAGGTTCATCCCAATAGAAAGCATGGAGCAGGATGGCTATGCAGATTATCTGGAGCTATTTCAAAAGAGGAATTAACTGATATCTTCCGTCATCACTAACCTAAGGTAGGCATCATAAAAAATTAATATACCACTACTGAGAAAGGCTTGGTTATATATATGAATATAATTCAAATGCTTAATTATAATGACCTTCAATGGGCTACTATCATTTTTACTGCTTTATTAGTTGGATTCTCGAAGACAGGAATCGGTGGAACTATAATGTTGGTTATTCCATTCCTTGCCACTGTGTTTGGCGGTAAGGATTCCACCGGTATTCTCTTACCGATGCTTCTTGCTGGAGATATCTTTGCGATTTGGTACTATAGGCGCAGTGTTCAGTGGCAAAATGTTTTTAAACCTTTACCATGGGCATTGATTGGTCTGACCCTGGGAGTTATTGTAGGAAAATATATCAGTGATAAGACCTTTGTTACGCTGATTGGAATTATTGTATTATTATGTTTGGGAATCCTGGTATATACCGAGAAGAAGGGGAAGGATTTCACAGTTCCGAACGATGCCTGGTTCTATATTCTGGTAGGTATACTAAGTGGCTTTGCTTCCATGATCGGTAATGCTGCAGGTCCGATTTTCAGTATCTATTTGCTGGCGCTTGGCTTTAAGAAGAATAATTATATGGGTACGAATGCATGGTTTTTCTTTATTATCAATCTTACCAAGCTTCCCCTGCAGATATTTGTATGGAATAATATTGGTATAAGCTCATTCACAACAACAATTGTAATGATACCGGTTATAACCGTAGGCGCTGCCTTAGGCTTCTTTGTTATTAAGAAAATCAACGATAAATATTTCCGCTATATTGTAATTGCTATGACTGCGATAAGTGCCATAAGACTTTTTATATAGGAGGATATACCAGTGAAAACTTATTTATATCGTAAACATTTGAGGGCACCCTTTTCTTTCCTGATGATTTATGTGGGAGCAATCTATATGGGAATTGCCCTAATGGTATTCGGATTCTTCTTGTCGGATGAGGAGGAATTGGACGTAACCTTATTTGCGGTTATCTGTATAATACTACTAATCACATTAATAATCATTACCATTGAAATGGTGATTGTATACTTCCTTGTACTTAGTCGGTTCCAAGCAATCAGTGTTACTTTGACTGAGGAATCAATTATTTATACCAATGCAAAATCTCGTAAAGTGATACCGTATGGTGACATTGAGGGGCTGCGGTTTCCTTCCATCCGATATACTGGTGGATGGGTGAAAATAAAATACCAAGGTGGAACAATACGGTTAACGGTAGCACTGGAAGAGGTTGGAGACTTTATCACAAAGCTGAAGGAAAAGTTAGACGAGCTTGGTAGGTCACAGGTATATCATGAGGAGAAGCTGTTCTCCTTCTACAAAACCGCAGTTTTCTCCGATGAAAGCTGGGATAGAGTATACCGAAATTATAAGACCTATATCTTAATCAATTTCTTGAGTATCATTATCAATACTCTTATTATACGTTTGGGTAGCTTCAATGGAAATAAGAAAGCTCTGGTATACGGGAGTATCATAGCACCACTGATTGGGTTTGTGTCTAGTGAGATTATGATTGGTATACAGGTTAAGAAACGTGTGAACAGAGAGAATTTGACCTTATTGCCTAGGGACTTAAGCTTTGAACATAAAATATATAATATATTGGTTCTTATCTGTTCCTGTGCTTATCCTATCATTTTGGCCCTGTTCGGATTATTATAAAAGATAGAATACATAAGAAAGCAATCCTGATTTTGTTAAATACGAGGTCAGGATTGCTTTTTTACAAATTGATGCGTTCTGCCCATTTTGTAGGCTAGCGTAATCATACTTTGTTCTTCTCTGGTTAAATTGCGTTGGTACATTTTTTTAAATTGTTCTAATAGGCCCTCATAATCTACCACTTGTTTTGCCGGTGTCCTTTTAGGCTTCTGTAAATCAGGAATATACTTCTCCGGTTGAAGGGTCAGAGCAGAGAGCTTCTTAAATAGCTGTGTGGTATAGTAGGCATCATAAAGAGCATTGTGAAAGGGATAGGAGATAGGGATTGAAAGTGCTTCTACCGCTGCCTGCAGATTAAACAATTTCTTAGGAGATTGCTTTAATAGGACGGATACATATGGCTGAATATTAATAAACACATCCGGTAATTGCATCAAGTTATAGTCGTAGAAGCGAGCATTACGATACAATTCTTTGATATCTGTCATACCCCAGGTACATAACACGGGGTCATTTCCTATAAACTGTATAAATTCATCCAGAACTTGGGGAAATTTTTTTTCCGGAAGGAGTCTTTGTGTGGTTATCCCGGTTAATTCTGAAACAAAGTCACTGACCTTAAGATAGATGGTGGGCTTAATATATCGATTAAAGCTAGCGACAGCTATCCGCTCGGAATCTAATTTGATCGCTCCGATTTGTATGATTTCGTAAGGGCAGACGGATAGCCTGTCAGCAGATATATTTGAGGAAGAAGGCTCCTGATTAAATTCCAGATCCAATACGATATAATGCATTTGCTAAACTCCCCGTTACTTTATGATTTTTAGGTGGGATTGATATAGTTTCATTATATCTTATTTTACATCATATGAAAGAGAAATATCCGGAAAATTTGCATTCGCCGGTACCTAGGTTCCATCCTTTAGAACCTTATGTACCGCTACGTAATGCAACTAAGCGAGAGTGTCTCCGATTTCGGAAACCTTGATTAGACTCATATATCAATATTATCAAGGTGTGATCAATAACAATGATTATAGCTAGATAAGACCTTATCTACGATGATATGTATCATGCCACTCGGAATCTTCCAATCGATGCTGCTACCTTCCTGTAATCCAAGAATGGCAGTACCCATGGGAGATAATACGGATATCTTGTTATCCTTTGGATTGCTATCCTCTGGAAAGACAAGCGTTACTTCCTCAGGTTCACCATCTACCAGTAGCATTACAGTAGAATTCATGGTGATAAAACGGACGGAGGAATCCTCTGGTGATACGACCTTGGCCCGCTTAACCTCCCTTTCGAGCGCCTTAAGGTAAGGTGCATCTCTTCTTTGGTCTACTTCGCCTTTGTCAATTAGAGCCATGATTTTGTCCTTATCTTCCAGTGTGATATAGATTTCTTGAGACATAGTGTATACCCCCTTTTAATTACTATAATGATATAACTTATCTAGAATGGACCTCGGCGAAGGCTTTATAATAATCATAATACTGTCCGTCGCAGGCCGAAAATAAATATCGGGCAAAAAGATTGGTTACTCGATACCCTTGTTTGCTTATCTCCTCAATATGAGGTTTGAAATCTTCCGCGGAGGGATTGCTATAAGGTACCTTCAAAACAAAAGAAAGGTAGCTTGCCTTATCATCCCTTTCCCATAGCTTAGGATGATTTTCGGAGGTTGGAATAGCCAGACCGGTCTCTACACTGCCTCTCACATCATTGTATAGAAGTATACTTTGGTGTTGATCCTTAATATAGATTGCCCAGGCCTGGTTATCCTCAATGGCAAATTGATAGATGCTGTTATAATCGGGTGATTCGTTTAGGTACTCTTGTCTACTAAGCCGTTGATATTCTTTGATATATTCAGTCTTTTTCGTGATATAAGCCTTGGCAGTATAGAGCTCCTGAAGCTTTTCATCCAGGTTATGGTTTAGGTCTGCCAAGGAAGCCTCCAACTCGTAGGGTGATAATTGAGGCAGCTTTTTCATCTCTTCGATGGACATTCTAAGACAGCGATAATGGGCTAAATCAGAGATGGTAAACACCGAATTAGGGTTATATTGGCGGTAATTGTTTTCGTCATCCCGGTCCAACTGTATCAGCCCTTCACTTTCCCAATAACGAAGTGTAGACTTTGGTATATTTAGCAATTCTGATATTTCACCGATGGAAAACGTGCTTTTCATCCTAAAAACCCTACCTTTCTCACAACCGTATATACTATGAGAGAATCCTTGATTCTCCCATTCATTTGTTCAATCTTTTATTTTACTATACACTCTAACTAATATGCTTGTACTTTGTGAAAATAGACTATAATTTTATCTAAAATACCGAGATTACCAAAGGCACTCCATATAAGGGTGGTAGCTTTACGTTACAATAAGCTTTGGATATAATCCTCCTGAGTGATAGAAAAGAGGATGGAATTGTTCAATTCCTTTTCATAGGTAAATCCTGTTTTTTCAAAAGCTTTAATGGAGCGTAGATTCTGTTTGCAGATCTTTGCGATGACACGAGGGATTCTCCACTCAAAAAAAGCGATATTTAAACCCTGGCGTATCGACTGTTGACCAAGGCCCTGACCCCATTTTCTTTCTTCTCCTATAACAATCACCATCTCTGCTTCCTGTGTTCTGCGTAAAAGCTTGAGAAAGCCAATGGGATTTTGATCTTCGTCATGAATCAAAAAAAAGCTTCCGTCACGGTTAAATAAATGAGTCATAATAGACATATTGACCCGCTCTATGGTATGTTTGATCTCTGAGGAGATATTTGTCATCTCGTTCAGATACTTGGTCACCTCGTGATTCTCCATCCAATTCATAATGACAATAGCGTCATTTCTGGTTACCTCTTGGTTAAGCATTATAGTATTTGCTCTCATTATATCATATCCTTTCGCAATATAATAAAAGCCTTTCATAGCAGTAATTATTTATAACTATGACGGTTCTTTCTATTCAGGTGAATAATCTTATAAAGGGTATTATAAAGGTTAAAGTAACTTTAATGTCAATAACTCAGATATAAATATCTGTAGAATGAAAAGGTAAATGAAAAATGTGATTCAAATCACATTTTATTGACAGATCAATGTGTTATAATGCCTAAGCCCGCGTTGCGCCGTGGTAATTAATGCTGATTACAGAAAGGACAGATTTAGATGAAGACCTACTCAGGCCCCAAAGCACTCACAGAATACATATTATATCAAAGCAAACACAAAGCAAATAAGACTTTCCCCATATTACTGGTTCAGGGGATATTAGCAGGCATGTATATTGCCGTAGGTGCGATTGCATATCTCAAGCTGGCATCAGGATTAAGTGATCCAGGACTTGGAAACTTTCTTGGAGCCCTGGTCTTTCCGGTGGGGATTATAGCAGTCCTGTTTATGCAGGCAGAGCTTTTTACCAGCGACACTATGGTTATGCTGGCTGTTTATACAAAGCATACGAAGATTCGCAAGATATTTAGAATTCTATTCATTATTCTAATTGCAAATCTAATCGGGGCTATTATTGTTGCTTTAATGACAACGAAGGCGGGTGTCTTCAATGATGCTACCCTAAGCTTGATTATGGAGAAAGCGGAACATAAGGTACATATGCCCTTTGATAAGCTTTTAATTAGTGGGATATTATGTAATTTTATTGTATCCACCGGAGTATGTCTGGCATACAGCTGTAGGGAGGAGATTAGTAAGGTAGTAGTAGTATGGCTTGCAATCACGGTTTTTGTTCTTAGTGGGACAGAGCACGTGGTAGCAAATATGTTTTATTTATTCACTGCTTATTTTGGTGGTTCAGATGTAAGCCTAATTCAGATATTCTATAATCTTTCCGTTTCTGCCCTCGGTAATTTCATTGGAGGAGGCATTATTGTCAGCGGAGCTAATTATCTTCTTGCCTTTAGAGATATTGAAAAACCATCAGAGCATTAATAGTAATTAAATAAAGTGTTATTAATGATAAACTTCGTAGATGACTTGATTACTCAAGGAGAGTAACTTGCATCTACGAAGTTTTTTTATAAAAAACTTTTATAAAAAATTTTTCATATACAAGAAAAGACGATTGACAATACAAGTACTTATGACATATAATATGACTAAATCATACTAAACAGGTATGAAAAGTATGAAATATGAAAGGAGACACATATATGAAGAAAAGAATTGTTAAATTAAATATTGATAAGAGAGAGGCTGCCCTCATGTGTTGCTCCTGCTGTTGCTGTTGTATCGGTTAATGATAAATAAGCATATGGGTTACATAAATAACCCATATACTATCAGTTATTCAAGTTATGGAAGGAACAATTGAAGGTTCCAACAGCATATTGAAGTAATATTATCCTGGAAGGAGATTTTATATGAACATAGATTTATTAGCCTTAGGCGCCTTAGGAGCAGCCGTTATTCTAATCGGTTTTTTAGTATTTTTAAATAAAAAGAATGTTGATTTTGGTATTCGAACAATCGTAGCTATGGTATTTGGTATCGGACTTGGCCTCCTCTTTAAGGGGCATACGGATTATGTAAAACCGATTGGTTCCATTTACGCCAATGTAATTTCCGCTTTTGTGGTACCCTTATTGTTCTTTAGCGTCATAACCAGTGTCACAAAGCTGGAAAATATAAATCGTCTAAAAACAATCGGTGTAAAGAGTGTTGGTTTATTAACCTCCACAACCTTTATTGCCTCTACCTTAACCATTGTGACTGCTTTAGCCTTAGGTATCGGCAAGGGAGCGAATGTTATTCTTCCGACGGATTATGAAGCGAAGCAGGTTCCACAGGTTACCCAGGTAATCATTGATCTGTTCCCGAAGAACTTCTTTGCTCAGGCCTCAACCAATACAGTGGTACCTGTAATCCTGTTTGCTTTAGTCATCGGAATAGCAGTGGTAGCCTTAGCTGCCAAGGATCCGGAGGGAGTTAAGCCATTCCAGGACTTTGTGAGTTCAACCTCCAAGGTAATTAATAAAGCCATATCCTTTGTTATTAAGTTTACACCCTACGCTGTATTAGCATTGGTAGCAAATGCCGTCTCCAACAATGGTGCAGACAAATTGCTGCCCTTATTATCAATCCTCTTGGTATCCTATCTTCTATGTGCAATTCAAACCTTTGGTGTGAATGCAATATTGATTGGAGCTTTGGCAAGACTCAATCCGTTTAAGTTCTTCAAACATATCTGGCCTGCTCAGATTATAGCCTTTACTACACAAAGCAGTATAGGTACCATACCTGCAACAGAAAAATGCTTGAGAAAGGCAGGGGTATCTGAGAAGATAACTTCCTTTGCCGTACCGCTTGGTGCTAACATAGGAATGCCTGGATGTGCCGGAATTTGGCCTACGATTATGGCAGTATTTGCGATACAGGGCTTAAATTTGGAGTATTCCATCGGACAGTATCTGTTACTTATCCTAATCACTACCCTAGTAAGCATTGGTACAGTAGGAGTTCCCGGAACAGCGACCATCACAGCTACTGCTGTATTTGCTGCTGCAGGATTACCGATTGAAATTATAGTAATTCTGTCACCTATCAGCTCCATCGTAGATATGGCGAGAACTGCAACGAATGTAAGTGCAGCTGCAACCAGTGCCCTTATCGTAGCGAAGAGTGAGAATGAGCTTGACCTAGAGCAATACAATAATGTTGATAACAGTCAGGAACTAGTCACAGAATAGAACCGGACTGGAGCTTAAAGTTCATGAGTATAGACTACTCAGATTATAATTGAATAAGTAATAGCTTTAAACACTGCATAAAAACCCTTAGGTTAATCTATCCTAAGGGTTTTTATGTAAAGCTAACATAATATGTAGGCTATTAGCACTTGTAACTCCAAAGGTACAGGAGGTGGCATTGAATTACGTTTTTCCCGACCATATAGGGAAGAATTCGTGTTAATTCATAGAGGGGTGGAATATTTATAGGATGATATTGTGCAAGAGGCTGATATTTGTATTATGGAGTTTCTAAACCAATTTAATATGGTATAATAAATATGAACAAGCTTTTGCAGTTTAGTAAACATAGTGAAAAGCCTTAAAGCTTGCTTTGGAGGATACGACCTTAACTTAATGCAAAAGCTTAGATTAGAATAGAAATACACTTGATACGGATAAATATTAATTAGGTATTAATTAGGTATTAAATAGGCAACGCTGTGGAATGTTTTACAGAAAGGCTGGTACTATAAATGAAACAGAATAATACAAAGCTTAATAAAGAAAAAGTATTTAGGGAATTCAACCTATCAGGGAAGACCTATCATTACTATTCCCTTAAGGCGCTGGAGGAGGAAGGATATAATATCCGTCAGCTACCTTATTCCATAAAGGTATTGCTAGAATCGGTACTTCGACAGCAGGATGATTATGTAATTAAGGAAGACCATGTCAGAAGCCTTGCAGATTGGACAAACCATACATCAGAGGCAGAAGAGCTTCCCTTTAAGCCGGCTAGAGTTATCCTTCAGGATTTTACCGGAGTTCCGGCGGTTCTAGACCTGGCTTCTATGAGAGCTGCTATTGATGAATTTTTGGTAAGTAACACTAAGGAAGGTAATGGTGTAGATAGGGAAGCCCTGGTTGACCGGATTAATCCGGAGGTATCGGTGGATTTGATTATCGATCACTCCGTTCAAGTAGATTCTTACGGAAGCTCTGAGGCTCTTGAGCAAAACAGTAGATTGGAGTTCGAGAGAAATAAAGAGCGCTATCAATTCTTAAATTGGGCCAAAAAAGCTTTCAGTAATTTTGCAGTTGTACCACCTGCCAATGGTATCGTCCATCAGGTGAACCTGGAATATATAGCGAAGGTAGTACTGGAGAAGGTTGAAGATGGAAGGACAGTTGTATTTCCTGATACCTTGGTGGGTACCGATTCCCATACGACGATGATCAATGGATTAGGAGTCCTTGGCTGGGGTGTCGGAGGGATAGAGGCAGAGGCTGGGATGCTGGGACAGCCATCTTATCTGCCGATTCCTGAGGTGATTGGCGTTAAGATGATAGGGGAGCTGCCGACCGGAGCAACCGCTACCGATCTTGCTCTTCGACTGACAAAGCTGCTTAGAGAACGTGGTGTTGTCGATAAGTTTGTTGAGTATTTTGGTGAGGGTGTAAAGCATCTATCCCTTGCCGATCGAGCTACCATTGCTAATATGGCACCAGAGTATGGTGCTACCTGTGGTTTCTTCCCGGTAGATCAAATTACCCTGAATTATATGCGGCTGACCGGCAGAAGTGAGGATCAGGTTGCCCTTGTGGAAGCTTACCTGAAGGAAAATGAGATGTTTAATGATTATAAGGTAGACCCCTTATATACAGAAGTGCTTACCCTGGACCTCTCCACGGTCACCACGGCCCTGGCTGGTCCGAAACGGCCTCAGGATCTGATCCCACTGGAACAGATGAAGGAGAGGTATCTCGAATCCCTTACTGCTCCAAAAGGCAATCAGGGACATGGTCTGTCTGAGGAGGTACTGAGTAAAAAGGTTGAATTGCACCGAAAGGATGGAAGAACCAGTACCATGGAAAACGGTTCAATCGTAATTGCTTCTATCACCTCCTGCACCAATACCTCGAATCCTTCTGTTATGCTAGGAGCTGGTATCCTGGCTAAGAAGGCGGTAGAACGGGGACTTACGGTTCCGGCTCATGTTAAAACCTCTCTGGCTCCCGGTTCTAAGGTAGTAACTGGATATCTGGAGGCCGCTGGCCTACAGGATTATCTGGATCAGCTGGGCTTTCAGATTGTAGGCTATGGTTGTGCAACCTGTATCGGTAATTCGGGACCCTTGTTACCTGAGATTTCAGAAACGATTAGTGAGAATGATCTTCTGGTAACCTCCGTCTTATCCGGTAATCGTAACTTCGAGGGACGTATTCATTCTCAGGTAAAAGCAAATTATCTGGCATCACCGCCTTTGGTTGTTGCTTATGCTCTTGCCGGAACCGTTAATATAGATCTGATTAAGGAGCCTCTTGGAATAGGCAAGGATGGCCGTGAAGTTTATCTGAAGGAGCTCTGGCCGACACAGGACGAGCTGGAACGTGCAATTACCGATTACGTTAATCCTGAATTGTTCCAGTCGGTGTATTCGGCGATTTATGAGAATAACATGTGGAATGAGATTAGTGCAGGGGGAAGCAAGTTATATCCGTTTGAGATGGATTCCACTTATATCAGAAAGCCACCCTTCTTTGAGGATTTCTCCATGGAGACCAAGGAGATTAGACCAATCTCAGGTCTTCGGGCTTTGGCTAAGTTCGGGGATTCGATTACTACAGATCATATCTCGCCAGCAGGTGCCATAGGAAAGAATACTCCGGCAGGTCACTATCTTCAGGAACTTGGGGTGGAGATAAAGAACTTCAATACCTATGGCTCACGCAGGGGAAATCATGAGGTAATGATGAGGGGAACCTTTGCTAATGTACGAATTAGTAATCAGCTGGCACCCGGAACAGAAGGGGGCTATACCACCTACTGGCCGACCGGAGAGATCATGTCTATCTATGATGCCAGCCTTAAGTATAAGGAGACCAATACCGGTTTATTGGTTTTGGCAGGTAAGGATTATGGAATGGGCTCCTCCAGAGACTGGGCAGCTAAAGGTCCCAGTCTACTGGGAGTACAGGTGGTTATCGCGGAAAGCTATGAACGAATTCACCGCTCTAATCTGGTTATGATGGGAATTCTGCCTCTACAGTATATGGCAGGTGAAGATGCAGCGAGCCTCGGACTGACAGGGGAAGAGGTATATGACGTTGCACTTGATGCAGAGCTGAAGCCCAGAGCTCAGGTAAAGGTTACAGCAACTGACAAAGACGGTACGACAAAGGAATTTTATGCTATAGTACGCTTTGACTCCTATGTTGATATTGATTATTATAAGCATGGTGGAATATTACCGATGGTTCTTCGTCAGAAGCTCAGTTTTTAATAAAGAACCAAAGGTAAAGTGAATATAACGACTTCTTTTTTGCGGAAGATTAGACGAGGGAGTAAACGAAGGATGAATTTTTATTTTGCGCCCATGGAGGGTATCACAGGATATATATTTAGAAATGCTCATCATACCTATTATAATCAGGTGGATAAATATTTTTCGCCGTTCATCACAGCAAGCCAGCATGACAGCTTTAAAGGAAAGGAAAGAAATGATATTCTACCGGATAACAATCCTGGTGTTGTGCTGATTCCGCAATTATTAACGAATAATGCAAAGGATTTTAACTATACAGCTAAGAAGTTAAAGGCCTTGGGTTATGATGAAATCAACTTAAATCTTGGATGCCCTTCCGGTACGGTTGTCTCAAAGTACAGAGGCTCTGGATTCTTGGCAAAGCCTTTGGAATTGGATGCCTTTTTAGAGGAGATATTCGCTGAAGCGGTAACCAAGATATCCATCAAGACCCGAATTGGTAAGGAGCATCCGGAGGAATTCTACCAGCTGATGGAAATCTATAATAAATATCCCATGGAGGAGCTGATCATTCATCCCAGAATCCAGAAGGATTTCTATAAGAATACACCGAATATGGAAATCTTTCGTTATGCGGTAGCTAATAGTAAGAACCGTATTTGTTATAACGGAGATATCTTTACAGCCTGTGACTATAGGCGTTTTCAGGCTGAGTATCCGGAGATAACCAGGGTTATGCTGGGGCGTGGCTTACTATCAAACCCAGGGCTGATCGCTGCAATTACGGAAGACGGTAACCTTAGTAAGGAGCGACTACTAGCTTATCATAATGAAATCTATGTTGGCTATAAGGAGCTTTTCTTCGGCGATCGCAATGTACTATTTAAAATGAAGGAGCTTTGGTTATATCTGATAAAGGCTTTTTCCGATAGCGATAAATATGCGAAGAAGATTAAGAAATCAGAAAGATGCATCGATTACGAGGAAGCAGTAGCACGTTTGTTTGAGGAATGTGAGCTGATATATTAGTCCATAGCATTAATAATTAGAAGATTTAAAGTGAGAATGTTTGATAAGTACCTTTGAGTAATGTTGAACGTTCTCACTTTTTTATTGTATAGGAAATTGCGTCCTATGAAAAAAAAGCCCTCCGGGCAAGTGAACAAAGTTCACTTTGGGATGACGCACTTTCGCGGATAGGAAGTTGTTGCTTCGCACCCCGCAGTCAGGCAATGCTTGCTTTGCAAGCATCGAAAGAGTCAGCAAGCTGACTCTTTGTTCTATCTACAGTGACAGAAAACTGGCACTTTGATTCTAATAGGGGTTGCTGGTATTTGCTTTATGATTGTCACTGGTGATAATGACGGATCGGTATTGTTCTTTGTGACATTTTCATATGTAAATGTAACCATTTATGTAATAATTTGATAGAATTTCGTGAGAAATGAACAAAAATTATATGATTAGTTCATTTTTTGAGACATTTTTGTAGAAATCTAGGTATTTTATACGGATGGTTTAGGATAAAATAATCCTACAAACAAAATAACAGAAAAGGGGATTACATTTATGAAAAAAGTAATATCGATTTGTTTGGTTCTGTTCATGGCTTTATCCTTAGTAGCTTGTGGTAAAGCAACAACGAATAATGACGCTAACACAGACGGCACAAAGGACAATGCTACAAATGATACGACAGAGCCTACTAAGACGGCTCAGGCAACTGGTAATTTAGTTATATATTGCCCTCATCCATTGGAGTTCATTAATCCTTTGGTAAGTGAATTTGAAGCACAGACAGGAATTAAGGTTGAAGTAATCGCAGCCGGAACCGGTGAGCTTCTTAAGAGAGTGGAGTCTGAACAGGCAAATCCTCTCGGTGATATATTCTGGGGAGGATCACTTTCCACAATGAAGCCTCAGATGCATCTGTTTGAGAACTATCAATCTGTGAATGAAGAATTCATCCAAGAAGGAATGAAGAACGTAGAGGGTCCTCTTACAAGATTTACTGATATCCCCAGTGTAATCATGGTAAATACTGACTTGATTGGTGATATCGAGGTGAATGGTTATGAAGACCTCCTTAACCCTAAGTTAAAGGGTAAGATTGCTCATAGCGATCCTTCCAAATCCTCATCCTCCTTTGAGCATTTGATTAATATGCTTTATGCCATGGGTAACGGTGATCCGGAAGCCGGCTGGGATTATGTCAGCAAATTATCCGAGAACCTTGATGGCAAATTATTGAGCGGTTCTTCGGCAGTTTACAAAGGGGTAGCAGATGGTGAATATGTAGTTGGACTTACCTTTGAAGAGGGTGCAGCTAAGTATGTTGCCGATGGAGCACCGGTTAAGGTTGTATATATGGAAGAAGGCGTTATCTCCAAGCCTGATGGTGTTTACATTATCAAAAATGCAAAAAACATGGAAAATGCAAAGCGTTTCATTGACTTTATCACAGGAAAAGATGCGCAGACAATTATCGTAGAGCAGTTAAATCGTCGTTCCGTAAGAACCGATGTTCCTGCCCCCAGCTATCTAACTCCAAAGGAAGAAATCAAAATCATTTATGATGATGAAGATCTAGTAGTTGAGAAGAAGGAAGAATGGCTAGAGAAATTTAATGACATTTTCACAAGCTACTAAATCGTAATATTTCATAATCAGATTTAGAGACTAGGGATGTTTTAAATCAAAGCAATGGTAAAGAAAATGGATAATATGCATCCCATAATACACTGTTTGACAGACAAATCTCCAATGATAAGCAAAACAGTAAGATGTCAGCCAGCCTGTATTTAAGTGGTTCATGTTATCCTTTTCTTTGTCAAAGCGATACCCTTATAGGACAGCCTTATAAATTTATAATCCCCTCAAGCTAAAAAGGAGAATTAATATGAGTAATTCAATTAAAATAGAGAATGTAGTTAAAAAATACGGTGATGTAACAATAATTCCCGATCTGTCGGTACACATCAATAATGGAGAATTTTTCACTCTGTTAGGTCCCTCTGGATGTGGAAAGACTACCCTACTTCGTATGATTGCTGGTTTTAACAGTATTGAAGGCGGAACCATCAGTTTTGACGAAAAGGTAATCAATGATATATCGGCACATAAAAGAAATATAGGTATGGTATTTCAAAGCTATGCGATTTTCCCTCACTTAACCGTGAGACAGAATGTAGAGTACGGATTAAAGATCCGTAAGGTAAATAAGAACGAAATGAAGAAAAAGGTAGATGATATCCTTGAAGTCGTAAAAATCAGTGATTATCAGGATCGACTTCCGGAAAGGCTATCAGGCGGTCAGCAGCAAAGAGTAGCCCTGGCAAGAGCAATCGTCATTCACCCTAGTGTACTATTGATGGATGAGCCTCTATCCAATCTCGATGCAAAACTAAGAATTGAGATGAGAAGTGCAATCAGAGAGGTACAGAAGAAGGTAGGCATTACGACTGTCTATGTAACTCACGATCAGGAGGAAGCACTGGCGATATCAGACCGTATTGCAATTATGAATGAAGGTGTGATACAACAGATCGCTACACCGGAGGAAATATATACAAGACCTTATAATGTATTTGTCTCAACCTTCATCGGACATTCAAACCTGTTCCACGGTACCTATAATAAAGATACAGCAGGTGCCTATGTTCAATTTAAGAATGGTTATAAGGTATATGTAAAAGATCTTAAGCAGGATTATAAAGAGGGGAATAAGGTTATTATCTCCGTACGCCCCGAGGAGTTTATCGTCTCGGAGGAAGGTCTTAAGGTGCGAATTAAGAATAGAACCTTCTTGGGTAAATACACCAATTACGAGATGGAATTTGACAAAGGAATGGTATTAGACAATCAGCCTTCCTTGGAGTATTCACAGGATCTTGGTCAATCCGCAAGGATATTTGAGGTTGGTGAAACAATAACCTTAAAGCCAAATGCATCTAAAATTAATGTATTTACAGAAGACGGTAAGCAAAGTCTGATTAAAGGATGTGATAAGAGATGAGAAAGGAAAGACGTTTTAAATTAGATTTTTGGACAGTTGTGACTCTTGTAATTGTTATAGTTTTTGCTTTGTTTCTGGTATACCCCTTGTTCTCATTGTTCATAAGTGGTTTTAAGGATCCTAATACCCAGGAGTTTACGATGGCTAACTTCCTTAAGTTCTTTGAGAAGAAGTATTACTATAGAACCCTATGGCATAGCTTTCTGGTCACCACCTGTACTACTGCTTTAGCAGTTGCTATCGGAGCACCGCTGGCTTATTTTACTACAGTTTATAAGGTGAAGAATAGGGGTTTAATGGATATATTGATCATTATCTCCATGCTGTCCCCGCCGTTTATCGGAGCTTACTCCTGGATTGTTCTTGGCGGACGTAGTGGTGTAATCACCAAGTTCTTTATGAATGCTTTCGGGATAGAGACTCCCTCAGTTTATGGCTTTGGAGGAATCCTCCTGGTACTTACATTAAAGTTGTATCCCTATATCTATTTATACACGAAGGGAGCACTAAAAAAGGTGGACAGCTCCTTAAGTGAAGCCGCAGAAAGCCTTGGCTGTAGCCCTATCCGTAAAATTTCTACCGTTATTGTTCCTTTGATTGCTCCGACTATTTTAGCAGGTTCTCTGTTAGTATTTATGAATGCCCTTGCGGATTTTGGAACACCGATGCTAATCGGTGAGGGATATACGGTTATGCCTGTATTAATCTATAACGAGTTCATCAGTGAAGTAGGTAGTAAGGCAAACTTTGCTGCTGCATTGGCTGTCATTCTGGTCGTTATTACAGGTATTATGTTCCTAGGACAGAAATACGTGGTGAATAAGAAATCCTTTACCATGAGTTCCCTTCGACCTATACAGGAAAAGCAGCTGCACGGAGTTAAGAATGTCGTATTGCATGTGGCAATCGGTTTGATTGTATTCTTATCTATTATTCCTCAGATAACGGTTGTATTTACCTCCTTTAAAGCGACTAAGGGTGCTATGTTTACAGATGGTTTTTCATTGAAAAGCTATCAGACCATATTTGCTAACCTAGGAAAATCCATCTTGAATACCTACAAATTTGGTATTATTGCAATTATTATTATTGTCTTTATGGCTATGTTTATTGCCTATATTACAACAAGAAGAAAAAGCTGGTTAACAAATATCATTGATTCCATGACCATGTTCCCTTATATTATTCCCGGATCTGTACTTGGTATCACATTACTACTGGCATTTAATAAGAAACCTTTACTACTTAGTGGTACAGCAGTTATTATTATCATAGCATTTGTTGTACGTCGTCTTCCTTATACCCTGCGTTCCAGTGCTGCAATTCTGTATCAGATCAGTACAAGCTTGGAGGAGGCTGCCATCAGTCTTGGTGATTCTCCGTTAAAAACCTTTTTCAAGGTGACGGCAGTACTGATGATGCCTGGTGTCGTCTCAGGTGCGATATTAAGCTGGATTACTATAATTAATGAATTAAGTGCTTCTGTAATTCTGTATACAGGAGATACAAGGACCATGTCGGTTGCAATTTATACCGAGGTTATCCGTTCCAGTTACGGTACGGCAGCAGCCTTAGCAACTATTCTTACCATTACGACCGTAGTATCTCTATTAATATTCTTTAGGTTAACTGGTAAAAAAGAGATAAGCTTATAATCATGATGCGAAGGGATGATTGTATGAAAAAGAAGCATAGCTATTACAAAGAAGGTATCCGTAGAATGCTTTTAATTTATTCAATCATCCCGGTTGCACTTTTAACCATGGTTTGCTTGCTGATTTTCTTGGGAATATGGAGATATTCTACAGAGATTACTACAACAAAGGAAAATTCATCCATTACAAATACAATAGAAAAAACGATAAATGCCTATGTGGAATTAATCTATATGTTGGAAAATCAGCAGACATTAGTTGCCAATAGGGACATGGGTGCAGAGCAAAGGGTAGAGATATTTGAAAATATTTATCGTGTTTCTAATTTGGTCGATAAGAAGGCCAATATATTTGTTTTTGATCAGAATATCACTCCGATTATAACCGGATCAAAGGTAATACCTGAATATTTGGAGGGTAAGTACGCCGGTAATTGGGGTGTTTTTCGAATCATGAAGCAAAATCCCGAGAATATTGCCATAAAGCTTCTAAAGGCCCCAGGAGAAGAGAATATGCAACTGGTAATCGGTAAAGCGATTCTTAAGGATGGAGTAATCAGTGGCTATATTGTCTTTGTAATCGATAACAGACAATTCTTTATTGACATTGCAGCACTGGATTCCCAGACAGTGATTACAGACGAGGCGGGATGGGTGTTTGTCGCTAATAATTATAACTTTCTTGATACCCTGGAACGGTTTGATTTAACGGTGGAGAAAGAGAAAGCTCATGTGGAAAATAGTGCAGGTGAATTCTTTGTTGTAACCAGTGGTATTCTAGGTAATCGAATCTTGATTTATTCGATATTACCATTAAGTAATCAGATAATAATTACGAAATATATTGTAGGTATACTGCTCTTTGTCTTTGCTATGATGTTTTTATTTGTATTCGTTAATTCTAAGAGTATAGCCGCTGAGAAAACAAAGGATTTATATGCAATTATCGATACCTTTGAAAAGGCAAAAGAAGGAGATCTGGATACCCACATTGATATAGCCAGCAATGATGAATTTGAAATCATTGCTGAGGCCTATAATCAGATGCTGGACAGCCTAAAGGATCAGATTGAAAGAAATAAGGAGATGGGTAAACTGGTAGCATTCTCTCAGACAAAGCAGCTAGAGTCTCAGTTTAATCCTCATTTCTTATTTAATACTTTAGAAAATATACGGTTTATGTGCAAGATGGAACCGAATATTGCGAGCAAGATGGTTCTTAATCTGTCAACCTTACTCCGTTACAGTATCAGTAATATACAGACAGAGGTCACAGTAAACGAGGATATTGCCTATACAGAAAATTATATGAGTATTCTAAAATATCGCTTTAATAAACGCTTCCAATACTCGATTGATATTTCACAAGAGATTGAGGAGTGTATTATACCAAAGCTTCTAATCCAGCCTATGATTGAGAATTCTATTAAGTATGGATTTGTAGGCCGTGAGCGTCTTGTGGTAGAGATTAGTGGATATAAGGAAGAGGATAGGCTTGTGATGATTTGTTCGGATGATGGTGCCGGGATGGCACCAGAGCTTCTTGAAGAAATGCAAGAGGTACTTAACAGCACCACCAATCGGAGCAGTCATTCCGGTTTATATAATGTTAACCGACGTTTACAGCTAAAATATGGTGAAGAGTATCGTATTCATATTGAAAGTATACTGGATAAGGGGACAACAATAAAAGTTATTCTTCCGATAAGATATGGAGAAGGAGGTAATAATGCTTAAAATATTAATAGCGGAAGATGAGGATATCATTCGTAAAGGGTTAATATTTACCATAGACTGGTTGAGTATGGATTGTGTTGTTGTAGCAGAAGCTGCTGATGGAGAAGAGGGTCTGCAAAAGATTATCGAGAATAAACCGGATGTTGTGATCACGGACATTAAGATGCCTAGACTTGATGGCATAGAGATGGTTCGACAGGGATTAGAACATGTGAAGTTCCAAAGCATATTTCTCACCAGCTATACTGAATTTGAGTACGCAAAAAAAGCAATTGAATTAAAGGCCTATGATTATTTGGTAAAGCCAATCGATGAGAATAAGATGATAGAGGTTATTCAAAGGCTTCATGATGAGTTGGATAAGAATAAGGAAGCAGAATTTGTTTTGGAAAACCTCAAAAACCCTTCCGCGAAAAGAGACTTGAATTATTATATTGAGCTGGATAACACGGAAAGCGGTTATGTTGCAAAGGCAATAAAAAAAATAAAAGAAAGCTACATGGATAAAATTGGTATTGAATCAATATCAGAGGAGCTAGGTGTCAGTGCTAGCTATTTGAGCCGTAAATTTAAGGAGGTAACCGATCATTCCTTTCTTGATTTGTTGAATGCTTATCGTGTTCAACAGGCGATTAAATTATTAAATACCGGCAAATATCGGGTTTATGAGATATCCGATTTAACCGGTTTTTCTGATTACAAGCATTTCTGTACGGTATTCAAGCGATATACATCCATGTCTCCGACAGGATTTGTCAAGAAGCGTAACTAGAATTATCACACATATACGAACATAAAGGAAATAGGTGCATATGAAAAAATATTCGAATATTTTGTTACTGAGCGATATGGATGGTACCTTGTTGAATTCACAGGGCATTGTATCGAAGGAGAATAGGGAGGCTATAAATTATTTTATAGAAAACGGTGGACTATTCGGAATTGCAACCGGAAGAAGCCAATTGAATTCTGTTTTATTCCTAGATGAAATCAAAGTAAATGCCTTAAGTGTTTTATATAATGGGTGCGGGGTATATGATTTCGGGGCCAAGCAATTCGTTACTTTACATGAATTATCGAAAAGCAGTTTAATCTCTTTCATTAAGCATTGCCTGAGAGAGTTTACAGATATTACAATACAAATCTATTGTCCCGAGATGTGTTATTTTATAACGCCACAATCACAGGCAGACCCTCAAAACGTAGCTCTTCATCAACCCTGTGAATTCTGTTTGCTGGAGGATATAGTAGACCTGCCCTGGATTAAGATTTTATTTAGCGGAGCAATGGATGCTTTGCAGGTATTAAATGAGCAGATGATTCGTGAAGGGCTGGATCAGGAGCTAAGCTGGGTATTTTCTTCTGAGATTTATCTGGAATATCTGCCCGATGGTGTTAGTAAGGGAAGTGCTTTGCAGCAGATAAGAGAAAGTATGGGCCCGGATTACCGAATTTATGCGGTGGGAGATTATAATAATGATGTGGAAATGCTGCAAGCAGCTGATGTAGGAATTGCTATGCAAAATGCGATATCAACGCTTAAAGAGATTGCGGACAGAATAACCGTTAGCAATGATGAAAGTGCAATTGCTGATATCATATACAATATTATTGAATAAGTGAAAAATCCGTTGCATTTTAAAACATGTAGTGATATTATAGATTTTAAAGTAAACAGAAGGGAGATAATTTATGAGCACCTTTGGTTATGTACCAATTTGTGGTAGCAGTTCATTGATAAAAGCATTCATTCAGATGCCTTTACGGGACTACTGCGCCCTTTTTTAGGGATGCCCATGAATTATTTCTAATAGAACGCAGTAGCTCCGAGGAACATTAATCTTAAGAAAAGGTTTATGTTCCTTTTTTATTTGAAAAATATTGCAGTTTCGAACTTACCCGGGCAAATAGGTCGGTTCTGCGAAAATGAAGAAGAATAAGGAGCGAAATTATGAACGCAGAAATAAATAAAGTAAGCAGTGAAAGGAACTTATTCAGAAAAGGCGATGTGTCTGGAAATGTAAGATTTGATTATATATTCTGTTTCTTGAAGAATTTTGATATATCCAATTCCATATGGGTGTTGTACCTAGTGTATAAGGGGATGTCCTTGTGGCAGATTGGTATTGTAGAGGGAATCTATCATCTGACCAGTCTCTTATGTGAAGTACCGAGCGGAGCACTGGCTGATCTCTTGGGCCGAAAGAAGGTCATCTTGTCTGGGCGTATCTTCAGTGCTATTTCATCGATAATATGTCTGTTTGGTGGAAGCATGTGGCATTTTGCACTAGCCTTTGCTATCTCTGCTATTGGCCAGAATTTGAATTCCGGTTCGGAGGAAGCACTGGTCTATGACAGTATGAAACAGCTGGGACTGGCGGATCGATATATTAAGGTGAATAGCCGCTTGAATGTTATAATAGAGATAGCCCAGGGAATTGCAACCGTAGCTGGTGGAGTGATTGCAGAATACTCCTTTGCCTGGTGCTATGTCGCATCAGTAATTGTAGCATTACTTGCTCTGGTTCCGGCAATATTCTTCGTGGAACCCGAGATTTTAATGAGTACGCAAGAAAGCAACTCTAATGATGATTTTATACCATATAACCACGAGAGTGCATCTACTAATAATAAGATAAATGTAGTTACACTTGTTAAGACACATTTTATCACTAGCTTGAAGGTGATAAAGAGCGATGCAAAACTGAGGAGGATTCTGTTCTATTATCCAATGGTTTTTACCTTTCATACCATTGTATTCTTCTATGGACAAGAATTCTTCAGCCTACTCGGTATGAATAAGCTACAGATTAGCTTGATTATGCTGTTTGCCAGTATGATATCCATCTTAGGTGCAGTTAGTAGTGAGTGGTTTTTAAAGCAATTCGGGCATAAAGCTAAATATGTAGCATCGATACTGATGGGATGTGGAATTATTGCCATGAGCAGATATAGCCTCATTATATCAATTCTTGCATTTGCGGTGGTAAATTATGCCAATTCGGTATTGTATCCGATTCAATCGGCAGCAATCAATGATCTGATACCGTCAAAGCATAGAGCCACAATAATCTCGGTGAACAGCATGTTATTCTCTGTTCTGATGGTTATACTGTTTCCGGTTTGTGGTCTTTTTGCGGATAAGACGGATTTACATCAGGTTTTTCTTGTTAGGCATTTTACAATTAGGGATTATGTTTATGATTAGAAGAAATACAAAGTAAGAGGATGTTGCAAAAAGTGAGCTAGTGTTGCAACAACCTCAAAATAATTTCTGATTTTTATTGACTTAAAGTTAACTTTAAGGACTATAATTTCTATATCCATAAAAGTAGCTTCATGGATTTATGTTGTTAATAGTAAGAGGTTAAATTAGCCGGCTTTTATGAGTCTTGGATAAATTAGGAGGTATGTATAATGAGAACTATGAAATTAGGGACATCCAATCTTGAGGTTCCGGTATTGGCGGTTGGATGTATGCGTATTAATGGTTTAGAAAAACCGGAGGCAGAACGCTTTGTTCAGACGGCCCTGGATAATGGAGCCAATTTCTTCGATCATGCAGATATTTACGGTGGAGGAACCTGTGAGGAAATATTTGCAGATGCGATTCATATGAATGCATCAATCAGAGAGAAGATGATAATACAATCGAAATGTGGTATTCGAAAGGGAATGTTCGATTTCTCCAAGGAGCATATCTTAGAAAGCGTAGATGGAAGCCTAAAGAGACTGAAGACGGATTATCTGGATGTGCTTCTACTGCACCGCCCAGACGCTCTCGTAGAACCGGAAGAGGTGGCAGAGGCCTTTGATCAGCTTCTTAGTAGTGGCAAGGTCCGACATTTTGGCGTTTCCAATCAGAACCCGATGCAGATACAGCTATTGAAAAAATATGTGAAGAGTCCGATTGTAGCTAATCAGCTTCAGCTAAGCATAACCAATGCCACTATGATTTCTGCCGGATTCCATGTGAATATGTTAGATGATTCCGCCCTAGATCGGGATGGCAGCATTCTTGATTTTTGTCGCCTGAACGATATTACCATTCAACCCTGGTCACCTTTCCAGTATGGCTTCTTTGAGGGTGTATTCTTGGATAATGATAAATTCCCGGAGATAAATGCCAAGGTTAATGAGATAGCAGCAAAGTACGGGGTTACTAATACAACCATCGCAATTGCCTGGTTACTTCGTCATCCGGCTCATATGCAACCGGTAATCGGAACAATGAATGTGGATCGTCTGCTTGATTGCATCAAAGCATCGGAGATCTACCTGACGAGAGAGGAATGGTATGAAATCTACCGTTCAGCAGGGAATGTGCTGCCTTAAGAACAGGAAGAGACAAGATAAGATGATAGAAGAAATATTTCTGAAGTCTATTGCTGATATATAAGATGAAAGCCTATAGTATAAGTTGGCATACCCGGAACAGGATCAACCTTATTGGGGAGCTAACTTACCTTATAGGCTTTTTCGATTCAAAAAGACTGTTAGCGACTGGTATCACTGCTTTTGTTCTTAGGATTGTTATCCTTTAAGCCGAATACGGCTCGGGCACTTTCGGCCTGTGGATCATGCTTTATATGCTTGGAGTGGAAGGTACCATCTTCCTTCTTATGATTTTTTGTACTTCTCATTTTATTATCATTCATATAATAACCCCGCCTTTCTTATAACTGGCTCGCAGCTTCGCAAATGAAATAGTATCGATGTTCCTCATTATCAGTATGTCTTTTAATTAGGTTTCTATACGATAATAATTCATACGATTTCTGAAAAAGTACTTGACGAAGCTAATGATATTGTATAAAATTAAATTGTATAAAATAATATGATTGTTTTTAGTACATAATTGGAAGAGTAATTGATCGAACGAGGAGAGGCAAATCTCTCATCGGATGAGATACAATAGATAATTCAAAGGAGGATTATTATGAGTGCAAAACATTTAACAACAAGTGAATTCGAGCAGGAGGTAATCAATTCTGATATTCCTGTGTTAGTTGATTTTTGGGCACCCTGGTGCGGTCCCTGCAAGATGCTGTTACCAACGATTGAAGAATTAGCCGGAGAGCTAACGGATGTTAAGGTATGTAAGGTGAATGTGGATGAGGAAGGAGCCCTAGCGGAGCGGTATCGGATCATGACGATACCATCTCTCTTGGTATTCAAGAATGGAGAGGTTGTTACAAAATCAGTTGGAGCTAAGCCTAAGGCCGAAATTCTCCGGATGCTAGAAGCATAATGGAAGAAAGAAAATTAGGGAATTAACAAAGAAAGAATGGAATGGTAGACACGCCCCCTCTAATATACTGTAATAACGTATACTAGAGGGGTTTTTATAATGCTTTTAAAAAAGAAGAAATGGATTATCCTTGCTTTAGCCCTTGTACTTCTATATTTTTTAGGGGGAGGAATTGCATTACTGGAAAATGCTTATGCAAAGGATAATATACAGGAAGCTGATGGAGAGAATTGGGGGCTGGGCTTTGGAGCGGAGGGTCAGCCGCCGACTGGTATGGCAACAGCCCAGGAGCTTAAGAAATATGATGCCTATTATATTGGAGATACCAAGCAAAAGGTGATATATCTAACCTTTGATGCAGGTTATGAGAATGGCTATACATCGGCTATTCTGGATGCTTTGAAGAAGCATGACGTGAAGGTTACCTTCTTTCTTGTTGGAAATTACATATCGACGCAGCCGGAGATGGTTAGGCGAATGCTGGAAGAGGGACATCAGGTTGCGAACCACACCTATTCCCATCCGAATATGTCTGCGATCTCCTCTCAGTCTGCTTTTCGCAACGAGCTGGAGAAACTGGAGAAGGCCTTTGAGGAGGTCACCGGGCAGTCGATGGTAAAGTATTACCGTCCTCCCCAAGGTAAGTATAGTGTCAACAATTTGAAGATGGCAAAGGATCTGGGATATAAAACCTTCTTTTGGAGTCTTGCTTATGCAGACTGGTATAATGATAAGCAACCCACTAAGGAACAGGCCTTCAAAAAGCTTTTGGGAAGAATACATCCCGGTGCAATTGTCTTATTACATAGTACCTCTAAAACAAACTCTGAGATACTGGATGAACTCTTAACCAAGTGGGAGGAGATGGGCTATACCTTTGGGGTACTAGATGATATTGCTGGATAGGGGTTATTTCAGAGAGAAATCCATTTGACTTTCCTTCATATAATGCTATAATTCATACCAATAGACATGACGGATGAGGAGTAGGATATTATGGATGGAAAGAGTAAAATTAATGTTGGCACAATTTATGTAATCATATCGGCTATATGCTTTAGCCTGGCAGGAGTATTGATAAAGATGATATCCTGGTCATCACTCTCGATAAATGGAATCAGAAACATATTTGCTTTTTTGGTTATGTATATCTATCTGAGGAAAATCGGTCATAAAATGGTGATAAATCGGGTGGTAATCCTTGGAGCTATATGCAACCTACTCATGAATCTAACCTTTGCCATGGCAACAAAATTAACGTCTGCAGCAAATGCAATTGTGCTACAGTTTACGGAACCGATATTTCTTATTTTACTTCTCTGGATCTTCTGGAAGCAAAAACCGGACTGGAAGGCAACCGTTACCTGTGTATTTGTTTTTGGAGGTATCCTATGCTTCTTCTTTGATCAGCTGACTTTAAACGGACAGATTGGTAATATTCTGGCCATTCTGTCCGGTATTTTATATGCAATGGTATTTCTGATGAAGAAGGTGAAGGATGCTAATTTTGAGTCCTCCATCCTACTCTCTCAGGTTGTCAGCTTTATCATCTTCATTCCCTCCTATATGAAAGAGACGGATTATACACCAAGAAACTTTATTCTTGTAATTATACTCGGTGTGGTTCAGATGGGGCTTGGCTATGTGTTTCTTGCTAAGGGTTTAGAAAAAGTCAGTCCTATCAGTGCATCCCTGACCTCAACCATTGAACCTATCCTTAATCCGATCTGGGCGGCTCTTTTTTATGGAGAGATGATATCCGCCATTGCTATTATTGGAGCAATCATTGTTATTGTATCATCAACTATATATAATATTAGCACGGAGAAAGCTGTAGTAAGCCCTGAGATAGTCGAATGAGTCTAAAGCTTGATTAGACAGTATACATAATCATATTGTATATTAAGATTAGGTACTAGTAATTATGTGGATTTTATGATATAATATTTGTGTAAAATTAGTGCTTTTTTCCTGCTTAATTAATGATAATAAATTTCTCAAAAATTGGGATACTAGTAAGATTGCAAAGTATACTTTCTATTGTTTAATCTAAGGTTATTGTAATTTGATTGTGAGGAGAAAAACATTTGGATACCAATCAACTAGAGAAATATCAGGAATTTACTGAGCAAACCATATATAACTTATCCCAGAAGGTTACCATACTGGAAAAGAAATTAGACATGTTAACCAATCTTCTTGATATAAGTAAATATATCAATCAGTACATTAAGGATCCTAATTTATTTAATATAATCAATGATATGTTGGTTGGTGTCTTTGGAGCAAAGCATTCTTCCATTTATATTCGTATGGAAAATGATTTTTACGAAGCTGTCTCTCAGAACATATCAGACCATCGGAGTGAGGTGGAGAAAAAGCTTATATTAGACCATAATCAGGAGAAATTCATTTTAAACCTAGATGATCCCTTATATGATATAATGAACTCGGATTCAGGAATTCATTCCTGCCTGGGCGTGCCTGTTAAGGTGGAAAATCGCCTGATCGGCTTTATTTTGATTCAACATACAGAAAAGGATTATTTTACGAATGATCATGCTGTGTTCTTATCCTTAATCGGTAACCATATCGGTGTTGCCATAGAGAACAATTTCTTATATAAGAAGATTAGAGACAGTGCCTTCCACGATGGATTAACAGATATCTTTAATAAGCGATATTTCTTTGAGACCTTAAATATGGTTCCGAATCTGGACGAGCAGCCTTATAGTATTGCCATTATTGACCTGGATAACTTTAAAAGAATTAATGATACCTATGGTCATCCCATGGGGGACGAGGTTCTTAAGAAGGTTTCAAAGCTGATACAGAAAGCTACAAGGACGAATGATATAGTAGCCAGATATGGCGGAGATGAGATTATTATTTATTTCAACAACTTTACTGATGATGATGCAATATTCCAGCGCCTTGAATCGATACGAATGGAGATTGAGCATACTATGGTTACCTATGATGACTGTTCGATATCGGTTACAGTAAGTATTGGCGTATTCATCAAAAAGGATAAGAATATGACCTTGAATGATGTCATAAAGAAAGCAGATGATATTATGTACCTTAGTAAGAATGGCGGTAAGAACAGGGTTACAATAGGAATCTGAAGTGTTTTTAGTGGGAAGCTAACTTTTTGAATACATTTCTCTTGACAAGAAGAGTAAAAATGATAGAATAAACTTAATTCAATTCAAGCAGGATCGACAGATTAATCTTTTTTGAATTCAAATATTACATTTAATTATGGCAATGAAGAGGAGTAGTAGAAGTATTCTGTCTTAACAGAGAGTCACCGGTGGTGGAAGGTGACAGATAAGGACTTTGAACTCGCCTTGGAGCCCTCTTGCTGAACCTAAGTAGGCAGAGCGGGTCATCCCGTTATAGGTGAAATGAGGACATTGATGAAACATTAAGTCAATGGACTAGAGTGGTACCGCGGATAGTAGTTCAATGATATTTGAACCTCTTCGTCTCTAGATTATGAGATGAAGAGGTTTTTTTATTGTATAGGAAAATTATGCTGTAAGCAGACACATTGATCTTAAGCGGTTTTGATATTATTTTAAGGAGGCTATTAAAGATGAGTGAGCATTATTCACCGAGTTATGTGGAGAAAAAATGGCAGGAGCTGTGGGAGAAGGAGCAGGCCTTTAAGGTGGGCACCGATAAATCTAAGCCTAAGTTTTATGCGTTGGTAGAATTCCCCTACCCATCAGGGCAGGGCTTACATGTAGGCCATCCGAGACCCTATACGGCTTTGGATATTATTGCAAGAAAGAGAAGAATGGAGGGCTATAACGTATTATATCCCATGGGTTGGGACGCTTTTGGTCTTCCGACAGAGAACTATGCAATTAAGAACCATATCCATCCTAAGATTGTTACCAAGAAGAATGTGGAGCGTTTTACAGAACAGTTGAAGGCTCTCGGCTATTCCTTCGACTGGGACAGGGAGATTAATACGACAGATCCAAATTATTATAAATGGACCCAGTGGATTTTCCTGCAGTTGTTCAAGAAGGGCTTGGCTTACAAGACGGAGATGCCGATAAATTGGTGTACCTCCTGTAAGGTAGGTCTTGCCAACGAGGAGGTTGTTGGTGGTGCCTGTGAACGCTGCGGCGGTGAGGTTGTACGTAAGGTTAAAAGTCAATGGATGCTGAAGATCACAGAATATGCGGATAAGCTTATTGATGATCTTGATATGGTTAACTATATTGATAAGATTAAGGTATCTCAGGTGAATTGGATTGGCCGTTCGGTTGGAGCTGAAGTGGACTTTAAGATATCCGGAAAGGAAGACAGCCTGAGAGTATTTACCACACGACCGGATACACTCTTTGGAGCAACCTATATGGTTATCTCTCCGGAGCATCCTCTGATCGATAAATATAAGGACGAGTTACAGAATTACGAGGAATTAATCAGCTACCGCGAGCAGGCTGCAAAGAAGTCTGATTTTGAGAGAACAGAGCTGGTGAAAGAGAAGACTGGTGTTCAGATAGGTGGTCTTAAAGCAATCAATCCAGTGAATGGTACTGAAATTCCAATCTGGGTTTCCGACTATGTGTTGATGACTTATGGAACCGGAGCGATCATGGCAGTACCGGGACATGATGAGAGAGACTGGGATTTTGCTAAGAAATTCAACCTTCCGATTATTGAGGTCGTTGCCGGAGGCAATGTAGAGGAAGCTGCTTATACCAATACCAGTACCGGCAAACTGGTTAACTCGGACTTCTTAAACGGTCTTGAGGTCGCTGATGCAAAACAGAAGATCTTAGAGTGGTTACAAGAAAAGCAAATCGGCGCGAAGAAGGTTAACTACAAGCTTCGTGACTGGGTATTCTCTCGCCAGAGATATTGGGGAGAGCCTATTCCGATTGTTCATTGTGAAAAATGCGGTTATGTTCCGATTCCTGAAAGCGAGCTTCCCTTGATGCTTCCAGATGTGGAAAGCTATGAACCTACGGATAATGGAGAATCGCCCTTAGCTCCCATGACAGATTGGGTTGAGACTACCTGCCCCTGCTGTGGTGGCAAAGCTAAGAGGGAGACTGATACCATGCCTCAATGGGCTGGTTCTTCCTGGTACTTCTTAAGATATATTGATCCTCATAATATGGATGCTTTTGCAGCCAAGGAGGAATTAGACTATTGGATGCCTGTTGACTGGTACAACGGAGGAATGGAGCATACTACACTTCACCTTCTGTATTCCCGCTTCTGGTATAAGTTCCTTTTTGATCAGGGTCTGGTGAATACTCCCGAGCCTTATGCCAAGAGAACTAGTCATGGTATGATTCTAGGTGAGAATGGCGAGAAGATGTCTAAGTCCAGAGGAAATGTCGTTAATCCGGATGAAATTATCAATGAGTTTGGTGCAGATACTCTCCGTACCTATGAGATGTTTATCGGTGCCTTTGATTTAAGTGCTTCCTGGTCCAATGAAGGTGTAAAGGGCTGCCGTCGTTTCATTGACCGTGTATGGAAGTTGAAGGATTCTGTTACCGCAGAAGAAGGCTATTCTGCTGGCTTAGAGACTAAGATGCATCAGACCATAAAGAAAGTAAGTCTTGACTATGAGAGCATGAAGTATAATACTGCAATTGCTGCAATGATGTCGCTGGTGAATGAGTTCTATAAAGCTGGTTCAGTAACTAAGGACGAATTCAAGACCTTATTAATCCTGTTGAATCCAGTGGCACCTCATATCACTGAGGAATTATGGCAGTTAATCGGTGAGGAGTCTAGAGTATATCAGCAGTCATGGCCGATATACGATGAGAGTAAGACAATTGAGGATACTGTTGAGATAGCTGTCCAGATTAATGGTAAGGTTAAGGCTAATCTGAATATTGCTTTAAATGAGAAGCAGGACGAGGTTCAGCCAAAGGCCATGGAGCTTCCGGCGATAGTAGCTGCCATAGAGGGTAAGACAGTTGTTAAGGTGATCTATGTACCAAATAGAATCCTGAATATCGTAGTCAAATAATTCAGGTCCAAGAGGATCGACGAGGATATTTATTATAGGAAACTGCAAAAATACCTTAATATAAGGGTAGCAAATACAATACGAGCTATCACATGACAGAGAATACCGCCCTATGGAATAAGTAGGGCGGTATTTCCTGTCATACAAAAATAAGGGGCTGTTTCATAATATAAACTTACACTGTTGGAAAGGACAGCATGCATGCTATTCTTTCCTACAGTGATTCTATACGTTATGAAGCAGCCTCCTTATGCTATACCTAAAAGCTTTGTAAAACAAAATCAATTACACAATTTACCGACTACCTCGTTGATTAATTTGCCGTCTGCTTTTCCCTTAAGGTCTGCCATAACGCCTTTCATAATCATACCCTTATTCTTGGTAGCCAATAGGTCAGCGTATTTTTCAGTGATAAAGCTTCTGATTTCTTCTTCAGACATCATAGCAGGTGCGTATTCCTTGATGATGTCATAGGTTGCCTTATAGCTGGCCTTAAGTTCAGCTCTTTCATCAGGGCAGGTCTCTAATTGCTCCTTCACCAGCTTCATCTCTTTTAAGATTGCCCGGTCTACTAATTCTTCCTGAATATTTTCACGACAGCCTTCATCAATAGCAATTTTCTTGACAGCAGAAATCAAGGACGAAATCGCATCCTTACGAACCTTGTCATGAGCCTTCATTGCTGCAACCATATCTTTTTGTAATTGTTCCATTTGCATATTAATTTACCTCCTTGAACGTAACTTTCACTCTTAAACAAACGAAAGAGGGGAATATATTCTACCGGATAATATTATATGGTATGAAAGACCTACATTCAAGTTAAATAATTGTGAAACAACCCATTTGTCGTATTAAAGCTGGGATATGAACCATTACTGGCTCAATCCGTAGCCTTTGCAGTATCCCATAACAACAAAGCTGAAGGGACTGTGACTTAAAAAAGTTGCTTAATATAAGGATAGATCTGATTCCTTTGGAACAATAAGGATGCGGGTAGAGCTGTCTACCTCCTTAACAAGGGTTTTCATGTGATCTTCCGGAATGGCAATACCGCCGGAGGTAAAGCCGGAACCATTATAGCAATGAAGGAAGATGGCACTGCCCAGACCTGGGGTATTATCAGGGTTATAATTAATATTTAATACATAATTAAAGGAGGGATTATGATCAACCAGGTGTTCCGTTGTATAATTGCCTGGTGTATCGGTTGAGTTCACCCAGGTATTATAATACGGACTGTTAATATCATTTATCCAATAATCATACTCTGTTATTCTTCGATAATTTAAGAAGGCACCCGGATCGGTTTTTAGACCGAAGGCAAGCGTAAAGGAATAGAGTCCGGCAGGAGTTTTATTGTCACCCTCCCGCTTATGGTAAGTAATACCTTCTAAACCACAATCACCGTCTACAGTGAATATCTGAACCCATTGTCCATTCTGATCTTTCCTGTGATAGGAAACGATACAATTCGAGCTGCCCGAACCAATTACACAGACCAACTTATCAAGGTCCTTCCCTAGGGATAAGGTTTCGACAAAGCTATAGTCACCTGTAACAGTGGGGGTGTTATCCTCTGCATCGGTCGTATCTGGATCAGGGGTCGGAGCAGGTGTTATAATAACCTCAGCTTCCTCCTCAGATGGCATCGAAGGCTCTTCTGAAGGTGTTTGAATCGGGGTAGGAGCGAAAGTAGGAGTAGGTGTAGAAGAAGGAGTAGGGGTAGGTGTAGAAGTAGGAGTAGCAGTAGGTTTATCAGTAACAGTGGGGGGTTCCTCCTTCGTTGTTAGGTAAGCAGACGAGATATAACAGGCCAAATTATTGTATTCTACCTTACTCCATTCCTTACCGATCCCAATCCGCTTTATGGCATCTCCGGTTTTCAGGATAGCGATGACATTATTGGCTTTGGTGGTATAATGTGATCTGATTTTTACGTTGGTAGTCGCATACACAGTCTCTTCAACCTCTTTGAAATTCTCCTCTAAAACCGTTTCCTCCTCAGGAATGGCTGTAGCCTCAGGCTGAGAGGTCTCAATTTCCTCATTGAAGACTTCCTGAGAATCTAAGATATGATTATCCTTTGTAGAGGCATTTTGGTTATGGAAGGTGTCATGATTCATGGGTATCATAACAGCCTCCCCTTTGCAGGCAGTCAAGCTAAAGCATAGCAGCAAAATCCATAGTAAGGTAAATAGTATGTTTTTGATTCTTGCCACTGGATCCCCTCCTTCTTTTGTTATTTATCAGATATCATAATATAGAAAAATGAGTTATATTTACATTTTACAATACTTATTGTAAAAGATAAACAGTTATTCCAATATAATTAAGTAATTATTGCCGAAAATATAATTATTGGACATAAAAAACTGGTGAAAATTGACAACTATACTTCAAAATGTTAAAATGATACTGAAACTCGTGGTTGCTGTATATATCTGAACATTTTCTTAAGGAGGTAATCAATGAATTGGGAAAGTGAATTAGCAAAGAATATAACAACAGTGGAGGAACTTGTAGAAGGTTTAGGAGCAATATTCACAGAAGAGGAGCAGGAAGTATTAAGTAATCTGATCGAGATGTATCCGATGTCAATTACCCGTTATTATTTATCTTTGATTGATAAAGATAACAGGAATGACCCGATCCGAAAGATGTGCATTCCGTCTGTACTAGAGTCAGATCTCATAGGAAGTCTTGATACGAGTGGAGAAGCAGACAACACGGTAGAGGTTGGCTTACAGCATAAATACAAGCAGACAGGGCTTCTGCTATCAACCAATCAATGTGCCATGTACTGCAGGCATTGCTTTAGAAAACGTCTGGTTGGACTTGATAGTAGTGAAATTGGCCGCCATAAGAAAGAAATTATGAAATACCTTTGTGAGCACACGGAGATTAACAACGTACTAATCTCCGGTGGAGATGCACTATTAAACAATAATACAAGTATAAGAAGTTATCTTGCTGATTTATCGGAGCTTAAGCATCTGGATTATATCCGTTTTGGAACCAGAGTACCTGTTACTTTTCCTATGAGAATTTATGAGGATACAGAGTTGATAGAGCTCCTTAGGGAGTTTAATAAAAAGAAGCAAATTTATATTGTCACACACTTTAATCATCCGAGAGAATTGACGAAAGAGGCCAGAAAAGCAATTAAAGCTTTAATTGATTGCGGTATCATAATTAAGAATCAAACAGTACTGTTAAGAGGGGTTAATGATAGCGGTGAGTTGCTTGGTAAGTTAATGAATGAGCTTACAGGTTGGGGAATAAATCCCTATTATATATTTCAGTGTCGACCGGTCAGCGGTGTAAAGAACCAATTCCAGGTTCCCTTACATAAGGGTTATCAAATTGTTGAGGAAGCGAAAGCGAAAATGAGTGGAATTGGAAAATCCTTTCGTTATGTTCTGTCAAATCAGCAGGGTAAAATTGAGATTCTTGGCAGTGCTCATAATAATATGATGCTTTTTAAATTCCATGAAGCGAAGGACGCTAGTAATCAGGGAAGATTATTTTCATTAAAAATTGAGGATAATCAATGTTGGGTAGACTAAGCTAATGGATTATAATGGCATGATAGCCCATATATAACCGCTTACTTTATGCAAAAAAGGAGGGTGTAAGAAACCTCGATGGCATAAAACGATGGGATTTAATAATTTATGTTGTCTCCTTTACTGAATAATGGTAAGATTAATGGAGTGATATGGGATTTAGAAAGGACAATATTTCATGAATTATGACATGCTTGAAAAAGTAATATGTGATGCTATAAAGGAAGAACAAATCAAGTTGGGCTATGAGAAGGAGACAATTCGACTATATTATCCGATGCGTTCACTTGCTCATATTCTGGACGAGACTATTATAGATAACGGAAAGATGGATGAGGCTCTGGCTGCCTTTGCAGGTAGGGTAGAGAGTAAGTTAGGTAAGGTTAAGATCAGCCATGACGGTGATCGGTATTGTATTCTGATACCACCGGCAGGAGCAGCGTATGTACATGAACATTATGGCGACAATCCGTTTCTAGAGGCTTTTATTAATATTATTAGACAACATAACTGTACCTTGGAACAGATACTGGAGGTATTTCATAGCTTTTCTAGTCAGGTGGTATGTGAGAAGAGTGAAACGGATGAATTTGACTATGTCATATATTTTTTAGATCGGTCGTTTGACGATTATCGATACTGTATCAAATTTGACTATGGGCATACCAGCTACCATCGGTTCTCCACAAGGGATTTTGAGCTATTATTAGAGGATAGCCAGATGATTGTCAATGAAGAGCAGATGGAGCCATCAAATGAAGAACAGGTAGATCAAACAGATACTGAACAGGAGACACTTGATTTTTCCAAAGAGGAGAAGTATCAGCAGAATCTCAAATTAATGAAGGCAATCCGCTGCATGACAGTATGTAATGATAAGCTTGTGATGTATAAGAAGGTTACGAAGCAATTCGCCGCAATGGCTGACTATAAGGATAGCGCTCAGCTTGTGGAGGAATGTAAGTTACTGGCAAAGGATACTAAGAAGAAGATTAAGAAGAAGATATATAAGAATGCCTTGAATATAAAGAATACGGCAAAAAATGCCCAGGATTATAAGAAGGCGGCAGACGAATTTCGTAAAATCTGCGGCTATAAGGATGCGGATGACCTGGCAACTGAGTGTGATACCTTGATTATTCGAAGTGAAAGACGAGTGATTCGACAGCGTCTACTTTGGTTAGGCCTAATTGGAATTGGTGTAATAGCTGCTATAGTGATTACTCTGATGTTACTCTAAGCGAGCTGTCTGAGAAGTTCACAGGTCTTTGTCAACCCTTATAGGGATGGCAAAGACCTGTTTTATTCATGACAATAGAAAGCTGGTGGGGCATGCCTTCTGTTGTCTCATAGGGAAATGCATCCTGTGCAATGAAAGCTTGTACATCTGTTCCTCCAAATTATTATTTCTTTTCTGTCACGGTTACAACACATCGCACCTTAGTTCCGTCTTCACTGGCATACACATATGCCCGGCCCTTCTGCCAGGCAGTAATCATTCCGTCTGAGGTTACGGATAGTATATTCTCATTACTGGTGGACCAAGTAACCGGATTGCCGGAGGCCACGGTAGCAATAAGTTTTTCTGTTGAACCTACCGTAAGCTCAAGATTGGTTTTACTTAAGTTAATGGCAGGTGGCTCCACAATAACCTCGCAGCTTTTTGAGACACCATCGACAGTCGCTGTAATGACGGCAGTTCCATGCTTCACAGCGGTTACCGTCCCGTTCTCGTCAACCTTGGCTACACTGGATTTGTTGGATTTCCAGGCGGGCTTCACCTTAGAGGATACTGTGGCAGAAAGCTTTGCTGATTGTTTGCGGTATAATTTAATCTTGGATTGACTTAGATGTATGGTAGGCTTCTTAACAGTAATAATACAAGTCTTAGATGTGCCGTCCGCAGTAGCAGTAATTGTCGTCTCTCCCGGCTTGATGCCGGTGACAATCCCATTCTCGTCAACTGTGGCAATACTTTTCTTGCTACTCTTCCAGGATACCATAGAGGAATTGGAGGTTGAGGCGGATAATCGATAGGTGTCACCCCGTTCTATGGATATTCTGGTATTACTGAGGGTCAGACTTGTCTTTTTGACCGTAATCTTGCAGGAGGCCTCCCCATTCTTGATCTTGGCAGTTATGGTTGCTGTTCCGGCTTTTTTTGCGGTGATTTTACCATAGGTATTCACAGAAGCAATCGTAGAGGAGCTACTTTTCCAGGAAGGCATAGCTCCATTGGTAGTAATGGCAAGCAAGTATAACTCATCACCGATATTCATGGTGGCCTTATATTGGGATAGGATAACGAATTCAATAGAAGCAGCTTTAGCCAAATAAGGCTGATTGACGGGTGATAAAAAGAGTAACAGAAGGCAAATCAGAATTGATAGCAGATATTTTTTTGATTTTGGCATAGGATCCTCCATTCTATAATAGGAGGAACAGATGAATCTAGAACAAGCTTTCTTACATTTTAACATAAAGCAGATATAGAATAAATTGGACAAAACGGAAAAAATAAACAGCTCTATAGGGTATAATTGCTAAAGCGAGGGAATGGTAGTCAAACCATGATCGTCGCGATAAGAGACTGCTGCATAATTACGCAGCAGTCTTTTAATGTCAGCAGATTTAGTAACGAAATTAACTTTGTGATATGGGTCTTGTGACTATCCTATGGTGATACCTCAGAAGTTCCCATTTAATAATCTAAAATTCTTCCTGTTGGAGTGATAAAGTCTACGAAATACCTTATAGCCTTTATTATACAAGTCTACATGAAGAGGGTTTGGGGTAAAGACTTTAGAGACGGTAATTAAATCATTGGCTTGCTCCAAAGATTCTATTAAACCCAGACCAACCGCAGCTACGATCGCAGCTCCAATGGAACCAACATTCTGAGGACTGGGTATGGTTTCTATGGTGCGGTTCGTTATGTCGGCAAGAATCTGGCAGGTTAGTAGAGATAGGGCACCACCACCGACAAATCGAATGGTTCGGGAAGTGGCTACTTTATGGTCTTCAGCTTCCAGCATCCAACGCATATGATAACAGACACCCTCTAAAACAGACCGGATCAACTGTGTTTTTCCTGTATCCAGGCTGATGTTGAAGAACATGCCGCGAACCATTGAATCCTCAAAGGGACAACGGTTGCCATGAAGCCAGGGAGTGAAGATAACACCATGGCTTCCGGCGGGGATCTTATTAATAGTATGCATCATATAATCATATAAACTGGTATATATAGCCTCGTGAGCTTCTGTTACATTCTTTTTCTCTAAATATATATCTATTTCATCCAGAGCGAGATGATCCTTGACCCACTCCAAGCATTTTCCGGCAGTCTCTAATTCAGCAAAATAATGATACAGACCCTTTCTTGCTCCGACCACCGCAGCGATCATAGAGCTGGTATCAACCATCGGTTTTTTTACCACGGTGGATACCCAACCGGAGGTACCGCAATAAATATGAGTTCTTCCCTCCTGTATTGCTCCTGCACCGATACCGATCAAAGAGGCATCTCCACCGCCTCCAAAGACCGGGGTACCTTCTGCAAGACCCAGACTGTCTGAAGCTGCCTGAGTCAGACAACCGGCTTGTTCACAGGCTTCAATTACCCGGGGCAAATGCTCATAGTTTACACCGAACATCTTACACATACTCTTGCTAAAGCCCTCGTGATTTTTTCTTGTATCGTAAAGGAGAGTAGCGAAAGCAGAATCGGTAGTCATAACGAATTCACCGGTGCATCGGTGTATGAGATATTCTTTTACATCCAGCCATTTATGTACCCGAGAAAAGCATTCCGGTTCATGCCGCTCAACCCATTTATATTTCCAGACAGGATCCTTAACACTGGCAGCAACAGCCTTTGTGATATACAATGATTTTAATAACCTAATTAAGTTGCAGCCAGCAACCTGGAGACCATAAGCAAGCCCATCCCGTAATTCCTCAGCAGCCCGCTGGTCCATATAGCTCATAGCAGGCCGGACAGGGATACCGTTCTTATCCACCAGAACCAGGCCCTGCATCTGTGAGCAGAAGGAAATGCCATTTACTTCATTCGCAGGAAGCTTTACATCACCTAATATCTGTCTTGTAGTAATGCACATGGCATTCCACCAATCCTCCGGATTTTGCTCTGCGCCGCCATTCTCTAATAATTGCAAGGAATAAGCCATGCTGGCATGCGCTATGAGGTTTATCTTATCTTCAATTTGAAACAAACAAGTTTTAACCGCTGTTGTACCTACATCATAAGCAATAATATATACACTGCTTTTCATAATGGCCTCCGAGATTATGATTATTAACAAGTGCATGAATGCGTTCAGAACTAGTTGCTACGCAATCCGCTGTTAAGTGTCAGCACGCAGACACTGAGCTATGTTATTCAGAGTCATAAACTAGCTAGCCGGATGTAAGGGTATATTAAGTTGTTATCTATTGCGGTATCTTGGGGGAGAAGGCAGCTTTAATGAATTTCAAAGTCTGTTCGATTACGAAATCATCCTGTTCAAAGATGTCCTCCTTTACATATATCATAAAACGTTCTCTGTAATAATCACAGGAATAAGAGAATTGTAGCATCATAAAGATGTTATCAAGAAGAAAGGCAAACATTCCAGGATCGCAATCCCTTCTAGCTTCATTTTCACTCTGTGCCTTTTGTATCAGCTCTTTGTAGAGCTTTGCGGTTAATGCCTCCATATCCTTGACCGCTTCACAAATGATTCTGGAGTTGCTTTGTGTTGCCATCTCGTTATAAAGGCGTATCATATTAAGGTTATCTCTCGAATGCTTCTGAATTGTCCGAAGGAGCTTCTCAACCTTCACGAGAATATCCTCTTCTCCAACCATAATTGCCTCCAGCGTGGCTTTCATAATGGTAGCGCAGTGCTTCACTGTGGTAAGAAATAAGTCTTCTTTATTCTCAAAATATTGGAAAAGGCTACCAATACTAATACCAGCCTGTCGTGCGATTTTATTAGTGTTAGCATTCATATAACCATAGGTGGCAAACTCATTAATTGCTGCCTCAATAACCCGATTCCTTTTTTCTTCCGGAATTCGGCTAAATAATTCTGTCAAATTCATCCCTCCTAATTATGAGTCGCTGCTCACTATTAGTTTATCATAAATTGCAGAAAATGCAATATCGAAGTGAAGATAGAAAAGGTTACTAAAAGTATATTTTAAAGATACCAAATGATTGACATATTATGGTAGAGTGATATAATTAAATTAAAAAGTGAGCAATCACTCATTTTACGTATTTTATAAAGGAGGATATAGAATGGATACCAGATTTGCAATATCTAATTACCCTGAGGCAGATAAGATCAATCAGGAACTCGATGAACTGATTGCGAAGCCGATCTCTACCATTAAACCGGAGACTTTGAAAACCTACGAAAAAGAGTATTTCGATAAAAAGTGTGCGAGATCAAAAGAGATGATTTCTGAAGCGAAGCAGCTCATTCCCGGAGGCGTACAGCATAATCTGGCCTTCAACTATCCTTTTCCCCTTGTATTTACGAAAGCAGAAGGACCTTATCTATATGATATCGACGGAAACCGCTATTATGATTTTCTGCAGGCAGGCGGGCCTACGGTTCTGGGAAGTAATCCGGAATATGTTCGTAATAAGGTGATCGAACTATTGAATGATTGTGGTCCCTCAACAGGGCTTTTCCATGAGTATGAGTATAAGCTGGCTAAGCTGATCTCGGATAATATTCCGTCTGTTGAGATGTTCCGTATGCTTGGCTCGGGAACCGAGGCTTGTATGGCTGCGATCCGTGTTGCACGACTGGCAACAGGGAAGAAGAATATCATCAAGATGGGAGGCGCTTATCATGGCTGGAGTGATCAGCTGGCCTATGGTATTCGAATTCCCGGATCAAAATGGACGCAGGCGCACGGTGTCCCTCATTATATCTTTAAGCATACACAGGAGTTCTTCCCCAATGATTTAAAGGATCTGGAGAGAAAGCTTAGGAGGAATGCTCTCCATGGAGGTACAGCAGCAGTTATGCTGGAGCCAATCGGTCCGGAGAGCGGAACCAGAGTGGTTGATAAGGACTTTAATAAGGGAGTAGAAGCCCTTTGCAGAAAATATGATGCATTATTCATCCTCGACGAAGTAGTAACTGCCTTCCGTATCGGTATGTCAGGTGCTCAGGGTTATTTTGGAGTGTCACCGGATTTAACGGTATTCGGAAAAGTTATTGCCGGTGGCTATCCCGGTGCAGGTGGGCTTGGAGGTAAGAAGGAATATATGAAGTATCTGGCGGCTGGTATCCAGACCGGTGATAAGCATAAGAAGGCACTGATTGGAGGTACGATGGCAGCAACTCCAATCAGCTGTGTAGCTGGTTATCATACACTATCTGAGATATCGAGAACCAATGCCATTCAAGTGGCAGGACGGATGGGAGACCGTCTGACCGCAGGCCTGCAGGCTTTGATAAGTAAATACAAGCTTCCCTTTGTTGCCTTTAACCAGGGCTCCATCTGTCATCTGGAAACCGTAGGTACTGTCCATTTTTCAATTAACTGGTCAAAGCCTTGGAAGATACCGGCAGTTTTAAAGGAGACCAGTGCGAGAAAGAAAGAAATGGAGCATATGGGTGCTGCTTATATGGCTGAAGGATTGGTGACTCTTGCCGGAAGCAGACTTTATACTAGCGCTGCATATACGGAAGAGATGATCGATGATGCATTATTGAGATTTGAGAAGGTATTTCAGAATATTACCGTAAAGCAATAATCATATTGATGCTTGCGAGAATGTAAGCAGAAAGGTTGGACCATATGCAGGAAAAGCTGGCTAGGAAGACGGTAGTAGATGCTGGTCTTAGGCTCGTAGCAAGCGGGTTGATTGCAAGAACCTGGGGTAATGTAAGCTGCCGTGTTGATCATGAGTCCTTTGTGATTACACCAAGCGGAAGACCATATGAGACACTAAGGGCTGAGGAAACAGTACTATGTAAGGTAGAGGATTGCTCCTATGAAGGAGAGATTAAGCCTTCCTCGGAGAAAAAACTTCACGCTTTGCTTTATCAAATGTACCCTGATACAAATTTCGTAATACATACTCATCAAAAATATGCCTCCATTCTAAGTGCTTCCGGACTGAAAAGTATTTCGATCAAAGAATACCCACTCCTTGGAGATGAGGTTAGGATTGCAGAATATGGTTTACCCGGTACGGCAAAGCTTAGAAAGGGAGTAGAAAAAGCAGCGACGGGTAGCTCTTCTCATGCAATAATCATGGCTCATCATGGTGCGGTATGCTTCGGTAAGGATTACGAAGAGACCTTCACCTGTGCCAGACAGTTGGAGGAAGCATGTTTCAACTTGTTAGCTAGGACATATCTAAGTCAATCCAGGGAGAAGGAATTTGAAGAGGAGAAGCTGTATCAATACTATACGAGCAGAAATGTCCGGCGAGATGCCCAATTATCGAAGGAGACCTTTATTACTGGTAAGAGTCATCGAACTTCTAATGGCTTTCTTTACGAGGGAGCTAAGACAATTGAATATAGCTTATCAGATTCTGTGCCGAAGGAAGCCCTGCTTCATCAAAGGATATATTTGAAAAGACCAGATATCAATTATATTGATCAGGACCTAGACAAAGCCCTGGTGGCATGCTCTATGACAGGGGGCAGATTGAAGCCGTTGCTGGATGACTTTGCTCAATTGGTTGGGCCAAGTGCTCTATGTTCGGCTTCATTAGATGCAAATTCTGTGGAAAAGGCATTGAGAGGGAGGTACGGCGTGTTATTGCCTGGGGCAGGTGCAATCTGTTGTGCTGCTAATGAAGCAGATCTTCAGGCTCTACATATCGTAATGGAGAAGAATGCCATGACGCAAATCGGAGCATGGCTCTTCGGAGGAGGCAAGGCGCTTAGTGGCTTTGATAGCAGATTGATGAATTTTGTATACAAAAAGAGCTATGCAAAAAAAGCAAAGGAAGCATAATTATCGCTTGACCAATCGTGAAATATTAGTATTATCTATTGTGAATAGAGGAAATGTAAAGGAAAAGGATGTTACAAAGTGGATATTATCATTCTTCATGGTTTATCAAACAGAAGCATGCATATGATTACTTTGGAACATCCTTATCTTATGTTTTTTTAGAGTAAGAAAAAGTTCAAGATGGGTTAATTCTTTTCATAAAAATAATCGTGTCAACAGTAAAATCATGGTATAATAAATAATAGAATTACTAATGATGGTTATCACACCATTTGAATAAAAATCGCAGAAAGAGGAGTTTTGATGAAAAATACAAAAATCAGTAAGTCTTTAGGAATTATACAATACAATTCACCGGTAGTACTGACCTTCGCAATCTTATCTTTTCTTGCCGTGTTACTGGGAATTGCTACGAAGAACAGAACCACCACTTTATTATTTTGTACTTATCCGTCATCCTTTACGGACCCGCTTACTTACGTGAGAATATTCGGACATGTATTGGGACATGCAGATTGGGGTCATTATGCCGGTAATATGGTATTATTCTTGGTATTGGGACCTTTACTGGAAGAAAAGTATGGTTCCAAAGAATTATTAATTATGTTTGCTGTGACAGCGGTTATATCCGGCCTGATTTATATGATTTTCTATCCGGAGGCTGCATTGCTTGGTGCCAGTGGAATTGTTTTTATGATGATTGTATTATCCTCGGCAGCAGGAATGCAAAACGGCAAGATCCCCTTAACACTCATTCTGGTTGTGATTGTATATCTGGGAGGAGAGCTAACGGACAGCCTGGGAGCCTCTGACGGGATCGCCCATGTTGCTCATATCGCAGGTGGTTTATGTGGCGCTGCCTTTGGGTTTCTATGGGTCAAGAGAAGAGCCTAGCCTTCCAAATCCAGCAAAACTTTAGAATCAATAAAGGTTTTATTAAATTTTCCTATAGCCATTTTACTTATGGAAAATCTATGATATACTGATAAAATTCTAGAAAGTTTATTAAAGTAAAATTCCATTCGCTAAGGAAGAATTTGCGAACTTGCACAGTGGTGATCCTTCCTTAATTCTTTTGGGCTTGGCTCCATCGAAGTTGCAGTATGGGATATGGAGAAGCTATGTTTGGATATGTTAATGTATATAAGCCGGAATTGAAAATGAAGGATTTTTATAAGTATAAGGCATATTATTGTGGCTTATGTAAGACCTTAAAGGATAAGTTCGGTCGACTTGGTCAGATGACCTTATCCTATGACATGACCTTTCTGATTTTATTATTAACATCATTATATGAGAGTGAGACAACTAAGCTGCAAAACCGCTGTATTGTTCATCCGGTAAAAAAGCATGATACCTTAGTCAATGAGATAACAGATTATGTGGCTGATATGAACATAGCTCTTACCTACCATCATCTGATGGACGATTGGCAGGATGAGAAGAGTGTTGCCGGGTTGGCAGGAGCAGGAGCCTTAAAAAAGCATTATAATAAAATTTATCATAGGTATCCGAGACAATGTACGGTGATTCAGGAGAGTCTGGTTCAGCTTCGTGCTTGCGAGGAGCGCAGTGAGACGAATATTGACTTGGTTTCCCGCTGCTTTGGGGAACTGATGGCTGAGTTATTCGTTTACCATGAGGACAGATGGGAAGAAAGCCTTAGAAAAATCGGGTTTTATCTTGGTAAGTATATCTACATTTTGGATGCATATGATGATATAGAGAAGGATAGGAAGCGTGGCAGCTACAATCCTTTCTTATCAGAGCTAGGAAAAGATTCCTTTGATGAAGAGTGTAAGAATATATTGACTATGATGATGGCCCAGTGTACAAAGGAATTCGAGAAGCTTCCCTGTCTGCTGGATCTTGATATTCTCCGAAATATTCTTTATAACGGAGTCTGGACTAAATTTGATGAAATACAAAAAGAGAGAAGTGTAAGGAAGGAACAGAATCATGATAACAAACCCCTATAAGGTACTTGACGTATCACCCAATGCATCGAACGAGGAGATTAAGAAGGCTTATCGGGAGCTAAGTCGGAAGTATCATCCGGATTCCTATGTTAATAATCCTCTTGCAGAGCTGGCAGAGGAGAAGTTCAAGGAAGTACAGGAAGCCTATGATCAAATCATGAAGGAACGGGAGAATGGCAGTAATTCCTACAACTCCGGTTATTCCAACTATGGGCAGACAGGCTATAGTAGCAGCTCAGACAGTGGTAATGCCCAGATGAATGCTGCGGCTAATTATCTGAATGCCAGACGATATCGGGAGGCTTTGAATGTATTGGCAGGGATACCTGACCATACTGCCAGATGGTATTACTACAGCGCAATCGCCAACGCCGGTATCGGGAACAATGTCATGGCAAATGAACACATCACTTATGCCATGAACATGGAGCCAAATAATCCGGAATATATCAACCTATATAATCAGCTACAATGGCAGAACCAAAGATACAACACAACCCGGTATAACAATACAGGTGGCGGTTACGATATCGGTAACCTCTGCTGTGATTTGTGGTGTGCAGATTCCTTGTGTGAATGTATGGGAGGAGATTTGATTTCATGCTGCTAAATGCGAAAAAAATTGCATTTTTGGGATTACTACTGGCAGTAACCGTATTACTCATTGCTTTGAGTGGTATTATAGAATTCAATACCTTATTTCTCTTAGGAGCAGCGTCTTACGGTGTGGGAATTGCAGTTCGGGAGACCAGTATCCGATATGGAACAGGCTTTTATCTTGGAGCGATACTATTAGGACTCATATTAGCACCCAATAAGCTTTATTGCATCACCTTTGCAGCCATGGGATTCTATATTCTGGTGATTGAATTCTCCTTTGACCGCCTTGCGAATCGGAAAGGTAACTGGAGCAGGGTAAAGCTGTATTGGATGATAAAATATATCACCTTCAATGTAATGTATATACCCATGCTTCTGTTTCTTCCGAAGCTGATTTATCAGGGTGAAATCAATCCAATTATTATAAGCCTTATGCTGTTGGCAGGCCAGGCAGTGTTATATCTTTATGATATGGCTTATCGTTACTTTCAGAGCCATATATGGGGTAGAGTTCGCAATAAGCTTACATTGTAAAAAAGTAAAAGCTTTAAAGGACAGCTCCAGGGTGAAGACCATGTATTAATTGACCGTTATTGATAAACTGAACTCCATTGATCAATACATTCTCTATACCGGAAGACACTTTAATAAAGATAGACGTAGGATGTTTCATAAATTCTTCTATTAGCTTGGGATTACTGTACTTGTACTGTATTACCCGGGCTTTTCTATTGCCTTTTTGGCATTTCTATTTATATAATCAATCAACCCTATCATCATGTAGTATCATCTAGTGGTGAATCCAATCATGTAGTACCCTAAACATTGCTTTTACCCATTGACCCATTGCTTTGAAAATATATATATCATTATATGGAAATAAATACCATATTGAAATCTTTAACATAACAAAAGATTTTTTGATTAGCGCATAGCTTTTCTCAAATTTTGGCTGTATAATTTAGGTGATTATTAAAGATAAGGAAGGGAAGGTAGGGTATGAGGGATTTATATCAATTAGAAAGATCAACTCCGGAATTACAAGGAGTAAAATCAGAAGCTATCCTGGATTTTATTCAGGAGGCTGAGAAAATCAGAACACCTGACATGGGGCAGGACTTACACAGCTTTATACTTCTAAGACATGGCTATGTGATAGCGGAGGGCTGGTGGGAGCCTTACAAGAGCGATGCTCCACACATGCTATTCTCCTTGAGTAAGAGCTTTACATCAACTGCCATTGGGTTTGCGGTGCAGGAAGGATTATTATCGGTTGAGGATACTGTAATATCCTATTTTAAAGAGGAATGTCCGGAGCCGGAGCCTAACCTGTCTAAAATGAGGATTAAGCATCTGTTGTCCATGAACACCGGTCATATTGTTGATACTACGGATTTCTTTTTCAGTAGAGAGGATGGGAATTGGGCCAAAGCCTTCCTTGAGGTTCCGGTAGAGAAGGAACCAGGAACACATTTCCTTTACAACACCGGTGCAACCTATATGCTTTCTGTTATTTTGCAAAGGCTTGCGGGAGAGAAGCTGATTGATTATCTGCAATCCAGACTTTTTGAACCCCTGAATATCTCAGGTGCTGCCTGGGATACCTGCCCTATGGGCTATAATACCGGGGGCTTCGGTTTAAGGGTTAAGACAGAAGATATCGCAAAATTCGGACAGTTCTATCTAGATAAGGGGAAGGTGAAGGACAAGCAGCTACTTGGAGAGGAATGGATCAACGAAGCAACCTCAATTCAAAGTGATAATTCTGTTAATGGATCTGGTGATTGGGGGCAGGGCTACGGCTATCAGTTTTGGCGATGCAGACATAAGGCATACCGGGGTGACGGTGCCTTTGGACAATACTGTATCATAATGCCAGACCAGGACGCAGTTTTAGCAATTACCGGAGGAATGAAGGATTTACAGAAGCCCTTGGAGCTCGTCTGGAACAAGCTTTTGCCGGGATTTATGGACAATGCACTGCCTGAATCAGAAGAATATGAGAGACTGAAGAATAAATTGATTTCTTTACAGCTTTTACAACCGGAAGGGAAAGAAAACTCCTCATTGGAAAGTGATATTCAGGGAAAGACCTACCGCCTGGAGCCCAATCCCTTAGGAGTTGATGAAATCTCATTATCGTTCAATTCGGAGAGCATCAGAATGAGTATGACCGAAGATGGGAACAGGTATGAATACTCGGTCGGGATTGGTCACTGGGCTATGAGTACCTATAACTTCCAAGGAAAGCAGGAGCCTGCAGCCTTTATTGGTTTCTGGGAGGATGACACAACCTTAGTAATAAAGGGAAGTCTCTTACAGACGCCCTTTGCCGGGAACTATCGGTTGCAGTTCAAAGGCAATGAATTGCATCTGGAGCAAAATATTAATGTTGGCTTTGAACAGACTCGGACTAACTGTGTCAAAGGTAACGCTGTATCTTAGATCTCAATTGGTGGTCTAACTGCCGGTACTTTGATAATGACATACGCCAAAGCGCCAGACAGCAAGAGATAGCTGTAAAAACACAATACTGGCCGGAAGGGACAAAAAAGCCATATAGTAGGGTTCGCCCCATCCAAAGACGGCTGCAGCAGGATAGTAGCTGATAAGCAACATTGGTACGAAAAAGGTGAACAGATAACGTAGGGGTCTTGGCATGTATTCTATAGGACAACGGGTAATCTGATAGCTGGCATTGGTAAAGATGTAGATCCAATCCAGAGCTTTAATGGTAAAGAAGGCAATCCCTGAGGTGAAGATAAACACACCAGCATAGATAAGGAAGCCGCTAAACAGAGCCACAAGAAGGGTCATAAAGTCAAGTAGGCTTAAGGAAGCTTTCATTTTATTGATACACCAGACCATGGCACAACACCCGCTGACAACCCTTGCCAGCCGGTGTATATGAAAGTAACTACCGGCAACTTGAGCTACAAGAGATCTGGGACGCAGAAGCAGGCGGTCAAAATCTCCAGAACGGATCATTTTCCAGGGAAAGTAATCAAAGCCCCGAAAGAAGGTTTCGGCGAGACCAAAGCTTGTTACGGCTAACGCGTAAATAAACAGTATTTTCTCGACAGTCCAGACACCGATACTACCAAAGCGAGAGAACATAAAGATAAGGCTGATTGGATCGGTGATCACTACAAAAAATACTTGAAATATCATAAGCGGCCAACCCTTGTATTGCAGACCGGATAAGAAATTCATCTTAATATATTTCCAATATAATTTGAAATCTGATTTCATAAAACATCCTTTCTAAACCGACTCATTATCCACCCTGGACGATGAGCCGGTTTATTTTCTTTGTGATTAGGAGTTTACCGAGCAGGATGAAAACCAAAGACCAGGCTAATTGTAAGCCTACTGCCCAGAGAATATTATCTGGAGATAAGGCTCCCAGATAAAAGCGAAGGGGAATATCCAGATATCCAGCGAAGGGCTGCAGCAATAAAAAGGGCTGAAGAAAATCAGGCCAAAGCTGTAAAGGAAGGTAACTACCGGACAGAACACTGCCGATTAGCATAATCATATAGGTCGGTCCGTCACCCCAAGGAACGCTGAGCCGAATGACACAGACCAGAGTTCCATAGGCGGAACAAAGAAGGAATGCGCTAAAGGTAGAAAGAATAGTACAGAGCAATGCAGTCAAGGAGTCTGGGAGCATAAGCCCATAAGGGGCAGGTATCAGTAAGCTAACGATTAATATTATGGAGCCTCGCCAAAACAAGGGAACCAATCTGCCAGCCGCTACCTTGGCAAACCAATGCTGATAGAGATCCAGGGGACGGCAAAGCTCAAGGGATACATCACCACTTTGTATCTTTCCAAGGATATCGCTGTCAATACTCAAGGGCTGCATTAGGAACATAATCTGTGCAAGCCAGATATAAGTGACAAGCTCCGGGAGGGGAAGACCGGCGGTTATCCCTGCTAAGGGGCGATTGGAGTAATGATAGAAGACAGAGCATACAATGATCTCGATATAGACCCAGAAGATGCTGATCGAGGCTCCGGCAAATGCGGCGAGACGATACTGAAAACCCTCTGCAGTCTTTATGCGAAAAATGGAAAGGTATGCTTTGGTTGTACTAAGAAACTGGTTAAGATATTTGGTCAGAATAGGTACCACCTCTTTCTTCTTGGTTGTTGATCAGTTGCTGCCTATCTATTCTAAGACCAAATAATTAATTTGTAAAATTTAACAACTTTCTTCGGATGAAAAGAATTACTTCTCAGGAGAACTAAGCTCATTATCTTTCATTATTACTATTTATTTCTTGACAAATTGGCATTTGCAGGCTATGATATATATACAATTTGAAATCAAAGATTGCAGGGTTCTCTACTCTGTTGTCAAAATGTCGTCGGATAATAATATCCGGCGTTTTTTTTGCGTAAAACAAAATATCTTAAGATTTTATAAAAATTTATAAAAACTATCACAAGATATGGTAAAGTTGTCGATATATCACTTGAAATGCATTATTATACCATGGAAAGGCTTGCCTGAGACTTGTCCTGTGGAAAAAGATGTATTACAATGGGATAGATGAGTACAGTGCGGTACAATAATTTATCGAATAAAGAAAGGTTAAGGAAGAAATATGCGTGCAGACAAAAATAAAGCGACAGATTTTCGCAGGATTTTGGGGTTAACTTCAACTCTTATTTTGATGCTGGTATTCATTTCTGTGATGCCTAAGCAGGCAAAGGCTGCATCGAGCATCCAGGTAAAGGAAATCAATTATCGGAACAGTACCATTACCTTACAGCTGAACGAAGGTGATACAGCAGTATACTTCTCCGATTCATCGAAAAAAACCTGGGAGGAAGTACCGGGTACGATACAAAGTAATAAGACGGTGACAATGGATATATCCTGGATATCGGCTGCAAGTAATTATGTTCTAAACTTCAAAGGTAATAGTTCTACTTCAGTTGTATCTGTTACGATACCAAAGCAGGCCAGTAATTTTAGTGCTACCTTTAATAAGATAAAAGGGACGACTACCTTTAAGAATGCTGGGAATCGTAGCGTTGAGTGGAGGAAGAAGGGCAGTACAATCTGGAAAGTAGTAGATAATAATACGATTGCTTCTGAATTAAGTCTTTTATATTCCAATGGTGCAACGGTTTATTTCAGACTTGCTCCTGTGAACGGAACAGGGACAAGCAATGTCGGCTTTCGTCCTAGTAAGGAGATTTCCATTACGATTCCGAAGAGACCGTCAGCTCCTAATGTTACGATTAACGGCTCCAAATTCACTATAGAGGTAAAAAAAGGAATGGCTTACCGTACCATGAATAAGGATGGCTCTGCTAGTGAATGGATTACGGTAGCTAGTAATACAGATTTACTCTTAAAGAATATTGCTCCAAGTGTCCTATATAATGCAACTTCGGTAACGTCGTCTGCTATCACAATGCAGTTTCGAAACAATGCCACAAGCACAGCATTAATGTCTAAGACTGGCTCTGTTACGATACCGGTTCAAGAAGGGCCTCCTAGCATGGATACCTATGGCATCTCCTTGAACTACACAAGCTCCAGTTCAGTGTCACTTCAGGTGAAGGCAGCCAACAGTAAGGTGCCTTTTGAGTATACTGTGGTGAATGAAGGAGGCGAATTGAATTATCAGACAGCAAGCTGGACAGCGATTACCTCAAGTACGGCCATAACTCTGGATAATAAAGCAGCTAAGACAGGCAGTCATATCTATGTTCGCAAGAAATCAGTAGGTACCTTGGCAGATGCGGATTTTGCCCTTGCTTCTGCAGAGGTTGATGTTACCGGAGCAGCTGGTATCTCTTATCCGGGGGTACCGACACCGACAACATTAACTACTTTGATAACAACAGCGGGCCTATGCAAGACAAGTAAGACCTCCAGCTATCTGACCTTTAGCTTATATAGTGCTACCTCAACTACAGTATCCTCCATCAGCTTCATGGATACCTATGGCATTAACAGAGGTTCTGTAACCAGTAAGAGTACGGTAGCAAAGAATCCGAACAGCATCAGCAATTCGGATAAATACATCATTACAACGAGTATAACCTCTACTGAGAGTATTGATAAAATAACAGAGGAAGTATTATATGCTAAGATGACCTTAGCGAATTCCGATGTAATTACCAGCACTGCCAACGCAGGAGTATTATTATACCTCTATCCGAAGACCACGGTGAATAATCCAAAGGAAAAGGATTATACAACAAGCTTCAAGCGAGTGTATCTGTCCAATACGGCTGATGATGCTACAAGCTTCAAGTTCCGCCTGGATCTGGGAACCGTTAATGTGATTGATACTACAGAGGTAGGAAAATACACTTCTACACCGACAGCAATCAGTTCCATGAAATATGACGACTACACACTAAATCCGGGATCGGATTATTCGGTAGTATACGGATCCTATGTTAACGAAGAAGGGGATACGATAGCAACTGCTACTGTTACAGTAAATGTAGCAGCCTTTGAGAGCTCCTCCCTAATTGATGTTACCGATAAAGCGGCTCCACTGGAGATTTATCTGAATAATAAAGAGGTTCTAGACGAGGAGATTAATATCACACTGGCAAATACAGCTACCTTAAAGGATGTGCCTATAGCCTGGTCCATAACCGAGGGAAGCTTAAAGGAAACTACAACCCAAGTAGTGACTAATCCGGATAAAACGACATCTACGGTGACAGAAGAAGTAATTACATATACCTTAGAGCTTAATATATTTGACAGTAATTATAGTGTAAGTATAGCAGATGTGACCTGGGGTGGTTCCTCCATCTTCGGTTCGGCAAAGATTTCAGGTGGTAAGGCAACTATTTATCTATCCAATGCTAAGATAAATAAGCTGACAACTGATTCTACGACCACCAATAATGTGGTTATCACACTAAGCAATGGATTTACAATCCGTACAGGCTGCAAACTAACCATCTTAAATGCGTCATAACCGAGTTTTATTGGAGGACTAATAATATGAAATATAAACTAAGATATTTATTCTTTTTAATCTGCATCTTGTTCCTGATAATGCCGACCCAAAACGCATTTGCTTCGGAAGCAGCAATATCCTTTGGTAAGGTTAATTATGAGGAGCTGACCTTGCAGGTGTTTAATAACAATAATACAATTGTATATTATTCCACTGATAATTCTACCTGGTCGGAGATTGAAGGTGGGTATGACAATACAGCAAAGGCATATACCTTTGATATATCCTGGGTGTCCGTTACCGCTGATGTGACCTTATATTTTAAAGGTGACCTTGTGAAGACTGTGAAGTCAATCACTCTTCCAAAGCAGAATTCCTCTATCAATGTGGAATATGATAAGGTGGAGGGTGAGTTTACCTTCACTGAAGCCGAAGAAGCGGATAGCTTTGAATGGAGAAAGACTACCGATTATTATTGGAATACAGTTAGCTTTGATGAAACCTCAACCAGCTATAAGAGCTTTTTGTCAACGATGGAGAACCTTCGTGTTAAGGGAGCTAAGTTAGTGTTTCGAACACCGCAGGTGGTCGGAAAAGGCTCTGGTGATGTGGGGATGCGACCAAGTACGGAAGTTAACATAACAATTCCGGCACGAGGTGCAGCGCCTACCGTCAAGGTAAACGCCTCAAAGTTAACCTTAAATACCACGAAGACAATTGAATATTATGACGCTACAGGTGGTTTTTGGATTGAATGTGATGGTACTATGACAATTGAGGATATCGCACCTAAGGCTTTGTATGAAAAAGGTGGAAACAGTGTGACCCTCCTGCTTAGAAAATCAGCAACGAAATCGGCCCCTTATTCTAAGACACAGAAGCTGGTTATTCCTGGACAGACAGCAAAGCTGACAATCGGGGGAAGCTCCAGCGATGTTACCTACTACTATGTTAATTCTAAATTGGTAATGCAATTTAATAAAGCATCTACAACCAATCTATATGAATATACTATTGTCAGAGAAGGAAATGAGTTTAACCTAGCAAAGGCAAGCTGGAAAACGGTTAACTCCTCCAAGCTGATGACAATCGCAAAAACAACAGCACCAAGCGGTTGTACAATTTATGTACGAAAGAAAGGTACAGATGAAAATACATCAAAAAAGATATCTTTAGTACTACCCTCAGCCATTAACAGCTTTACAGTAACCTATTAGTGGTATATTCGTAATTAATTACATAGTCATTCATATTCTTACAGGGAAAAGCCGGCTTCATCTTAATCACGAGATGGGGCCGGTTTTTTGTGCCGCTTTGGTATATTTAATCAGCATGGTATGGGAAGGAGAACGCTAATATACCGGATACATGCCGATTTGGGTATTAATTTTATATAATTTTTATACATATCGTAAAATCCCTCACAATTTGAACACAGAAATTTCATGGATTTATATTAGAATTAATGGTAAAGGTAACATTTTATGTTATATAGCACAGAAGGTACCAGTATGGTTGGTTACACCTTCATAGAATAACGATAAAGGAGAAGGAATATGCGAAAAGGAATAGCTTTTATGTTAATTACAGTGATGGTACTGTCATTGGGGGTTCCCGGAACAGGATTAAAGCAGACATATGCCGCTACGAATGCCCAAAAGGTTATTGACGCACTGGACATCATGGTAACGGATAAGGGGAAAATCAGCACAGATGCTACCCAAATCACAAGAGCACAATATGCTCAGCTTCTAGTGAATATGTCCTCCCTGAAGGATACTGTTGCAGTATCAAGTAATGTATCGTTATTTAGCGATGTCTCAAAAAAGCATTGGGCTGCAGGTTACATAAAGACAGCAGTAACAAACGAGTGGATGTACGGTTATCTGAACGGAAGCTTCAAACCGGATCAAGGTGTTACCCTGATTGAGGCTATAACAGGAGTTCTTAAGCTATTAGGATATACCGATAGTGATGTCGCAGGGAATGTAACTGCCAATAAGATGGCATTATATAAAGCTAAGAAACTACATAGCAATGTATCGATAACACAAAAAAATGCTAAGCTTGATTACAGCAGCTGCGTCAATCTTTTTTACAATGTATTGAATGCGAAAACCAAGGATGGAAAAGTATATGCTGAGCTACTGGGCTATTCTTTGGACGGAAGCGATGAGCTGGATTATCTATCAGTCGTAAATACCAATACAAAAGGCCCCATTATCGCTATGGACAACTGGGTTTCTAAGCTGCCATTTACTACCGCAGAAGCAACCTATTACAGAAACGATGTAAAATGCACCTACGCTGATATCGGTAGGTATGATGTCATATATTATTCGGAAAGCTCCAAGATAGTATGGGCCTATGATAGGAAGGTAACAGGAGTCCTGAGTGCAATCAGCCCTGACCTTATTAATCCTACTTCAGTTACCGTTGCTGGTGGAACCTATAGCTTTGAGACAAGTGAAGCAACGCAGGTATTCTCTTCCGTAGGTACCATAGCTAAGGGTGATATTGTAACTTTACTTCTTGGTAAGAATAATACAGTTGCAGGTGTATTAACCTCGGATCAGTATGATACGACAATAATAGGTATCGTATTAAGCACCGGAACTCATAGAGTAGAGGGGGCTAATGGTATTTATAAGAATACAAGCTATGCCACCATTGTTGATGCAGAAGGCAATCAATATGAACAGGACTATGATGACAGCAAACTATATCTTACAGCAGATGATATTATCATTGTAAGATACGAGGATGGCAATGTGACGGTGAAAGAGGTTGAGAGAGGTTCAGCGCGTTTATATGATGCAACCTTCAATAGCACAGGAAATTATCTGGGAAGCAAGAAATTGGCATCGGATGTAAAAATACTTGATTATAGTAATGGAGAGTATATCAAAGTATATCCGGTGCGACTTGCTGGTATGACACTCCTTGATAGCAGGCTGATGTATTATGATACCAATGTAGCTGGAGAGATTGATACTCTGTTTTTAAATAATGCTACCGGAGATCTTGATAAATATGGCATATTCACCGGAATCACTGCAGCGAATAATTCAAGCTCTTATAATTATATTATAGACGGAACAGCCGGTACTCTGAGTAAGTCGAATCTTAGCGAGCTCTCTTTAACAGAAGGACCAACTGGCTTTAGCTATATGAATAACCAAATCACAAAAACCTATGCGCTTACAGGAGTTGTGGTTGATGATATCGGTATAACGACAATGGCCTCGGTAGATAAGAAGTATCCGATAGCGGAAAAGCTGAGTGTATATTACTTATCGGATAACAAATATACCATAACTACTCTGGATAAGATTAAGGACCTGTCAAAATATAAGGTTACAGCATACCTTGACAAGGCAACTACGTTAGGTGGTAGAGTGCGTGTTGTTGTTGCTGAGAGCATTAAATAACTTGATGGTAACCTTTGTAATAGAGCAAATGCCATAATGGAGGAAGATATGAAGAGAATTCTAGAAAAAGTTAGATGGAAGAAAGTTATTATATGGGTAGTTATTCTTGCTGTCCTTCTGATTGGAGGCAAAATAGGTATACAGAGAGTAACATCAAGGCTTAATGATATAACTCAGGTCAAGGAGAAGATTTCTACTGCCAATGTTGAAATCAGAGATATTCAGAATACGCTGTCTTCTTCTGGAACGATAGCACCACTCAATACCTATGAGGTTACAACCTTAGTGCAAGGAGAGATTATTGCAGCTGATTTTGAAGAGGGCGATATGGTTGAGGAGGGTCAGATCCTGTATCAGGTAGCAACCGAGAATCTTGATTCTGAGATTGATAAGGCTCAAACCTCCTTAGCTAGAGCAGAGAAGAATCATACCAAGGCTCAGAAGAACTATGAGGAAGCTGTTGAAGATTACAAGGATGCAAAGGCTGATTATGATGAGGCAAAGGCTAAATATGGCGACCCGAATTTTACCTCCAAAGAAAGTGGTATTATTAAAACCCTCTATGTAGAGGAGGGAGATACAGTACAGGCAGGTAATCAGATTGCACAGATTTATGATAATAGTTTTATGCTTCTTACGATCCCTTTTTCGGCCTCTGAGGTGGATCAGTCCTTTGTAGGCAAGAAAGCTACGGTAATCCTTGAGGCAACGGATGAAGAATTAACCGGTACGGTAACGAAGGTAAGCAATATTGATGAGGTACTAAGCGGTAACCGTCTTGTGAAACAGGTAACGATCAAGGTTAAGAATCCAGGTGGGCTTAGCTCAACTACTTCAGCAACTGCAGCAATCGGTAATTACTACAGCAGTGGTGAGGGTACCTTCAGTGTCTTAACAGATACGGTACTGAAGGCAGAGGTCTCCGGCGAGATTGCAAAGCTTCTTATTAGTGAGGGCAGTAGGGTCAAGGTAGGTGATGTTATCTATTCCTTATCGGAGAAATCAATAGAGAACCAGCTGGAGAACTATCAGAATAAGCTTGAAAATGCGCAACAGGCAGTTGATAATGCCAAGGAAAATATAGAAAGTGCGAAAGAGGCTATCGAGGATGCTGAATTAAAGCTACAGGATGTAATCGATAGCAGAACTGATTACAATATTAAGGCACCTATCTCTGGCAAGATTGTCAGTAAGGTGACTCTTGTGGGAGATACCATAAAATCCAACAGTATGAATAGTACTCTGTGCATCATCTATGACTTGTCTGCCCTGACCTTCGAAATGAGCGTAGATGAGCTTGATGTCAATAAGGTTAAGGTTGGCCAAGAGGTGGAGATTGTAGCTGATGCTTATGAGGATGTTACTTATCACGGAGAGGTAACCAATATTAGCTTACTTAGCACAACCAGTCAGGGAGTCACCCAATATCCTGTAACTGTTAAAATAACTGAGACGGGAGATCTATTACCCGGTATGAATGTTACCGGCAAAATTATTACCAAAAAGGCTGAGCAGGTAGTTGCTATTCCTAGTGATGCTCTGATGCGTGGAAATGTTGTCTATGTAGAGGATGCATCGGTAACAGAAGCAGTAGGTGAGGTTCCGGCAGGCTTTAGGAAGGTTGAGGTTGAAATAGGGATCACCGATGGAGACTATGTTGAGATTATAAGTGGTCTGAATGGCAATGAAAAGGTATATGCTCAAAGAGTGTCAGAAGCGGTATCGATGATGCCGGGTATGGGCTTCCAGATGCAGGGCGGTATGCCAGGTGGCGGTATGCAAGGCGGAGGAAGATCCAGTAGTGGAAGAACCGGTAGTGGAAGATCCAGCGGAGGCGGTAGCAGCCGGGGTAATGGAGGATTTCAGTAGCAGATAATAGGAGGATTAGGATGAATGGCGAGCAGATCTATGATAAAACGCAAGTACCACTGATTCAACTGATTGATATTTATAAGATATATCAGATGGGAGGCACTGAGGTCCGCGCAAATGATGGCATCAATCTTAAGATAATGGAGGGTGAATTCGTAGCTATCGTTGGTAAGTCTGGAAGTGGAAAATCAACCATAATGAATATCATTGGTGCTTTGGATGTACCGACCTCTGGTCAATACATATTAAAGGGTCAGGACGTCAGCAAGATGAAGGGTGATGCTCTTGCTGAGATAAGAAATAGAACCATTGGTTTTATCTTCCAACAGTATAATCTCCTTCCTAAGCAGAATTTGTTGGAGAACGTAGAGCTCCCTCTTCTTTATGCAGGTGTTCCTAGAAAGGAACGTAGGAAGCTGTCAATGGAGGCATTAAAAAGAGTAGGTATCGAAGATAAATGGAAGAATATGCCCAACCAGCTTTCTGGTGGACAACAGCAAAGAGGTGCGGTTGCACGAGCTCTGGTTGGCAAACCCTCTTTGATTTTAGCAGATGAACCAACTGGTGCTCTTGACTCAAAAACAAGCCGTGAGTTATTGGATTTTCTTAAGCAGTTGAACGAAGAGGGGAATACCATTGTGCTCATTACCCATGATCGTTCCATTGCAGAAGAAGCAGAGCGAATCGTAACCTTAAAGGACGGTAAAATAACCTTTGATGGCTCTGTCCAAGAGTATAGGAAGCAGGTGTAACATGAAATTCGGTCAAGCGTGTAAATTAGCATTGAAAAGTATCCTTGGCAGTAAAATGAGATCCTTTCTTACCATGCTGGGAATGATTATCGGTGTTGCCTCCGTTATTACTTTACTGGGACTGGTAACCGGTGTAACCAATTATATCGTGGATACCTTTGCAGACTTGGGTACAAATATGATCAGTGTATCGGTTACCAATACGGATACCCGTAAGGTGGATGTAGATGAGATGTATGCATTTGCTGTAGAAAACAGTGGCATATTCCAAGGAATCACCCCGACAGTAACTGCAAACTATACAGTGAAAAACGGCAGTAACTCAATGTCCACTGCAGTAATTGGTGTTGGGGAGGATTATATGGATATAAATTCCTTGGAATTATCCTTCGGACGGAGCATCCACTATGCTGATATAGCTAATCGCTATGAAGCTTGTGTAATCGGTACCTATGTGGCAGAGGAATTGTTTGACGGAAAGGTCAGTATAGGAGATACGCTAAAAATCAGTGGAAAGGTATTTACTATCGTTGGAATTCAGGAGGAACAAGCGGATTCGGAGGCAAATACAAAGGATGATCGCATATATATCCCCTATTCTACAGCAACCAGATTATCAAGAACCTCTGATATATCAAGCTATACCTTTGCGGTACTTGATACGGATAAGATGGAGTATGCGGAGGAGCTACTGGATAATTACCTATATGGTATCATGAAGAATGAAAAGTTATATAATATTACGAGCATGACAGAGCTTTTAGATACGATAAACTCCATGACGAATATGCTCTCTGCAGTTCTAGGAGGAATAGCAGGAATCTCGCTGTTGGTTGCCGGAATTGGTATTATGAATATCATGCTAGTATCTGTGGTAGAGAGAACAAAAGAAATCGGTATCCGCAAATCTCTTGGAGCAAAGAAACGGGATATCATGTCTCAATTCGTCATTGAAGCAATCTCCATCAGTACCATGGGAGGTATCATCGGAATATTGATCGGTAGCATAGGTACCAAGACCTTAGGGAGTGCCTTTGGGATTGATGCAGCGCCGACAACGGGTGCAATTCTCTTAGCCTTTTGTGTATCTGCCGGGATCGGAGTGGCCTTTGGATACATGCCGGCGAATAAAGCAGCAAAGTTAAATCCCATCGATGCTTTGCGAAGTGAGTAGTACGACTCAATCTGGCATTTGTTATTATGAAAATGCTAGATTGAGTCTTTTTATATATTCACCCGCCATCCCGCCATAACAACGCCAGTGAGAGGGCATAGAAAAGATCGTGGAGCGTAGTTATTTGGTTAAAATATTATCATTGTTTACTATTTCCTATTAATAGTGTATAATTTAGAAGCTGAATTTATCGACAAGCTAGCGGATTCTCATGAGTATACTCCCAAACTCATGAGACTACATATTGAAGGAGGAAAATCGGTGCTTAAATCTTTGACAAAGAGAATGCTTGCAGTTATCATCTTATTAATTGGTTTATGCTGTGTATCATTAATCGGCGTATCGTATTATGTGCTTCAGTGGTCTGTTACAAAGCAGATGAAAAGTGATGGATCAACATTAATACATAACATCAAACGTGAAATAATAGAAGAACAGGTAACTAGTCTGACTAAACTTCACGAAATATTTAAGAATCTAAAGGAAGAGAGTGATGGTAACCTTGTGTATGTATCATTATCGGATCAAAATGCTCAGGTTATCGTATCGAATGACATACTTAGCAATCAGGCTGTAGCCGAAGTGGACGCTGTAACTTCAGCGACCTCTGAAGGAGATGTTACCAAGGTTTTAGAGCAACAGACTACCATAGGACAGATAATTACTACTGCCAATGGGATAAAGGTATACAATGTCTCCACGAATGTCGTATTGTCTGAGCATATCTCAGGGGCCCTGAACTTGGGAATATCTCTGGACAGTATGTATGATCAGATAAGACAGTCCTTATTAATAACAGTAGTATTATCCTTATTGATTATGCTAATAGCAACCGTATCCGGTATCATCATGTCAAAACGTATGATACGCCCGATTACTTTAATGTCAAAGAGTCTCAAGACCTTTGCAAAGGGTGATTTTACAGTAGGCTTTACAAGTGATCGTATGGATGAGATTGGACAGATGGGTAATGCGCTGAGTGAGATGCAGCAGACCCTGAGCAGGATGGTCGGAGAGATCAGTACGAGTGCCGGTAAGGTTGCAGAGAGCTCTGAAAAGTTGAGCACAATGTGTTCTGAGACAACAGGCATGGCGGAAGGAATCGCCAAAGCCTCTGGGGAATTAGCGACGGCCTCATCAGCACTTGCGACAAATTCTGTCGAAGGCTTTGAGCGCTTGAATAATCTTGCCAATGAGATAGCACTGATCTCACAGCGGGCAGGAGGAATGAGAACAAGCATAATAGATACTAAGAAGGCGAATGAAGAAGGTATGAATAGCATTCATGAGCTTCTGAGTGCAGTTACCTCCAATGAAGAGGTAACCTTAAAGATTAAGGATATGGTGGACGTGCTTGGCTATAAATCAGAAGCAATCACTGATATTACGACTGTAATTAAGACGATATCCGAGCAGACAAAGCTTTTAGCACTGAATGCAATGATTGAAAGTGCTAGAGCGGGAGAGAGCGGCAAGGGATTTGCAGTTGTAGCCGGCGAAATTCGTAAGCTGTCTGAGCAGACCGCTAATTCTGTTGAAGGCATTGAGAAAATTATTGATGAGGTTAGTAGTTCAATCAGAGAAGCTCAGGATTATGTAACACAGGGTTCTGAGGTCCTTGTTAGAACAACAACGGTCTCTAAGGATACTAGGAAAGCCTTCGAGAAAATTGATAAATCGATAACCGCTATTGTTCAGGAAATTCAGGTTATGATAGATAGTATCGATAAGGTTAATAATGATAAGAATGAAGTGGTTGGTGCAATCGAGAGTATCTCAGCAATTTCACAGGAGACTACCTCCTCTACAGAGGAGATTGCATCATCCTTAGAGCTCCAGTTTACCACAATCGAAACTGCTTCCGATGCGGCAAGACAGCTTCAGGCCATAGCTCAGGAGCTGGAGAAGCTAGTCGGACAATTCACGATATAAAATAGCGTAGTGAGCATACTCCAAGCTTGCTTGAGAGTATGCGATCGGAGCAAAAGATCATGAACAGGCTTTTTGTTCATGATATAAAATAACGTAGTGAGCATACTCCAAGCTTGCTTGAGAGTATGCGATCGGAGCAAAAGATCATGAACAAGCTTTTTGTTCATGATATAAAATAGCGTAGTGAGCATACTCCAAGCTTGCTTGAGAGTATGCGATCGGAGCAAAAGATCATGAACAAGCTTTTTGTTCATGATATAAAATAGCGTAGTGAGCATGCCTCAAGCTTGCTTGGGGGAATGCGATCGGAGCAAAGGGGGCTGTTGCAAAATATATGGTGTTAATAAAGGAAAGAATAACACGCATCCCTCACACACAGATTGACTGACATCTTATTGTTTTGTATGCCATTAATCATACAACAAATTTCTCGCTACGCAAGAAATTGTGTTGTCATGAACTTAAATGTTTGCTTCTGTCATACAAAATCAATAATCTGTCCGTCAAACAGTGCATTATGGGATGCATGTTATCCTTTCCTTCAGCTTCAGCTTACTTTTGCAACATTGCCATAAAAAAGCATGAGCATACTATCATGAACAGGCGAGATAAGCTAGTAGGAATCGGGGGATAATTCTTAAATAGATGGGAGATGGAAGCAAAACTATGGCAGATTTTAAGACGATTGACGAATACATTGCTGTATTTCCTCCAGAGGTACAAAGCATCTTGAGTAATATCCGTGAAATAATCAGGGAAACGGCTCCGGAGGCAACGGAGAAAATCAGTTATCAGATGCCGACCTTTTATCTGAATGGGAATCTGGTTCATTTTGCAGCCTATCATAAGCACATCGGTTTTTATCCGACGCCAAGTGGGATTGAAGCGTTTCAGGAAGAGCTTAGTAAGTATAAGGGAGCGAAGGGTTCGGTTCAATTTCCCCTGAACCAGCCGATACCGTATGATTTAATACGCAAAATTGTACTTTATCGATTGGAGGAAAATCGTAACAGCAAGAAGAAATAATCGTATTCACCGAAAGTGAGGAGATTGTTTGAATAGTCGTTGTGCTGAGGATATATTGCAGATAAAAAGGCATTGAAGCGCCTTCAAGAGGGATATACCTCTAACTAGAATATTAATAGTTCAGATATAGTAAAGAAATGGCTTTCGCATGCGAAAGCCATTTCCCTTATCTTTTTATTTAATTACTTTAAGTCCGCCCATATATGGCTGCAATGCCTCAGGGATGTTTACGGAACCATCTGCGTTTAAGTTGTTCTCTAAGAAGGCGATCAGCATTCTGGGAGGAGCCACTACGGTATTATTTAAGGTATGTGCAAAGTACTTACCACCTTCACCTACCACACGGATTTTCAGACGGCGAGCCTGCGCATCACCAAGGTTAGAGCAGCTGCCTACCTCAAAATACTTCTTCTGTCTAGGAGACCATGCCTCAACATCTATGGATTTTACCTTTAGATCAGCAAGATCACCGGAGCAGCACTCTAAGGTTCTTACCGGAATATCCAGTGTTCTAAAGAGATCTACTGTGTTCTGCCATAGCTTATCGAACCAAACCATGCTATCCTCAGGCTTACATACTACGATCATTTCCTGCTTCTCAAACTGATGGATACGGTAAACGCCTCTTTCCTCCAGACCATGTGCTCCCTTTTCCTTTCTAAAGCAAGGAGAGTAGCTGGTCAGAGCATGGGGAAGAGTATCCTCCTGAACAATTGTATCGATGTATTTACCAATCATAGAATGCTCACTGGTACCGATCAGATATAGATCCTCACCTTCAATCTTATACATCATGGCATCCATCTCTGCAAAGCTCATAACACCAGTCACTACCTCGCTGCGGATCATAAAGGGAGGGATACAATAAGTAAAACCACGATCAATCATAAAGTCTCTTGCGTAGGAGATAACTGCAGAATGCAATCTAGCGATATTTCCCATTAGGTAATAGAAGCCGTTACCGGCAACCTTTCTTGCACTTTCCAGATCGATACCACTCAGCTTCTCCATAATCTCAGTATGATAGGGAATCTCAAAGTCGGGAACAACAGGCTCACCATAGCGCATTACCTCAACATTTTCGCTGTCGTCCTTACCGATGGGAACACTGGGATCGATGATGTTTGGAATGGTCATCATAATCTTCTTGATTTTCTCTTCAAGCTCCGCTTCCTTCGCTTCTAATGCTGCAAGTCTTTCGGAGTCAGCCGTTACACGTTTTTTAAGCTCCTCGGCCTCTGCCTTCTTACCCTGACCCATCAGAGCGCCGATTTCCTTAGAAATCTTATTTCTCTCAAATCTTAAGCTATCCGCTTCGGCTTTTGCATTTCTGCTCTCTACATCCAGAGCAATCACTTCATCCACTAAGGGAAGCTTATTATCCTGAAATTTATTGCGAATATTTTGCTTTACAACCTCAGGATTCTCTCTGACAAATTTAATATCTAACATTTTTGCCTCCATTCTGCCGTTCAGTACGGCATTTTTAATTATTATTGTGAACCTATGTATGGGGATAGAAATAACTTTCCTATAACATAAAAAAATTCCTCCAGCCCATACATACATCATGGGACGAAAGGAATCCGCGTTGCCACCCAAATTGCTGAACTATTCACATTCAGCCACCTCGTAAGTACGATAAAGGGTACTAACCTTCGGTTTATCACCGACAGCTCCAAAAGTGGAAGGACTTAATCTTTCACCGGTTCACACCAACCACCGGCTCTCTGAAGAATTACTTAAATCGTAGCTTTTATCATCGCTGAGAAATATTACAGCCTATACTAAGTGCTGTAGCTTATTATTGTTATATTTTCTTATTATAAATCCATTTATTCAAATTTTCAAGTAAAATATGTTCGTCTATAATTAGGTTTCCAGTTACGATGAAAGTAGAATATTATGCAAATATTGTATCATTGTTTATTTAATAACAATTATTGCTATTTAAAATTTACGGTGCTATAATACTGTGAGCTTGTCAATGATGCATAGGAGTTTAATACCACACTCCGGGCGCTGTTGATTTTTTTTATGTCTTTTTAGCTATGCAAATAATTAAAGTAAGGTGACGTGAGTATGTATGCAATTTCAGTATTAGTTTTATTCCCAGTCATAGCGGCGCTTCTGATCAGTCTTGCTAAGAGAGAAACGATCAGGGATATGATTGTGAGAATCAGTGCAGTAATAACAGCTGTTATAACCTTAGCTGTCGTATTCCTGTACTTTAGGGAGGGGATATCCTTTCGTTTTCCACATGAGGAAATCATCGACTACATAATAGCATTTTTTGAAGTTTCTATCGCTTTATTCATTATCGTGATTGGTATCAAAAACAAAAAGCATTTTGTATCTGTTTTTTCGGCAATTCAAACATCTTTGATCCTGTGGTTTGAGTTTTCGCAAAAGCACGATATAGAGGTTACGAATAGTATCGTATTTGATAAGCTAACCGCTATTATGGTATTGATCATTGGCATTGTCGGCAGTTTGATCTGTATATATGCTGTCGGCTATATGAAATGGTATCATCATCACCATGAGGATTATCCGGTTAGGAAAAACTTCTTTTTTACAGTTTTATTCTTATTTCTGGCAGCCATGTTTGGATTAGTTCTTAGCAATAATCTTACCTGGATGTATTTCTGCTGGGAGATTACTACGTTTTGCTCCTTCCTTTTAATTGGTTATACGAAGACAAAGGATGCGAAGAAGAATTCCTTCCGTGCACTGGCAATTAACCTTGGGGGAGGATTGGCCTTTGCATTGGCTATCGTCTTCATTGGTATGAATTTTAAGACTTTAGAGCTATCTGTTCTTACCGGTATGAAGCCGGAAGCAATAGTAATGGTTCCGGTATTCCTGTTATCCTTCGCTGCGTTGACAAAGTCAGCTCAGTTGCCGTTCTCTTCCTGGCTCCTTGGAGCAATGGTAGCACCAACCCCTTCATCCGCATTATTACATTCGGCGACGATGGTAAAAGCAGGCGTATATCTGATTATCCGCTTGGCACCACTGCTTGGTGAGTCATCTGTCGGTAAGATTGTTACCTTGGTGGGAGGAGTGACCTTCTTAGCCTGTTCCCTTATGGCTATTTCTCAGAGTGATGCCAAGAAGATCCTTGCCTATTCAACCCTTGCCAATCTTGGCTTAATTGTTATCTGTGCCAGCATTGGAACACAGGAATCACTGTGGGCAGCTATATTACTAGTTATATTTCATTCTGTCTCAAAATCCCTTCTGTTCATATGCGTTGGTTCCATTGAGCATCAGATCGGTAGCAGAAATGTAGAAGATATGGACATCCTCCTTGACGTATCAAGAAAGCTGTCTCTTTATATGATGATCGGTATTGCGGGAATGTTCCTCGCACCCTTTGGAATGCTAGTCTCCAAATGGGTAGCTATGAAAGCCTTTATTGATTCGGATAATATTTTAATCGTAATTATTCTCGCCTACGGTAGTGCAGCCACCTTATTTTATTGGACGAAGTGGATGGGTAAGCTGGTATCAAATGCAAATGTGAAAAATCACGTAAAGCACAGCTTCCGTCTGGATGAGGAGATCCCTATTACGATCCTTGCAATCCTTGTAGTATTATCCTGTTTCGGTTTCCCTTTGATTTCAAAGTATGTGTTGATTCCGTTCTTGACTTCTATGTATCATATCAAAGCATTGGCGCCAATTGGTACAGGTGATGTTAAGATTATGCTTTATATGCTCAGTGCCTTGTTGATACTCCCGATCAGCTTCATTCCTATATATAAGGGTGATAAACGCCGTAAGGTTCCGATGTATATGGCAGGGCAGAATGCCGGAGATAATGAACGCTTCCATGCTGCGATGGGCGTAACCCGTAAGGTTGAGCTAAGAAACTGGTATATGGAAAGCTATTTTGGCGTTAAGAGACTTTCACTGTGGAGCAATCTGATATCAATCGGAATTCTCTGTGCCGGTGTAATACTTCTGATAGGAGGCTTAGCAGCGTAATGAATATACTAATGAATATTGGATTTATATTAGCAGCCCCCATCCTTGGTGGTCTCCTAACCGGTATTGATCGGATTATCACAGCAAGGATGCAAGGTAGACAGGGACCACCGATCCTACAGCCTTTTTATGATGTTATAAAGCTGGCACAGAAGGAATCCATCGAAGTAAATTCGATGCACCGTTTCTTCGTCTATATATCCTTAGTATTTGCGATTTTTGCTACAGGAATTTTACTGGGAGGCGGAGATATATTATTAGCAGTCTTTGCTTTAACCCTTGGATCAGTCTTTTTTGTGCTCGGAGGTTATGCCTCCAATTCTCCCTATAGTATTATAGGTTCTGAGAGAGAGCTGTTGCAGATTATGTCCTACGAGCCTATGGTATTGCTAGCCTGTATCGGTCTTTACTATGCGGATAGCAGTTTCTTTGTAAAAGATATCATTAGTAACTCGGTTCCAGCGATTGTATATCTACCCGGTGTATTTCTTGGCCTGGTTTTTATACTAACCTTTAAGCTTCGTAAATCACCCTTTGATCTTAGCGTGTCTCATCATGGACATCAGGAGATCGTCAAGGGAATTACTACTGAGTATTCCGGGAGGGATCTGGCAGTTATTGAAGTGACCCATTGGTTTGAAGTGATCTTCACCCTAACTCTTGTATACGTCTTTTTCGCAACAAATAAACCGGTCAGTCATGTTTTTGCAATACTAGTCTGCGGCTTGGTATACCTTCTGGAAATCATTATTGACAATGCATTTGCAAGATTAAAATGGCAGCAAGCCTTTACCTCTGCCTGGATTGTAACAGGAACGATGGGAATTATTAACTTATTGATATTATCTTATTTCAGATAAAATGTAGTAATTACTATAAACTAGAGTAGACGGAAAATGACCGCCTTTATGGATTGGAGTCAGTTATGAAATTTGTAAAAAAATCACCATGGATTCTTCATTATGATGGATCTAGCTGCAATGGCTGTGATATTGAGGTATTAGCCTGCCTTACCCCCTTATATGATGTGGAACGGTTTGGCATTATCAATACAGGTAATCCAAAGCATGCAGATATTTTACTGATCACCGGTAGTGTAAATGAGCAGAACATACCGGTAGTGAAGCAGCTTTATGAGCAGATGGCTGAGCCAAAGGTAGTTGTTGCAGTAGGCATATGTGCTACCTCTGGAGGTATCTTTGCTGAATGCTATAATGTCGTAGGCGGTGTGGATAAGGTACTGCCGGTAGATGTATATGTGCCGGGTTGTGCGGCCCGACCGCAGGCCATTATTGACGGAGTTGTGAAAGCACTGTCAATTCTGGAGAAGAAACAGGAGTATGCCCGTAAGAAGCCCGGTAAGAACGTGTCTTAAGCGGAAACAGCCTAGACTTAGAGGATGCGAAGAAGCGTCATGGAGGTTAAGTATGAGTCAGCAGATCATCAATACGATCTCATCAAATGAATTACTAACTGAGGTGCTACACCTGAAGAATGATGGCTACCGTCTGGTGGCGATCACCTGTACCTGCAAGGAGGGTATGGAGCTTAGCTATTCCTTTGATAAGAATTATGAATTAATTAATTTACGCATTAACATAGGGTTGGAGGATGAGATATCAAGCATCAGCTTTATCTATCCCTTCGCCTTTTTATACGAGAATGAAATCAAGGAGCTTTTCGGCGTTCGAATTATGGATATCGCCGTTGATTTTAATAACTCCTTGTACAAAATACCGGTTAAGACACCATTTCGGAAGGAGGAGGGAGAGTAATGGGTAATAGAACAGTAATACCTTTCGGGCCCCAGCATCCCGTTCTCCCGGAGCCGATACATCTGGATTTAGTTCTGGAGGATGAGAAGGTTGTGGAAGCAATTCCCCAGATTGGATATATTCATAGGGGATTGGAGAAACTGGTTGAGAAGAAGGATTTTCAGCAATATACCTATGTTGCGGAGCGAATCTGCGGTATCTGCTCCTTTATGCATGGTATGGGCTATTGTATGACGATTGAAAGCATTATGGAGGTAGAGATACCTGAACGTGCCAAATTCCTACGAACCATTTGGGCGGAATTATCCCGTATGCATAGTCATATAATGTGGTTGGGATTATTAGCAGATGCCTTTGGCTTTGAAAGCTTATTTATGCAATCTTGGAAGATAAGAGAGCAAATCTTAGATATATTTGAGGAAACCACAGGAGGAAGGGTGATATTCTCGGTCTGCGATATCGGCGGAGTCAGAAAGGATATCTCTGAGGACATGCTTCAGAAGATTGTCGGTATTCTTACTCAGGTGGAGAAGGAATTGAAAGGATTGACGGAGGTCTTTCTTCGTGATACCTCTGTGAAGAGCCGTACCAAAGGTGTCGGCGTATTATCGAAGGAAGCAGCCTTCGATCTGGGTGCGGTAGGACCTATGGCAAGAGCCAGTGGAATTGATATGGATATGAGAACTCAGGGCTATGCTGCCTATGGGAAGTTGAACTTTACTCCGATTACGGATACCAAAGGGGATTGCTATGCAAGAACCAAGGTGAGAATTAAAGAGATCTTCCAGTCTATTGACTTAATCAAGCAATGTGTCGCTTTAATCCCGGAAGGAGAGATTAAGGTTAAGGTAACCGGCAATCCAACCGGAGAATATTTTACAAGAGTAGAACAACCACGCGGGGAGGTAGTATATTATGCAAAGGGAAATGGCTCGAAATTTCTTGACCGAATGAGAGTAAGGACCCCTACCTTTGCCAATGTACCCGCATTACTTGAGACCTTGAAGGGGTGTTCACTAGCGGATGTTCCGATTCTAATCCTTACGATTGATCCCTGCATCAGCTGTACAGAACGATAATTTGTCGCTGACAGATCAGCGGAATTGAGGTAACTATGTCAATATTAAGTATGACCAAAACCCTATTTAAGAATTTATTACATGGACCATATACTATACAGTATCCTATTCAGAAGAAGGAGCATTTCGAACGAACCAGAGGTAGAATAGGAATAGACATCGATAATTGTATCTTTTGTAGTATGTGCCAGAGACGGTGTCCGACCGGGGCCATCAAGGTGGATAAGGCAGCAGCTTCCTGGAGTATCGAGCGTCTGTCCTGTATCCAGTGTAATTATTGCAGTGAGGTATGTCCGAAGAAATGCCTCCATATGGAAAATCAATACACGGAACCATCGTTTGGAAGCGTAAGGGATGAATATATCAAATGCATGAATACCCAATCACAAAGCGAATTATAGAAATTGCACAGGAATATGCCTTGGAGAATAAAGCAGATGGGGTTAAGCAGATTAATCTAGTAGTTGGTGATTACAGCGGTTATGTGGCCAGCTCCATCGAGCTTTACTTTGATATCATTGCAGCAGGCAGTCTTTGCGAAAATGCAAGGCTGAACATCGAGCGTGTAAAGCCGAAGCTTCGCTGCAACGGGTGCGGCGAATATTTTGAACGCAAGCCCTATTCCTTCGAATGTCCCAGCTGTCATGGTGAGGGAAGTCCCACGGAGATAGGACAGGAATTCTATATTCGGTCAATTTTGGTTTAGTTTGGAGGCTATTATGTCTGAAAATAAAGAAATAGAAATTATGCAATCGGTGTATGACAAGAATGATGAGGTTGCAGCAAAGATTAATCGGGAGTTAACCACGAAGGGTATCTACGCTATCAATGTGATGGGGGCTCCGGGAGCGGGGAAGACTACCTCTCTGATTCGTATTATTAAGCGCCTTGGTAAGATTACACCTTATGTTATAGAAGGCGATATTGAAGCGGATTTTGATACAAAGACCTTGCAAGGTATGGGTGTGAAAGCAATCCAGATTAATACCGGAGGAGCCTGTCATCTGGATTCACCGTTGATTGGCAATGCAGTGGAGGAGCTTAGCCTAAGAGATGGTGTTCTGTTCATTGAGAATATCGGTAATCTGGTATGTCCGGCGGAATTTATGATCGGAGAGCACGCTAAGATGTTGATTTCTACTGTGACAGAGGGTAGCGATAAGCCGTATAAGTATCCATTGGCTTTTGAGAAGGCCGATATTATCCTGTTGAACAAATGTGATCTGTTACCATATATCGATTTTGATGAAGAATTCTTTATGAAGGGTGTGCGGACTTTAAATAAAACCGCACCGGTAATTAAGGTATCCGGCAAGACGGAAGAAGGTTTTGATGAAGTAGCAGCATGGATAGAAGAGAAAATAAAATAATCACAAATAGAATAATGGTTTATGGAATAGTGCAAGGGGTTGGATTTCGACCCCTTGTTTATCATATTGCGAAAAAGCATGAAGTAAAGGGTACCGTACGAAATCTCGGAGGTATGGTAGAAATTATCGCACAGGCCTCGGAGGAAAGAATCAAGGATTTTCTGAATGAATTAATCGGTAACAAGGAAGGTGCTCATGAGATAATCCGTATAGAGAAGGAAACGGTTGTAGCTAGGCTTCCGGTGTATGAAGAGATGGCCTACGAGAGCTTCACCATCCTTGATAGTGATAACAATAATGAAGTTCGTATCCTGCCTCCAGATCTACCTGTCTGCATGCAGTGTGAGAAGGAGTTAATGGATCCGAAGAATCGAAGGTATCAAAATCCCTTTATCAGCTGTACAGCCTGCGGTCCCCGTTATACGATTATGGAGGACCTTCCCTATGATCGGAATACAACCACAATGGTGGATTATGATATGTGTAACGCCTGTATGGAAGAATATACTTCTTCAGAGAGTAGAAGACATCATGCTCAAACCATCTCCTGCCATGACTGCGGTCCCTTTCTGATCTATCAGGATATGGATAAAATCAAGCAAGCAGATAAAGAAAAGTGCAAAGGCAAGGATTTTAAGATAATCAAGGAGAATGATAAAGACGGAGTTAATATCTTTAGAGGAGAAGCACTTCAAAGGGCAGTACAGGTTATTCAAGACGGAGGAATTATTGCTGTAAAGGGTATAGGAGGGTATCACTTTGTATGTTCCCCCCTTGCGGAGGCTGCTGTATTGAAGCTAAGACTTCTAAAGGGGAGAGAGGAGAAGCCCTTTGCAGTGATGTTTCCTAACCTGGAGCAGGTGACCGTATACTGCGAGGTATCAGAGGAGGAAGAGAAGCTACTGTTGTCTGGGGCCAGGCCAATTGTTTTACTTTATACCAAGAAGGACATGGCACCTGCCGTAAATAAAGATAGTATCTATACGGGAGCATTTCTTCCCTATACTCCATTACAGCTGATGCTGACGAAGGAATGCGGACCACTTATAATGACCAGTGCCAATCTTTCCGGTAAACCAATCATGAAAGAGGATGAGGAGATACTTAAGTTGTCGTCACCTTATCTTCAGGGAGTATTATATCATAGGAGGAGAATTGTGCGGTCGGTTGATGATTCCGTGGCCAGAATTATAGATTACAAACCACAGATGATAAGAAGGAGTCGAGGGTATGTTCCCTATCCGATCTTTATTGAGGATGAGTACTCAGGTGATGATAGGATGATCTTTGCTGCAGGCGGAGATCTTAAGGCAGCCTTCTGTCTCTACCGTGAGGGTGCCGCTTTTGTATCCCAGTACTTTGGAGACTTGGAGGAAATATCTGTTATAGAGGAATATGAGCGGTCGGTAGAGGATTTAAAGAGGTTATTGCAGATTAGCCCGTCCTTGGCAGTCTGTGATCTACATCCCAATTATCACTCCACAAGGTATACCAAAAGACTTGATTTACCAGTGCTTCAGGTACAGCACCATCATGCCCATATCGCATCGGTTATGGCGGAGCATAACCTGCAGGAAGCAGTCATCGGAATAGCCTTTGACGGTACCGGTTATGGTACCGATGGTAACATCTGGGGAGGGGAATTTTTCGTTTGTGAGGATACCGATTTTAAGAGAGTGGCTCATTTGAATTATCTATCGATTCTTGGTGGTGATGAATCCATGAAGGATGCCAAGAAGACGGCAACCTGTTACCTGGCACAGCTTGGACTAGCAGATTATATTCGCGATGAACGGAGAAGCGTTATTCAGGCGGCTCTGAAGCAGAATATGAACTGTATACAGACCTCCAGTATGGGCCGGTTATTTGATGTGGTTGCATCGCTGTTAGGTATCGGACATTATAACCATTATGAAGGAGAGTGTGCCACCTTACTGGAGAAGGAGGCAATGCTGGCAATCAGACATGAGATAGCTCCTAGTAAACTCTCCATTGCAATTAATGAGAAGGATGAGATAATAGATATCGATGTGAAGTCCTTATTAGAGCAGATCTGCCGGTTAAGAGATCAGGAGGATGTGGGTGCTCTTGCCTTGGGCTTTCATCATGCTGTTGCAGATATGATCGTATCTATTTGTGAAATACTTCGTAGCAGATACAGCATTCCCAGCGTTGTGCTCAGTGGCGGAGTATTTGTGAATAGGGTATTGACGGAAAAAGCTCTCTCGGAACTACGAGGCAGAGGGTTTATGATTTATAGAAATATTGCTGTGCCTGCCGGAGATGGCGGTATCAGCTTAGGACAGACCTATCTGGGTCAAAGATGGTCATGTAAAAATAGAAAGCTTACTAAGGAAAAGAATTAGCTAGCTAGAAAGAAGGGGTTATTGATGTGCGTAGCAGTACCGGGAAGGGTTATCGAAATCAATGGGAACATAGCAAAGATTAATGTAATGGGAAATGTAACAGAAGCAGATATCAGGCTGGTATCGGCAAAGCCAGGAGATTATGTTCTGCTTCATGCCGGATGCGTACTAGAGGTTATGAAGAAGGCTGCAGCCGAGGAGCTTATGGAGCTGTTTCAAGAATTAGGAGAGTTATAATATGATTACTTTGGATCAGATTATAAAGGAATTAAGAAATTATGAAGGCAAGCCGATTAAGATTATGGAGGTCTGCGGTACTCATACCTCCAGCATATTCAAGCACGGAGTACGTAGCTTAATCTCGGAGAAGCTGGAGTTAATCTCAGGGCCAGGGTGTCCGGTTTGCGTTACATCTGCGTCCTATATTGATAAGCTGGTTGATTATTCTCTAAAAGAAAATCATTGTGTACTGACCTTTGCCGATATGCTTAAGGTCAGAGGCAGTAAGCTTTCACTGGCAGATGCGAAGGCCTCTGGTGGAAAGGTTCGGATGCTCTATTCTCCTTTATCTGCAATCAGTCTGGCTCTGGAAGAGCCAGGGACACAGTTTATCATAGCAGCGGTAGGCTTTGAGACAACAACTCCTATCTATGCATTAATCATGGATGAAGTGATTAAGCGGAATATAAAGAATATACGACTACTCACGTCTATCAAGACAATACTCCCGGCTCTGACTTATATCTGTGACAATGAAAAGGGGATTGACGCCTTTTTGTGTCCCGGTCATGTCAGCGTGATCACCGGAAGCAGGATTTATGAGGACCTGGTACGTAAATATCAAAAGCCCTTTGTCATAGCCGGCTTTGAGGGAGAGCATATTCTGGCGGCTGTCTATGAGATTGTTAATCAGATTAAGCACGGGGCATATAGGGTGAAGAATTTATATCCCAGTGTTGTCAATGAAGACGGAAATGGGAAAGCCAGAGAGATAATAATGAAGTATTTTGAAGCAGGTGATGAGGATTGGAGAGAAATTGGACGAATTGAAGACTCCGGACTCAGACTTAGACAGGAGTATGGTGTTTACGATGCCGGAAGTAGCTTCTGTTCGGTACAGACCGATCGACCGACAGGCTGTAGGTGCAGGGAGGTTATCCTCGGACGAATCTATCCGGTGGATTGCCCATTATTTCAAAAGGTATGTAGTCCAATGAATGCCATCGGTCCCTGTATGGTATCGACGGAAGGTGCCTGTGGAATCTGGTACAAGAACGGAGGAGCAAAAGCATGAAGATAACAATGTCCCATGGTAGCGGAGGTGCACAAACCAGTAGTCTGATTCATGATATATTTCTTCGCTATTTTAATAATCCGGTCCTGAATAAGCTGGAGGATGCCGCTGTACTTAAGGTTCCGGAGAAGATCGCCTTTACCACGGATTCCTTTGTTGTGACTCCAATGTTCTTTCCGGGTGGAGATATCGGAAAGCTTGCAATCTGCGGAACCGTGAATGATTTAACTATGATGGGGGCTCTGCCAAGATATCTTACCACAGGGTTCATTATCGAAGAGGGTACATCCTTAAGTACCATCGAAGAGATAGCGAAGTCCATGGCGAAGGCAGCAAAGGAAGCCAAGGTTAAAATCGTGGCTGGAGATACTAAGGTAATCGAAGGAAATGGCGGTGTATATATCAATACCTCTGGCATAGGAGAGATTGTTAAGACCGGAATCAGTGTCTCAAATTGCCGTAAGGGAGATTGTATCCTGGTATCTGGCTATCTAGGTGAGCATCATGCTGCCATCCTATCGCAGCGTATGGGAATTGAAAATGAGATTAAGAGTGATTGCGCTCCCTTAACCGGAATTCTCGAGGAATTGATTAAGGCTAAGATACCGGTTCGTTTTCTGAGGGATATCACCCGTGGAGGTCTTGCAACCATTCTGAACGAAATAACGGAAAGCTCTGGCTGTGGTGTCATGATAGAGGAAACAGCACTTCCGGTCAGTAACGAGGTCCGGGGCTTCTGTGATATTCTAGGGCTGGATCCGCTCTATATGGCTAATGAGGGCAAGCTGCTGGCTGTCGTTCCAAAAGCGAAGGCAAAGCAAGCACTTGAAGCTATGCGGCAAAGTAAATACGGAAAGAATGCAGTCATTCTCGGTGAGATTACAGAAGGTGATAAGGTAGTGATGACAACCCGACTAGGTGGAAGCAGAGGAATTGACCTCTTATACGGAGAGGGCTTACCCCGAATTTGTTAAGGCTTCGCTATTTGCAATTCAGCCTTTACTAAGCTTACTTCAAAGGCTATACTTGGAGAAGAACCTATAAAAGAAAGGAAGAGAGTATGCAGCAGTTTCGGACCCTACTATTTGATGCGGATAATACATTGTTCGATTTTACAATGTGCGAGAGGATTGCTCTGGAGACAACCTTTGCACAGCATGGCTATACCTTGACAGAGGAGATTAGAGAGACCTACGATAGAATTAACACGGACTTATGGAAGAAGTATGAGCAAGGGCTGATGGATCGAAAGACAGTAATCTATTCCCGATTCGGGCTTTTATTTAAAGAACTTGGAATAGAGGAAGACGGGATTCGATTTGAGGATGTATATCAGGACCTTCTAGGTCAGCAGCATATATTAATACCTCATGCAAAAGAGGTAGTAGAGCATCTTTATTCTCGTTATGATCTGTATATTGTTACAAATGGGGTCACAGTTACTCAGCTGAGAAGGTTGAAGGATTCCGGAATTGACCGTTATATGAAGGGTATCTTTGTTTCGGAAGCGACCGGTTATCAGAAGCCCATGAAGGAGTACTTCGATTATTGCTTTGAACGAATATCTGGGTTCGAGAAGGAAAAAACGCTGATTATCGGAGATTCTCTATCCTCTGATATTAAGGGTGGCAACAATGCCGGAATTAAGACCTGCTGGTATAATCCCTTCCGGCTTAAGAAGGAATCCGAAATCAAAGTCGATTATGAAATACAAAGCCTCATGGAGTTATATGAGCTTTTATAGTATTTGCTGAGTAAGCCTGTGATGCTATTCTTTTGAATACTTCACAATGAATTGCAAGACAAGCTTTTATGAGTATATTAATGAGCTGCGTAGAATTCTGGTATTTTGGCAGTATTAATAGAATTAAAACAGTACAGAAAGGGAGTAGGGGATGAAAGCACTAAGAGATCAGGATAGAACCTTCGATATTGTTGTATCAGGATACGGAGCAGCTAACGAAGAAACCATAGCTGGTTATCGATTTGATATGGCAGGAAAGCAGCAAAGACTTTGGCAGACTCAGATCATGCAGGCCAGCTTCGTATGTCGATGGGAGGACTATCTCTTCACGGTTACAGAGACCAACGACTACTGTATCGTTTACCTGCTAAAAAGTAACCAAGGAGGCTATTCTCTCATCGATCAGAGAAAGTTGGAGGGCGGAGCATTATGCCATATAACCTATTCCCCAAAGCATGAGACCTTATACGGGGCATGCTACGCCACAGGTACCATCTTTGGAATCCGGGTAGAAGAGGAGGGCTTTGGTGATGTGGTTTATAGTGAGGTACAGCACTCACCAAGTGGTAAATCCTTAACCCGTGCTCATTGTCTACTATTGAATGCCAAAGAGGATAAGCTGCTTACGGTAAATATTGCTCTGGATGAGCTGATTTGCTATGAGCTTAAGGACGGAATACCGGTCTTTATAGAGAGGGTCATGATGCCAGAAGGGGTTGGACCAAGGCATGCCATCTATTCGGCAGATGAGACCCTCTTATATGTAATCACGGAATACTCCAATGAGATACTCGTTTATCAGAGCAAGGGATATAAGCTTATTCAGAGAATATCAACCCTACCTCCTTCTTACCTGGGGACAAGTAATTGTTCCACCCTATGTATCTCTAAGGATGGGAGATATTTATATGCAGCAAACCGTGGTGCAGATACCATCGCCCTGTTCCGCGTAGATACAGAGGGAAAGCTCAAGTGGATAAAGGATTATCCTTGTGGCGGTAAGCATCCTCGCCATATGATTCTGACTACTCATGACGAGCATATAATTATTTGCAATCAATTCTCGAACAATGTAACAGCTTATGCAATCGATGAGATTACCGGTGAGCTTACAGAAAAGATAATTGACCTGACTTTCAATAGACCCAGTGGAATTGTCCAGGTATAAACAGTTCGATCTTACTATAAACAGATAGGATGATAAGGATTATATACCTATTATAAAAAATGCTTCTAGCCTCAAGTTCGAGGCTAGAAGCTATATATTAGTTTTTCCTTTTCCAGTATGCTCTTAATCTTTTCTGGCTTTAGTTCCATTTTTTCTCTCCTTCATCTTTTTCTTATGTTGACCTCAAAATTACGGTACTCTGGTAGCTTGTAGAATTGTTGTGTATTATGATTAGCTAAATCCATTGAGATATATCTCGAATGTTTGTTCTGATTCTATTATACTCTATTTCTAGCATTTGTAAAATTAAAAAAGAACGAATGTTTGGAAATGTTTGTGCACCATATAATTATCATTCACATATAAATTAAAAATGAGTATAGACAATAAGTGTCATTAATCAGTCGATAGACATAATAGTTGCTGGACGAACGTACGTATGGTACAATGTAAGGAAAAAGATTACTGATTTTGGAGGCACGGATATGGATTTATTAGAGGGATTGAATGAAGAGCAAAGGCAGGCTGTAATGACCACAGAGGGGTATGTTCGGGTGATTGCAGGAGCTGGTTCCGGGAAGACAAGAGCTCTGACCCATCGCTTTGCTTATTTGGTGAATGAGATTGGCATCTCCACCTCGAACATCCTGTGTGTGACCTTTACCAATAAAGCTGCCAATGAGATGAAGCGGCGTATTCGAACTATGATTGGAGATAATGATACCGGTTATATCAGTACCTTTCATGGCTTTTGCGTACAGGTACTAAAGGAAGACATTCATGTCTTACACTATCCGAAGAATTTTATCATCCTTGATACAGAGGATGTGAACTCGATATTGCATTCGATTTTCGAGGATATGGGATTGAATTCCAAAAATTTTACCTTTCCGACCCTGATTGATAAAATCACGGAGCGAAAAAACAGGGAACCATATATCAATGATATTCTAAGCATGGATCACGAGGTGCTGAAGGACAAGTTCCGTAAGGCAAGAAATCAGGAGGATGCAATCTTCTATCGTTATCTATACGAGCAAAAGAAATGCTTTGCACTGGATTTTGATGATTTGATTAATTTTGTCCTTTATATCTTTGAACAGCATGAGGATATCCGCAGCAAATGGCAGCAGAGGCTGGAATACATCATGGTTGATGAATTTCAAGATGTGAATGTGAGACAATACCGCCTGGCACAAATTCTTAGTGATCACCATCATAATTTGTTCATTGTGGGGGATCCGGATCAGACCATCTATTCCTGGAGAGGTGCCAGAGTAGAGTATATTATTAATTTTGATAAAGAATATCCAAGTTCTAAGACAATTGTTATGGACAAGAATTACCGGTCTACTGTGAATATTATTAATGCTTCAAATTCCTTGATTACGAAGAATAAGAAGCGATTGGATAAGAGACTGGTTGCTATCAATCAGACAGAGATACCGGTTATCTATCATCATGCCAAGACTACGAGTGAGGAGGCTGAGTGGATTGCGAAACAGATTACTGCAATTGTAGACGGTGGAAAGAGCTACAGGGATATCGCAATACTGTATCGTTCTCATTTTATCTCAAGAAGCTTTGAAGAGGTATTCATTAAGCAGAAGCTTCCTTATACCATATATTCAGGAATTGAGTTCTATAAGCGGAAGGAGATTAAGGATGTTCTGTGCTATCTCCGTATGGTAGCAAACCAGGATGACATCTCCTTTATACGAATTGTGAATCTGCCAAAGCGGAATATCGGAGAGAAAAGGATGGCTTTTCTTAAGGATTGCGCTGATCGAAATAACTGCACCTTATATCAGGCACTACTGCAGAGTCAGAACGAGGACTTGTTTGCTAAGACCCAGGCAAAGACCTTTATCCAACTAATTGAGAAGTATCGAGTTGTATTTGAGACTATGAAGCTATCAGAATTGCTCACGAATATCTTAAATGATAGTGGTTATGAAGCACTGCTACGAACCAACGGGGAGCAGGAGCGATTAGATAATCTGGCAGAACTAAAGCAGTCTATCTATGAATTTGAACGGGATGCGGGAGAGGAATGCTCTTTGCCTGATTATCTGGACCGGATTTCCCTCTATACGAATCTGGATCAGAAGGAGAAGGGCGATGCTGTTCAGATGATGACCATTCACAATGCTAAGGGGTTGGAATTTCCCTATGTCTTCGTCTGTGGTCTGAATGAAGGAATATTTCCAAGCAAGCATGTGGATACGGAGGATAAGCTGGAGGAGGAGCGAAGACTCGCTTATGTAGCTTATACCAGAGCAGAACGAGCCTTGTTCTTAAGTGACGCTGAGGGGATTAATTATGATGGCTCCTACCGCTATCCCTCCCGTTTTATTTTCAATGTTGAGAAGGCCTATCTTAATTATACCGTAGAGCTGGAGGAGAGATTGGTAGGGGATGCTAGCTTCTATATTGAGCAGAATGAGAGAAAGCTATCGGGAAATAATATCCGGCATCCAGTCGGAGCTACCGTACGCCATAGTGTATTCGGAATCGGAAAGATTGTCGGAATCAATGATGAGATATCCAGCTATATCATTCAGTTCGATACTATGGAGACTACCAGAAGCATAAGCTTTAAAATAAGACTGGAATCGATCGGGTAGATGAGTGCTGATGAGGATAATCAGAGAAGGATTGGGGTAAGAGTATGTTAAGAGAAGGAAAGAAAAATGAATACAGATTAAGAAGTCGTTTTGTCCTATTATTTACTGTTGCATTCGTAGTGATTGCTTTTGCTACAAATGCTTCGGTGTCAAGCGCCGCAAAGAAAGACAAGGGTATCACCATATTGTTTACCCATGATTTGCATGATAATTTGCTTCCGTTTCAGACTATAGGGAATAGAAGTGCAGCCTTCTACGGGGGCTATGCTCGATTAAAAACAGCCATTGATGCCGAGAAGGAGATTGACCCGGAAGCAATTGTTGCAGACGGCGGTGATTTTTCCATGGGTACTCCCTTCCAGACTATCTTCGAGACCGATGCTCCCAGTTTGGTGCTTCTCGGAGCCATGGGGTATGATGCTACTACTCTGGGTAATCATGAGTTTGATTATCGCCCAAGAGGCTTAGCAGCTAGTCTAAACGCAGCGATGGAAAGTGGGAAAAGGCTTCCTTCAATCGTCCAGGCTAATATTGAATTTCCGGTGGATGAAGCCGGAGTTATGTCAGACTCCTTGACGGAGTTAAAGTCGGCGATGGAGGAGTATGGGGTAACGGATTACATCGTGTTGGAGAGAAACGGCTATCAAATAGGTGTATTTGGTGTTATGGGAGAGGAATCAGCATATATGGCTCCAATGTCAGAAGCAACCTTTTCCGATAAGATTGAACAGGCAAAAAGAGTAGTAAAGCAATTGAAGGATGAGGAAAAGGTGGATTTTATCCTGTGCCTATCTCACTCCGGTACCAAAGCAAAGATAAAGGAATCGGAGGATGAGCTTCTGGCCAAGGCTGTTCCGGAGATCGATTTCATCATCAGCGGACATACTCATACCACCTTGTCAGAGCCGAAGATAGTCGGCAATACCGTAATCGGAAGCGTAGGCTGTTATGGCAAACAGCTTGGAGTTGCTAAGCTGAGTCCTGATACAGCCGGTAATTGGAAGCTAGATAGTTATAGACTGAAATCTATTGATGATACATATACTGAGGATGCTTCGATAAATGAGCTAATAACTGGATTAAAGAGTAGTGTTCAGAAGAAATATTTTGATAGTTTTGGTATGGAATTCGATGAGGTAGTGGCAACCTCTTCCATGCAATTCCAAACTCCCGATGAGCTTGCTATGATCCATGGAGAAGCTACCATCGGTAACCTGATCAGCGATGCTTATGTATACGCAGTGAAGAAGGCAGAGGGAGAGGATTACACGACAGTTGACGCAGCAATTGTACCCAGCGGAACCATCCGAGATTCTATATATGAGGGAGAGGTGACAACAGCCAACGCCTTCAGTATCAGTTCTCTGGGGATAGGGGCTGATGGGAAACCGGGTTACCCCCTAATCAGTGTATATTTAACAGGGGAAGAGCTTAAGACGGCATGTGAAGTAGATGCTTCGATTACTCCTCTAATGGCAGAAGCACAGTTATTTATGTCAGGAGTTAACTTTGCCTTTAACCCCAAGAGACTGATTTTTAACAAGGTAGTAAGGACCGAACTAGTAAAGGAGGATGGATCAGTTGAGGAGATAGAGGATAGTAAGCTTTACCGCGTTGTTTGTAATCTCTATTCTGCTCAGATGCTTTCCATCGTCGGAGATAAATCCTACGGTTTGATGTCCATCGTGCCAAAGGATAAGGAAGGGAATGCGATTACTGATTTTGAAAAGCACATCATCTATGAGACTACAAATCAGGGGCCTAGGGAATTGAAGGAATGGTATGCAGTAGTTCAATACCTCAAATCCTTCGATAAGGTGGATGGGATTCCCCGTATACCTGCATATTATGGAGCTACTCATGAGAGAAAGGTGATTGATCGAAATAAAAGTATTATCGCTATCCTGAGTCATCCAAATCTTATCGGGATCGTGGCATACTGCATCGTAGGCGTGCTGTTTCTTCTTAATCTGCTTCTTATCAGGGGGATTGCTTTCGGAATCAGACGCAGAAGGTATAAGCGCAGAAGAAGTAAAGAGAAGGCTAGGGTAGCTGATCGATCAAAGCAGGTACATAAGTCCAAAGGATAGAACGGATAAAATATTTATTTCTTAGTGATTATAGACATGAAAACACCTTAATAAGGGTAATCTAATAACTTGACAAGACTTTTCATTGTAATTTAACAAGACTTTTCATTGTAATTTAACAAGACTTTTTCATTGTAATTTATTTTAATCAACATTAGTAGTGGGCCATTTACGAAATAATCGCGTTATTGGTGAAATGTGACAATTAATATTTATATGATTATAGTATGTGGTGGATATTTACTATTTAATTTGTTGCAATTCTATTGTATAATATTAAACAATAATAGTAATTATTATTATTTGTCTAATAAGAATTCATTTTATTACAAATTAGATAAGATGATTTTTATGTATAAGATATCCCGTGATATACAAGAGATACATATGTGGACTCAAAACACATGAATATAGTTGAAAAAGGAGTAATGAATAATGAAGGTTGTAGTAATTGGATGTACCCATGCAGGGACAGCTGCTGTAAAGACAATCCTAAGAGAAAATCCGGATGCAGAAGTAACTGTTTTTGAGCGAAATGATAATATCTCCTTCCTATCCTGTGGCATAGCCTTATATGTCGGAGGTGTCGTTAAGGATCCGACAGGATTGTTCTATTCAAGCCCAGAGGAATTAAGTGATTTAGGAGCTGTCATCAAGATAAGACATAACGTGAAGAGTATAGATACAGAAGCAAAGAAGGTAGTTGCTGAGAATTTAATGACCGGTGAGGTACTGGAGGTTAGCTATGATAAGCTGGTGAATACCACCGGATCCTGGCCGATTATTCCACCGATACCGGGAATAGATAGTAAAAACATTCTGTTATGTAAGAACTATGAACAGGCAAACACGATTATCAGTAAGGTGAAGGATGTAAAGAATATCGTTATTGTTGGTGGAGGATACATTGGTATTGAATTGGTTGAGGCCTTTCGGGAATCAGGGAAAGAGGTGACCCTAATCGATGGATTGGACCGTATTCTGAATAAATATCTGGATAAGGAGTTCACGGATGTTCTAGAAAAGGATCTTATGGATCGTGGAATCACCCTGGCACTCAATCAGACGGTAGAGCGCTTTGTTGCTAATGATCGTGGTGAAGTCAGTGGCGTGGTTACTGCCAAGGGTGAGTATCAGACAGATTTAGTAGTCTTATGTGTAGGTTTTCGTCCCAACAACGAGCTGCTAAAGGGTAAGGTAGATATGCTTCCGAATGGCGCTATCATAGTAGATGAGTATATGAGAAGTAGTAATCCGGATATTTATGCTGCCGGTGACAGCTGTGCAGTACACTATAATCCGAATGGAGGCCAGGCATACATTCCCTTAGCTACCAATGCAGTCCGAATGGGTATGCTGATTGGTAAAAATATTGTAGAACCCAAAGTGAAGTATCGTGGAACCCAGTCAACCTCCGGACTCCATCTCTTTGGATATAATATCGGATCCACCGGAGTTACAGTTGGAGGTGCAGAGCAATTTGGTCTGAAGGTACGCTCTGTACTTGTAAAGGATAATTATCGTCCGGAGTTTATGCCGACTACGGAAGAGCTTCTGATGCAATTGGTATATGAAGTAGGCACAAACCGGATTGTCGGAGGTCAGGTTATGTCTAAGTATGATATTACTCAATCGGCCAATACCCTGTCTCTTGCCATTCAGAATAAGATGACAATAGAGGATCTGGCATATGTAGATTTCTTCTTCCAGCCTCACTTTGACAGACCATGGAATTATCTGAACTTACTTGCTCAGGCAGCTACCGAGCAGGAGAGAAAGCTGGAGTCAGAACATGCCTAAGCAAGAGACGATAAGTGTGGAATGCAGACCGGGCTGTGGCGCCTGTTGCATAGCTCCCTCTATCTCTTCACCGATACCAGGGATGCCTGATGGAAAGCCTGCAGGAGTGAGATGCATTCAACTGTCGGAGGATAATCACTGTAAGATATTTGCCTCCTCTCTGCGACCACCTGTTTGCTCCAGCTTAAAGCCATCTCAGGAGATGTGTGGTGTGAATAGTCAGGAAGCGTTAGCTTATCTTATTGCATTAGAACGGGAGACGGCAGTTACAAACACATAAGTCTATGTAAGCATATTTAAGGGTTGTTGTAAAATGATTATATTAGGAGACATATCTTGTTTCCTGATAAGTCATTTTACAACAACCCTTTTATTTGATGGCTAAATCAGATTAGCTTATACCGGAATTAAGGTTCGAAGAAGACTAGGGTCACATTTTAGATACCGGCTCAATCTCTTCTCGAAGTCCTCCATGTCGATGTTGATATGATCAAATACCTCTTTTGCTACCGGTTCATGTACAGTAGCTCCAAGATACATCCAGGCATAATGCTGGGCTATATGAACACTGAGTACCAGTTCATGATGAACAATACAGGTACTGTTTGGTCTATGGTGATATAATGCTACCTCATACATCGGGAAGGGAAGATCCCATACTTCCAGTAGATATCCTCCGATTTCTTGATGATTAAATTCATATTCCTCAAGATCCAATTTCGCATAAGCATCAACAGTAAGAGGTGCTTTGCCTAAGATACCTTTCTGCTGGAGGTGTTTCGAGAGTACAATAAGACCAATATTATGCATCAGTCCTGCGAACATGGCAGCCTCCGGTGGCTGCTTGTGGAAGAAGGTCTCGTATAGGAATAGGAAAATACGATTTGTCAGGTAAGCATGCTGCCAAAGGAGCTCCGGTGCCTCAATAATATCGTCTGTCTGCTTTGTACAGCTCATCACACATGCCCAGTGCATAAAGGTTTTTAGATTATGCAGACCGATATAATGAGCGATCTGATTGACAGTATTGGGCATAACTCCATAAATAGCAGATTTACCAACCTGAATCAGGAGCGAGGAGATATCGCTATCTGCTTCCACCTCACTCACTAGGTCATCAATATTCTCTTCTTCAATTAAGGAAATCATCTTTTCGCAATTGGAAGGCATCGTGGTAATACACCCCATGTCCTTGATTGACTTAACCAAGGCTTCGGAGTTAAGTACCGCATCATCCTCAAAAAGTTTATTTATATTCTCCAGTAATTCTGAATTGTTCCAGGGTTTGAATACATACAGCTTAGCTACATTATGCAGGAGAGCCCGAAACATTGGCTTTTCCTCTGCGTATCCACTAAGAATGATGCGGATAATCTTAGGGTACTTCTCCTTCAGAATACTCAAAAGTTGATAACCGTCAAGAATTGGCATCCGCATGTCACTTATTACCATATCAATTTCCATATTTTCTATCAGCTTCATTGCTTCCATACCGTTTTCCGCAGTGAATATTTCATAATCCGTCTCCAAGAACATTCTTGACATCGCTTTTAAGATCTGGACCTCATCATCTACAATTAATATCTTTTTCATACCCCATCATCCTTTCATACCGTAAAATTGTTATTTCTTGAAAGAAAGTCCTACTTCAAAAGTGCCGACTTTTCTGAGTATCTGGAGTGTATTAAGACATAAATTTTTATGCCTTTTAGCGTCAATGACAGTCCTTCCATTATTCCTATTAGCAGCCTCTGTATCAGAGGCATAAGAAATAAAGGATAGAGTAAACTTGTCTGTGTTTGAAATGGTCACATAAAGTCCGTTCTTCGTAAAGTTATTCATTATGATGGTATTAAAAGCTCTAACCATCGATGTTCTGTTTTGCATCTCTGTGATAAGTATATGAAATATTTTCTTATCCAGCCACTATATGACTAACATCACCAGATCTTTCACTTTTGCAGATAAGGATTACATCTCGGTAATGATCGGAAGTTTTATGATAAAGGTTGCTCCTTTTCCTAGGGAGCTTTTGACGTCGATGGATCCAGCATGTTTATTCACGATGATATCATAGGATATACTCAACCCAAGACCGGTACCTTGCCCTATCTCCTTGGTAGTGAAGAAGGGTTCAAAAATCTTTGAGAGATTATCATCTGATATACCTGGGCCGTCGTCAATGAACCAAAGCATAATATCTTGATCTATCCTTCGGGCAATTATTTTAATAGAGCCCTGGTCGGAGCGTTCTTGTGACTTGATCGCCTGAGCGGCATTTAAAAGAATATTAACAAAAACCTGCGCCAATTGAATTCTATTACAATAGATACGAAGATCATCAGGAACGTCAAGCTCTACATTGGCTACATACTTCACTTCGTTTCTGGTGATTAAAACAACCTCGTTGATCAAATCTAACAAAACTATCTTATTCCTGTCATCATCCCTGGAAGAGCGTGCAAAAACACGAAGTGATTGAACGATTTCAGTCACACGATTAATTCCGTTAAAGGAATCTATGAAAATATCCTCCAGCTCGTCTAGCATAAAATCAATTTTCAATGATTTATATTTATCAACTATTACGGAAAGACTTTGATACAATCCCGGATCCTTCACAAACTCAGGATTGCTAATTTTATCTTGCACAAATGTTAGAAATTCTATTACTCTGAGAAAATAATTATGAAGAAAATCAAGATTACTCTTTACAAAACCCATTGGATTATTGATTTCATGAGCAATACCGGCTGCAAGCTGTCCGATTGCAGCCATTTTCTCAGACTGTACAAGGCTGAATTTCGCTTCCGTCAGCTTTGCATTGGTTTCCTTCAGCTCTTCATTTTGCTTTCTGGTGATTTCAATCAGTGTCTTCAAGTTATTAGACTGATTCTTAGCTTCTATTGCAACCTTTAGTCTGGCATTAAACTCAATCGCATTAATGGGTTTATTAATGTAATCAAAAGCACCTAATTCATAGCATCTCTGATAGCTTTCCAGATCATCCAGTGAAGTAAGCATAATGATAGGAATATCATCAAAGCTGGCATCAGACCGCAGCCGCTCCAATAATTCTAAACCGGAGACAATTGGCATTATGATATCCAGAATCAGAATATCAATGCTATGTTCTTGTAGTATATCCAATACCTTGACAGGGTCATCGCATAAAAGAATCTGTGAGATGGCAGGAATATCCTCTAAGTACCGCTTGGCTATGGTAAGGTTGAGTTGGCTGTCATCAACCACAAGTACTTTCATAGTATGTTCTCCATTCATAAGGCGGTTGTCATTGGTTTATACAATTATAGCATTGGAAGTGAAATATTTCAACCAAATATATACAATTATAGCAAATATTGGGCATTGTAATTCGTGATTATGTAACAATGTCACAAAGGATGGATAGTTTAATACGGTTTTTAGGTTGACGATATGACAACAATATCGTAATATTTGAATATAGTGATTAATAGATATAAATTCAATAGAAAGAAGGATACTAATGAACTTAGATAATCATAAGTATGACGAAATGGCGGATTTACTTAAGACTATAGCACATCCGATTAGGCTATGTATTATACAGGGACTGTTACAGAAGGGAGAATGTAATGTGACCTATATGCAAAACTGCCTTGGAGCTCCCCAGTCTACCATATCACAGCATATACAGAAGTTAAGATCCGCAGGGATTATCGAAGGACGGAGAAATGGGCTGGAAATCTTCTATAGGGTAAAGAATGAAAAGGTAGCGGCGCTGATGGAGCTGCTATATCGGGAAGAAGCCTAAATATGTCGGGGCGATGTCAGATGCAGATATTGTACTCTGCACATAATGACTAGCAAGTTATGAGAAAGGGATGGTTACTAATATGAGTAAAAAAGTATTGATTGTTGGCGGCGTAGCCGGGGGAGCATCGGCGGCAGCCAGACTTCGGAGATTGGATGAAACTGCTGAGATTATTATATTTGAGCGCGACGAATATATATCCTACGCAAACTGTGGGTTACCCTACTACATCGGGGAGAGTATAAAGGATCGCAGTAAGCTTTTAGTGCAGACTCCAGAGGTGATGAAAGCAAGATTCAATATCGATGTCCGTAATAACAGTGAGGTGATTAAGATTGATCCTTCTAAGAAGAAAGTAATCGTAAACAGTAAACAGAAGGGGACCTATGAGGAGAGCTACGATTACCTGATCCTTTCTCCGGGTGCAAAGGCGATAAGGCCTAATATACCTGGAATTAACAGTGATAAGATATTCACCCTTAGAAATATTCCGGACACCGATAAGATCAAAGCATATGTAGATAAGGAGGGGACCCGGAGTGCGGTTGTTATCGGCGGTGGATTTGTCGGTGTGGAAATGGCAGAGAACTTAAGAGAAAGAGGCTTAAGTGTAAGTCTGGTGGAAGCAGCCCCACATATTCTTGCCCCCTTTGATGAGGATATGGTTGTCCTAGCGGAGAAGGAACTGGAAGAGAATGGCATGAGATTGATCTTGGGAGACGGAGTCAAATCCTTCCGTGATCTAGACAGTAGGATTGAAGTTACTCTAAACAGTGATACCATGCTAGCTGCTGATATGGTTATATTGGCTATCGGAGTAGCACCGGACACCACCTTTCTTAAGGAAAGCGGTCTGGAATTCGGCCCTCGAGGCCATATTTTAGTGAATGATAAATTACAGACCAATATCGAGGGAATCTATGCTGTAGGCGACGCAATCGAGGTGGTTGATTTTATTACAAAGCAAAAGACAGCGATTCCCTTAGCCGGTCCTGCCAATAAGCAAGGAAGAATTGCCGCGGATAATGTAGCTGGCCTTAATTCCAGCTTTAAGGGTTCTCAGGGAACCTCGATTATCAAGGTATTTGGTCTTACTGCGGCATGTACCGGGGCCAATGAAAGAAACCTAAAGAGAGGGAATATTAATTACAAGACAATAACGATACATCCGGTCTCTCATGCATCCTATTACCTGGGAGCTATGCCGATGACCATAAAGCTAATCTTTGATGAAGAGGGTAAGGTTCTGGGGGCCCAGGGAGTGGGCTTTGATGGTGTGGATAAGAGAATAGATGTCCTTGCTACTGTAATCCGTATGGGTGGGACAGTGGAGGATCTGACTGAGCTGGAGCTATCTTATGCGCCGCCGTTCTCCTCCGCAAAGGATCCGGTGAATATGGCTGGCTTCGTGGCGCAGAATGTCCTGGAGGGCCAAAGTCATATGACAACCTGGAGTAAAGTGAAGGCGATGAAGCCGGAGGATTATATTCTAGTCGATGTCCGTACGGATGAGGAATATGGCAATGGTCATATGGACGGCGCTATTAACATCCCTCTGGACAGCCTAAGAGCTCGTCTGTCCGAGTTGGATCCGAAGAAGACCATCGTTGTATATTGTCGGGTTGGTCATCGCGGTTATCTGGCGGATCGGATTCTGAGCCAGAAGGGTTATCAGGTACTAAATGTCACCGGTGGCTACATAACAGCCTCTCCCTTAAATCTTGAACCTACAGCGGATAGCAGCAAGGATGTTTCTGCATGCAATATCAGCCCTGAGCCTAAAGCAGTGAAGCAGGATTCTCAGATTGGAAAGCAGACCTCATATCAATCTGGTACCTTTCATAAGAGTCTGGACGCCTGCGGACTCTGTTGCCCGGGACCATTGATGCAGGTGAAGGCCTCTATGGAAGAGCTAAAGGAGAATCAGATATTAAAGGTGGAAGCCTCAGATCCTGGCTTTTATGAGGATATTAAAGCCTGGTGTAAGCGCACCAATAACGAGTTACTGGAGCTATCAAAGGTCGGTGGCAATATAAAGGCTTTTATTAAGAAGGGCTTGAAGGCTGAAGCTATGAATCCTTCTACCGAATCAGCTCTTGTAAGGGATAATAAGACGATGGTAGTATTCAGCGGAGATCTGGATAAGGCAATTGCCTCCTTTATTATCGCCAATGGAGCAGCTTCTATGGGGAAGAAGGTAACTATGTTTTTCACCTTCTGGGGACTGAATATTCTTCGTAAGCCAGAAAAGGTACGGGTGAAGAAGGGGCTGTTAGACAATATGTTTGGCTTAATGATGCCAAGAGGTAGTAAAAAGCTAAAGCTGTCCAACATGAATATGCTCGGTATGGGTGGTAAGATGATCCGTATGGTCATGAAGAACAAGAATATATCCTCTCTGGAGGAACTAATTCAGTCAGCCTTAGATAGTGGTATCGAGATTGTTGCCTGCCAGATGTCCATGGATGTGATGGGACTTAAGAGGGAAGAGCTGATAGATGGGATAAAAATCGGCGGTGTCGGTTATTATCTTGGGGAAGCAGAGGATTCGAATGTGAACCTGTTTATTTAAGGGGTTCGATAATATTTTGTATGAATAATTCATAATTATGCTTCATGGGCTATATACTATGCTGTTATTAGTATATAGCCCTTTTTATGCTATAGGAAAGTTCTCCTATAAAAAAACCTCCGGGAAAGTAAGTTATACTCACTTTAGATTTAAGTTCACTTAGGATGACGCACTTTAACGGTAGTAAATATTTTACGGAAATTCCATTTGTATAGTAGAAAGAAAGGGGGTATGATGGTATAATTATCAGCAGAATGATTCGGGAGAAAAAGAGATGTTAAGAGAGTATTTAAGAAAATGGAAGATGGCAATAGCATGTATGATTATTCCGGTAATGATTACCGCTCCGCTTCCTGCTTCCGGCGTGGTTGCTCCGATTGAGGATACCAGAGAGAAGATCGAAAACATCTCACAGGAGGAGATGGAGGTGCTCGAGAGGCTATTTCTTATATCCAAGGAGATAGAGGCTCTTGAGGCAGAGGGAGTAAGGATTAATACTGAGATAGGGGCTATAACAGACCAGGTAGCGGAGCTTGAGAGTACGATAGAAGAAACGCAGCAAAACTATGATGGAAAGCTTACACTTATGGAGAAGGTTCTGGTATACTATCAGAGAGGGGGACCTGCAACCTATCTTGAGATATTATTCAGTGCTGACAGCTTTAGTGAATTCTTAAAAAGCTTGAACGTGATCAAAGACATTTCCCATAATGTATCAGAGCTGTTAGCTTCGCTGGAGGAAGGTAAGAAGCTTCTGGAGGAGGAAAAGCAGCTTCTGAACGGTAAAGTCGAGGAGCTTAAGAACAAACAGAAGGAATTGAGCGATAATCTATCGGAGCGGGAGAAAGCTATGCAGGAACAGGAGACTTATCTATCCGGCTTAGAAGAGAAGCGAATCTATTATGAGGAGCAGCTTCAGAATCTCCAGCTGCTTTGGGAGGATTGCAAGAAACTCTTTACGGACATTGTATCGGAAACGACCAGGATAATTGGGGAGGGGCACTTTACTGCCGAGGATCTAAATCTTGGTATAGGTCTTTTTACTATACCCGGTGCCATTAGGGAGGATACCTTTAACCGTGTATTGAACGAATATTCTAATATGGATGAGACGATATTCCGTTTTAAGGATGATAAGGTAGAGATTGAGGTGCCGAAGCTGCATCTGTTACTTCAAGGTGAGTTTCTAATCACTGGTGAAAGTGCAATACAGTACCAGGTTAGGGAGGGAAGCTTCTATGACCTACCGCTGGATGAACTATCGATTCAGGCCTTGTTCGAGCAGGGGCCTATGACCATAGATTTTGCGGCAATTGCCGGAGATATTGAGATTGTTGATTTTGTTCTTCAGGAGATTAAAAGTGAGGATGGACAGCTGGCATTTGTTATTAAGCTCCAGTGGTAGACGAGGGAGGAACATTCATGATTGAAGTAAAAGATGTGTCATTAACCTACCCAGATGGGACAAGGGCACTTAAAAATATTAGTTTAGAGATCAAACCCGGTGAACTGGTGTATATCACCGGACCCAGCGGTTCCGGTAAGACCAGCCTCCTTAAGCTATTGATTGGGATGGAATATGCCAGTGAAGGAGAGCTGAGGGTGCTGAATGAGAGAATGAGTAAGGAAAATGAAGCAGGAATAAGACAGCTTCGTAAAAGGATCGGCCCGGTGTTTCAGGAATTTAAGCTGATTGAAGGCAGAACCACTTTGGAGAATGTCATGATGGGTATGAGGTTTTTAGGAATCGCTCCAAAGAGTATGAAAGAGGATGCCGAAAGTGCCTTGAAAAGAGTAGGACTTGGGCATAAAATACAAGCCCGTGTTGAGAATCTATCCTGGGGAGAGGCTCAACGGGTTGCTATCGCAAGAGCGGTAGCGAGAAAACCGGCTCTGATCTTAGCCGATGAGCCAACAGGTAACCTGGATCAGGATAATGCCCTCAATATACTGGACCTATTAACCTCCTTTAAGGATAGCAATACTGCCGTGGTAATAACAACCCATGCAACCCACCTGATTGAAGGTGCTAAGAATGCAACCTTTATTCGGGTTAACAGTGGGGAGATTACGGTACAGAGGTGTAAGGAGGGACGCGAGTGAAGACGTTTTTCTATAATATCGGATATTTTCTTCAGGAAGCATGGCGAACGATCCGATATAATCTATTATCGAACCTGTTCTCTATGATAGGAACCGGATTGATCTTGTTTTTGTTAGGAATCGTACTTGCAGGCTGGTCTGTCGGTGATCAAATTGTAATGATGCTGGAGCAGGAGGCTGAAATTAGTGCATATCTGGTTGATCCGGGGGACAAGGATGAGATAGAAGGACTGATCCAAAGCATCCGGTTAATCGAGGGTGTTGAAGAGGTTCGTTTTATTGAGAAGGAGCAAGCCAAGCTTCAGATGGAGAAGCTACTGGGGAACGAAGCGAACATTCTCGAGCTGTTCGAGGAAAATCCCTTTGAGGCTTTTCTGGAGATCAGAATTGATCTTGGCAGGCTGGATGAGATATCTAAGCAGCTCACTCTGCAAAATGGAATTGAGTATGTGAGAGATAACCGTGAGATTCTGGAGCAGATGAAGCAGGTGACTGAGGGGGTCAAAATCGTCGGAGCTTTTATTATTCTGGCAGTTGGTATGACGACCTTAATAATTATATCCCATATGATAAGGCAGGGAATATACAACAATCGTGACCAGATTAATACTCTACGACTGTTGGGAGCACCGGGAGGTTTTATCGGATTTCCCTTTGTACTGGCTGGAGTGCTGATGACTGTTATCGGTGGCCTTATTGCGGCGGTATTACTCCTGATCGTAATCAACGGAGGGTATCGTCAGCTGGGGGGAGTATTGCCATTTATCCCGCTACCGAAGCAAGGACACTTACAGACTCAAGTTACCCTATTCATTATAGCTGTTAGCGCAGTTCTTGGAGTAGTCGGAAGCTTATTCGGGCTTAGCAGTATGAGAAAAGACAATAATTAATTACAATGGAGGAAGGACAATGATTAGTTTTATTAACGATTACAGTGAGGGAGCGCACCCACGTATATTTGAGTTGATGCTACAAGCAAATCTGGAGCAGAATACGGGATATGGAGAAGACCTACATAGTGAGCGTGCGAAGCAATATATTAGGAGAGAAATTCATAAGGAAGATGTAGATATTCATTTTATTCCAGGAGGAACCCAAACCAATCTTCTGGTCATTTCGTCCTTTCTAAGACCGCATCAATGTGTAATTGCCGCAGATACGGGACATGTAAATGTCCATGAAACCGGTGCGATAGAAGCTACCGGTCATAAAGTAGTTACTGTACCTCATCAAGACGGGAAGCTAACTCCGGCAAGTATCCGTAAGGTTCTTGATAGTCATAGCGGAGAGCATATGGTACAACCTAAGTTAGTCTATCTATCGAATACCACGGAGCTTGGAACCATCTATACCAGGTCAGAGCTAGAGGCTATTCGAGAATTATGCAATCAGGAGAGGCTGTTACTATTCTTAGATGGCGCCCGTATAGCCAGTGCCTTAACTTGCGCTGGTAATGATATTACCTTAAAGGATATTGCCCAGCTGGTAGATGTATTCTATATCGGAGGAACGAAGAACGGAGCCCTGCTTGGGGAAGCCCTGGTTATCTGCAAGCAGGAGCTGAGGGAGGACTTCCGATATATGATCAAGCAGCGCGGAGCTATGATGGCCAAGGGCTTTGTGGTAGGACTTCAATTTGAAGCGCTCTTTGAGCAGGGGCTATATTATGAGCTTGGCTCCCATGCGAACCGTATGGCTGAGAAGATTGCAAAGGCTTTTACAGATAAGGGAATCCCTTTCTTCGCTCCGGTGTGCTCTAATCAGTTATTCCCGATTCTATCGGATGAGATAATAGATAAGATGGCTGAGAACTTCGGATTTCAAATTCAGGAGAGGGTGGACGATAAGCACTGCGCAATTCGTCTTGTAACCTCTTGGGCCACCATAGAGAGTAATGTTGATCGTTTGATCGAATTCATACAGGAAATATAGGGAGGTAAGGAATGCTTACTAGGATGAATCAAAAAAATGGAGAGGAGCTCTCCATACTTGGCTTTGGTTGTATGCGCTTCCCTCAAAAGGGAGCCGGTATCGACGAGCCAAGATCCATAGCACTGATTCGGTCCGCAATCGATCAGGGGATGAATTACTTTGATACAGCCTATTTTTATCATGGAGGTAAGAGTGAAGGACTTCTAGGTGAAGCATTGGCCGGAGGCTATCGTGAAAGGGTGAAGATTGCAACTAAGCTGCCTCCATTTATGGTAAGCAAGCTGGAGGGTGCGAAGAAGATCTTTGAAAACCAGTGCATGAGGCTGAAGACAGATTATATCGACTATTATCTGCTCCATATGTTAACGGATAAAGCCACCTTGGATCGTATGATTAGCATCGGGGTTATGGAATGGCTGGAGCAGCTAAAGAGGGAAGGAACCATACGTAATATCGGTTTCTCCTTCCATGGAGGAAAGGCTGATTTTGAGCAGATTTTAACAGCCTATCCCTGGGATTTTTGTCAGATTCAATATAACTATCTGGATGAGAATAATCAAGCCACGAAATCAGGATTGCAATTAGCAGGTTCTATGGGGATACCGGTTATTGTAATGGAGCCACTGCGAGGAGGAAAGCTGGTGAATAATCTTCCGGAACAGGTTCTGAAAGCCTTCCGTGGCTATGATGCCAAACGTACCCCTGCCGAATGGGCACTTCGCTGGATATGGAATCATCCGGAGGTGACAGTTATTCTATCCGGTATGAGTGATGAAGGGCAGCTGGCGGAGAATATCGAGCTTGCCTCCAAGGTCAAAGCAAATTCCTTGTCCAGAGAAGAACTGGCGGTGTTCGACAGAGTGAAGGAGATTATGCTGGAGAAAACTAAGGTGCCTTGTACCGCCTGTGCTTATTGTATGCCCTGTCCACATGGCGTTGATATTCCGGGATGCTTTGCGGCATATAATGATAAATATCTCTTGAAGGCAAAGGACTATCGCTTCAAGTATCTGCAAACCCTGGGAGTGATGTCGAAGCAGCCTGCTTATGCATCACTTTGTACCGAATGCGGAAAATGCGAGCTTCATTGTCCACAGAAAATATCCATTCGTAAGGAATTAAAGCAGGTTAAGAAGGAGATGGAAGGTCCTTTGTTTAAACCGGTGGTCTCAGTTGCACGAAAGGTGCTTAAGGTTAAGTAGATTGCTTTAGGGCTGCCAGAGCCTGAGGTCAGGAACACGCTTATGTTCATAATCTAGTATGCAATAAAGAATGGTACAAAGGAAAATAGAATAGGGTATGGGGGAATATCATGAGAAGGAATCGGCTTAAAGTGTTATATATTTTGATTGGTTTGTTTTCTTTAACAGCCAGTATTGTATGGACTTATAAGAGCTTCAAATCCAATACAGTCACAGCTACTTATCTGGTGGATGCATTGATCATAATCCTCTTAGTCGTTCTCTTGATTAGAAGCAATGGAAAGTCAAAATTAGCTGTTGATCATAGCAATTATAAAGAATGGATCACCGATGGCAATATTGAGAGCTGTAGTAAGCTAAGTGTGAGTATTAAAACCCTGGAGGATCTGGTACGAGTAGCGATTGACCTAAATAAAAGGGTAATTCATGATTCGAAACTTGGTAAGTACTTTGTGTTGGCTGAGGATATGACCTATATTCATGATCCTGGGCTGAGTAAATCCTTGATGGATAATAAACAGCAGCTGGGGCGCTTATTAATCGAACGAGGGTTAATTCAGGCAGAGCAATTGGAGACAGGCCTGTATTATCAGAAGAGAATCGGCTGTAGATTAGGTGAGAGTCTGCTGGCCCTAGGCTTTATTGATGAGAGTGCTCTTTACTGTACTCTTGCTACACAATATAACATTCCCTATTATGAGCTTGATGTAAAGACGGAATATAAAGACATAGGCTGGACTTCAAAAATGAGTGTCAATAAGGCAAAGGCGTTGCAAGCCGTACCCCTTGGCTATCGCTCGGATGGAAGACTGGTAATAGCCTGCGGAGATTTCTCGAAAGCAGGAACCTTTCCTGCGTTGAAGGAGATGTTTGGTGAAGAATTATATCTAGTTGCCACAAGGCCTTCCAAGATATATGAGCTGCTCAATAAGGTTGATGCTACGATAAAAGACTACAGTGACTGCGCTAAGCTTCTTAAAGAACGAGAAACTGAGGCTTATGAGCGCTTGACTGAGAAGGAATGGGAACAGTTTACTAAGGTTTATGATGAAGGCAAGATGGACACATACTTGTTCATAAAAGCTACCGGTCTGGTAGATCCGTTGCAGCTTGCCCTGATTCCGAATAAGGAGATTATTATTAGCTGGCTAATCGGTAAAGGAATGATTAATGGACAGATTGCCAACCTGTTAAAATCCCTTGAGCGATTAAACAATAAGCAAAGTAAAGAGATAAGACGTGCAAAGACGATACCAAGCTTGGTAGAATTACTTAAGGAAGCAAATTATATAAGCTCAGAAGAGGCAGATTGGGCTGTTCAAAAAGCAGAGCAGGTTGGGTGGCCGATCGAACAGATATTAACGGAGGATTATCTTGCTACTGGGGATACCATAGAGTATGGGAAGCTTGTTCTTACCACGATTACGAGTATTATAAATAAAGCAAAGGTATATTAAGAGATTAAGGCACTCTACAGAATGTGTAATCACATGAAGCAGTAGAGTGCCTTTTTTGGTTTATTAGAAAGTTAGCGGAGCAAGCGTTCTGTCTTAGGGCTATGGCTTACAACTCGTATTAAGAGAACTTTTTCAGTCAAGAAAGCTGTACAAGGTTTTTAAGCTGGGATGACATTTGAAATAGGGTCTCAGCGATTGAATTGATTTCTTCCAGTGTTGCATTCTCTTCCTGGGTAGCTGCGGCTACTTCCTTGGAGGCATCAGAAATTGATTCAGAAGCCTGTTTCGTCTTACTGATGGAGGAAACTACATTTTGTGAATTATTATATACATTTTGGATATTTTCAGAGACGGTATTTGAAAAGGCTGATATTTCATTTACTGAGGAGAGAATCTCACCAAATATTTCTCCTGCTGAAGTGATAATATCGATACCTTTGTTAACAGTACTGTTACTTTCGTTTGTTATAGCTAAGGTATTCTTAATTTCGGTCTGAACCTCGCCGATTAATTGATCAATTTGAGTGATAGAATTTCTTGATTGCTCGGCTAAGGTGCGAATTTCTGATGCTACAACAGAGAAGCCTTTTCCGGCTTCACCGGCTCGAGCAGCCTCTATGGAAGCGTTTAAGGATAATAAATTGGTCCGCTCTGCAATGGAATTGATAATAGCTGTTATTTGGCCTATTTCCGCAGATTTTTCTTCCAACAGGTTCATGGCGTATGTAAGCTTGTTTGAATTTGAGCTGATTAGATCAATCTGAGTAATCGCAGAATGTATAATCTGATTACCATTGCCAGTCATCTTGGAACAATCCTGCGCATATTGAGTAACGGTTAAGATGTTTTCTGCTATATTCATAAGCTTATTAGATATATCTGTTATGACATCGTAGGCTTCACCAGTCAAATTACATTGTAATTGGGTGTTTTCAACAATATTAATGATCGATGACATTGTATGTTCTGCTGTCTGGTTCACTTCGCGAATACCTTCACTTAGGTTCTTTGCAACATTATAAATGGTTTCCGAACTATCTGCTGTATCTTTGATGGATTTGTTTAACACAGTAGTAAGATTTTCACTTTCACTTCTTTTATTCTCGATATCAATAAACATATTTCTTGATCGTCTAGAGAGTAAGGTTGAAACAAAGACAGAAATCAGGAAGGATATTCCAAAGGTTATCCAAGATATAAAGTTTTTACCAGGGCCTCCATAAAAGGCACTAGGAAACCTAAGAATTGCTGTGATATAAATTAATACCGTGATTACCGAGTAGGATAGAAGCAGCTTGGAATTGTAATACATGCAAGCAACAAAAATATATGTAAAACTAAATGCAATGGAGGGCAGCCCAAAGCTACCGATTGATTCTAGCATATAGAAAACAGCCGGTGGAGCGATGGCAAATATCAATAAATAGATGTATTTTGTGACACTGCTTAACCGATCAGATTTCTTTTCGATAACTCGTCCAAGTAATGTTATGATTGCAGCTATAACAAAAATCAAAACTACCAGTTGACTTTTTAACAAAAGTAAAAAGCATATGCCTAGACCGATACAGCTGATCAATGCGCTATAGAATGAGATTGAATTGGCAAATTTCTCTTGCTTTTTTAAGATTGACAGTTTCATATAGCGAGTTCCTTTCTGAATAAGTAAAGTATTATGGCAATATATGTCTTATAATAGAAAATATTAGCTATTTGTCAAAATATTAACATAAAAAGACAAAAATTGCAATAATAGAAATTTGAAACTTTAGCGAAGAGAAGTAGCCCATAAGGAGTTACTCTATGCGCCATACATTGGTAGATTATCAATGGCACGGGTCATACTATTGTTAGTTAGTGTAATTGCTTTATCTATATTGCGGCTGCAAAGGGCATCATATAGGTCTTTTTTGATCTCATAGATTGCCATAATTCCATTATATTTGCAATACAAGGTCCAGAGATGCACACTTTCCGGACGGAAGGAATAATACATCAGAGGAAGAAGAGCATTGCCTGATAATACAGCCATCTCGTGATGAAAACGAAAGACTATCTCAGCAGCCGTGTCATTATCTGAAGTACCCTGTAGATCCTTTAGTATCGGGGACAGTGTACACAGCTCCTCGTCGGAGGACTCTTCGATGAGAAGTCGCACACAAAGGCATTCCAGTGCATTTCTTGTCTCCAAAAGAGACCGAACTTCCTTACGCCGCATCGTACCACCATTGTAACGCATAATCGCTACTAGTGTTTCCAAGGTACCCTTACGGCGGTAGTCACAGACAAATACACCCTGCCTTGGATGAATTTCTACAAAACCTAGCTTCTCCAGTTCAATAAGACCAGCAGATATTACCGGCCGGCTGACACCCATACGGATCGAGAGCTCCCTTGCAGGCGGAAGCTTCTCACCGATCTCCAGCTCGCCTGAGAGAATCATATTCTCGATTTGCTGTATAAATAAATCAGTTAATGATAATGTCTCAATCTTTGAAAATCCCATAGTATACCTCCTAATCAATAGAATGTATCTGGTAATACCAGATACATTGATGGTATAATTTTATTCCAATTGAAATCGAAAGTCAACATCTTGTGTCTTGAAAATTACATCACGTTATATATTAGGTGTCTAGGATAATCGGCATATTTATATGTACTTACGAGATCGGATAAATAACGGATAAACCCTCTATTACTGTAAATTTAAGGATGAATAATTATTGACATAAATTTAACATATGATATACTTATCTCATGGTAATACCACACGTAAAGGAGGAGTCATATGGATAGTAGTTTTGATGTAATTGTTGTTGGCGCAGGTAACGCAGGACTTGTTGCCGCCGCAACCACAGCAAAAAACGGGTTAAAAACTTTACTGTTGGAGAAACATAATTTGCCCGGAGGTTGTGCCACTAGCTTTGTACGCGGACGTTTCGAGTTCGAGCCTTCCCTGCATGAGCTTGCAAGCGTAGGTACAGAGCAAGCACCCGATAGCGTGTATAAAATCTTTGACGAGCTTGGTGCAAAGATAAACTGGCGTTATGAGCATAATATGTTTCGTGCAATTGTTAAGGGAAAAGATGGCTATGATGTTACAGTACAGTCAGGTGTTGAGACCTTTTGCGATTCCATGGAGCGTGCAGTTCCTGGTTGTCGGGCCAGCGTTCGAGCATTATTCGATCTTGTCAAGAAGAACAATGAGGCACTTGCTTATATCACAAAAATGAAGGGCAAGCCAAATGGCTTAACCATGGTTCTGAAGCATGGCGATTTTATGCGTGTCGCATCTCATTCTGTGGAAGAGGTCATGAATGCACTGGGCATGCCAGAAAAGGCTCGCAACATTATCTGTACCTATTGGGGGTATCTGGGCGTTCCAACCGATGAGCTCAATGCTATGCATTTTCTCAATATGCTCAATTGCTATGTAACCGATGGAGCTGCGATGCCCTATCTGCGTTCTCATGAGCTTTCACTGGCTCTATGCAAGGTCATCAAGGATGCAGGCGGTCAGATATGGTATAACAACGAGGTTACGGAGTTTATCTATAACGATGCAGGCGAAGCCTGCGGTGTCATTGCAAATGGAAGGAAGCTCTATGCAAAAGAGATTATCTCCAATGTGATTCCCCATAATGTGTTCAATCGATCGGATCAGAAAAAGATACCAGAGACAGATTTAAAGCTGGCTAATGCCAGAGAGTTCGGTATTTCTGTAGCTACAGTATATCTCGGTATGGATCGTTCCATGGAGGAGCTTGGTATCGATGATTATACGGTATTCGTCATGGGTGATGCTAACCCGCGAAAGCAGTACGATAACCGTGAGACGGATGGTATCTATATTGTCAACTGCCTCAACAAGGTAATTCCTGATAGCTCTCCAAAGGGTACCTGCACAATGTTCTTTACCATTCCAGTCTTTGGGTCAGATTTGCCCAAGGATCTGAAGCCAGAGGATTACAAGAAATATAAGAATCAACTTGCTAAAAAGTATATCGAAGACTATGAAAAGCTGACCGGCATATCAATTATGCCATACATAGAGGAGATTTCTGTTGCTACTCCGGTAACCTTTGCACGTTATCTTGGCACACCTGAGGGTACTATCTATGGATATAAGCTTTCCGGCTGGGACAATCTGCTTTCCCGTATATCCAACGAGAAGAATGAGTATACAATTCCCCATCTTAGCTTCTGTGGTGGACATGCCTTTCGAGGCGACGGCTACAGCAGTGCCTATGTAACCGGTGACGCTGTCGGTAAGCGAGTTGTTAAGAAAATCAAAGGAGGGAACTGATATGGCAAAACCGAATCTTCGTACATTAAATAAAATGAACTTTACTAAGGTTGTACCCACCAGAAACCAGAAAATCAGTGACGCTCCTGCAGCCCCCCTACCGGATCTCTTATCCTATAAGGCAAATGAAATTGCATCTGCCTTACACCCTGCATGTCAGCATCTTAAGGTTGGCAGAGTGATTGAGCATTCCTCTGACGTGAAAAGCTATGTCCTATTACCGGATGAACAGAAGGGAACAAGCAAACTTGCTTATTTTAGTGCTGGACAGTATCTAAGCATCCTATTAAATATAAAAGACGCCGTTATCACGCGGCCCTATTCACTTTCCTCTTCCCCGAAGGAAGCGCTGGCGGGAGAATATATGCTAACAATTAAGAGAACGGAGGGTGGTTTGGCCTCCAACTATATTCTTGATACCTGGAAGGTTGGAACTGAGGTAACCTCCTCCGCCCCGATTGGTGAATTCACCTATGAACCCTTGCGTGATGCAAAGCAGATTATCGGTATTGCCGGTGGGAGCGGAATAACACCGTTCTATTCTCTGGCAAAAGCCATTAATGATGGAGACGAAGAGGCATCCCTTACCTTATTATATGGTAGCGGTACCAAGTCAGAGGCAATTTTTCAAACAGAATTGGAGGCACTAGCTGCAGCCTGTGATCGTTTCCGCCTCGTTAATGTCTTAAGTAATGAAGCTTTGGAAGGCTGCGAACATGGTTTTATCACTAAGGAAATAATTCGTAAATACGCTCCTAAGGACAGTGATTATTCAATTTTCATGTGTGGACCGCAGGCAATGTATGATTTTGTTGATAAAGAAATTGCAGAATTGGGACTGCGTAAAAAGTTCATACGCCATGAGCTTTTTGGGGAATATCGACATCCGGAAAAAGACGCAGCATATCCAGGAAGAAAGAAGGATACCTTCTCCCTGACTATTCACATCTGCGATGAGGTGAAGAAGATTACCTGCAGTGCTGACGACACATTACTTGTTTCATTGGAGAAGAACGGAATAGCAGTACCTGCACATTGTCGAAGCGGTGAATGCGGATGGTGTCATTCACAGCTAATCAGCGGTGAGGTATATGTACCAAAAACTGTGGACGGACGGAGATTAGCAGACCTGCAATATGGCTATATTCATCCCTGCTGCACCTTCCCGCTTTCCGATCTTGTAATTGATGTACCGCCATTTCAGGCATAAGGATAAGGGAATATTTCAAAACTAGAAAAACAGATTAATATAAGAGTAACAGCATCCCATAATACACTGTATGACGAACAGATTGCTAATTTTGTAAGTCAGTAGCTTGCATTCAAGTTCATAACAAGCAATTTTATGTAAAATGAGAACTTGTTGTATGATAATGACATTCCAAAATAGTAAGAAGTACGTTATCCTGTGTGTGGGATGCTGTTACTCTTATATTTGGGAATATTTACTTGAAATAGTCCCTTTTCATACATCGAATTCCGCTTGCTCCCAAATAATCTAGTTGCTGTATTTCTCATTGTATTTCTGAATTAAGTAATGTAAAATGTACTAGTGCAAAACAGTTAATTGATACACTAGATGCGATCTCACATAGAGAGGTATGCGTTGATCATAGCCACACATTTGAAACAAAGAACGATATAGAGGTTAAAATGATATATAATGATATGAAGGAATGCACCCTCTGCCCTAGAGCCTGCAGGGTGGACCGGGCAAAGGGGCAAAGAGGATATTGTAAGGTAGGCGGAGAATTGATTGTAGCAAGAGCTGCCCTGCATATGTGGGAGGAGCCTTGTATCTCAGGAGAAGAAGGCTCGGGAACGGTATTCTTCTCAGGTTGTTCACTGGGCTGTGTCTATTGTCAGAACTATAATATCGCTAATGGAAGCGCCGGTAAAGCGATTACGATAGAGCGTCTCTCCGATATATTTCTGGAGCTTATGGAGAAGGGTGCCAATAATATTAATCTGGTAACTCCCAGTCATTATGTTCCTCAGATTGTTGAAGCGATCAGGATGGCCAGGGGAAAGGGCTTGTCCCTTCCTATTGTATATAACAGCAGTGCCTATGAGAAGGTGGATACTCTTCGTATGTTGGAGGGGTATGTGGATATCTACCTACCCGATTTAAAATATATGAAGTCGGAGACGGCTAGATTATATTCGAAGGCAGAGAATTATTTTGAATATGCTGCCAAAGCCATTGAAGAGATGGTAAGACAGGTTGGTTCGGCAGAATTCGATGATCGGGGAAGGATGAGAAAGGGTGTGATCGTTCGTCATCTTTTATTACCGGGATATCTGTCGGAATCAAAGGAAATAGTCAAATATTTATTCGATACTTATGGGGATACTATATATATCAGTATTATGAACCAATACACTCCCTTGCCACGAATGGCTGATTACCCTCCGCTAAATCGCAAGGTTTTAGCGGAGGAATATGATGAACTGGTCGATTATGCAATTGAGATCGGAATAGAGAATGGATTTATCCAAGAAGGTGAGACTGCAAATGAGAGCTTTATACCGGAGTTTAATGAAGAAGGAGTATAATTCATATGAGAAATGAACATAAAGCGGTTAGCAAAAAAGGAATTACAAAGCAGCCTGCCAATAAAAGTGATTATAGAAAAACGAACAAGAGGGAAGAGGTATACGAGGATGTTGAGGCCTTTGAGGACTTCAATACCTTCGCAAAGGCTACCGGATGGAAGAAAATGAGTACTCAATCCACAGGCAAGAGAAAGAACTCAGTATCCGATGGGCCAAAGGGTAAGCCGGCCTATGCCCGAAAGGATACAGCATCAGGAAAGCAGAAGAGTACATCAGCAAACCCACAGAAGAATCTCACTAATGGAAAACAGGGCAGAGCTTTTCATGATAAGAACAGGGGAGCGTGTACTAACCAGCGCGGCTGTGGGGGCTGTAATATTATGATCGATAGCTATGAGAAGCATCTGGAGGGCAAGCAGAGGGAAGTAGACAAGCTTCTTAAGAAATATTGTAAGGTAGAGCCCATCATAGGCATGAAGCAGCCTGACCATTACCGACACAAGGTACATGTGGTCTTTGATCATGACAGAAAGGGTAATCCGATCTCGGGAGTATACGAGGAGGGAACCCATCGCGTCATTGCAGTGGAACGCTGCTTAATCCACAATGAGAAGGCAGATGCAATTATATCTACCATTCGCGGAATGCTGAAGTCCTTTAAGATATTGACTTATGATGAGGATACCGGCTATGGACTACTGCGCCATGTGTTGATCAGAACCGGCTATCACAGTGGTGAAATTATGGTGGTCTTGGTCCTTGCTTCACCGATAATGCCCTCGAAAAATAATTTTGTCAAAGCACTTCGCAAGGAGCATCCAGAGATCACTACTGTTGTGGTGAATGTCAATGATAAACAGACCAGTATGGTCCTTGGAGATAAAGAGCAGGTGATCTATGGGAAAGGATTTATCGAAGATAGTCTATGCGGTAAGACCTTCCGGATCTCGCCAAAATCCTTCTATCAGGTGAATCCGGCTCAGACCGAGCTACTCTATCAGAAGGCAATTGAACTGGCTGATTTATCCGGTGATGAGACTGTCATAGATGCCTATTGTGGAATAGGCACCATCGGTTTGATTGCATCGGATCATGCCAAGAAGGTGATAGGAGTAGAGTTGAACAAGGATGCGGTTCGGGATGCCGTTGTAAATGCCAAGCGTAATGAGGCGACGAATATTGAATTCTTTAACAATGATGCAGGAGTATTCATGAGCCAGATGGCGGCAAAGGGAGAGAGTGCCGATGTAGTATTTATGGATCCCCCAAGAGCCGGAAGCACAGAACAGTTTATGGACGCCGTAGCTGTACTTAAGCCCAAGAAGGTGGTCTATATCTCCTGTAATCCGGTAACACTGGAACGTGACCTGGAGTACCTGACGAAAAAGGGCTATAAGGCTCAGACGGCGATACCGGTAGATATGTTTCCTTGGACATCGCATGTGGAGACAGTGTGTCTGATGTCACGGGTAAAAGAGTAAGTGTGTGAAAATGGCTTGATATAAGGGCTTTTCGAGGTTTCCATCATAAAAAACACCGCTCAGAGACTGCCTGATTTTAGCTTTGTGAGAACAAGTCGAAACAAGCAAATTCCCTTGTGTCAGCACGATTTAGATGTCAGTGCTTGGCGTGTGGTCAGTTTAGATGTGTGGGTCATAAGCTAGTTAAATAGGCTAATTTACATAGCCGAAATGTGCTAATACGTTAATTAGTCTCGCGATAAATTGTATTTGTGAGGTAATTGTATGGGTAAAATATTAGGCTCTTGGAGTGGTATGCGTAAATATCTTGAACAAGAAATGCTTGCCGTATGTCTACTCGGACGAGTTCGCTATAACTGTACTTCTTATGTTGGAATGGATGGATGCCATATTTTTGAAATTTACATTGATAATAAATTGGTTAAGCAATTTTCATGGGAAACAGTTAACACCTATTTCATTAATAATGGATACAAGAAAGAACTTAATCCTGTTGGTATTGGGGAATATTGGGATGAGTTTTGGCCACTCATGGATGCTGTTCCCATGAAATCACGAACGGAATATACAGATAATGAATTTTGTGATGCACTTGAAAAATATCGAAATCAAAATATTAAAGATAGTATAAATTCCGAAAATCCGTTAGAAAGAATGTTTGCCATTTTAGATAGGCGAATTGGTAAGAGAACCATTGCCCATATTAAAGAATCGTTAGAGAAGCAACCGAAATGGCTTCAGATAATTTATCGCTTTAGATTGGCTATTGATGAGAAAGAAGCGAAAAATGTTCGTATGATGGATGTTAAACCAGCATAAGCACAGCATTTTTACTGCTTTTTGAAAAGTGTAGAATAGCCTAAAAATTCACGTTGAAACAGTAGTCTTGATGTCACGCAAAGAGCTTGACGCAAGCTGCGCCAAAGATAATACAAGGTAGGTACTTATATGAATATTTCAAATATTATTGAATTGATTTCCGGTGTAGCTCTGTTCCTATATGGTATGACGCTGATGGGAGAAGGGTTAAAGCTGGTAGCTGGAAATAAGCTGGAACTTATTCTTTATAAACTCACGGGAAAACCATTAAAAGGGCTCCTGTTTGGAGCTGGGATAACAACAGTAATCCAATCTTCATCAGCGACATCTGTCATGGTAGTTGGCTTTGTAAATTCCGGTATTATGAAGGTCAGACAGGCAATTCCGATTGTTCTTGGCGCTATTTTCGGTACAAGCATTACTGGCTGGGTTATTTGCCTGTCCACACTTGATGCCGGTTCTGGATGGCTTATATTATTCTCCAGTTCCACGCTAACCTGCCTTACCGCCTTTGTTGGCATCTGTTTCCGTATGTTCTCAAAGAACCGCTTCAAAAATCATCTGGGAGATATACTGCTTGGTTTTGCGGTTTTAATGTTCGGCATGTCCGTTATGAGCGGTGCTGTAAGCCCTTTACAGGAAAGTGAAGTATTCATCAGCGTTCTAATGAAATTTTCTAATCCTGTGTTAGGTATTCTTGTAGGCATTGCTTTTACAAGTATTCTACAAAGTGCTTCAGCTGCTGTGGGAATTTTACAGGCATTGGCAATGACGGGATCGATACATTTTGATATGGCACTTCCTCTTATCATGGGTATCGCAATTGGTGCATGTGTTCCTGTCCTGCTATCAGCTGTGGGAGCGACAAAGGAAGGAAAACGTACTGCAATAGCTTATCTGATTAGCAACATACTTGGTGTGATTCTCAGTGCGACGGTTTTCTACGGACTTAATGCTTTTTTAGATTTTTCTTTTCTAGGCGTAACAATGACAATGACAACAGTAGCAGCCCTCAACAGCATATATCGCCTTATTGTCGTAGCTGTACTATTTCCCTTGAATAGACGTCTTGAGGATATCTCTAACTGGGTAGTTCGCTCTGACAGTGATATCCAAGTCGAGGACAGACCACTGAAGCCACTGGAGGAACGCTTTATAGATCATCCGGCACTTGCTATCGAGCAATGCTTTAATGCAATCAATGATATGGCAAACCAGGCAAAAGAAAACCTCTTCCTCTCATTTGGATTAATGAATCACTTTACACAGGAAGATTATGAACGTGTCCAGTATATAGAGGAAACCGTAGATCGATACGAGGACAGATTGGGAACCTATCTTTTGAAAATTATAAGGAATGAGCTTAACGACGAGCAAAATGAGAGTACGGGGAAATTTTTGCATACCATTACCGATTTTGAGCGTATCTCCGATCATGCAGTTAATCTTGCAGAAACAGCGAAAGAAATACACGAAAAAGAAAACGTCTTATCAGACGACGCCAGGCTTGAGCTGCGTGTACTTGAAGATGCTGTCTCAGAAATAGTAAGAATGGCAATAGATGCATTTGTTAATAATGATTTGCAGCTTGCAGAAAAAGTGGAGCCGTTGGAAGAGCTTATTGACAACCTGTGTGGGGAACTGAAGCTACATCATGTTCAAAGGCTAAAGAACGGGGCGTGTTCCCTGAATTCCGGTTTTGTGTTCAACGATATTATGAATAATTTTGAACGTATAGCGGATCACTGTTCCAATATTGCCGTGGCGATGATTGCGTTAGAATCCGATTCCTTTGATACACATGAATATCTTGATAGCGTAAAACGACTGAAAAGTGAAACTTATGAGAAATATTTTGAGACATATTCAAAAAAATACATGATAAAAAAGTAAAGCTACTACGGAATCAAATTTATTCAACTGCTTCTATGGACGCTGCAATATCTACATTCTGGTATCATGTGTGATGATAACAAGGGCTTTTCCTATTTTACACCAAATATTATTTAGCAGTTCCATAACTTCGCCGCCGCTTTTGCTATCAAGATTTCCTGTTGGTTCATCTGCAAAGATAATATCCGGCTGTGCAATGAGTGCACGGGCAATCGCCATACGCTGCTGTTGCCCTCCCGATAGTTCATGGGGTAAATGGGTTAGACGGTCACTAATTCCCAAGAGATCATTTAGCTCTATTATATAGGCTTCCTCCGGCTGCTTCTTATCGAGAAGCAGTGGCATTATGATATTTTCCTTTGCAGTTAAGACAGGAAGTAGATTGAAGTGTTGAAAGATAAATCCAATACGCTGTCTGCGAAATGCTGATAGTTCCTTATCGCTAAAGCTATAAATATCCTTTCCATCATAGGTAAGTTCCCCTGCAGTGGGCTTATAAAGGTAGAACTTTTTTATTCATACCAATATTCCTTCTTTCGTCGCATATCTTCAGTATATTAAAATACAAATCTCAAATTTTGCTCAACTTTAATATTTTTCGCCCATCAAAGGGCTTTTCAGCCTGACACACCATTCTAAAAAGTAGTCAAACCTTTACGGAGTATTAATTTTTTCCTTAATTACTTTGATTCCTTCCAGCATAACCTTATCAATGCCATCCTGATAATCTTTAATTGTAAGTTCAACGGGTATATGGGGTGTAATTCCGATATTAATGAAATCTCCGCCGTCTGGTAACAGACAGTCACGTGTGCAGATTCTTGCCGAACCTCCACCGGGAAGGTCAATGAACAAAGGTTGCCCAGTAGAACCGTAGGTTGGTTCTCCAACTCGTATTGCCCTGTCATCAAAAGCACATAGGAAGTCTTCTGCAGCAGATGCAGTATTCCTGCCAGTCAAAATGACAACTGGCTGCTTCAGACTGTATCCTACGTTGATATAGATTTTCTCCGCTGACCATGTCTTATAATTCATGTTATTGGCATACTTTTCTTGTTTCCACGCCTTATATGCAGCGATATGCTCTAATGTACGCCATTTTCCCCTGATGATTTGTCCATTTGTAAAGGCAGCTGCGATCTTCTCAGCATTTGCTGAGTTTCCGCCGCCATTATAGCGTATATCAAAAACAAAGCCCTTGACATCTTCTATATTAGGCAGATATTTATAAAACTTTTCGGGAACTTTATCGTCCGAAAAGGTATTTAAATAGATATAAGCCATTTCTTCATAACGATAGATCTGGATGCTCTTATCTGCATATATTTTCTGGAAAGGAATATCGTTATTCAATTCAGGTACTGACCATTGTGAAACAGCTTTTGTCCTTTTCAAGGTGAGTTCTTCTGATTGACCATCCGGAGTCTGATATGAAATTTTGACTTCTGTCCCCGGGAGTCCCATTTGGATAAAAGTATTCACCTGTGCATCGGTACTCGCTTCAATCTGATGCCATATATAAGGGTAGATCTTCTCTGTGATATATTTTTTGATGGGAACATCATCGATTTTATCAACCTTGGAAAAAAGAGGTATACTCTTTTTAAGCTTGTTATCTACAGCAAAAACATAATAGTCTCCCGATATATTTATGAATTTGATCGGTAAATACTCCAATCGATTCATGATTCTTTTCGGTAGACTTATATCAGTATGCCCATCTTGTAGTAAAGCTAGAAATCTGGCTAATTCCATATAATAATCATATGTATTTTTTGTGGCAAGTACTCGAGATAAGGCCTCCTGATAAGCCTGGTCCCAGTCTGGCAGGTCTCTCTTATCCCAAAAAGCAAAGTTGTAGGATGCTTCTTTCCATAGCAACGACAAGCCATAAATTTTCTCTTCATCTGTAAGGTTCCCGAACAAGCTTGTTTTTTTATCGGCCTCGTCCATGTCTGTGTTATGGTTCTGCCAGATAGAAGAACATCCCGTCTGTAAAACCAACATTAGTAAAATAAGTAAGATAGATAATTTCCTCTGCATTGTAGTAATCTCCTTCCGCTAATTTATACCACCCGACAGGCAATAAACCTTCCATTGCCCATCCTCATCCATATTTACACCATGCAAAAGTATATCTATTGACATTCGATTGCTTTTGCACTGTTTTTCAATATTATACTGTATAGGAAAAATTTGGACAATAGAAATCGTAATATGCAAAGCAACATTAAAACCACCCTACGGTATAATTTATGATACCGTAAGGTGTATCCGTTTAATTCTCATATAAGGTTTATCACAAATGCGGGAGGTTTTTTCTGTATTGTCGTAAAGTTATTAAGGAGTCATAAAAAGTGACATAGAATGAAGCTATGTGAAATGTCTTTGTTGTTAATAAGTAATAAAAAAAATATAATCATGTACAAAAAATAACACCATAATGTAAAAAAATGTACAGTAAATAGATGGCTTAATTTGCTATGATATGTAAGAAATTACATATATTCAACATGGGAGGAAGTGGGGATGTATTAGAGCTGTATTAGGACTGATTCTTTCTCTATTAAGAGAACTGTTTATGGAAGGAGTGATGTATGAAACATTTATAAAGCGTTGTAATATCGCAAGTTGGTGACTAGTTGATTATTAACTACTATAGGAAAGCTTGTAAATAAGACAGTAAAGGAGTTAAGGGAGAAGAGTATGAGAAAAAGAATTTTAGCTTTGCTATGTACAATTAGTATGATAATAACATTAATTGGACCAAGTTATGCCTATGCATTATCATTAAGCAGTGACGGTTATTATGAAATATCCTCAGGAGCTGATTTTAATGCATTTGTGGATCTGGTTAATAATGGAGACAGCAGTGAAAGCCTGAACGCTAGGTTAACTGCTGATATTGATTTAGGAGGAGCCATATACTCACAAAGCATTTTCACAAAAGAATTTGCAGGGATTTTGGACGGTAATGGAAAATGTATCTCTAATTTCTCCATAAATGTTGTGGATGACACTGAAACTAATATTGGTCTTTTTAGTAGTCTTAGGGGAACTGTTCAGAATTTGAGCTTAAGTAATGTAATAATTGATGTTGATCCCACATTAGCCGGTTTAAATATCGGTGCAATTGCTGGCACACTTATGGATGGTGCCGTAGTTAATGGTTGCACAGTTAATGCATATATCAAAGCCAACAGCACAAGTAAAGTAGGTGCAGTAGCAGGTTATGCAGGTGGGGGAGAGATTTTAATTAGTGACTGCATGGTATTGGGAAATATTTCTGCTCAGGGCGATATTAATTCTGATGCTGTCGGATATGTGGGCGGTATTTTAGGCTTTTCAGCTGCATCTGATCTTGCAGTAAGTGGATGTAATAATAGAGCAGTTATATCCGGATTTAAATATGTAGCAGGAATTTTAGCCTATACAGAGAATGGAAAAGTAACAATTACCAGTTCGAACAATTACGGAGAAATCAATGCTAAGAATGTAAAATTAAATGACTATGCAGCTTATTTCTTTGGCTCTGTAAGTGATGCTGATAATACGGATTTCTATAAGGCATGGGACGGAGACGTAAATACAGCATTCATTCCTACGTATGTGCTGACAGAAAAGCCTAACTGGTTTGACGAATTTTCACAAAGCTGGGCTCTTGAACCGGAAGAGCTTCCCACCTATACCAATACCGGTTTAACCTTGACAGGAAAGGCTGTTGTTACCAAAATCAGACTGCATGCCGTAGAAGGAGAAAGCTCCAAGATGCTTGGAGGACAGATCCAGGGCACTGTTGATGGAGTAAATTGGATAACTCTGTACTCCATCAAGGAAGATCCGGGGGATGCCTCTTTTATTGATGTCCCTATTAATAATTATGGTAAATACATGAGTTTCCGTTATATGAACGGAAGTAATCAATACAATAAGTATGCAACCGCAGATATAGCTGAAATCGAGTTATATGGAATATTGGATATAAATACTACAGAGTACAGTTTAACCGGGCTTATTATTGCAACATCCGGTTCAGATTCCTATAGAAATAATCAAGCTGCATCTGCAAAAATGGCCTGGGATGGGAATCCTTCCTCATATTTTGATCCTGCTAGTGGTAATATAAATGAAGCTTATACTATGGCAGAATTATATGCTCCAACCAAGATAGCTAAAATTCGTTATATGGCCCGTGAGAATTGGTCAAGTAGAATGCTTGGAGGTAAGTTCCAAGGATCAAATGACGGAGAAACATGGACAGATCTTTATCAGATAACTAAGGCACCCGGCAGCTCAGTCTTTGCAGAGGCTATTATATCCGATGAGACACCTTACAAATATATCCGCTATACCAATGGTACTAATAATGGCATTAATAGTGGTGGCCGAGCAGATGTGGCAGAAATTCAGCTCTTTGGTGGAATACCGGTAGAACCTGAAGAGCCACTTTATCTTAATACATATATAAGCAACACTTTTGGCAGCGTTGCTTATCAAAGTGAAGAGAAAAATGGCGCCAGAAATGCATGGGATGGTAATGCCAGTACAGAATTTCTACCTAATAATGCAGGATCCTTTACTACGGCAGAGCTTAATGCTCCTATGGTTGTAAATAAGATAAGTTTCTTGGCACGTAACAATGATAGTTACAGAAAACGTTTGAATGGAGCTCATTTCCAAGGATCAAATGATGGTAATAACTGGACAACATTATATACGATAACTTCTGATCCACCAAAGGACTCATATGTAGACGTTGAGCTATTGGATAATAAGACACCTTATAAGTTCTATAGGATGTATGCACCGAATAATTTCTGTGATGTAAGAGAGATATCACTATATTATATTGATCTGAAAGATAACGAGAATAGAGAAGCAGCTTCTGTAAGTAGCGGTATTTTAGGCTATGCCAAAGATGCAGGTACAGCTATAAAGGTTGTAATATCAGAATGTAAAAACTATGGTTCAGTACTTGGCTTTACCGGTGCCGGAATTTTGGGTGTTGCGGATGTTACGACAAGTACTGTAAGTGGTGGTGCGATCACAGTAAGCGGAAGCGCGATCGGTACTGTCAGTGGTGGAGCAGTAAGTGTAGTTATCGGCAGCGCAATTACCATAACCGGTTGTGAAAATTATGGCCGAATTGTTGGATATGATAGTGCTCAAGGAATTTATAGCGAGACAGATGTTTTAACAGTATGTACAGATAATGGCTTGGTTACTGATGTCAGTTCGAATTCAAGAGACGGATGGCTTATTGATTTGCCTGCTTTTGACGGTGGAAAACTACCTCTATGTATGTTATATAACGGACCGGGATTAGAAACGGACCTCATTGGTATGACAACCGAGGAATCCTATGCCAACGTGATTAATGAGACAACGGAAGCAGAGTTTTTTTGCATATCTGGCTAAACTTGAGAAGAACGGTTTTGTAAAGGTTTATGAAAAGCAAATTGATAATAACCGTTATGCACAATATCAGAAAGGTGATATTCTGGTTTATACCTACTACATAGCAAAAAGTAAAGAAGTACGAGTAATTCATGACAGATCATCCAATACATCAGTAAAAGATTTTGGATACAGTTATGTAAAGCAGCCTGGAGATACAACAGAGTTCTATCAATATAACCTTAATACAGCAGAAGATGTTACCATATATGGTTGGGAAAACTGGGCGGCTAACTTTCATATATTAAAACTGGCAGACAACTCAGTTATGTTATTCGACAGTGGAGAATATTATGGTATGTCTGAGCCTGAGGAATTGGCTGGTATCATGAATTTCCTGCACCAGATTACAGGTACCGATGAAAATACACCGGTGAGAGTTTCATTATGGTTCTTCTCTCATGCCCATGGAGACCATGTGGGTATGTCAGGTAATTTAATGGAAGCATATCACGACCAGCTGGATGTGGAAAGAATAATGTATAATTTCTCATCTTACCAGACACATGCCAATGGATATTCCTACCCTGAGGTTGAATTAATGAGAGACGCATTCCATAATTACTATCCGAATGCTAAGTATATGAAATGCTTTAACGGGGAAGCTTTTAGACTTGCGGATGCAACAGTTACTGTTTTATTTGCCCATGAGGATTTAACTAATCCGAATACTGGTGCGTCTATGTTTAATGGTTATTGTAATGAAATGTCAGCTATTTTGAAGGTTTCAACTGATGACGGAATGGATATTATGTATCTGGGAGATATGAAGGACATTGACAGCTATTATAATATGCCCTATAAGATTTTCTCCGGTGAAACGGTGAAAGCGGATATCGTGCAGGCGGCACATCACGCTTACAATCTATTACCCGCATTTTATGCTGCAATCAACGCACCGATCTGTATTGTACCTGCAGCAAGCTACATTGGTATTTCTAATTATGAAAGCATCAATCAGATAAGGCAATATTCAAGTGAAGTTTACTTTATGGAGGATGCAACCCACGGATTTAAAGTGGTCGATGGGGCTATAACCCATTTTGAAATTGCACCTATTAACAGGGATTTCAGGATCAAGCTAACTCCTGATATGGATCGCATTGATTTTGCAAATGTCAGTGAGGATTATGAAGCATCAGATGTAGCAAAAGATTTAACATTAACGAATAATACACAGAGGACAATAGAAATTAAGAATATCCAATTCGAGGGAACCAATTTCAAAGTAGACATACCGGATGATCTTATATTAGAACCAAAGATGGAGAATACGGATTCGGTGCAGTTTAAGGTATATCCGGTAAGCGGCCTGAGCAAAGGAACTTATAGCGATACATTAAAAATTCAATTGGATGCACCGATATTGCAGAATGAGAAATATATGGAAATACCGGTGACGTTGACTGTTGCAGAGGACGAAGAACCCATACCAACACCTACTGAAGCACCGGTAGAGCCTACACCTACAGTAAAGCCTGCAGAGCCTACTCCAACTGAAAAGCCTGCAGAGCCTACGCCTACAGTAGAGCCTGCAGAGCCTACACCTACAGTAAGACCTGTAGAGCCTACAACAGCACCGATGCAACCTACATCTACACCGACACAACCTACAGCAAAGCCTACAGAGGCAGTTACACCGAAGCCATCACAGAAACCTGAAAATAAAGTAATAACTGCAAAAGCTTTAGAGGAAGCTTTAGAGGAAGGCAAGGATTATACTCTAAGTGTAACAGATGAGAATGGTAGAGTAAGATATAGCTGGACATTTGCAGGAAAAGATTTGAAGAATGCGGATGGATTAAGTGATATCAACCATGAACTCACTGTTAACAGGATTGAAGACCATGAAAAAATCAACACGCTCATGAAGGGAAGTAATGAAAACGGTGTTGGACTTGTTATATCCTTCGGACATGAGGGTAAATTACCTACCCAGGCTACTGTTCAGATTTATGTAGGAGACATTAGAGGTGTTGAAAAGAATACCAACGTTTTCTTATATCACTATAATCCTGAAACCGGTAAACTGGAAGAACTGCCATACGGTTCAAGCTACAAAGTAAATGAGGATGGTTACATAACAATCAATATAGTTCATTGCTCAGAATATGTAGTATTACCAAATAAAGCAGACGGCAGTATTACCACATCATTAGGAGAGCAGATAAGTGTAACAGCTTCAAAGAAATCAATGTATGTTGATCAATCGGCCGAGATCAAAGTTGAATTGCCTCCGACCTTAGTGTTGGTTGATAGACTTGATGCTAAGACCGTAGCTTCCGCTATTGGAGCAGTAACAGCATCCTATAAATCCTCCAATACATCGGTGGCTACAGTTGACAGTCAAGGCCTTGTTAAAGCAAAGAAAGCGGGAAAGGTTACGATAACCACCAAAGTGAAATTATATGACGGTAGTATCAGGACCTTTACAACAAAGCTTACGGTCGAAAAACCTTCCATAAACGTAACGAAAAAGACAGCCGTAATGAAGGTTGGAGATACCTTCACCTTTAAAGCGAAGGGAGTAGGACTGAAAGGAAATATTGAATGGACAACAAAGAAAAAGAATGTTGTTGTGATAAATAAAAAGACAGGAAAGGCAGTAGCAAAGACGGCAGGAACCGACTATGTAGTAGCAAAAATCGGTAGCACTCAAGTTAAGATTAAGGTTACAGTTACCAAATAATTCGGTTGACTTAATCTGTATTAGCGGCAAGGCTTAGGCCTTGCCGCTGTTACTTATATGGAGACGTGATGTCTGCTATATAAGGTGAAAAAGCAATGAATAGGAAAGGGACATCTTATTATTTAGTATGCCATTATCATACATAAATGTATGTTACTGTCCTACAAAATCAATAATCTGTCCGTCGAAAAGTGCATTATGGGATGCATGTTATCCTTTCCTGCAGTGTTAAATAATGTTTTGAAACATCTCCTTCTATCATAATAAGATTTAAGTTAATGAGTTTATATGCAAATTATATTGAAGAGATATAATTGAAATTTATAATTGACAAATGAATATGAATAACGTATGATGTAGTAACAAATACTACATAGTGTAGTAATTAAAAATTGGTGGTGAAATAAATGATCGATGTAAGAATATATGGAGACTCGATTTTAAAAGGAATTCAGGTTAATCCTGAAAACAAAAAGTATTATATTAATAATAACATTGATGTAGAATCATTAAGCGAAAAATACTCTATACAGATTAAAAATTGTTCGAGCTTTGGATGTACGGTAACAAAGGGAAGAACTATGCTTAAAAAGGGTTTGGAAAATATTCGATGTGATGCAATTGTGATGGATTATGGTGGAAATGATTGCGATTATAATTGGAAAGCAATTTCGGATGCTCCGGAAGGTAATTATTCTCCTAATACACCAATAGAACTTTTTATTGAAACCTATTATGATATCATTGATACATTGAAGAAAAGAGGTATTTTACCTATATTGACTACCTTACCTCCATTAGAACCACAAAGCTTTTTTAATTGGTTTTGCAGAGATTTAAATAAAAAAAATATATTGAAATGGCTTGGTGAAATCAAAAATATTTACTATCATCAGGAGAAATACTCTAAAATAATCGAAAAGATTGCCTTGGATACACAGGTTCCATTAGTTGATTTAAGAGGAGGATTCTTAAAGTCCGGGAATATCAGTGCGCTGCTCTGCGAGGATGGGACTCATCCGAATACATTAGGTCAAAAAGTCATAACATCATCCTTTAATAACTTTGCAAATGCACTATTATAGTGGCTTAACTAGGGCATGTGGAGACGTACTGTCTGCTATAAAAATGACGAAACAGAATTATTCAGCAAATTATGCACCCAGAAAATGGGTGCATTTTTGTCGATTTTGCAAAAACATTTCGTATTTTATGGAATATAATGGTATATGACTATAAATTGGGTCTTACTTCCAATAATTAGGATGATTTTTGTATGCGGATTTTGTACAGAAATAGTTTATTTGTCTTAAATATTAGGCAGGTCGATAGGAATGGGAATGATACGTCCTCAATGGATTGTAAGAGCTGTTAAAGACTTATACTCCGTGAATTGGATAAGTCTATTTCACGGAGTATTATTAGATAATGGATAAAGATCAGAGGTTAACACTCTTACTTAAATTTAGCAAATCATCAGCAGTATTATCAATTACGGTAAAGGCGGATAATATTTCTTGCATTACGGATGACTGAAGGGATGTATCCGATGCAATTGATTTTATTTGTTCAAGTGACTTAGACGTAATTGATTTTGTATTGGAAATAACTTCGGCAATCTCACGTCCATATCTTGAGGTTTGATTACTGCTTTTTGTAATCTCCCTAATTTCCTGATTAGAAGTATCTTGTAGATTTTTCAATTTTTCAAAGGATTCGCCTACATTCTTAACTAAATCGATTCCGGATTTAATGGTTGTGGAACTTTGATCTATGGAATTTACTGCTTTTGTAGTATCTTCTTGTATCTGACCTATAAGATTTGAGATATCTTTAGCAGCAGCAGATGATTTTTCAGCAAGTTTCCTTATTTCATCAGATACTACGGCAAACCCCTTACCGTGTTCACCAGCTCTGGCGGATTCAATTGCCGCATTAAGTGCTAGAAGATTAGTCTGTTCTGCAATACCGGTAATGATTTCTATAATTCTACCAATTTCTTCTGACCTTAGGTTTAAGTTATTTATGATATCTTTATTTAGCTTTGTAGACATTTTAATTTCTTCCATGTAGCTTATTGCCTGGGTAATTATCTTTTCGTTTTCTTCGGTTGCCGAAGATGTATCTTGCGATATTTCAGATAATTTCTGAGTTTTAGACGAGATGGCTTCAAGAGCATCCGATATATTTGCAACAGTAGTATTGGTATTTTCTATGTATTGTAGATTCTGTTCGCATCCTAAGGATGCGCTATCAGCATTTTGATTAATATTTTCATTTGATACAGTAGATTGTTCAATTGCTTGTAAAAGCTGTTTTACAGAAGAGGAAAGTGTTTCCGAAGCATTCTTAGAACTATTCATAACACCCTGCAATTTATCAATATATGATAAAGATTGCTCTTCTGTATTAGATAAATTATTTAAAATATTTCTTGTTCTATTGGCTATCCATATGAAAATTGCAGATAGAATGAGTATTTCTAGGAGAAATCCTGCTGTATCAGCCACATAATGGCCAAAGGGGTCATCGGCATAAATAGGATTTGATGTTAACTTGGGATAATTTGTTATAATTATAATTAAGCACTGAAAAACGGAAGCCATTATAGTAAGCTTTTTGTCAAAGTAAATACAACTCATTGCAATAGGCAATACTAAAGTTATATAGATACCTATCTGGTAGTTAAGATTGAGTATACCTATAGCCACCCCGGTCATAGCAATTGTATAGTATTTTAAAAATTGACTGTTTACACTTATTTTTCTTAGTATGAAAGGAGAGATGGTAGAAATAGTTCCGATTAGACAGTATGTAATTAGATTGGATAGATCATCGATATAAAATATGCCTAACCATCCTAGAAGTACTAAAGCAGGAAAAGCTAAGGTTGAAATAAATAAAATATTGGTTGTGGATTTGTTTGCAATTTCATCATTCTTATGGATAAAGTGTTGCTTTGTCATAGGTAAGACCTCCTGTGGATTATATGAGTGTATGAAAAAAAGCGTGTAAATACTGATTTTCAGTGAGAATTATGGCCTGAAGGAATAGTGAAAGCTTTCAGACCTTTATTATATATAACAGTTAAATGCGATACATGTCAATAGTAGTCGAAATTTCTGCACATAAAAGAATGATTTATTAAATAGTTATAATCTAAGTCTATTTATCATTTGTTTTCAATATGTATGAAATAGTCAGACGCAGTCTCTTTGGAGACGCATGCAGAAAAGATTTTTGATGTAGCAACTAATTCAAAAAAATGAAAAGTGAAAGGATTGATATTATGGATACTTTAACTGTAAAATTGCAATCAATTGATGATAAGACTATGTTTAGCGCCACGGCCCGCGAAAATCCGGAAGTTATAATCGATTATTTTCCTCCACTCGGAACCGGTCATGGCTACACTTCACTAGAGCTTTTTATGACTAGCTTCGGTTCCTGCGTAAGCACATCACTTTTATCATTACTACGTTATAGGATGAAGAAAAAGGTAGATGGAGTTGTTGTGGAGGTACGGGGTACTGTGCGTGAAGAACACCCCAAAGCGCTTCAGCATATTCAATTAAACATGAAATTAAAGGCTAAGGAGTTGTCTAAAGTCGAAGCTCTAGAAGCACTGAAGGTTGCGGAAGATGAGATATGCCCGGTATGGTCTATGATTAAAGGAAACGTAGATGTTGACGTCGTAATTGAGATAGATGAATGATGCTCAATAATCATAAAACGTAAAGGTGAGGTAAGGGATGGAATTCAAAATGAATTCGATTGTCTTAAGAAAACCCAAGGAAGAAGATGCTAGAGGATTTATTGATATTTGCTCAGAAAGAGAAACTATGAAATATTATGGAATATCAGGAGCAGATATTGACACGTATGAAAAAGCGGTGGATTTAGATGTTTATTCGATTTTAAGAAGAGAGTATATAAAAGAAGAGAATACATAGTAATAATATCGAATGAAAGTAAATGTATAGATTCAATTTAATTTCTGGCACAATATGGTCTATTGATTATCACCAAGTTTAGTAAAGCAAGGCGACTGATAATAAAATTTTGGTTGAGTGCCTTGCTTTTATAACGGTTAGCGATCTTTATAAGACTCTTAAAAAAGCAATTATTATTAAAAGTATTCCACCTAGCCATGATATAAGGGGAAGCTTATTGCTGATTTTATTCCCAATAAATTCACCAAGTTTGATGGATATTAAACTTATAAAGGCTGAAAACAATAGTACAGCTATTATGTTTAGATTTCCTATGGCTGCGCCTATTCCGGCTGCCAGGCTGTCAAATGATAATGCCAAAGCTAAGGATAATGCCTCCTTTGGTGAAAGAGTTTTCGATTGATCAATATCTGCTTCCTTGGGATTGGCATATATATTTAGTATGAAATTTAGATTGAACATGGTAAATTTGATTTTTTTGCTGTATACGGTATATTTATCAATTAAAACCTTTATCACATTATCCATTAGCTTTACTAATCCTAATAATATTAAGATAGTAAATGAAATATATTTAAAGAACTCATCTGGTATGAATCCTTTTAGAAAAGAACCAATCAGTATTGAGATACCTAAAATTCCGGTACAAACGACAGCAATTACTTCTGCAGAGTACCATGAAATTTTTATCTTATTACTACCATAGGCTAAACTTGCAATAAATGCATCTGTAGACAATGCAAGGACTAAGAGTGCTGATTCTAAGAGTATATATGCGATATGATTCATGTTAATACGACCTAATTTAATCATCAATTATACATTATGATAATAATGCAAATTTGGTTACCAGTAAAAACTGATACTCTGTTCTGTGAAATAAGTTAAAGCAAGAAATGTTGTACCCATAGTTACTTCGGTAAAGGTTTGGTGGTATGATATAAAATACAAATTAATAAGTAGTCTTATTTTACCCTTTGATATGTTTTTGTGGGAACATATCGAAGGGTATCTTAAATTATTGTATTTTCTATTTTTATTTTAGTAGGTGTAATTAATAACAATTTTCAAGTAATTGAAAATATAAGTTCTAGGCTGTATAATTATGGATGCACTGAGTTCCATTAAAAGGAAACGTCACAAGGGATAAAGGGTGGCAATTACTTTGACAGGCAAAGAGATCCAATTCAGTAAGGAGTGATATATGAAGAGTATGAAATCAGTATGGAGAATAACTTTCGTTTCCATAGTAGCCTTGTTTTTACCAGTTATAATCAGCTATATTTTATTACTACCAGGTGCATACATAGATGGAAATTCATTGGCTGGAGGCATCTTCTTAGGTATAGTTTTCTACTCTATGCAAACAGGAATAGCAATAATATTGGGAAGTTTTATTATGCATACTTCCATAACAGAGATGGGATTTAATTTAAATAATATCAAAATAACATTTAGGATGCTAAGATGGTTTATTCCTATATGGTTACTACTTGTTATAATGTTTTATGTGATCGGTCTTAATTGCATAGCTGACTTTGATGTATTTGTATCACATTATTATGTTACAGATAAGATGGCAATGAAAAAAGATTTAATCATCGGTTGCTTATTGGCAGGTATAGGAGAAGAACCTTTATTTCGTGGCTTTATTATAACTTCATTAGTTCCGATTATGATGGAATATGTTTGCATTAAAAAATATGAAAATCCGCTCGTGGCAATAGTGTCTGGACTATTATTCGCCTTTGCTCATATTGAATATCAGATCATACCGTTTAAAATTATATATATTGACGGGATACAGCTTAGTATAACATTTATCCTAGGGATTTTTTGGTCCATTATGTTTCTTAAGACAAGGAGCTTACTAGGACCGATTGTTGCTCATATGTGTGCTAATGTTATACAGATTATGAGTGGCTATATTGTTGCATACTTTATTGTTTGATATATATACATAAAAGGGAAAAGGTAACCAAACGGTTAATTATAAGAAAAAAAGATAGATAAGGACGTTTTATTGATGGAGAAAACGCTAGAATGACATAGTATGATTTTATCAAAACATCTTGTAAATTTTACTTAATTATAGTAAAGTAATTTTATTAGTTAAGTATTATTTAACAAGAAGGAGAAGGCATATGGTTGGAATTAAAGAAATTGCCATGAGAGCAGGTGTGTCCGTCTCAACAGTCTCGAATGTTCTGAATAATAAGAAGAATGTCGGCGAAGAGACCAGAGAACGGATAATCCGTATCTGTGAAGAACTGAATTATCATCCGAACATGGCCGGTAAGGGGCTAAAATCTGGTAAACTAAATACAATACTGTTCAATTTCAGCGATTTTGACCGAAGCTTTTATCTTAAGATCATTAATGGAATCAGTGATTATGTGAATGACAATGATTTTGACCTAATTATCTGTACAGATAAATCCTATGAGAAATATATGAATAATAGTCTGACTAGCGGTAGTATCGTTCTGGACCGCAAAATGCAGGATGAAACACTGAACAGACTAGCGTCGGAGAATTATCCGATCATAGTACTGGATCGCATCATGAATAACCCTTGGATTAAAAGTGTAGTTGTTAATAATTACGAACCCATGTATGAGATGATCCAGGGTGTGATAGACCGCGGATACCGTCATTTCGCGTTTGTGGGAGGTCCCGAGGAGACTGCGGATAACAAAGAACGCTTCCGTGCCTTCCGCGATGCGCTGGCAGCCAATCATATCGAATTTCAGCAGAAAAGCTATTTTGCCGGTAATTACCGTGAGAAGAGTGGTTATACAGCCGCTAAGATACTGATGCTTAGCCATGAGCTACCGGACTGTCTGGTCTGTGCCAACGACAATATGGCGATCGGAGCGATGAAAGCCTTCCGTGATAACGGAATTCGGGTGCCAGAGGATATTGCTGTGACCGGCTTTGATAATTGTGATCTGGCAGAAGCAATGGGTCTTACAACCGTATCCATTCCAAACTACGAACGTGGATATATTGCAGCGAGATATCTGATAGAGAATATACGCGGACAACGGGACGTCGAGACCTTTAAGATTGCCGCAAAGATCGTATTCCGTGATAGTGTGGGAATAAAGAAGGAGATTTACTAAGTTTTTGCGGGGATATTTAATAAAAAATCGGTAAAATAGGGAAACGTTTTAGTAAAGTCATGTGATAATCAACAAATACAGTTGAAGTCATGTGACTTTTTTTGCGTAATAAATATACAAAATTCACAAATAAAGAGTAATATAATACAAATAAATACAACAATATTGACAAATGAAATACTAGGTATTATCATATATAGTATAACGTTTTACAATAATATTATAAAAAAGGAGAGGGTGTAATGAAATTTAAAAAGCTATTGACTATTTTACTTGCAGTTATCATGCTGTTCAGTGCAGTACTGACCGGTTGCGGAAAGAAAGAGGATGAGACAAGTAACACAAAGGGTACTGCTACACAGGCGCCTAAGACTGAGGAGACCAATAAGGAGGATACCAGCAGTAAGCAGAATGTAGCGGCAGGGAAGATCATAATCTTCCAGTCTAAGGTTGAGATCACCGATCAATTAGAGGCATGTGCAGAGGCATATACCGCTGAGACCGGTGTAGAAGTTGAAGTATGGGGAACTACCGGTGATGATTATCTTCAACAGCTGAAAATCAAGCTTGGTAATAATCAGGGACCTACTTTGTTCTCACTTGCTCCCGGATCCGAGTCAGAGGAGCTGAAGGCTTATCTTACTGATCTCAGTGATTTAACATTTGTCGGTGACATAGCAGCTAACATGGCAAATGAGATTGACGGTAAGGTAGTAGGTATTCCTTACACAATGGAGGGCTTTGGACTGGTATACAATAAGAGCCTTATCGATGCTAGCAAGGTTACAAACTATGACTCCTTTGTTCAGATGCTTAAAGACCAGAAGGCAGACGGAGTAAACGGCTTTAGCTTGTCTCAGGAGAGTTATTTCTTAATCGGACATATTCTGAACACTCCTTTTGCTTTACAGTCTAATCCGGAGGATTACATAAAGAAATTAGTAGCCGGAGAGGTTACAATGCAGGATACACCTGAATTTGTAGAGTTTGCCAAGTTCATGGAAGCAATCAGAGAGAATACCAATAATCCACTTGAGGTGAATTACGATACACAGACCGGTGATTTTGCAACCGGTAAGAATGCTTCCATCCATCAGGGTAATTGGTGCTACGGAATGTTCTCTGATTATGATGTTAATTTTGAGATGGGGATGATGCCGTTACCAATCAGCGGAAATGACAAGATCGCAGCAAGCGTTCCTACCTGCTGGTATGTGAATTCTCAGGCAACCGCAGAGGAAATACAGGCAGGTAAGGATTTCCTGAATTGGTTATATACTAGCGAGACAGGAAGCAAATACCTCATGGAAGAGTTCGGATTTATTCCGGTTCTTTCCACAATGACAAGTCCTAAACTAGATCCTTTATCACAGGCAGTTTCCGATTATGCGACAGCCGGCAGGACGATATCATGGCCAATGAGCAAATGGCCCGCAGGTATTGTTGATGTTTATCTGGTTCCCGTTGCACAGGAATTCTTTACAACTGATATGTCTGGAATGGATTTCTTAGCAAAATTATCGGATGCCTTTGTGCAAGCCGGCAAATAAGTAAGTACTTGACGGATGCAGAAATCTTACATACATGTACCATGATGTATTGTTAGATTTCTGTGTTCAATTATTCATCTATAATGTTGGGGATGATTAGATAGGGTAATGAAGCTCTGCAAGGCTGTAACGGACCTGGTCCGTTGGTGCTTTGCAGGGATCTGATCCCGGAAGGAGTGTTGCAATGAGAAGAAGAAGGGATATGGGCTGGTATGCACTATTCGTATTCCCCCTGGTATTTATTTTTACAACCGTAGTAATCATACCGTTTATAATCGGTATTGGCTATTCCTTCATATCCTGGGATGGAATGCCACTCAATGAAAAAACCTTTGTTGGCTTCGAAAATTACACAAGATTATTTGCAGACGCGAGATTTGTCTCCTCTGCAGGGCATACGGTCTTGTTTACTGTATTTTCTGTATTGTTGATTAATATTCTCGGGCTTAGCTTTGCACTGGTGGTTACAGGTAGACTTAAGGTTCGTAATCTGGCTAGAACCATGTTGTTCATGCCTTACTTAATTGGTGGTCTTATTCTGGGATATATCTGGAAGTTTATCTTTACGGATGTGTTCAAATCCATCGGTGAAATGACAGGGCTTACTAAATTCTTCTTCAGTTGGCTGCTTAACCCGAAATATGCTCTGGTTGCTATGATTATAGTAGCGACATGGCAAATGGCGGGCTATATTATGATTATCTATATCAATGGCATTCAGACAATGCCGGAGGATGTAATGGAAGCTGCTAAGGTGGACGGAGCAAGCTTTTGGCAGACCTTGCTTCGGATTAAATTCCCATTGCTCATGCCCTCCTTTACGATTTGTCTGTTTTTGACCTTATCTAATTGCTTTAAGATATTTGATGTGAACTTCTCCTTGACCGGCGGAGGCCCAAATAATGCAACGGAGATGATGGCGATGAATATCTATAATGAGATTTTCTCCCTAAGTAATTACGGCTATGGTCAGGCTAAGGCTATCGTATTCTTTATCGCAGTTGCGGTGATAACCTTAATCCAAGTTTCCATAACAAAGAAGAGGGAGGTAGAGATGTAATGAAGAAGCTAATGAAGCTTATGATTGAAATCCTTGTTATTGCAATCTGTTTATGCTACCTCTTCCCAATTTATATCGTGCTTGTCAATGCCTTTAAGAACCGCCAGGAGCTTTATGAGAATATGTTGGCACTTCCTGATAAGTTAAGCTTTGAATATTTCACAAAAGCTATGGGTAAGATGAACTTCCTTAAGGCTTTTGGAAATTCGCTGATTGTTACTGTCATTTCCATTGCGATCATAGTAATACTGGCTTCCATGACAGCCTGGATGTTTGTACGGACCAATAACAGATTGAGCAAAATTCTATTTATGATATTCGTGGCGACAATGATCATTCCCTTCCAGACAATAATGATGCCCTTGATGCAGGTTATGGGTTGGGTTCGCGATAACTTACATATACCGATGCTGAATACAATCGGTGGTCTGATCTATATGAATATCGGCTTTGGAACCAGTATGGCCGTCTTTCTCTATCATGGCTTTGTTAAATCAATTCCGGTTTCCTTGGAGGAAGCTGCAACCATCGACGGTTGCAATAAATTCAAAGTATTCTGGAGAATTGTATTTCCAATGCTAAAGCCTACAACAGCCACCGTTATGATATTGGATGTAATCTGGATCTGGAACGACTATCTATTGCCGTCTCTGGTACTTTCCAGTAAAGCCTTACGGACAATACCTTTGTCCACGGCATCCTTCTTCGGTCAGTTTACCATTGAGTGGAATCTGGCTATGGCCGGCTTAATGCTTACCATTACACCGGTTATCATATTCTATCTGTCGGCACAAAAATATATCGTGAAGGGTGTTGCGGCTGGTGCGGTAAAGCTGTAGCCTTCAGTGTTAGCTTTATCTAACGTAAGGAATAGGCTAAAGGTTGACTACTTACGAATACAAAAACGGCGAAACCTGCCATAATGGAGACAATAAGATGGGATTACAATATAAAAAATACGAAATAGATAATTTCAGTAATGATAATAATGATTTAATGGTAAATGAGACCGTCTTTCATAATGCAAACGGCTACATCGGAATTCGATCGAATTATGAAGAGGGCTACCCTGCAGGTTATGATACAATCCGGGGCTCTTATATCAATGGCTTCTATGATGTTGCAGATATGAAGCAGGCAGAGAAGCTCTATGGATTGGTAGAAGATAAGCAGGCGATGCTAAATGTGGTAGATACCCAGTCCATTCAGCTCTCAATTGACGGTGAGGAATTCAGCTTATTTGTGGGTGAAGTGCTGGAAAGTAAGCGTTGGCTTGATATGGAAGCGGGGATTACAGGAAGAACTATTCGTTGGAGCTCTCCCTCCGGGAAACAGGTTGAGATTGAGATCAGAAGAATGACCTCCTTTGTCCAGCTATCCCTATTCACGATTGAATACCGTGTTAAGGCATTGAATTTTAATGGAATGCTTAAATTTAGCTCTTATCATATGGGAGAAGTTACGAACTACAGTAATCCAAATGATCCCCGGGTCGCTCAGGATGCGCGAAAATATCTTCTACCTGTGAAAGCAGAGCTAGTGGAAGGGCAGTCCTACCTGACCTCGCATACCTCCCTATCCAACCTGAAGGTATGTACTGGAGTTTCGCATCGGCTTTCAAAGGAAGGTCAGCTTCATACGTCTATCATAGAGCATAGCGCGATTTGTAAGGCAGAGGTTCCGATTAAGGAGCAGGAGACAGTTGTCCTGATAAAATATACCGTATTCAGCGATTCGATCCGTACTCTTGATTGTGAGGCAGATGCAAAAAGACAGATGGAGCAGATATTTGCCGTCCCGCTTGAGGAGCACTACAGTAGACAACAGGAATATCTTAAGAAATTCTGGGATAACTGTTATCTTGAGATCAAGGGTGATGAAGCACTGACAGAAGCTGTAAACTATAATATGTATCAGCTGGTGCAATCCGTAGGTAAGGATGAATTCTGCAATATTGCAGCGAAAGGTCTCAGCGGAGAAGGTTATGAGGGGCATTATTTCTGGGATACGGAGATGTACATACAACCCTTCTTTAATCTGACGGAGCCTAATATTACAAAGAATTTGATTGGCTTTCGCTATCGTACGTTGGAGAAAGCAAGAGAGAATGCCAAGATTCTGGGACATAAGCGTGGTGCCTTATATCCCTGGAGAACTATCATGGGAGCAGAATGCTCCGGATATTTTCCCTCCGGAACTGCGGCATACCATATCAACGGAGATATCGCTTATTCCATTATAGCCTACTATCTGGCAACCAAGGATCTGGATTTCATAGCAAGGGAAGGTGCAGAGATAATTTTTGAGACAGCAAGACTCTGGCTTGACGTGGGTAACTATTATGATGGAAGTTTTAGAATTAATGAGGTTACCGGTCCGGATGAATACACCTGCCTGGTGAATAATAATTATTTTACCAATGCAGCTGCTCAGTTTAACCTAAGATGGGCAGTGAAATTCCATGGGATTCTTGAGGAAGCTGGTAGGCTTAGTGAGGTTACCGACCGGATTGGCCTGGACGATAAGGAGATCGAAGAATTCCGTCAGGCAGCGGATATGATGTATCTGCCCTATGATGAGGAGCTGGGGATTAATCCCCAAGATGACTCCTTCCTCACCAAGAAGATATGGGATATAGAGAATACACCGAAGGAGGAGTTCCCCTTATTACTACATTATCATCCGCTGCATCTGTACCGACATCAGGTATGCAAGCAGGCAGATACGGTATTGGCCCATTTTATATTCGAAGACACACAGCCACTTACGACGATTCGTAATTCCTTTGCCTATTATGAGAAAGTGACGACTCATGATTCTTCTCTTTCTACCTGCATTTTCAGTATCGTAGCCTCGAAGCTCAGACTGGTGGATAAGGCATATGAGTATTTCGGGGATTCTGCTAAACTAGATCTTTTCAATACCCATAAGAATACCAAGGACGGTATTCATACGGCTAATATGGGGGGCACCTTCATGGCTATTGTCTATGGCTTCGGGGGTCTGAGAATCAAGGAGGATGGAATTTATTTTGCCCCTGTAATCCCGAAGAACTGGGAAGAGTATAGCTTCCAGATCAATTATGAGGATAGTCAGATTCGGGTTACAGTGAAGCATGATCGGTGCAGCTTTATTCTGATTAAGGGTACAGCAAAGACCATCAAAGTATACGATAAGTCCTATGAGCTGGTCACGCAAACCGAGGTTACTATGTGACGTCGATTTAGTAGGTTCGATGTGATATCGATTCACGAATGTCTAATTTTGCTGATGTTTTATTAAAAGAATGAGAAGCTTTTATAGAAAGGTGTATCGGGGATGAGATATAAAGCTATTATCTTTGATCTAGACGGCGTTATCTGTCATACGGATCATTATCATTATCTTGCATGGAAGCAGCTGGCTGACAGACTTGGTATTGAATTTAATGAGACTATCAATAATCGTCTACGCGGTGTTAGCCGAATGGACAGTTTGGAAATCATTCTTGAGAAATGGAAGGGAGAACCCTTTACCGAGGATGAGAAGAGTAAGCTGGCCCAGGAGAAGAATGAGGTTTATAAAGAGCTCCTAAAGCAAATGTCAAAGCTGGACCTGAGCGATGAGGTCAAGGGAACTCTGGAGAATCTGAGACAAAAAGGTCTCTTACTGGCAATCGGTTCCTCCAGTAAGAATACAAAATTTATACTCGGGCAGATTGGCTTAAGTGATTTCTTTGATGCTATTTCCGATGGCAATAACATTACGAGATCGAAGCCGGATCCGGAGGTGTTTCTTAAGGCAGCTGAGTACCTTAAGATGGAACCTTCCGATTGTCTGGTAATTGAGGATGCAAAGTCAGGTATCGATGCTGCAAAGGCAGCAGGGATGGACAGTGCAGCACTCGGGGATGCTTACGGTTATTCGAGTGCGACCTATAATCTCTGCACTTTCTCAAACCTATTACAGATTTGTAGTGCTCGGTAGAACAGAAGGAATATACAAAGATCATATTGTATGTGAAATCGTTGGGATTATGGTCAGTGAGATGTTGTTAATATCATCCGTATATTATGAGTGCTATTGGAGTTGACTCCTTACAATAGCCGCTAGGATTTCTGCACTCTTTTCAATACCGAACCGGCTACTGTCAATCATTAAATCGTAGCCGTCGTATGCATTTTTCAAATCAGGACAATAGCGGTGACGGTAATTTTCTCTGGCCCTGTCAACCTCTTTGATCATTTTTTTTGCCTCCTTTATATCCATCTGTAGGGCATCGATGCAATTCCTAAGCCTGCGCTCATAGGGTGAATAAATAAATACATTCAGGCATCGGGGATGATCTCTCAATACGTAGGCGGCGCACCTTCCTACGATAATGCAGGACTCTCTTTGGGCTATGTCCCGGATAATGTTTGATTGAACACTAAATATTTCGTCCTGAATGTTGGCCACACCCATGCCCAAAGGATATTTTCGCCTAAAGAAAACAGGATGTACGTTCTCTTCCTCATTACTGATGAACGGTATGGGCTGACCCATCCTCTTTGCAGTGGATTCAACAATATCTCTGTCATAGAATTCCACAGAAAGCTCCTGAGACAACTTCTGAGCGATTGATCGTCCAAAGCTGGCGAATTGTCTTGATATTGTAACAACATAGTTTTCCATAGGGTAAACCTCCTTTGCGTGGTTTATCTACTTATATTACATGGCAATGACTGTTTTCAAACTTATAGAGCTAACAGCTTTAGGGTGTACGGCTTGTAGCCTTTGGAATCCGAGGATGCTTTTGTGTATATCTGACGAGGGAGGACAATAGAAAGTTAATGACAAAATAAATAACCGCTGCAAAGCCAAACAGAACAAAGACATCCGAAACATTGATGGAACCGGTGCCGTTGTATCTGTTTGCCGCACTCAACAAGGTTTTTACTCTACTCATTAGCTCGATAACTGCGATATTGGCCAGATAGGAAGAGTCCTTAATGGTTGTGATCACCTGGCTGAGCAAGGTGGGAACGATATTTCTGTAAGCCTGGGGCAGTACAATGTAGATCATAATCTGCACTGTACTAAAGCCCTGAGAATGTCCGGCTTCAAATTGTCCATGGGCCACGGAGTTCAAACCACCCCGCACAATCTCGGCAATGACTGAGGAAGTGAAGAGTATCAGAGTCATGCAGCCTTTAAACAACAACTTTACCTCAACCGAAGTCAATCCGAACATTTTCTTGGACAGAAATCCCGGCACCGGGAAGAACACCAGGCAGATAAATATCCACAGCAAAAGGGGCGTATTTCTGAAAATCTCGATATAAGCCGTAGCTAACCACTTGAATATTCTGTTGCGTTTACTGTTGCAGTAATTCCTGACAAGTGCAAGGATGGAGCCTAAAAGCAAACCAATTCCGACAGCGACAACGGATATAATCAATGTATAGGCAATTCCGGATAATAAATAGCTAAGAACCGTCGGATTTTTTAGCATAGACAAGCTATTACCCAATGTATTCATTGCTTAGTCACCATCCCTTCCGTCAAAGGATTTTGTGCTTCAACCATCCTTGACTCTCTCTTCTTCAGAGAATTCTCCCATGTGCTTGCAAGGGTCGATAGCGGAAAGCAAACAATAAAGAACAGAAGTCCGCTTAACAGGTATGCAGGCGCATAAGCTCCGCCGGTCGAGGCACCTGTTACGAAGCTGTAGGTTACAGAGATAAGATCGGCCCCTCCGATTATGTAAAGACAGGAAGTGTTTTTTATCAAATTAACAACCTGATTAGCCATGGGAGGAAGGATGATCTTAATACTTTGGGGCAAAATGACGTAATACATCTTTCCTATGTAGTTAAACCCTTGCGAATCAGCAGCTTCAAATTGTCCCTTGGGGATAGAGCCAATTCCGGCCCGAACAACCTCAGACATATAAGCGCCGTGATAGACACCGAGAGAAATGGTTCCGGTAGTGATGATTCCCATGCTGTATCCCGAAAAAGCAAGAGCGTAATACAGGAAACACAACTGAAGAACCAGCGGTGTGTTCTGTATCAGCTCCACATATACACGGCTTATTCCTCTTAAGATTTTTTTGCTGCTGGTAGCCATCAACCCGAAGATTATGCCGAGCACCAATGATAGCAGTAACGCGAACAATGCCATTCTACCGCTATTTAGTAACCCCAGCAGAAAGGTGGAACGGAATGTCCATACTTTTTCCCATCCAGATATAGAAAATAAACCCTCCATACCATTTCCTCCTGTTCCATTCAATTTGACAATGCTTCCTGCAACTTGTTAGCAGTAGTCGCAGGGCTTCACTCGTATCATTTCAAGTAACATAGTTGATACTTCACTTTGCCTTTGCGTATACAATAGAAGGCACGCTTTGCGAACAATCTATCATCATGAACAAGAGGCTTCGCAAGAGGCGAAGCCCTGTAGCTATTCATATAGTCAAAATGCTTACTGCAAATTATTATCCTTAATCAAGCTGTCGATGGTTCCGTCAGACAACCATCCGGTAATCAGCTCTTCAACGAACGGCGAGAAACCGGAGCCTTTCTTGGTTGCAACACCATAGTTCTGAGGTGCGAACTTCTCCTCAATATAGGATCTGCCCTCAGTATGGTATACGGCAAGGATGGACTTATCTACACAGAAGGCATCTACTTCCTTAGCACTCAAAGCAGTAGAGATGGTTGGATAGTCATCGAACTGCTGGAAGGCAACACCGGTGGTCCAAGTTGCAGGATCAAAGGTTTCCTCATTAAAGTCGTCTTTGCTGATGAGTCCACCTTCAATCATAGCGATAACCAGTGCTTTGGCAGAAGTTGAACCGGAGGAAACACCAACCTTCTTATCCGATAAATCTGCAAGAGACTTAATTCCGGAGGAATTTTCAACCAGAACGGTAACATAGTCTGTAAAGTAAGGTGTTGAGAAGTCCCAGTTCTTCTTTCTTTCCTCTGTGATAGTAAAGGTTGCAAGCACGCAATCAATATCGCCGGAGTCTAAAAGCTCGGTACGAGTAGCGGCGGTAACGGCAGTATACTCTACGTCAACACCCAGCTTCTCAGCAATTTTCTCAGCCAATGATATTTCGAGTCCGGAGTATTCCTTTGTCAACGGATCTTGATAACCAAAACCGATAACGGCATTCTTAACGCCTACACGCATTACACCGCGGTCAATAATTGCTTGAACATCAGGTGAATACTTTGATTCTGTGCCTGAGGGAGTTGAACTTGCAGGTGCCGATGTTGTGCTACTGTTGCTGTCCGATTTACCACAGGCTGCTAGTGATACAAGCATGAGCACACTTAGCAAAAGCCCTACATAATTTTTTACGATTTTCATTTCTCAATACCTCCTTTGATTATTTAAATTAAATTATGTTTAATATGGAATTATCTGGCGAATACCACCAGTACTTCAGTTTATTAGTATCCTTAACGGATAATTTTACTGAGAAATTGCTTCACTCTGTCATTTTCGGGATTTGTAAAGAAGTGCTCCGGTACGCCCTCTTCAATGATCTGGCCATCCTCCATAAAAACAATTCTGTCTGCAACCTGTCGTGCAAAGCCCATTTCGTGGGTAACAACTACCATGGTTATATTTTCTTTGGCTAGCTTAATCATGACGTCCAGTACTTCCTGAATGGTTTCAGGATCCAGTGCAGATGTGGGCTCATCAAATAAAATGATTTTTGTCTGGGCACACAGTGCACGGGCGATCGCTATACGTTGCTGCTGTCCCCCCGACAGAGTAGTAGGATATACATGAGCCTTTTCCCTTAAGCCGACAATATCAAGGTAATGATATGCCAGATCATCAGCTTCTTTTTTACTCTTTTTATGTAGCTTCAGAGGTGCCAGTGTCAAATTCTTCAAAACAGTCATATGGGGATAGAGATTAAACTGCTGAAAAACCATGGAGATTGATTCCCTGACCAACCGGGTCTTACTCTTTGCTGTTATTTGCTCTCCATTAATATAGACGCTGCCGCTGGTGGGAGCCTCCAGAAAGTTCAAACAACGGATAGCAGTGGATTTCCCTGACCCTGAAGGTCCGATTATTACCAGTTTTTCGCCCTCTGCAACTTCCAAGTTTAAGTTCTTAAGTACATGAAGATCCCCAAAAAACTTATTTACATTTTCCATCTTGATCATTGACGCCACCTCTTTTCTGAATTCTGTAAGTGGATCTAAATCCGAAAGAAACACGTTTAACGAGTTTCGTAGGTTTAGCAAGCGCGTTCTGCCATAGGCAGATAAATTCCAAACGCGCGAGTGCGCAACCCGCCCGGAGGGCTTTTTATTCATAGGACGAACTTTCCTCGTATGAATAAAAAAATGGCGCCTGAAATTCAGACGCCATTATCTTGTAGTTGATTATAAATGGAAATATTTTCTTTGTCAAGAATATATCGATTTACTTTATTTTACTTTATTCAACTATATTCAACACCTAACTGGACTATCAATACTCCTGGTTCATTTGATTTATTTGAAATTCAAACATGTTGTAGAAATTCCATAGCAAATATGTTACCATTTAATACAATTAAAAAAGACACGTAAATAAAGCGGGAATCCAGAATTCATTTTGAAATTCGATGTATTGAAACTAATGAAAGGAGAGTTCATCTTTAAGAAAATGAACAGATGCGGAAAACCATAATGATAACATTAAATGATTATTTGTACTCAGGCGATACAGTTCTTAAGATATTACAGAGATATACTAAGGATTTAAAACAGGTTGCGAAGAAAACCCATAATGAGATTGATCTTTTGCACTGTAATTTTCTTCTTCAAATAACGGAACTTTTACAGCATAACGAGTTTCTAACTTCGCAGTCACAGCGAATTCGGGATTTCTATAAATATATGGCAAATGAATATCCTTTTCTTGCATTTACTTTTAAGGGCCGTATTAAATCACTGATACGTTCGGAAGCAAAATTTAATGGATACATTGTGGAGTATATCTACAATTATTATATGAAACATGGCAATTATCCATCTCTTCCTGAGCTGAAAGACTATTTGTCCTGTTTTCGGGACCTGATTGCTTACAGAATTGTGATTTCCCTTCCAAAATGTCATTTGAAAGAAGGTGAGATTCTTGCGGAGGAAGAAAGTAAGTATTTATATGACGTAGCCAACCAGTTGCCTGCTTTCATGGAGGAACGCGGATTTACTGCAGAGCTGGCTCATTTTAAGGGTCAGAAAAAATCAAACCTATTAAGAGAGAGTGTAAGCCCATATTATAGAGATTATGTTGCTAATCCGGAGGAGATGAATGGGTATCGTTCGCTACATATAACCTTTTATGATAATATTGCACGTTGTTATGTGGAATTACAGCTTCGTACAAAAGAAATGGACGATTTTGCTGAAATTGGTCCTGCCAATCATATGGGCTACGAAAAAAGACAGGAAAGAGAAAGAGCAAAACGTGATGCAATTCCAAAAGGAGAAAACATCTATTTTGATGATGCATATGAAAGAGGTATCCTGTTGCAGAAGCTTGAATTATCAAAATTGGATGTAAATATGTTTTCAGCTGTAGATAATTCACTTATCAACGATGGCTGTGGCCTATTCCGTGGAAGACTAATTCTACCGTATGAGCATCTTTCAAGATTTCAAAATGACCTTGTTGATTAGTTCCAATGTTTATGTAGAGTGAGAAATATGAAAACAATTATCAGGTATTAACAGATAAGATAATAGGAAATATTATAAAGTAGGTGACAAACAATGATGAGGCTAGTTATTACAGACTACGAGGCTCTTGTTTTAGAGATACCCTATATGTCTTTAAGGAGATTTGGCCAGATGCAGAAATCGTTACTGCAGGAGCAAACCTATGATCAGACGATATATCAGGAAGAATAATCGATTAATTTGGAGGTGATTGGGTGGGTGTAAAGTTTGATCCAAATAACGCCATTATAAAACTCTGCATGAGCGGGATGAGTTTGGAGGATAGTGGAAAAGTTGAGGATTCCATCATGATGTTTCATAAAGCATGGAATGAAGCAACGGACGATTATGAAAGGTTTATTGCAGCTTATCATTTAGCTCGTCAACAAAGGGGTATTACAGACAAATTGAAATGGATGGAGACATCTTTACAGTGTGCACGAAATATAAATGATGAAAATGTTAAGAGTGCATACTTAACATTATATCTTTGCCTTGCCAAATTTTATGAGGAGTTAGGTGATTCTGATAATGCAAAAAAATATTATGAACTATCAGATTCATATAAGGGTGCGCCTTCTGATGAAGGACCATTTTATCATGGGACTAAGGCGGATTTGCAGATTGGTGATTTACTGACAGCGGGTGGAAATTCAAATTACAAACTCGATCTTAAAATGAATCACATTTATTTCACTGCGAATATCAATGGTGCAGGACTTGCAGCAGCATTAGCAAAAGGAGAAGGAAGAGAGCGCATTTATATAGTAGAACCAACAGGTGAATTTGAAAACGACCCAAATGTTACTGACAAAAAATTTCCCGGTAACTTAACACGTTCTTATCGATCAAAAGAACCTTTAAGAATTATCGGTGAAGCGACAGAGTGGGCGAAGCTAACAAACAGGGAGAGGCAGGAATGGCACGAAAATTTGGCTAAAAGCAAGGGTGAAATTATTAACTGATTAAATTTGATATATTATCAGTAGATAAGATACGCCATTGGTCCTAGTTTTTGATCTGGACTAAGGCGTATCTTTTTAAAATAGGAGACTAGTGTTTTTCCCGCAATTCCCATAAGGTTTGCTGATATTTTTCATGGTTCTGCCCATAGTTTTCATACATCTTTACTTTCTTTTGAAGTCTAAGGTAACTATCACGTTCCGGGTGCTCTGCAATATAATCCTTGCATTCTTTGGAGCAGAAACCATCATAGCTTTCTTCGCAAGATTGGCAACAAATAAATTGAGTATGACAGTTATCATTTCTACAATTGATATAACGATCGGATGAGGTATGGCAATGTAAGCAGTGTGAGATTACCACAGCTTCGTCAGTATGGTTAATGGGTACAGATATACGGTTATCAAACACATAACATTTTCCGTCCCAAAGTTTACCTTGGACCTCTTCATCCTTACCGTAGGTAACGATACCACCAGCTAAGTGATAAACATCTTTAAAACCTTTGTTTAAGAGGACACCCGTTAGCTTTTCACATCGGATTCCACCAGTACAATAGGTTAGGATTTTCTTATCTTTTTTATCGCCCAGGGTTTCATCAATCCATTTTGGGAACTCTTTGAAATTCCTCAAATTGGGCTTAATAGCATTTCTAAAATGCCCAATCTCATATTCATAATCATTTCGACCGTCGATTACAATCACGTCATCTTCTTGTAACATTTCATAGAATTCTTTCGGCTTTAAATAGGTCCCAATAATTTCGTTTGGATTTACATCGTCTTCCGGTAGGAGAGTTATGATGCTTTTTCGATGTTTTACATGTAATTTTGGAAAGGCATGACCTTCACTTGGATCAATTTTAAAATGAGTGTCTTCAAAGCCAGGAATGGATTTCAAGGCATCCATATATTTATCTGTTTCTTCGATGGTACCAGAACAGGTGCCGTTGATTCCTTCGTGGGAGACTAAGATTCTTCCTTTTAAGTTCAGGCTTTTACATAATTCCAAATGCATTTTTGTAAATTCCTCAGAATTCTCTATAGGATTAAATTTATAATATAATAGGATTCTATAATTTTGAGACATATATATCACTCCAATTCGATTAATTACAATTAATTCGCATACTACTCAATTATAAGTGCCAGATCTATAAATGTAAAATGGTAATATTTATAACTTAGAACTCCTAATAATACCGTATTAATGGCTGATAGGTTAATTGAAAAGGTAAATTCCACTTTGAAAAAGTAAATTCCGCAAAAATAAGTCAAAGTGGAATTGGATAAATGTGAGAACCAGAAAAATCATTTAAAATAGGTGCTTTTTATATCATCTTGCTG
>JAEYOQ010000014.1 GCA_023411555.1 Bacillota bacterium
CTTGTACCTTGGGATAAAACAGTCCAAGAACTTTGCAAGAACAAAATGGAGTAAAATACTGGCATTCCGGAAGCCTAGCAATAGGATCCGGATTTGTTTTAGGTATACCCTAAAACTATGCGCTTACAATATAAGTCGTAGAGATATAGGACATCTCCGCCATTATATATTACGTCTTTAGCAAAACCTTGTTCTTCAAAACAATGATAGACCATAAAGTTTCTGTTAGAAAATATTCAAAATCATTTAGACAAACATCCCAATAAGCATCAATATAATACCATTTACCATCAACTTTTACTTTGTTCCAAGCATGTCCACCGAATCCAGTACCATCACCGTTATCCGCACTACCACCGACCCAGTAGCATGGAATATCGATACACTCGCATAAAAAACAAAAAGTTGTAGCATAACCATCACAAACACTATCTCCATCAATCAAAACACGGGATATATAACCTTCATAAACCGTATCGTTGACATTGCTATTTATAGTATTATTTAGATAAATCTGGAGCTTAATAAGCCTATCTTTGTCACTCATAGATGTAGACATCAAATTATTGTCATCAATAATTTGTCTTGTTTTTTGCAATGCAGCTAATTTATTCCCCTATATCCAGTGAGATCATTCTTTTGTATCGCTTCCACTGGAGCCAGTTTTTCATATCCATCTCCAATGATAACCTTTATTTCTTTGGTAATCCCCGAAATAGGAAGGAATACGCTTCCTGGGGAAAAAAATAAACCTGAGACGGGGTGCTCAGTGGCAACCTATATTAAAGGGCAACCCTGTCTATCCTCATCGGGGTAAATCCCTTTATCCTCTCATTCAGTTTTTGTATATCTAAAAATACGGTTTTCTCTTCTTTAATTTCTCTTTTATTTCGTTTCAACTTCCTCTTCTTTTCCTCTATTCTCTCAACTTCTTTTCCTCTATTCTCTCAACTTCATTTCCATATCTCTTAAAATCGGGAAAAGACCGGAGATGCTTGATATAGTGGGGTTGGATGGGGGTTATCGGGAATTTTTCGCGGGGTGGCTCATGGATTTTTTCTTGGATTTTCTAGTTTTAATTTGTAGAAGCGTTGCGTGGTCTGTGATTGAAAAGACCAAAAAACAGACCTGAGACGGGGCGGGTTAATTCCCTATCTAGGTCTGTGAACGAGGTTAATTTCGTTTTTTCTTTCGTATTCATTTTCTACTTGTTCGAGGATAAACGGCTACGATGCTTTCGCATTATTTTGTATTTCATTTTCTACTTGTCGACGAGGATAATCGCGGTTGCCTTTTGGATAAGACGGGGTGCCTCGGAACAATTTATATTTAGTAAGCAGTAATAATCCCACCTTCACTGGCATACAAAGAGCTTACTCCTGCTGTATCCACGATAAAGCAGCCTTTAAATGGAATTCTCTTTAAGATCTCTTCCTTAACGAATTCTGCTCTTTCTCTGTTATTGCAATGAGAAATTCCAAGAATTCGCTCAGAGGGCTTGATAACATCCTCTTCGATGCATTTTGCCATCAACATTAATGCCTTATTAATTCCTCGTGCTTGATCCACCTTAGTAATAGTGCCCTCCGGGGTTGCTCCCATGACAGGCTTAATATTCAAGGCACTGGCTATTATGGCCTGAAGATTGGTTAATCTTCCATTCTTACGTAGGGTATCCAGCGTTTCGAGAACAAACTTTGTCTTCATACTATCACGGAAGGTATTGACTTTCTCAACAATCTCTCGGAAAGAATAATGTGCTTCAATCAATTCCTTGATCTTCATCACTATCAAAGTCTGACCTACCGATGCAGAGTGTGAATCAAATACGACGATGTTCTTATCCGGATGATCCTCTAGATATAATTTCTTCGCAAGCTCTGCACTATTATAGGAGCCACTTAGAGGAGATGACAAGGTTACTACATAGATGTCCCCCTCATAATCGAAATGCTTCATATAATCCTCTGGTGACGGACATGCTGACTTTGGACTGGTCGGACATTCTCTGACACGCTTCAGAAAATCTGCTTGATCAAAGGACTCATCATCTACAATTGAAACATCATCAACAATCAGAGTCAGAGGTACAAGCTTTAAATGCGGATCATCCTTTAATTCTTTTGGTAGATCCGTGCAGCTGTCTCCTATAATTCTGTATGACATCTTTTTATCCTCCTGTTTATATAAATAATTTTACTATGTTTTTTATAACAACAAACAATATCCTAATATTTCCTAATATTGTATCATTAAACATATCATCAAGTCTAACTACTACATAATGTAGTTTTCATTACTATATAATAGCATACCATATTCACACTGGTATTATCAAGAGGTATATACACATTTATATAAATTTAATATTATATTTTCCTTTCCATCCTTATTTATACTTTTATTATTGTCTGGTAATATCAGGAAATCCAATCTAGCATAATGATGCTTTCTATGCATGTATGCAAGATTTGCCCGACTACTGATTGCAACTCTTTCCTTAACCACAAATAGAGGGAAAACAAGTGAATATTCATCACCTGTTTTCCCTCTATATTATGAGCTTTTAATACTTTATTATTTATTTTGCAAGGAACATCATAATATCATTACTTCTCTGTATGAACTTGGTCATTGCTTCCGGCTCTAAGGGCTTGTGGCTTAGAAGTGCCAGATCATAGAGCTGTTCGCAGATCATCGGAGTCTGCTCTGCATTCTCGTTGGTCAGAATAAACTGTACCAGCTTATTGTTTGCATTCAGAACCAGCGTCTCACCACCGCCAAGACCACCCATATCCATGCCTGACATGCTATACATACGCATCATATCCTGCATTCTACGGCTTTCCTCAGATAAGGTCATAACAGAGGATACCTTCTCATTCTTAAACTTATCTACTTTAACCTCCAGCTTATCCTTACCCAGTACCTTTTGGAACAGCTTCGTCATAGCCTCAGTATTATTCTTTAATATCTTCTGATCCTTCTTCTTTATCTTATCCTTAAAGCCTTCGGAGATATCCGCATCAATACGCTGGAAGCGGATGGTCTGATCCTGATATTCTAGCTGAGTGATGAAGGGCTGATCAATATTATGGGTCAGGATGAAAGCATCACTACCAGCCTCCTTGAACATATTAATGTATTGACTTTGCTGCTTCACATCAGTTACATAGAAGATGGTTAGCTTCTTATCTTCATCGACTACTTCTTCATCATCCTCATGCTTATGATCGTGTCCACATTCACAGTTTTCATCATGAACATGAGCTTCTGCGCCTTCTTCTGTCTTGCCTGCCTTGTCGTTCTTCTCTTCTGCTTCAGAACCCTTCTTTGCAGCGATATAATCTGCGAGAGTGATATATTTATCCTCCAGATTCTTAAAGAGAATTACATCCTTAACCTTCTCACGGAACTTCTCATCCTTCAGGCAACCGAATTTAATGAAGGGACTAATATCATCCCAGAACTTCTCATAGCTTTCACGCTCTACCTTATACATTCCGGTAAGCTTATCCGCAACCTTCTTTGTGATGTATTCAGAAATCTTCTTCACGAAGCCATCATTCTGTAATGCACTTCTTGAAACATTGAGCGGTAAATCAGGACAATCAATTACGCCCTTTAAGAGCATCAAGAATTCAGGAATTACTTCCTTGATATTATCTGCAATAAATACCTGATTACTATATAGTTTAATTAAGCCCTCCAGAGAATCATACTCCGTATTAATTTTCGGGAAGTACAGGATCCCCTTCAGATTAAAGGGATAATCCATATTAAGGTGTATCCAGAATAGAGGCTCCTTATAATCATTAAACACTTCTCGATAGAACTTCTTGTATTCCTCCTCGGTACAATCATTGGGATGCTTTGCCCATAGAGGAGTAGTT
>JAEYOQ010000041.1 GCA_023411555.1 Bacillota bacterium
TGCCTCAAGTGAACGAAGACACCTTAGAAGTGCTAGTAAACTGGAACCGGCTTTTCAAAAGGGTATCCCATTATCTGAAGTCCTGTCAGCAACCGTGCCTAGAATGATACAGCGAAAAACATTCTGAATTACATAAGATTGACAATTTTACTTAAATCTAGTATGATATGTATCATTTAATCATAGTAAACATATAGGATAAGCAAGATTAAAAATACATCAGAGATGAGAAGCTTGTTAGGGTTGGAAAGGGGCTGGTTACTTGAAGAATATTTTAAATTATCAGACATCGGAGTTCGATTGCGGACCTACTACATTGATCAATGCAATCCGATATTTATTCGAAAGAGAGGAGGTTCTTCCGGAAATAATCAAAAACATTATGCTATATACCTTGGATCTGTACGATCATAACGGGGAATTCGGTAAGCGGGGAACCTCACGGATGGCAATGATGTTCTTATCGAACTGGTTTAATGATTTCAGTCAAACCAAGCATTATCCCATACATACAGAGCTTGTCGTCGATGATATGGTATGGGCTAATCAGAACAGCAAGATTACTGAATGCCTACAGCAGGGTGGTGCGGTAATTATCTGCGTGTGGTTGGGGGAAACCAAGCACTATGTGCTATTGACCGATATCGAGGGCGAATACCTGTGCATGTTTGATCCCTATGACTGGGACGAACCAGTAGATGGTGTAAACATAATCGGAGTAGAAGGTCAACCAAAGAAGATGAACCGAAAGGTAAAGATAGAGATTTTAAATCGAGGTGATACCAGTTTCTATTCTCTGGGCGAGGTGAAGGGAAGAGAAGCGATGCTGGTCTATAATACCAATACCAGAATAACCCCTGAAAAATCAATTGAATATTTCATATAACTATAATAGTGAGTGGGGCTGTTTCATATTGTATGCAGTTCTTTCCTACAGGGGAGCTTATATTATGAAACAACCCCCTTTAAAAGTATAGGTATGTTTATATTATATTTAATCTTTAACTTGTGGAAGAATGGAGAATTAGTATGATTGATAGAGAAAGAATCATTTCCGAATTTACGGAATTGGTGGAGATTGATTCTCCCTCCTTCGGGGAGAGAAAGATGGCCGATAGATTAAGAAGCAAGTTAGAAGGCATTGGCTTTCTTGTGTCAGAGGATGAAGCAGGAGGCTTTTATGGAAGCGACTGTGGGAATCTTTATGGGTATCTAAAAGGAGAGCTTCCCGGAGAGCCGCTCCTTTTCTCCGGGCATATGGATACGGTAGCTCCGGCCCAGGGAAAAAAGGCGGTAGTGCAGTCGGATGGCCGTATTACCAGTGAGGGTAATACGGTATTAGGAGCGGATGATATTGCAGGGCTTGTAAGTATTTTAGAAGCAATTCGCAGTCTGAGAGAAGAGGGCTTACCGCACAGAGATATCGAAGTATTGCTTCCAATTGCAGAAGAGGTATATGCAAAGGGAAGCGCTGTGTTCGATTACTCTAATATAAAGGCAAAAGAAGCATATGTCCTGGATCTCAGTGGAAGGGTAGGTCGAGCAGCCTATACGGCACCCAGTATTCTTTCCTTTACGGCAGTCATACAGGGAAGGGCAGCCCATGCCGGCTTCTCACCGGAGGAGGGAATCCATTCTATTGCTATTGCCTCTAAGATAATTAATCAGATGAAGCTCGGAAGAGTCGATTCGGATACTACCATTAATATCGGAACGATCTCAGGGGGAGTTGCAACCAATATCATTCCCGAAAGCTGCAAGATTGAAGGTGAGATACGAAGCTTTCAGCATGATAAAGCCTTAGGCTGCCTGGAGGAGATAAAATCCTTATTTATATCAGAGATAGAGCATGTAGGTGCCTCTCTTCAATGGGAGGAGGCAATTAACTGTATCGCATATGAGACAAAGCTTAACAGTAAGACAGCCCAACGCTATAAGGCGGCATGTGAACAAGCCGGTCTCACAGCAGAGTTCATCAGGACCTTTGGAGGAAGTGACCATAATGTCTTTGCTACAAAGGGTATAGAAGGACTGGTAATCGCCAATGCAATGAACAGCGTCCATTCCTGTGAGGAATATACGGAAGTAGAGGAATTAATCAAAAGCACACAGATCGTCAGAAATCTGATGATAAGTGGAGAGTAAATGAAAAATCATCAGCCCCTTTTGAGAGGGTAGCTTAGTGAATGTTCATCCCAGAAAAATATCGGCATAGTTTGGTATGTATTTACCAGCTATGCCGATTTTTTAGTTATGGCCTAATATAGAATTATTCATATTTACTTTGATCTTCGGTATCCATCTCTTGTAAGCGATCAATATACTCATTGATATAAGTAGAGTCTCCGCGATATGCATCAATATCTTCACCTTTCTTATGAAGATGAATAATAGCATTACGTTTAATTACATTTTTACCTCTCCAACCGCAGGAGGAATGGCTAATCTGTTCTTTGAACATCTTATTGTCCATGGCTGCATAAGTGCTTACATCTTGATTCATAGAAGCAAGGGCTGCAAATTCAGGAAGCCTGCTTGGTAGAGCAGTGCGATTATATCTACATACTCTTTGGCATATATCACAACCAAAGACATTCCCTTTTAGCATCTTAATCTCATCATCAGCTAATTCTTTCTTTTGTGTATAATAAGAAAGGCAAACATTAGGATTGATTTTCGCAGCAGTGATGGATTTACTTGGGCAGGCATTATAGCAAATATCACACTCACAACATTCTTTGTATTGAGGGATTTCAGAATGGTGGCGAACATCACTACATTCAACCTCAAGATTTGTGATAATTTCACCTAAGAATACGTAGGTTCCGTATTTTTCAGTGATTAGCATATTATTTCTTCCAATAAAGCCGATGCCGGCTAGGTATGCAATATAACGTTCGGGAAGATTATTACTATCTACAAAATGAAGGGCCTTACCACCTAAGGCTTCAATGTACTCACAAATCTTAGTAAGATAAGATTTTACAACCCTGTGGTAATCATAACGCTTGGTATAGACAGAAAAACCGTTATCTACGTTGTTTTCATCTGGAGTATTGTAAGGGAAGGCAATGGATATTATGGTTTTACCATCCTCCATATATAAAAATGGATTGATACGCTTCTCAATGTCTTGTTCTTCGAATGAATTTTCTAGTCCTAGATCTTTTCTATTTTGAAAAAATGCAGCAGATTCGTCAAATCGTCTACATGGGATAAAACCAATGGCATCTAAGCCTAGAGACTGACAATAAGCTTCAATTTTATTTCTTAACATGTGTTCACCTATTATAGTTATTACTTTTGTTAGTAGCTCCATATTGATACTACCTTTAAATACGAAAAATATCAAATAAAATATCTACCATTATAATATTTAATGGCAAGGATTATCTGCGTATTTCATCCCTACTCGCTTGTTATCTGGAGCTTAAGCTTCAAGGTAAGTGTGCTTTCTATGGATTATTACCCTGTTAGGGTATCAAATGTAACGACATTCAATTATTTGTAAAAATATGAATAAAGATAACAAAATTATTGTTGACAAAAAATTATCACTATAATATACTATCAATAATCTTAAAACATATAATACATATAGAAATAGTATGAATTAAACCGAGTCTTATAGCATATATTGAATAATATATCGACGAGGTTGACCCATAATCAGAACAATGTAGGAGGAATCTAGCTGATTTATAACTAGAGGAGGCATTGCAATAAAAGAAAGAGAGGGAAATAAGATGAAGAGAGTAAGATTAACCTTGTTACTGGTGGCTATCCTGGGAGTATTACTGGCAGGCTGTAGCAAAAAGGATGATGAGATTAGCAAATTGGTGGTAGGAGCGAGTACGACTCCCCATGCTAAAATTCTGGAGCAAACAAGAGAGTTACTAAAGAAAGAGGGTTATGAACTTGAAATCGTTGAGTATTCCGATTACGTGCAGCCGAATGTAGCATTGGATGCAGGAGATCTGGATGCAAATTATTTTCAACATCAACCTTATCTGAGTCAATATAATGAAGAAAACGGAACAGAGCTAGTATCTGCAGGAATAATTCATTATGAACCCTTTGGAGTGTATCCGGGAAAGACCGCATCGCTGGACGCATTGGCTGAGGGAGACCAGATTGCGGTTCCCAATGATGCGACAAATGAAGCCAGAGCTCTACTACTACTGGAGGCCCAGGGAGTTATCAAGCTTACTGAAGGGATTGGTCTTAAAGCGACAAAGAATGATATTGTAGAAAATCCCAAGAAACTTGATATCATTGAAATCGAGGCAGCACAATTGGCCCGTTCTCTTCAGGATGTCAACCTTGCAGTAATTAATGGTAATTATGCCATAGAAGCCGGACTTAATGTAGCTAAGGATGCAATTGCAGTGGAGGATAAAGACTCGGTAGCAGCAGAAACCTTCGGTAATTTGATTGCTGTCAAAGCAGGAAATGAGAACAGAGAGGATATTAAGGCGTTACTGAAGGCACTGAAAAGCGATGTAATCAGGGAATATATCAATGACACCTTTGAAGGAGCTGTAGTTCCAAAATTCTAGCTCTGCTTTTATGAAAGATAGGGGAATGTTGATTGGATAGAGATAACAATTCCGTACATAAAAATATAATAAGGGAACAGGATATAAAAAGAATCGTTGAACTCCTGGAAACAATTCAATATGGATCAGTAACCGTAATTGTACAGGATGGAAAGCTTCTACAGATTGAAAGAAGCGAGAAGATAAGGATACGCTGATGGAAGAGGAAGTATCAAAAAGATGGTAAGAGAGATAAAGCAAAACTGACTGGTCAACTAGAGGTTTTGGACGCGAAAGAGTCCAAAACCTTGTTTTATTTCCTGCCATGGGCGGGCTCTAATGGATGAAAGTCGAGAGTGCACCTAGGCAACGAGGAAGCATATAGCTAACAGCAAGGGTATTCAGCATGAGGAGAAATCTGAAGGAAGCTGTAGGCAAACCCTTGTTCTGACGGACAGGAATCACATATAAGGCTAGGAAATACGGATAAGTCTGCAAAAGAGATGAAGTCCAATAGTTGCTGGAAATACGAGTAAAGCGGCAGATAGATGAGGAGAAAGAGTTCGTACCTTAATCGGGGAGGGAACGAAGGGTTTTGTGATAGGGGATTGTACAATGAAGAATAAGCACAAATTATTAAGAATTGGCAGGGCAAAGGGTATTTGCACAGGGAAAAGGCAATTAAAATATTGAAGCATAGGAGGATAATAGGATGGCTTTAATTCTCGAAAATATTATTACTTACCTAAAGAACAGCACAACAATTGTGTTGACTACAGTTGATCACGATAACCTACCCGATATAAGAACCATAGGAGGATACAATTTCGATGGTTACATCTTATATTTTGCAACCTCCAATACATCGGAGAAGGTAAAGCAGCTTCAAAATAATTATCATGTTACAATACTTGTTCAACATGAAAATCAGACCCTTCCCAATTATAGGAACATAACAATCTATGGTAGTGTAAAGAGGCTTTCCGGTCCGGAGTATGCTGAAGGCAGGACGAAGCTCTTGGAGAAAAGACCAGATGCGGTGTACGAGGAAGAAAGTAGAAGTATTTATAAGGTAATACCTGAGAAGATTAAAATTTTGGATTTGTCAAAAAAGGAGAATGAACAGATCCTAGTGATAAAGCCTTAACAAAGCTTATATAACAGAATATGTCGAAACTGACTATAGAAATAGAGGTTTGGGTATGTACTTGCATATACCAGCCTCTGTTTTTTTATCCATAACCTTAGTGAGTTACATATCGAATAGCGAAGCTTCTTGCGTAGACACAAAGTGCCTTATCTATATTACTATTCATCAGAGAGGGGAGATAGGGAAATGAATAATGCTGCACGAGTGAAGGAGATCCATCCATGTTTTGGAGCTAAGAATAACAAGGGGAGAATTCATCTTCCGGTATGCCCACAGTGCAATATACAATGTGATTTTTGTGATCGACAAATCAATAACCATGAGGTGAGACCCGGTGTAACATCGACAATTCTGCCACCAGAGGAAGCCATAGGCATTATAGAGCGTTCAGTTATCTTATGTCCGGATATTACCGTGGCGGGAATAGCTGGTCCCGGTGATACCTTAGCCTCTGACGATGCAATTAAGACCTTCCGTCTCGTGAAGGAGCGTTATCCGGGACTGTTAAAATGCATGAGTACCAACGGTCTTCTTCTTGAAGAAAGAGCCGAAGAGCTGATAGAGGTCGGAATCGATACCTTGACGGTTACAGTAAATGCAGTTGATCCAACCATACTTGCGAAAATTGTATCAAAAATCTCTTATCATGGATCAGTTTATGAGGGAGTGGAGGGAGCTGAGATCTTAATACGAAATCAATTAGGCGGAATAAAGAAGATGGCTGAGGCCGGTGTGACCATTAAGGTGAATACAGTTTTGATTGTGGAGATAAATCGACATCATATTAAAGAGATTGCCAAGGCAGTCAGTAGGGCCGGTGCCACTATCTATAATATCATTCCGCTCATTCCCCAGAATAGAATGGCTCATTATCTGGAACCCGGCTGTAGTGATATCGATGGGGCTCGCAGGGAGGCCGAGGAGTACATGGATGTGTTCAGGCATTGCCAAAGATGTAGAGCGGATGCAATTGGTATCCCCGGGGGATTGGAAATCAGTGACAAGGTGTATCAGCAAAAGCCACTTTTTAAGGAGACCTTTTCTCATGGCTAATCAGGAGGTGGGATGAAAATGCGTGTTGCAATAGCTACGAAGGACGGATGGGTTATCTATGAGCACTTTGGTCATTGCAGTCGTTACAGCATTGTTGAGATTGAGAATGATAGCTATCGTTTTGTCGAGTTTAGAGATGTGGAGCCACCCTGTCATGGAGGAGACCATACCATGGAGGCCTTGCTTCAGGCGGCTAGACGACTTAAGGATTGCACCTATGTGGTTGTAGGTCAGATTGGCATGGGAGCCCAGCAGATACTGACAGAGAAAAATTTGATTACCTATGTGTTCAATGGCAGTGTAGAGGATGCCTTATCCAATATTATCAAGATGAAAGGAAGATATAGAGATGGCCAAGAAGCTGAAGCAAATAGCAATATACGGTAAAGGGGGGATTGGCAAATCGACTACGACATCCAATATTAGTGCTGCTTTATCTAAGTTAGGGTATAAGGTCATGCAATTTGGTTGTGATCCCAAAAGTGATTCTACCAACACCTTACGAAATGGAGAATATATACCGACCGTTCTTGATACCTTACGTGAAAAAAGCACGGTGAAGGCAAAGGAAGTTTTATTCCAGGGGTATAACGGTATCTATTGTGTAGAGGCTGGAGGACCTGCACCCGGGGTCGGTTGCGCAGGACGTGGAATTATTACAGCAGTTCAACTATTCAAGCAGCAGCACGTGTTTGAGGAACTGGACCTGGACTTTGTTATATATGACGTTCTAGGGGATGTTGTCTGCGGTGGCTTTGCGGTACCAATCCGGGAAGGAATCGCTGAGCATGTGTTCACGGTGTCCTCTGCCGATTTTATGAGTGTCTATGCCTCCAATAATCTGTTCAAAGGAATACAGAAATATTCCAATGCGGGGGGAGCTTTACTGGGGGGCGTCATCGCCAACTCCATCAACAAGCCCTATGCGAAGGATATCATTGATGATTTTGCAGCACGAACCCATACACAGATTATGCAGTATGTACCTCGGTCTGTTACGGTTACACAAAGTGAATTACAAGGAAAAACAACCATTGAAGCTGCCCCTGATTCCGAACAGGCAAAAATCTATACAGAGCTGGCGAAGAGAATTGCAGCTCATGAAAAATCAACGATACCGGCGCCTATGGAGATAGCAGAGCTCCGTGAGTGGGCGGCAGACTGGGGAAATCAACTGCTTCAGCTTGAAACAGGCGTCGTGCTTGGAGGAAACCAGGCAGGAATTTAGACTTTCGTTATCTGATACGAGTAGAAGCTAGAAAGGGAAAGGAGATATTATTTTGGCTGATTTTATAGAAAGAGCGAAATTTTCATGTGCTTTGGGGGGAGCCTTGACTACGATAGCCGGTATCCCTAGAGTAGTACCGATTGTACACGCACCCGGAGGCTGTGCTGCTGCTTTGTCAGGAACCTACAATCTGGCATCCGGCTACCGTGGGACTGGGTATTGTGGAGGAACCATGATCCCCACCTCGAATATCTCAGAAAACAACATTGTATTTGGCGGAGAAGCAAGGCTGGAGGAGCAGATAGAGAACTCTCTGAGCGTTCTTGATGCTGATTTATATGTTGTTGTAACCGGTTGTCAGGTGGAGATCATCGGAGACGATGCGGTGGGAGTTGCAAGACGCTTCAAGGACAGGAAGGTAATCGGAGCGAGTACTCCGGGATTCTTAGGCAATACCTTTAAAGGCTATGATGCCATCATGAACGCTATTATATCACAGATTATCGAGGTATCTGAGGTTAAGGAAGAGAAGACCATCAATATACTGGGTGTTGTTCCCGGCCATGATGTATTTTATCGTGGCAATCTGGATGAGATAAAGCGTTTACTCGGCTTAATTGGTGTAAAGGTGAATACCTTCTTTGGAACAGGAGAAAGGATTGCATCGATCCGCGAATATGGTAAGGCAGCACTCAATGTCCTCTTATCCTCAAAAGCCGGTCTCTCACCTGCGAAAACCTTTGAGCAGGTTCACGATATACCCTATATTCAGGCAGACCTGCCCATCGGGCCTACCGGTACCGAAGAGTTTTTGAAGGCAATTGGCAAGGCACTTAATATTGATGAGTCGTTGATACACAAGGTAATCAGAAAAGAAAAGGAAACCTATTATTCTTTTTTTGAACGCATTGTTGACATTTATTCAGACATTGATTTTCAAAGATATGCTCTTATTATAGCAGACAGCTATTATGCATTTTCTCTTACCCGCTTTATTGCCAATGATTTAGGGTGGATTCCACATTTTACCTCGATCAATGATCTTGATCTAGAGGAACAGCAGAGCTACCAGGCTAAGTTTGATGCTATTGATTCTGAGACAAAGCCGATCATTCATTTCGAACAGAATGCCGGGCTTATATTGAAGGAAGTCAGAAAGAGCTGGCCACTCAATCAGAATCATAAGTATTACGATGCCTTAGGGCCAGCTTATGTGATCGGAACAGGAATCGAGAAGGGATTGGCTGAAAAGCTGGGCGCAGGCTTTCTATCCGTGGCCTTTCCAGTCAGTAACCGCGTGATACTGAATAAAGGATATGCCGGATTTTCGGGGGGCTTATCCTTGGTTGAGGATTTATTAACGAATTTGGTAGCAGCCAGATAATAGGAAGGATGGAGGAATTGCATATGTCAAAATACCCGGATACGTTATCATACAATTTTTTGGTTTCCGATGCTCCGCCTACAAGAGAAGAACGAATCGGCTCCTGCTCCGCCTTTTGCGGCTCCTGCCGTCAGCTGAAGGATGGAATCCAGACCGGCTGTGCCCAGCTACAGGACAGAAAATTCTCTCAAAGCGGAGGATGTCAATTAATGCTGGCAGTAGGTATCGTCAGCAGCTTTACGAATGTTGTAATGATCATTCACTCACCTCTTGGCTGCTGCTCAGGCTTTGTAGGTTCAGCGGGACTGCGAAAAACCATGCGAGCCTCAAAGGGAAAACCGGATGAGGAGTTTGTATGGTTGCATACGAATATGGATGAAAATGATGTGGTACAGGGTGGGGTCGATAAATTACGGAAGGCAATCCTGTATGCAGAAAAGGAATATCATCCAGAAGCGATTATTATTGCAAATGGCTGTGTACCCGGAATTATTGGGGATGACATTGATTCTCTGGTGAATGAACTAAATGGCCGTATTTCAGCAAAGGTGGTTCCGGTTCATTGCGAAGGCTTTAAAAGTAAATTTGTTGCTTCCGGATATGATTCTGCCTACCATGGTGTATTGAGGTATCTGGTGGAACCGGTGAAGCAATATGAACCGGTTGTACCAGCCGAGGAGAGGAATGCTGCCCAGAGATTCAAAATCAGTAGAACGGTTAATATCTTTAATGTGGGTTCCAACAGTAACGGTGACGAGGTGGAGCTTGCCAGACTGGTTAGTGCACTGGGGCTGTATCCGCGTGTGCTCCCCTTACATGCAAGCTTAGAGGATATTGCTCATATTGGAGATGCCGCTTTGAATGTCAGTATCTGTGCCACCCATGATGATTATCTGTTGGGGCATCTAAAGGAACGCTTCGGTACAGATTACCTGATCGATACATTGCCAATCGGTATTAGAAATACGAATCAATGGATCCGATTGATTGGAAGACATTTTAAGCTGGAGGAAGAAGCGGAGCGACTGATTCGCTTTGAAAACCAACAGCTGTTAGAAGCCTTAGAACCCTTTAAGAAGGTTCTGAGGGGAAAGAGTGTCTTTGTTGGAGGAGGAGAGACAAGAATTTTAACGACAGCAGAATTCTTCGCATCCTTGGGAATGAAGCTGGTCGGAGTAAAGGCTCATAATGTAGACCGCTTTGTAGAAGAACTATTGGAAGATATGGAGGATCAGGAATTAACGATTGAGGTTGCAGCAGGTCAACCGGCTGAGGAGCTGAACCTGCTAAACAAATTAAGGCCAGATCTGTATATCGGTCACATGAATGCCAATGGTTGGGTCTCAAAGTTGGGCATACCCAATATACCGCTTTTTGGACAGCAATTTAACTATATGGGATATTCCGGTGCCTTTGAGCTGGCAAGGAAAGCGGTTAAGGTCTTAAAAAATACGAACTTTGTCAAGAATGTTTCCTCCAATATCAAGCTGCCCTTAAGCGAGGCATGGTTTCAAGAGGATCCCAAGGACAATATCAAGGATACGCAGATCTATTAATATATAGTCAATCAAAGTATGTCAACTAGTGAGTAGCTTCAGATATCTACGGGAGCTTGCATCTAGGAAGAAAGGCAGGGATATTTATATGAGCGTAATAGTTAATAATTTAACGCAGTTAATAGGAAATACACCCATATTACGGCCGGAGGTATTTAAAGCCTTGGCTAAAATCAAGGACGCCGATTTACTGCTAAAGCTGGAGTATTTTAATCCACTGGGCAGCGTTAAGGATCGAATTGCTTATTCCATGATAGCGGATGCAGAGGAGAAAGGGATTCTAAGCAAAGATACTACAATCATTGAGCCGTCCAGTGGTAATACCGGTGTCGGTCTGGCCTTTGTAGCGGCGGCAAAGGGTTATAAGATTGTAATCACTATGCCTGATTCCATGAGTGTTGAAAGACGTAGTCTTCTTACTGCACTGGGAGCAGAGCTGGTATTAACACCGGGTACCTTGGGAATGAAGGGAGCGATACGAAAGGCGGAGGAGCTCAGCATCCAGATACCAAATAGTATCATACTCCAGCAATTCAACAATCCCTCTAATCCGGAGATACATAAGAAGACTACCGGCCCGGAGATATGGGAGGCTACTCAGGGTAAGGTGGATATCCTGGTGGCAGGTGTTGGAACCGGTGGCACGGTCACCGGAGCAGGAACTTATCTGAAGGAGAAGAATCCGGAGATCAAGGTGATAGCGGTTGAGCCTGCGGCTTCTCCGGTCCTCTCTGGCGGGAATCCTGGTCCCAATAAGATACAGGGGATTGGAGCAGGCTTTGTTCCTTCCATATTGAACCTTGAGGTGATAGACGAGATATATAAGGTATGGAATGAAGAGGCTTTTGATACCTCACGGGTACTGGCAAGGGAAGAGGGGCTACTTGTAGGGATATCCTCTGGTGCGGCAGTATTTGCAGCTGCTAAGATTGCCAATCGCCCGGAGAATAAAGGAAAGACCATTGTGGCTATTTTACCGGATACCGGAGAACGGTATCTATCGACCGAGTTGTTTCAATCTGTGACCTATGAAAAGAGCAGATTCTGGTATTAAGGAGGACCTATGAGGTATAGGATTGCGATTGGTTCGAGCGATAAAATCAATGTCACTGAGCATTTTGGGGGGAGCAGGCAGTTTATTATTATGGAGATTGACCAAGACAAGGATGAAATTCATTATATAGAAAATCGGCCCTGTATTTCGAATGGTCAGTGCGGCGACCATCAGGAGGAGCTGCTTAGAGAGAAGATCCGGGTAATATCCGATTGCCAGATTGTTCTTGTCAAGAAGATCGGGGGGCAATCGGAGAAGATATTGAAGCACCATAATATTATAGCACTGCAGTATCAAGGTACCATCGAGGCTGCTTTATCGAAGATTATCAGCTTCTATAAAAAATACATTTTTACTGGGAGGGAGTTAACCTATGGTAGAACAGATGACCAATAAGAGTGATCTGAAAATAGTCTTTGATTTTCGGACCGTCATACCAGTGATAGCGATTGCTGTTACCTTGCTATTGGATATATTGATACCAAATCATCAGGAAGCAAAGTACAGAGAACTGACTAATTTTAAGACAATTCTCCAATTTGGAACGGTGCTTCTAGTATTATTATTCGCACTGGCTTTATTCAATGCGGATTTTAGAAAGAGGTATGCACATCAGGCATGGTTTATCGGAGGCTCTATTACTTTCCTAAATATACTAAATATTATTACGGTAAAGCTCCTATGGCTTCCGCAGATTTATTTTCCGAGCTTGAACCGGGTACTAAATGTCTATATAGAGGATTATGAATTTTTACTGACTTGCTTGGGAAGCTCTTTCCGACTTTTAATCGGAGGCTTAGTGATTGGAGCGGTTCTTGGTATCATCACCGGTATTTTGGTGGGTTGGAGTAAAAAGTGGAGCTACTGGATTTATCCAATTATTCGAATACTGGGACCAATTCCCTCCTCCACATGGATTCCTTTGGCCTTGATTGCTTTCCCCACACCCCGGGGGGCTGCTATCTTCTTGATTGCCTTTGGTGTGTGGTTCCAGATCACAATACTTACCAGCTCCGGTATTCAAAGTGTCCAGAAATCCTATTTTGAGGTTTCTTCAACCCTGGGAGCATCGAATCTGCAGAATCTATTCCGAGTGGCTATCCCTTATGCACTTCCCTCCATGTTTCTCGGCTTCTTTAACGCAACCTGTAGCTCCTTTGTTGCTTTAATGGCCGCAGAGATGCTGGGCTGTAAATCCGGTATTGGTTGGTATATCAACTGGCAGAAGGAGATGCTGTCCTATCCCAATGTATATGCCGGACTGATCATCATTGCCGGCTTCTGCTACTTGTTCATAACCTTACAGTTCAGGATAAGAGATAAGTTACTAGGCTGGCAGAAGGGAGTAATCAAATGGTAGCTTCTATGGAGTTAAAAATGAATGAGAATATAATACATGAGGAATCTGGCTCGATCAGTGCACAGAATATAAGTAAGGAGTTCTATCGTCTGGATGGAGAAAAAGTCATTGCCTTAAGTAATTTGGATGTAGAGATACGTGCAGGAGAATTTGTATGTCTGATCGGTCCCTCAGGCTGTGGGAAATCTACCTTTTTAAGGTTAATCGCAGGACTGAATACACCAACAACAGGTCAGATCAAATTGGATGAAACCATAATCGACGGGCCAAGTCATGAGCGCGGCTTAGTCTTTCAAGATCCGACTCTTTTTCCTTGGCTGACAATCTATGAGAACGTAGCTTATGGCCTCAAAATGAGGCATGTATATAAGGAGAAGAAAAAGGAAGTCAGTGAATTTATCAAGTTGGTGGGCCTTAGTGGATTTGAGAAATCGTTGCCACACCAGCTCTCCGGAGGAATGTCTCAAAGAGCCAGTCTGGCAAGAGCCTTGGTAAATAACCCTAAGGTCTTGTTACTGGATGAACCGCTGGGGGCTTTGGATGCCTTTACTAGAATGAATATGCAGGATGAGATATTGAGACTTTGGAAGGAACGAAAGACGACTATGATTATGGTCACCCATGATGTGGATGAGGCAATTTACTTAAGTGATCGGATTCTAGTAATGACACCACGACCGGCAAAGATTGAGCAGATAATCAATGTTGAGATAGGACGTGGGGTAAATTACGGGCGAAAGAGAGATAGTGTGGACTTCTTGATGCTTCGGTCAAAAATTCTGCAAATCCTGGACTTTACAGGGAAAACACAGCCTTTGGAATACAATTTGTAACTATTGATTCAATTCGAGTTAAACTAACTTCTAATAAGGGGGAGAAATTCATGAGAAAAGAAACAAAATTAATGAGCTTAATTTGTGTACTTTTGGCTTCCATATCGTTATTTTCAGCCTGTACTCCCAATAAAGCTTCTGAAACATCTTCGAAGGATAACAAAGCAACTTTATCACCGGCTGAAACATCAGCAGGCAAGGAAGGGACACAAACCGCAAGCAAGGAAGAGCCACCGATTAAGATACTATATAGTGCAAGCCTATGCGCTATTCCCTTGCATATCGCAAAGCAGCTGGAGTTTTATGAAGCCGAGGGATTAGTAGAAGGAGTGGATTATGAATACCTTACCTCCAGCACACCCGGACCCGAGATGCTGACCACAGGGCAGGCGGATGTTACCTTTGGGTTAATTGCAGCCATGCTGGCCCCGCTGGATAATGGTTTGGAGGCGAAGACGGTACTAGGAATTCACACCGGATGTATTCAGGTACTGGCAGGTTCAGATACCGGTATTACCTCTGTCGAGGGCCTAAAGGGGAAGAAGATAGGCGTCCAGCAGTTAGCATCCTCTGCTCATATTGTTACGCAGAGGGCATTAGCAGATGCAGGAATCGGTTCAACAGCCGAGAATATGGAGGTTGAGTTCATTGTCTATGGAAAGGATGATCTACCGATTGCACTACAAAACGGTGCAGTAGATGCTATTGCCATAGGTGATCCCCAAGCTACTATTCTAATCAATAACGGAGAAGCCGTACCAATCTTTAATTCGGCGACCTCGGAGCTACTAAAGGATGAGTATTGCTGCTCTTTATGGATACGCAATGAGTCACTGGATAAGTACCCAGAAAGAATAGCAAAGGTTGTGAATGCAGTCCAAAAGGCCTCGGCCTGGGTAGATCAGAATGTAGACCTGGCTGCTCAGATACAATTAGACAACGAGTGGCTCGTTGGAGATCTGGAGATTGATCGACAGATATTGAAGACCTATAAGTACTTACCCTCTGTATCTGGTGTGGAAAAAGCCTTGACGCGAAATATTCTCGATATGAAGGAACTCGGGCTAATCAAAGCAGATACGAATGCGGAAGAATTGGCGAGAAATAGCTTTCTGAGATTAGAGGGGGTTCCGGATGATATCACGGGAACAGTAGAAGCACCAATTGATTCGAAGACTCAGATCAAGGTGAATTAAGGAGCAATTCACACAGTAAGAATTTGCGAACCCGCACTATGGTACTTGTGCCTTACTCATTACCGGTGCTCTTCTTGCTATCGGACCACAGACCTTCTTTAAGATTTGTGATTGGAGTGAAAAGAAGATCCATTGGCAGGCAAAAATAGCAATCAGCATACTTGGATTGACGACAGGATATCCGTAAGAAGGGAATGGAGATGTTAGTAGAGTTATTAAAGTCAGTGTCGCAGACAGGGACTGAAGTAATTGTAAGTACTCATAATCAAGAATTACTCAATTGCTTTAATAAGCTCTATACTATGACGGCGGGACAGTTAGTCTGCAATGGTTAATTGATTAGAGAGAGGACCTTCGATTTCTATTTATAATCACTTCAAGTGATTGGAAATCTTGGGCCCTCTTTCGATGCTTCATATGACATAGTTTGTGCCTGCGTCACCAGAGTGTAATCGCCTCGCAGGAGAGAAGTCACACACTCAGCACAAAGGAACAAGATAAGAAGGTATGTTATGTTAGTGAAGAAAGATTATATGAAAAACATAAAACCTTGATCTGCTTTGTTCTTCTCTGCTTCCGTTATTAGATCATATAAGGTTATCGATTGTAGACTGGATTTTATTGTTTTATCTAGGGTATGATAGATAACAGAATTCATAGCAGCTTCTATCTCTGGATATGAGTCGGCAATTGTCACCTCTGCTTCATCAAAAAGTGAGGTTTCAACAGCAGATAGTATGTCGTAGATGGTGATCGATTGGGGGGATCTCACTAATTGATAGCCTCCCTGGGAACCTTTAATGGAATGAACGATTTTTCCTATCTTAAGCAGGGAAAATACCTGCTCCAGATATATCTTTGATATTCCTAGCTTGTCTGAAATACTGATTAATGTAATAAACTCATTATTATTATGATTTTGGGCCATATAGATAGTAGCTGCAAGAGCATAACGACCTTTTGCTGAGATTCTCAATAAATAACCTCCTATTCATATCTGATTAATATGTATTAATGATAAAGGAAGGAGGAATATTTGTCAATAGCTCATATGGGTACTGTACACACTTTACTAATATGATTAGGGTGTCAAAAGGCTGTTTCTTGTTATATAAGTGAATACCACTGCATATATATCCATTTGGCTGCCTTTCCCTCCTAGGTATATTCTCCTTTGAGCCTCATGGCATAAAGAAAATCTCGCATTATCAGGCTCGATTTTCTTCTGAGTCTCAAATCGAATATAGCAACCGTCGTCGGCCGATCTCATAGAACTAAAGTTCTAGCCAAGATGAATATACATACAGTGATATTCACACATATAGACGGAGAGAGCCTTTTGACACCCTAATCATCATATTCATAAGAGTTAGCTTTGATTGACGCAATTAGTTATGTCTGATATAATGAGGACTACAATTTTGTAGAAACTTGGAAGGAGACTGACCCTGTGCAGGAACAGAACTTTAATCATTGGCAAAAAAAAATTATACTATTTCTGACGAGCCAAACGGTATCTTTATTTGGTTCATCCCTGGTTCAATATGCAATTATGTGGTACATCACCTTAAATACACAATCGGGCGTAATGATGACCCTCTCTATTATCTGCGGCTTTCTTCCCACCTTTTTCGTGTCACCCTTTGCAGGTGTATGGGCTGACCGCTTTAACCGGAAGCTTTTGATTATCGCTTCCGATGCTTTTATTGCGATTGCGACCCTGATATTGGCTGTCTTCTTCCTGCTGGGTTATGATTCGCTGTGGCTGCTGTTCGTAGTATCGGCAATACGTTCGATAGGAACAGGTATACAGACACCGGCTGTTGGAGCCATACTTCCTCAGATTGTACCGGAGGATAGGTTAACGAAGGTGAATGCTACCAATGGAAGTATTCAATCTCTGGTCATGCTGGTATCGCCGATGGTAAGTGGAGCTTTGCTTTCCATTGCACCTATCGAAATTATTTTCTTCATCGATGTGATAACAGCAGCTGCTGCTGTGGTGATTATGATACTTTTCGTAAAGGTTCCTATTCATGCCAAGGCCCTGCAAAAGCATGTGACCAGCTATTTTGATGATGTGCTGATAGGAGTGAGGTACCTTCGTGATCATAAATTTGTCAAATCGATGTTTTTCTTCTTTGCAGTATATTTCTTTTTTGCAGCTCCAGTGGCCTTTCTGACACCCCTGCAGACAACTCGTAGCTTCGGTAATGATGTCTGGAGATTGACGGCAATCGAAATTGTATTTTCTGCCGGCACTATGGTGGGAGGCATCCTTCTGGCTTCCTGGCAGGGCTTTAAGAATAAGGTTCATACAATGGTATTATCCAGTACCTTAATCGGACTATTTACCATTGCTCTTGGTGTTACACCTGTTTTCTGGCTCTATCTTGTATTTATGGCGATTGTTGGATTGGCTATGCCGTTTTTTAACACACCCGCTATGGTTTTATTACAGGAAAAGGTGGAGAACGATTTTATGGGAAGAGTATTCGGAATTCTTAGTATGATATCCAGTATAATGATGCCGGTCGGCATGCTTATCTTTGGGCCGATGGCCGATGTCATTGATATAGAGCTGATGCTAATCGTAACCGGACTAATCATGCTGGTCATCGGTTTTGTACTTCTAGGCAATAAAGCAATCGTACGTGAGGGCATTTCTCAGGTACCAAGGAATTCCGATCAACCGGAGGTGAATACGGATGGAAAGGCTGAGACGTTGGACGAATAGGAAACGTCAGACATAAAATAATAATGGTCAGGGGTAGTGAATAAACAGAGAATAAGAATAAAAAGAGAAAAGAATAAATAGAGTAATATAATGGTAGAATAGTGATAACATCACTGATATCCATAGCGTAACATGATATAGTAAACCTAGAGAAGTTAATCAAAGCATTAATCGAATAGGAGGATAATCACTATGGCTACAATAAAAATTACAAAGCATAACTTTGAACAAGAGGTATTAAATTCTAAGGAACCGATCTTACTGGACTTTTGGGCTAGCTGGTGCGGTCCCTGCAGAATGGTGGCTCCTACACTTGATGAGATATCAAAGGAAGTAGAGGGTACTGCGAAGGTAGGTAAAATTAACATCGACGAGGAGTCGGAGCTGGCATCCCGATTCCGCGTTATGAGTATACCCACACTTATGGTGGTTAAGAATGGTAAGATTTCAGCACAGGCAGTAGGTGTCAGACCGAAAAAAGATATCTTGAGAATGTTGGAAGTTTAATATATAATTGGAAGTAAGGCAAATAGGCAAGATTTGCTGACTTTCAAATTATAATATACTATAAGGAGAGATGGCGATGCGTGAAGAAAATAAGTTCTACAGATGCAATCATTGTGGAAATATCGTTGGTATGATTCATAATGCAGGTGTTCCGCTTGTTTGCTGCGGTGAGAAGATGGAAGAAATGGTAGCAAACACTGTGGATGCTTCAAAAGAAAAGCATGTACCTGCAGTTTCGATTGTCGGTAACACAGTAAAGGTAGAAGTTGGAGCAGTACCTCATCCGATGGAAGAGAAGCACTACATCCAATGGATCTATCTAGAGACGAAAAACGGCAGTCAGAGAAAAGCCCTGAAGCCCGGTGACGAACCGATGGCTGTATTTGCCCTTGACAATGATGAGGTAGTTGCGGTATATGAATATTGCAATATACACGGATTGTGGAAGACCGAGCTATAATACCTGATTTAAATGACATAGTTGCATGCAAGCTGGATAAGAGAAAGCAGATAACAGCGGTGCATGCAACTTTTTTATTCCATAGGAAGTTGCGTCCTACGATACAATTGTCATGGCTAAAAGCCCTCTGGGCAAGTGATTTTTATTTTATTTATATATTAAAGATTAAGAAATGGAGTGAGGAACTTGACATGGTCAGAGGATGACAAAAAATTCTTTTACGAAACTCTTAGCTTTTGGAGGGAACTAACTGATTCACAAAGGAATACACTGGAGCAGAAGATGGTGCAGAAGTGCTTTAAGGCCGGAGATGCAATGCATGGCGGTTCGGATAACTGTTCCGGCTTGTTTCTAATCCGTAGTGGACAGGTAAGAGCTTATATTGTCTCAGAGACCGGTAAAGAGATCACATTGTACCGCCTGTTTGAGAGGGACGTATGTATCTTCTCTGCTGCTTGTATGATGAAAAATATCTCCTTTGATATTTATGTCGGGGTGGAGAAGGAGACACAGGCTTATCTGATACCCACCTCTGTTTTTCGCCAGCTATCTCAGGAAGCCATGCCCATTCAGGTATTTACCAATAATCTGATGGCTTCCCGCTTCTCCGATGTCATGTGGATTATGGAGCAAGCATTATTCACCAGCCTGGATAAACGGCTGGCCAATTTCCTTTTGGAGCAGGTGGTAATTGAGGAGAGGAATACCCTAGAATTAACTCATGATATAATTGCGAATCATCTGGGCACAGCCAGAGAGGTTATAACCAGGATGCTGAAGTATTTTCAAAATGAAGGTATCGTAGCCTTAAAACGGGGTACCATATTTATTTTGGATGAAAAGAAGCTGAAACAATTAGCAGATTAGCAGAGGAAGGACCGGTCTGGGAACATTGACACAGAATCAACATAAGGGTACAATAAAGATACAATAGAATTAAGTATAAGATTCCATAAAGACACGATGGAGGAGGTTTGCTATGAAACTGACATTTTTGGGTGCAGCCCATGAAGTAACAGGTAGCTGCTATTATCTTGAGGCCTGTGGGAGGAACATTCTGATTGATTGTGGTATGGAACAGGGTAAGGATACCTATGTGAACCAAGAGATGCCGATCTTATCAGCTGATATTGATACGGTACTGCTGACCCATGCACATATGGATCATTCCGGTAAGCTGCCGCTACTGGTGAATGAAGGCTTCCGGGGAGATATACATGCGACCTCGGCTACCTGCGCTTTGTGTAATCTTATGCTTCGTGACAGTGCACACATCCAGATGGCGGAGGCAGAATGGAGAAACCGTAAGGGAAAGCGGTCCGGTAACAGAGGGGCAGTGCCGATTTATGATATGGAAGATACTCTTGCAACAATACGTAGATTTATTCCTCATGAATATAATCAGGTTTTTACACTTTATGAAGGAATAGAGGTGCGGTTTACGGATGTTGGACATCTTCTCGGTTCTGCAAGTATCGAGCTGTGGATTACCGAGAATGATGTAAGGAAGAAGATTGTTTTCTCCGGAGATATTGGTAATGTGAACCAGCCTTTGATCAATGATCCACAGTATATAGAGGAAGCGGATTACGTTATCATGGAGTCAACCTACGGGGATCGTAATCATGGCGCCAGCCCGGATTATATCACTGAATTAACGGAGATTATTCAAGAGACCTTTGATCGTGGAGGCAATGTAGTAATCCCATCCTTTGCAGTAGGAAGAACACAGGTACTCCTCTATTATATACGTAAGATTAAGGATGAACGACTGGTTAAGGGACACGATAATTTTAAGGTATATGTGGATAGCCCTTTGGCGGTGGAAGCAACCCAGATCTTTCGTGAGTATATGACAGGATATTTTGATCAGGATGCGATGGGGCTTGTGAATAGGGGGATTAATCCCTTATCCTTTCCTGGTCTGAAAACCGCCATTACCTCCGATGAATCGAAAGCAATCAACTTTGAGGAGGAGCCTAAGATTATTATCTCGGCGGCTGGTATGTGCGATGCGGGTAGAATCAGGCACCATCTGAAGCACAATCTATGGCGTGAGGATAGTACGATTCTGTTCGTTGGACATCAATCGGTTGGAACACTGGGTAGAATGATTTTAGATGGAGCGCAGGAGGTTAAGCTCTTCGGTGAGACGATACAGGTTAGTGCGCGGATTAAGGAATTATCCGGTGTAAGTGGTCATGCGGATCGGGACGGATTAATCCGCTGGCTAACCGGTTTTACTAAGAAGCCGGAGAGAGTATTTGTAGTTCATGGCGATGATCGGGTATGTGAGGCCTTTACGAAATATATCAGTAAAGACCTTGGGTATACGGCAGATGCACCCTTCAGTGGTGCAACCTATGATTTGCTGCAAAATATATGTATCCGTGAAGGTAGTAAAATCCCTGTAGAATCAAAGGTAACATTAGTAGCAGCTAATGCGGACAGTGTATTTGAGCGTCTGGTGCAGGCAGGTAAGCGTCTGGCAGCAGTGATACAGCGTAACCGAGGTGGAGCCAATAAGGACTTAGCCAAATTTACCAGTCAGATCAATTCCCTATGTGACAAATGGGAGCGATAATTAAGTTTCGTCAACTCGACTCTGATACATGTTTCGAAATTCCGTCGGCGTGCAGTTCTTCATAATACGGAACATACGAATGAAGGCGGAAATATTATTAAAACCGGATCGAAATGCAACCTCTGTAATGTTTAGCTTTGGATCAATCAAAAGCCGTTCTGCACAAGCAATTCTACGGGCATTCAAATATTTATAAAAGGATACGTTAGTAAATTCCTTGAACAGTCTGCTGAAATGGAATTTACTAAAGCCGGCCATATCTGCCACTGTATCCAAAGACAGATTCTCAGTGCAATTCTGATTGATATAATCACAAATACTGCGGAATTTCATTAGATATTCCTGTTGCTTACCGGTTTTTGCTCCGGAGAAGCAATCCGAGGTTTTGGAGTAGTTGCGGGCAATCAGTACCATAATCTGGAACAATTTTGAATAGATAGAAATATTCATCATCTGTGCATTGGCGGAATATTCATGGGCTATGTCTTTCATAAGCTCAACGATTTGGGCATGGATCAGGGGTGCATCCTCCGGCGTTATGAGTAAAGCAGGCTGGATTAATGCGGTAAAGGTATCAAGCTCTCGTATGTTGATGAAATCAGTCAGATCAGCTTGCAGAATGATTCTATTTCCAACTCTGGGTGCATAGAAACGATGGATCGTACCCGGGGCGATAAATAAAATATCACCAACTCTTAAATTGGTGGTTACATCATTGCATACCGTCTTGTATTCGTTTAGAGTCGGCATAACAATCTCTAAGGGTGTATGCCAGTGGTTGGGATAGTCCTCCGCTACTTTGTTGTCATAGAGCTTGATAGTGGAGTTCTTAGCAAAATTAACGGTTTCACGAATTCCTTCCAGACTTTTGATCATCGTTTTTCCCTCTCCGTATTAATGATTTAAGGTTGTGCGTTGTCTCCTATAATGGCAATTTTATAATCTGAATTCTTGCTATTAATATATAATAAATTTATTATAAATACAAGAACTCATAGCCAAATCGATGAATCCCTTGGAACAAATAGGCGAAGAGTTACTTGTTGTGAGAAAGGTATGATCGATATGGATTATATTATGAGAGTTTGTCCTAAATGTAAAAAAGAACTTCCGGTTCCGGCAAACTTAACGGAATGCATCTGTATGTATTGCGGTGAACCTTTTCGCATCAGAGAGCAGGCGGCCGGTAAGGAAGAGGTCGAAGAAGTGGGAGAGATCGAAATAGCATACCAAGAGGCGTTAGAGCAGATGAGTGCATTGGTTGAGGATTATGAGGCACTTTTACAAAAGTTCACTAAGGAATGGTATCAGACCTGCTTTCTTGAATATGCAAGGCTTGGAGCTACTATATTGTCGCCGATAAATCGATACGCTGCCTTATCGCAGGAGCTTCGGAGCAAGGCGCTGGATGCAACCTCCGAGAAGCTTATGGATGCGCTTGAGAGAAATATAAAAGCAGATCAAGGGATACTAATTAAGAAGTCAAAAGCGATACTGATTGATCAAAACCGCTACTTCTTGGCCGTATATCTGGTACCCATGCTTCAGTATCTGCAGCTTGAGCTTGGGGATGCCTTAACGGACCGGATCATGGAGGATTGGACGAAGAGATACCCAAAGAGTGCATTCAAGAAGGCTACATATGAGGAGTTGGAAGCCGGCTTTATGAGAAAGGGCTTTTGCTTTATCACCTCCGCCGTCTGTGATTCACAGAATAAACCGGACAACTGTTATGAATTGGAACGATTTCGGGGCTATCGTGACCAGTTCTTAATGAGTAATGAAGAGGGAAGGAAGCTGGTAGAGGAGTATTACAATAGAGCTCCGAGGATTGTCACATATCTTAATATGCAGGTAGATTGCGAGGAACGATACCAAAGGATATGGCACCAATATCTTCAGCCCTGTCTATTGGATATCGAAGAGGGACGCATGCTACAATGCCAAGAACGATACGTCAGGATGGTAAGAGACCTTAATTCTCAATTACCCTTCTGATGAAAAGAGGTATGTATAGAAAGTGAAATAGCAATATAGTTTATAGCTTTGGGCTGGTACAGGTTAGGTACCGGTCTTTTTTTGATTCATAAACATAACAAATCTATACAAATAATACCAATTCTGTAAAATGACTAATCATTGAAAAATGTGTAATATTGTTTATGTAATATTAATAAATAAGGCGTGATTATAAAGCAGATTTTAGGTGAAATATACAACGTCACAAGAAAAATGAAGGAGGCTTTACCATTATGCCCAAAGCAACTGCAAAGAAAAAAGAATCTAGCAGTGGATTTTCAAGCAGGAAGAAAACCTTCCTCCTGTTAACCATGGTGGCACCGGGAGTAATCTGGCTTATATTACTTCGTTACTTACCCATGTTCGGTATTGTAATTGCATTTAAGGATTATAGGATTTATACCAAGGCTCCATCCTTGATTAATAATGTTCTTCATAGCAAATGGGTCGGTCTGAAGAATTTTGAGTTCTTATTTGCAACTTCAGATTCCTGGATCATGATCCGTAATACCATCGGATACAATGCGCTGTGGATTGTTCTCGGATTAATCATTTCTGTCTCCTTCGCGATTATGCTGAGCGAACTGACTAATAAATTTGCAGCCAAGGTACATCAGACCTTAATGTTTTTTCCCTACTTTCTAAGCTGGGTAGTGGCAAGCTATTTCGTACTTGCCTTTTTGGATCCGACCAGGGGCCTTCTGGTACACCTTCAACAGGATTGGGGAATGGAGGTTACCAATTGGTACAATGAAAACAAACCATGGCCGATTATTCTGACCATTGCTAACCTATGGAAGAATGTCGGGTATTCCACGATCCTGTATCTGGCGGCAATAACCGGAATTGATACATCTCAATATGAAGCAGCAAGTATTGATGGCGCGTCAAAGTGGCAGCAGATGAAGTATGTAACCTTACCGCATCTGAGATCTATGATTACGATCCTATTAATTATGAACGTCGGAAAAATCATCAATTCGGATTTTGGTCTGTTCTGGAATGTGCCGATGAATTCAGGCCCTCTTTTCCCTACTACACAGGTTATTGATACCTATGTTTATCGGGCATTAACCGCTACCAATAATATCGGCATGAGTACGGCAGCAGGACTGTTGCAGAATGTTGTAGGCTTTGCCTGCCTTATGGCAGCAAACTCGGTGGTCCGTAGGATTGACGAGGATAGTACCTTGTTCTAAATCGTAAGTACTAACCTATTATAAAAGGATTGGATGATGACTATGAATGAAAATATAATAGCTTCCCGTAGAAAAAACACCCGTTTGAATAAAGTAAGTATTCCGGTAGAGATTCTGTTTCACCTTATTCTTGGCCTGTTTTGTCTGTTATGTGTCGTACCCTTTGTATTTGTTGCTATAATTTCCTTTACTTCACAGAACAGTATTCGTGAGATTGGTTTCTCGTTCACACCAATTGAATGGTCCTTAGAGGCCTATCAATATGTTGCTGATCTTGGAGATCAGCTTTGGAGGTCCTATTTTAACAGCTTTTTTATCACCATTGTTGGTACCCTTTTAAGTGTGCTGATCTGCATTCTATATTCTTATGCCCTGTTTCGTAAGGATTTTAAGTACCGCACATTTTTTACCTTCTTCTGCTTTTTTACGATGATGTTTGGTGGCGGTCTGGCACCTACCTACATGGTATGTAAGAATATGCTGAAATTAAGCGATAGCTATGCAGCCCTGATTGTGCCGATGCTAGTAAATCCCTTTAATATTATCATCATGAGAACCTTTTTCCAGAGCACGGTACCAACGGAGCTGATTGAAGCAGCATCGATTGACGGAAGCAACGAGTATTACACATTATTTAGGATTATCATTCCCATATCCAAGCCAGGAATAGCAACCGTTGCACTTCTGACGGCATTGGCCTATTGGAATGAATGGTTCATTGCGATGCTCTATGTTCGTGAGGCAAAGTATATACCGTTACAATTTTTACTTATGAGGATGCAAACACAGGTGGATTTCCTTGTAAAGAACAGCTCGGTCATCGGCGCGGAGGTAGCCAAGATAATGAGCACGCTGCCTCAGGATAGTCTTCGCATGGCATTGGTAGTATTGATTGTTATTCCTATAGCCTTTGCCTACCCATTCTTCCAGCGCTACATAATCTCCGGTCTGACCATCGGATCAGTGAAAGGGTAAGTACGGCCGGCTTTATAGAGGTCGATTACATACAATAACAATTTTAAGGGAGGGTTTCATTTTGAAAAAAGTTCTATCCGTTATTTTGACTCTAATGATGGTAACCATGCTGTTCGCTGGTTGCGGTAAGAAGAATGATGCGGCTGATACAACAGCACCTACTACGAATGAAGCATCGAAGGAAACGACCAAGGATACAACCAAGGATACAGGAGCTAATACACAAGCGAATGCAGAGGTTGAAGCATCCGCTTTAGAGCCGGTTACCTTAAAGTGGTATCTTCATGGTAGCAATGTAACAGATGATTCAGAGGTTCTGGCAAAGGCCAATGAATACCTGAAGGAAAAGCTTAATGTGACTCTGGAACCGATCTGGGGTACCTGGGGTGATTTTGACAACAATGTAGTTCTGGCGATTAACGGTGGCGATGATGTAGATATCTACTTCACCTGCTCCTGGAGTGCTAATGAATATAATTCCTTTGCAAGAAAAGGTGCTTATCTAAGACTTGACGATCCGGAAAACAATCTGATTGAAAAATATGCTTCCGACCTTTGGACAGCTTTACCTAAGGTTCTTACTCAGGGTGCTGCAATCAATGGAGCGGACGGCTATGGAGTGTATGCAGTTCCCGGTTATAAGGATATCGCTACACAGAACTGCTGGGATATCAATGTTCCCTTACTTGAGAAATACGGTTATACCTTAGATGATGTTAAGAACACAGATTACTATGGTTTTGGTGAGATCCTTAAGACAGTAAAAGAAGGGGAAGGCAAGGATTTCTATCCGTTGTTGGTAGAAGGCGCTGTACTGGAAAGAATGGTTACGAATTCTATCATTATTACCGGTGATTCAGGAACCAGTAATCTTCTTTCCTATTATATTAATCCTACCGATACTGCTGCTGCAGGAGCTTACGGCAACAAGATATTAAGTAAATTCGAAACACCGGAATATAAGAAGTTTGTTGAGAAGACTCGCGAGTATTTCTTAGCCGGATATATCGACCCTGCTATGGGTAATGCAAATCAAGCAAATGATATTCGTTCTGCTAAGCAGCTTACCGGCGAATACTTAATCGGTACTCAAAGCTATGCTCTTGGTTATGAAGTACAAGCAAGTGCTGAGCGTGGTTTTGAGGTAGCAATGATACCTTGTACTCCTGCATACGTTGATACCACCTCTTCTCAAGGTGCTATGATGGCTATTTCCACAGCATCAAAGAATCCGGAAAGAGCGATGATGTTCCTTAACCTGTTAAATACCGATCCCTATCTGTTTACACTCCTTGATTACGGCGTAGAAGGCGTTCATTATAATATCGAGAACGGTGAAGCAGTATTTACAGAAAAGCGTAATGATTATATGCCATGGACCAATGGTATGGGCAATGTAACACAGCTTCCTCCTCAAAAGGGTCAGGGTACTGATTTCTGGGATGTATTCAAGAATTATTATGGTTCTGCAAAGGAAATACCGATACTTGGTTTCTCCTTTGATTCATCCAGTGTTGATACAGAGCTGGGTTCTTTAGCGAATGTGGCCGCAGAATATGCAACTGCCTTGAATGCCGGTACGGTAGATCCCGCTGAAAAGCTTCCGGAATTCATTCAGAAGCTGAAGAGCAATGGTATTGATAAGGTGGTGGAAGAAGCAAGCAGACAATTAGATGAATTCTTAGCTGCTAAGGGGAATTAATATATTGATCACAGGATGAATTGATCCGTCAATTCCTTGTGAGAAAGTCAGAGGGTCCGGCAATATTTGCCGGGCCCTACTTTATTATGAAAATATTCTTTTTGACTAAATGATTCTATTTACTGGAGCTTTATCCAATTCCTTGGTGCATACTTTCCTTTACACTGACGCAAACTAGTTTTAGATACAAATTTATATAGGCTTATAGGAGGTGTATTGTATGATTGATAAGTTGAAGAATGCGAAGGATAATGCAATGGGAAAAATGAAGGAAACTACAGGAAAGATCATAGATAACGACCAACTTGAATTAAGCGGAAAGCTCCAATCATTTCAATCCAAAGTGGAGGAAGGGGTGGACAGCCTTAGGGAAGAGATGGCGGAAAAAGCCAACGATGTCATTGAGTGGACGAAGCCGGACAGTAGAAATAAGCAAATATAGAGAAACGATATAAGAAGGGAGTATTGAAATGCCTGAAATAAGTAACCTTATAGTCTGGCTTATCCTTGGTGGCTTATCCGGCTGGATTGCCAGTAAGATAACTGGAAATGATGAAAGAATGGGCGCTGGTTGGAATCTGATCGTAGGTATTATCGGAGCTTTTGTTGGAGGTTGGCTGGCCGGTATCTTCGGATTAGGTCCGGCAACCGGACTCAATCTGTGGAGCTTTATCGTCTCCATCGTTGGAGCGGTAATTTTATTATCCTTGGTTAACGTATTTCGTAATAAACTTAAATAGAAATGCCGTATGTATTACGACACCCGGACAGCAGCTTTATGCCGCTGTCCGTTCTTATTGGCGTAAGCAAAGCGAGCATTTATAAGCTTGTTCGCAAAATTATTTCTGATTCGTTTTTAAGCTATGGTGATTTATCGTTTTATGATATAATGATGCCAAATGCGGTTATTAGCGAGGAGGATGGTTATGAACCCTGGGACTCAGATTATGATTGGAGAAGAGGATTATCTCTTTGTTAAGCAATATCAGGATAATGAGGAATTACGGAGTGAGTTAAATAGGCTGACTAGAGAGACCTATGGCTTTGAGTTTGAAGACTGGTATCAGCAGGGGCTCTGGACAGACCGGTATAGGCCCTATTCTTTATTATATAAGAACCGGCTGGTGGCCAATGTAAGTGTAAATCCCATTGATTTTATAGAGGATGGAAGGCTTTATCATACCCTTCAGATTGGTACGGTAATGACAGACCCAAAGTATCGTAACAAGGGGCTTAGTCGAACATTGATAGATATCATAATGGAGGAATATGAGGGTAAGGTGGATTTGATGTATCTTTATGCCAATGATACGGTTACACAATTTTATCCTAAGTTTGGCTTTCAGCAGGCGAAAGAGTATATCTATTCGAAGCAGTATACTAGGCAAGCAAAGAATACCTTTCGTAAGTTGGATGGTAGGGATAGGGAAGACAGACAGCTGCTCCTTCGCTTGATCAGCAATACAAGGCAGGTGTCAAAATATGCTATGATCGATAATCCCTATCTGCCTATGTTCTATGTTACAGGTCCCTTGGCAGATTGCTGCTATTACTGCGAGGAGCTAGATCTGGTGGCATTAGTGGAGTATGAAGAGGACAGTATGGTAGTGCAGGATCTCTTTTCTACAGAGACTTTTGATCTGGATGAGGTGATTGCATCTCTGTTAGACCAGAAGGAAAGAAGAGTCCTACTGGGCTTTACGCCTTCTAATACAGCTCACTTTTATAAGGAATTATTGGAGGAGCCAGGTACCACCTTTTTTGTGAAGGGAAATAATTTTATAGAGAATGGAAGGCTCCCGGTTCTTTCTCATGCATAAGGGATAATGGGAAGATGAATAAGAAAGAACATACATGAGTGAAAGGGAAGGACAAGGTAGGGCTGGGAGAAGGGAGGACGTTATGAATATACAGATTTTTGGTTCGGGTAAATGCTTTGATACCAAGAAGGCAGAGCGGTATTTTAAGGAACGGGGAATCAAGTTTCAGTCTATTGATGTGGGCAAATTCGGAATGAGTAAGGGTGAATTTAATAATATAAAACAGGCTGTCGGTGGTATTGATATGCTTTTGGATATTGACTCTAAGGATAAGAACCTTTTGGCACTGATGCAGTATTTATCATCGGAGGATAAGGAAGCAAAGCTTCTTGAGAATCCAAAGCTGTTTCGAACACCAATCGTAAGAAATGGCAAGAAGGCAACCATTGGTTACCAACCCGAGGTGTGGAAAGGCTGGGAATAGGAGCCCGATTATATATTGTAGTGAGGCACAGAAAGTGATATAATTCAGGAATATTAAGGCTCTTCTGTAAGGTTAATGAATTGCTGTGTTATGAATAACAGCCTCTCATTACATGCTGTTTGACGTGAAGCACGTAAAGGCAGGAAAAGAAGGACAGAATAAACGGCAGATTTTGCTTTGTAAATAGGAGGATAAAGTTGATAGTCGATAATTGTACAGTAAGTAATGTGGATAATCTGATAAAGGAGGTGGATTCATTAGCGAAAAGCCTGTTACCCAATATCCAATTAGAAAAGAAAGAAGATACCGATAAATTAAGGGATATGTTTTACCAGTGCTTTATGAATACCGCTGAAACCACCGTGGAGTACATAGATAATAAAGAAGTATTTGTGATTACCGGTGATATCAATGCAATGTGGCTCAGAGATAGTAGCTGTCAGGTTGTACACTACTTAAGCCATGCCAATCAGTATACTGAGATACGAAATTTTATCAGGGCTCTCATCAATAAGCAATTTGAGTATATCAGAATCGATGCTTATGCCAATGCATTTATGAAAGATTTAACCTGTAAGAGTAAGTACCAGGATCTTACCGATTCAACAGCTTGGAGCTGGGAGCGTAAATATGAAATAGATTCCCTGTGCTATCCAATTTGGTTGCTTTATCAGTATTATTCTGTGACCAAGGACAAGAGCATATTTACCGCTGAGATTCAACAGACCATGTATCGTATTATCTCACTGTGGAGAACAGAACAAAATCATGATACAGAATCAGAGTACTCCTTCGAACGTATGAATTGCAGAGCAAGTGATACTTTACCCAATAAAGGTAAGGGAACAGAGACTAGCTATACCGGTATGACCTGGTCCGGATTCCGTCCCAGTGATGATGCCTGCGAGTATGGATATCTTATCCCGGCCAATATGTTTGCTGTTGTAGCGCTTCAGTATGTGGAGGAATTCGCAGGAGATATATATGAAGATGAAGCCCTGAAAACAGAGGCTGAAAAACTTCGTAAGGAAATCCAGGCAGGGATTGAGAGCCACGGAATCTATCATCATGAAACCTATGGTGATATCTATGCATATGAGACAGACGGAAGAGGAAATTATAACCTCATGGATGACGCCAATGTACCAAGTCTTCTGTCCTTACCTTGGCTGGGATATTGCGATAGCACGGATCCTGTATATCAAAATACAAGACAATTCATTCTGAGTAAAGAGAACCCATATTATTATGAAGGGACCCATGCAAAGGGAATAGGAAGTCCCCACACACCAGACCGATATATCTGGCCTATCGCTCTCATGGTTCAGGGATTAACCTCTGTGAATAAAGAGGAACAGATGAATGTATTAAACTATCTGATGCATACGGATGCGGATACCGGATACATGCATGAGGGAGTTTTCTGTGATGATCCAAAGCAATTCACAAGGTCTTGGTTCGCATGGGCAAACTCATTGTTCTCCTTGTATGTTACAAAGCTGTTTTGCAAGTAGGAACATAACGATTAATCGATTACAGAACTGCCCTCGAATACTGCACGAAAGCATACAACATAAATCTTAATGAAGCAACAGAAAATAAATAGATAAGGAGTTAAGCTATATGGCATTACTTCATGTAAACTTTTTTTCGGAAGTCTTAGGAATGTGTATGAATATGGATGTTATTCTGCCGCAGAGTACCAGAGGGCAGATTGGAATGAAGGGTAATCGGAAGGATGGAAAGTATCCTGTCCTATATCTGCTTCATGGGATGAGTGATGATCATACGATATGGCAGAGAAGAACCTCAATCGAACGCTATGTCAGTGAGCTAGGCATCGCTGTAGTGATGCCTACCGTACATCTGAGCTTTTACACGGATATGAAATATGGACTGAAATATTGGACCTTTATCTCACAGGAGCTTCCTATGATTTGCCGGGAGTTCTTTCCGAATATGTCAGATCGTCGGGAGGATACCTTTGCTGCCGGTCTTTCCATGGGTGGCTATGGAGCACTTAAGCTAGGGCTTCGTGCGCCGGAGACCTTCGGTGCAGTAGCATCTCTATCAGGTGCACTAGATATGGCGGCTACGATGAAGGAACAATCGCCTAATGATTCTAATAGAGTGTTTCAGAATATATTCGGCTCCTATGAAGACCTAGCCGGCTCCGCTGATGATCTGATGGCTGTGGCAAAAAGCCTAAAGGAAAGCGGAGGAGCTCTTCCTAAGATTTATATCTGGTGCGGAACGGAGGATTTTCTTTATGAGCATAATCTTACTGCAAAGAAGCGTCTGACGGAATTAGGATATGATCTAACCTATGAGGAGTCACCGGGAGATCATAGCTGGAAATACTGGGATGAGAAGATTCAAAGAGTGTTAGAATGGTTACCTTTATAAACAAACATAGGAAAACAGGGCAAGAGTATGGCGGAAGTAAAAACCACCCAACAAAAATCGTATACGAAAGTAATTGATTATATTAAGCAGCAGATCCGGGAAGGGAAGCTGAGCTCGGGCAGCAGATTACCGGCGGAGAGAGAATTGTCCCAGCTACTGGGGATTAGTCGTAATTCCGTTCGTGAAGCCATAAGAACACTGGATATTATGGGTATCATATCCAGTCAACAGGGGGCGGGTAATTATCTCACCGGTAATTTTGAGAATAATTTGGTAGAATCTATGTCCATGATGTTTCTGCTTAATCAAATCAATTATCAGCAGATTAGTCAGCTCAGGAGAGGACTAGAGCTACAGGCCCTTATGCTTGCCATTGATAACATTACAGAGGAACAGATCGAGGAGCTGAAGCAGGTGGTTGCCGAGCTGGAGCATACTACCGAAGAGCAGAATATTATTCTAGATAAAAAGCTACATTATACTATAGCAACAGCCTCCGGGAATGCGTTAATCCTCGATATACTTCAGGCCTTATCAGGCTTGATTGATCAATTCATAGTGGACCTTCGTAGAGAAATTCTGAGCTCTCCAGATAGCAAGAACCTTCTTCGTGAGGCTCATAGTGAGATGATTCAGAGCTTGATTAGTAAGGATAAGAGGCTGGGTTACAGGGCAATTGATAAGCATTTTGGTACAATTGACGAAAAACTTCTGGATAAAGAATAAGTGATTATATAGTAGTATTAGAATGTTTATCACTTTAAGCTGTAATTGTTAAAAAAATGACTTATGTTGACAGAGGTATGAGAGGAAAGTATAATAAAATCACCAACTGGTCCTACCAATAATGAGTTGCATGACTACCGGTTATGCAACTTTTTTATTTCATAGGAAAATACGTCCTATGAAATAAAAAGCCCTCCGGGTAAGTGAGCAAAGTTCACTTTGGGATGACACACTTCTGCGGACAAACGCATAAATGCGTTCGGAAGTTGTTGCTTCGCAACCCGCTCAGGCGCGAAAGAGTCAGCAAGCTGACTCTTTTTTGTAAATAAAAATTGGTAGTACCAATTTAAAGTGTATTATCTGTAATATTCTATAGAATTGTATGATGGATGCGTTAACTATGTGCGGAGGAATGGAGACAGGTCTTGTCGGTACCGCCGTTGGCGGCAGAATGGAGGTAGCTATGAACATTTTAGTATGTATTAAACAGGTTCCGGATAGTAATAAAGTTGAGGTGGATCCGGTTACAGGGGTATTAAAGCGAAATGGTGTCGAAGCTAAGATGAATCCCTATGATTTGTATGCAATCGAAACGGCACTACGGATCAGAGAAGAGAAAGGTGGAAAAATCACGGCCATAACCATGGGACCCGGGCAATCAGCCAGTGTCCTTCGAGAAGCCTTTGCAATGGGTGTGGATGAAGGAGTTTTGATATCAGATCGTAAATTTGGCGGGGCTGATGTACTGGCAACAAGCTATACCATATCCCAGGGTATCAGGCTGTTAGGTGACTTTGATCTTATTCTTTGTGGAAAGCAGACAACGGACGGTGACACGGCTCAGGTAGGACCGGAGGTTTCCGAATATCTGAATATCCCCAGTGTATCCAATGTATCAAAAATCGTGGAAGTTGGTGAAGAAGCAATTGTTGTAGAGATGGATATGACCCATGATATCGAGATTGCAAAGATTGCATTTCCCTGTTTGTTATCGGTGGATAAGGACATATTTATGCCAAGACTCCCTTCTTACCTTAAGAAGGAGATGACGAAGGACCGGGAGATTAGAGTGATTAGCTTAGAGCAGCTTGAGGATCAGGATGAGAAGCATTATGGACTGAATGGATCGCCAACCCAGGTACAAAGAATCTTTCCTCCGGCTGTAAATTCTCACCGGGAGTTATGGATGGGGACCCAGGCAGAGTTATCAGAGAAGCTGCTTCATAAAATGCAAGAATTGAAATTCGTATAGGGGGTTAACAATGGCTAAATTAGTAATCAATCAAAGTTTGGTAGGAAATATTGAAGAGGTGCTTAAGCTCTGTCCATTTAATGCCATGGAGAATAAGAATGGAGAACTCTCCATTAATGCTGCCTGCAGGATGTGTAAAATCTGCGTGAAAAAGGGACCTCAGGGAGCGGTCCAGTATGTTGAGGAGGCAATCGTTGGTGTTGATAAAAGTCTATGGAAAGGTATCGCTGTGTATGTAGACCATATTGACGGAAATATTCATCCGGTTACCTATGAGCTGATAGGGAAGGCACGAGAACTAGCCTCTAAAATCAGTCACCCGGTGTATGCGGTTATGATGGGAAGTGACATCACGGAAGCGAGTCGTGAGCTCCTTCATTATAATGTGGATAAAGTATTTGTGTATGATAAGCCTGACTTAGACCGTTTTAAGATAGAGCCATATACTGCTGTTTTGGAGGATTTTGTTAGTCAACTTCATCCTACGGCTATTCTTATGGGAGCAACTCCCGTCGGTCGTCAGCTGGCACCGAGACTGGCAGCTAGACTGAGGACCGGACTCACCGCAGACTGTACCATACTTGATATTAATGAGGATACCGATTTAGTTCAGATAAGGCCTGCCTTCGGTGGAAATATCATGGCGCAGATATTGACACCGAACCATAGACCGCAGATGGCTACGGTCAGATACAAGGTTATGGATGCTCCTAAGAGAAGCACCCAGGCGACAGGTGAGATTATTTGCTGTGAGATAGGGGAGAAACAGCTAAACAGCAGGATAGAAGTTCTTGATATCATACCCAAGGAGAAGGAGCAGTACATAGAGGCTTCTGAGGTGTTGGTTGTGGCAGGTAGAGGAATTAAGAAGGAGGAAGACCTTCAGATGGTTCAGGAGCTAGCGGATCTGTTAGGTGGTCAGTTGGCCTGTACGAGACCCTTGATGGAAGCCGGATGGGTGGAAGCCAAGCGCCAGGTAGGCTTAAGCGGAAGAACAGTAAGACCAAAGCTGATTATCACCGTAGGTGTATCAGGCTCCGTACAATTTACCGCAGGCATGAATAATTCCGATCATATCATTGCAATTAACAAGGATGAAAATGCTCCGATCTTTAAGACAGCTCATTATGGTCTAGTTGGAGATCTATATGAGATTATTCCGAATCTAATAAATCAGATCAAAGCCAATAAAGTGTGTCAATAATGAGAAGTACTAGAATGGAGGTTAATATAATGAATTATAAACGAATTGATCAACAGGATCTGTTATATATCAATCAATTGATTAATGATTCGGAACGTGTACTTTATGGGGAGAATATTAATGAGGAATACAGCCATGACGAATTAAGTGGTACAACAAGCTATCCGGATATTGTGGTTAAGGTGCTCTCTACCACGGAGGTATCCGAGCTTATGAAGTATGCGTTCGCTCATAATATTCCGGTCACTCCCCGTGGTTCGGGAACCGGACTGGTAGGTGCTTCTGTCGCAATGGAGCATGGCATTATGTTAGATACTACTCTGATGAATCACGTCCTTGAATTGGATGAGGATAATCTCACGATTACCGTTGAACCGGGCCTTCTACTCATGGAGCTAGCCGCTTATGTCGAGGAGAGAGAGTTCTTTTATCCTCCGGATCCGGGCGAGAAATCAGCAACTATTGGCGGTAACATCAGTACCAATGCAGGTGGTATGAGAGCCGTGAAATATGGGGTAACCAGAGATTATGTACGAGGACTTGAGGTGGTTCTACCGGATGGAAGCATCGTAGAGTTTGGTGGTAAGGTAGTAAAGAACAGTACCGGCTATGCCATGAAGGATTTAATGGTAGGCTCCGAAGGGACCCTTGGTATTATTACTAAGGCTACTTTGAAGCTCCTTCCCTTGCCACAGAAGGCCATCAGCTTATTGATCCCTTTCCCCAGTCTGGAGCAGGCAATCCGTACCGTTCCGTTGATTATCAAATCCAAGTCTGCACCGACTGCCATTGAGTTCATGCAGAGAGAGGTAATCATAGATGCCGAGAAATATCTGGGCAAGAAATTCCCGGATAATAGTGCTGATGCATACCTCCTACTGAAGTTTGATGGTAATTCCACAGAGGAGATAGAGAAGGCATATGACAGCGTGGCGAAGATTTGTCTGGCCCAAGGTGCAATCGACATCCTTATCTCTGATACGACTGAGAGAGAAGAGTCTATCTGGAAGGCAAGAGGTGCCTTTCTGGAAGCCATTAAGGGCTCTACCACGTATATGGATGAGGTGGATGTCGTTGTTCCGCGAAGCTCTGTCAACGAGATGGTGGAGTACATTCACAGTCTATATAAGGAAGTGAAGGTTCGTATCAAGAGCTTTGGTCATGCTGGTGACGGTAACCTCCATGCCTATATCCTGAAGGACGACCTGAGTGAGGAAGAGTGGGAGAAACGAATGACCGAGGCCATGGATAAGATTTACGGGAAGGCCAAAGAACTTCGTGGTCAGGTATCCGGCGAGCATGGTATCGGCTTTGCCAAGAAGTCCTATCTCTTCGAGAGTCTTGATCCGGCCACCGTAGAGATTATGCGTGGCATCAAGAAAGCCTTTGATCCGAAGAATATCTTAAATCCCCACAAGGTATGTCAGATATAATAGGATAGAATATCTAAAAGTATTGCACTCGAATGAACTTGTTCTAATGAAGTAGCAGATGATATTCAAAAATTAATTATGTATAGTGTGAATTCAGCTGGTATTCTCAGTACTACCGCCCATTTCCCCTGCATACAATGTAACAACAACGAAATTAGAGGGGAACGCTATGAAAGGCTATATAGAGGAACGCGCGGTTGAGATCGCTAATTATATCATTGATAACAATGCGACTGTGAGGCAGACCGCGAAACAGTTCGGCATTTCGAAATCAACCGTACATAAAGACGTAACAGAACGTCTTACGCAGATCAACCCCTCCCTTGCTGAAAGAGCCAGGGTAGTCTTGGACCTCAATAAGTCGGAACGCCATATCAGAGGCGGTTTGGCAACTAAGGAAAAATACCTTCATAAGACGAGATACAACTCGGCATACTAGTTTGAAGAAAGGATATATGAAGCTAAAAGCCATATTAAAAGAGCGTAATAATTAAGTGAAGGAGATTACCCAACCCTGTAAGAGGGCGGTTGATCTCCTTTATTCATTTCATAAGATGCAAAAGGCTTTCTTCATCTATAGGTGTTAATATATGCTCTGATTAGTGTACCGATGGGACTAGTACAGGAATGTTTTAAAGGAGGTCACTTGCTGAGTGTACGTCTATGGCGGACGCTTTAACTCACTTAATATTGTTAATTAAATAACTATTCTGTCAAAATAGATAGGCCTGTGATATAATAAATTTTGCGTGTCTAAGACTAAAAACATTGTTTTTTGCTTAACAAACTTAGTTTTTTATTTAACAAGAACTTTAAAAAATCATGCTTAGCAGGGAGAAAAATTTAGCCGCATGAGATAGCAAATGGTTCTTGGTGGAGGACATTCTAAAATTAATAGGAAAGAAGGAAATGGCTTATGAGTAGGCTGACATTCCCGGGTGGTATCCATACATATGATGGTAAGGACCTATCTATGGATAGACCCACTACTGTTCTTTTACCTAAAGGTGAATTGGTTTTTCCAGTAGTTCAACATTTAGGTGCTCCCGCAAAACCGATTGTCGCAAAGGGTGAAAAGGTTCTCGTGGGTCAGAAAATTGCAGAAGCGGGTGGCTTCATCTCGGCACATGTGATCAGTTCCGTATCGGGTACGGTAAAGGGAATTGAAAAAAGACTTACTGTATCAGGAAATATGGTAGACTCCATTGTAATAGAAAACGACAATGAATACCTGACAGTAGAAGGCTTCGGCGTAGAGCGTGACATTAGTAAGATAACAAAGGATGAGATTCGTAATATTGTGAAGGAAGCGGGCATCGTTGGTCTGGGCGGAGCAGGCTTCCCTACTCATGTTAAGCTGACTCCGAAGGATGATAATAAGATTGATTATGTCATTGTAAACGGCGCAGAATGTGAACCTTATCTTACATCAGATTACCGTATGATGCTAGAGGAACCGGAGAAAATCATCGGTGGTGTAAAGGTGATGCTGAAGCTGTTTGAGCATGCGAAGGGGATTATTGCCATCGAGGATAATAAACCTGAAGCAATAAAAGTGTTAAGTTCAATGGTAGAAAAGGAACAGAATATCGAGGTCGTTGCTATTAAGACAAAATACCCGCAGGGTGGCGAACGTCAGTTGGTGTATGCTGTTACAAAGAGAAAAATGAATTCGAAGAAGCTGCCGGCTGATGTGGGTTGTATTGTTGATAACGTAGATACCGTAATTGCCATCTACAATGCTGTTGTAAAGAGTACACCGCTGATTCGAAGAATTGTAACGGTATCTGGAGATGCCGTAAAGCAACCACAGAATTTTAGTGTAGCAATCGGCACTGACTACGGGGAGATCCTCGAAGCAGCAGGTGGATTTGTTGAACGTCCCCAGAAGATGATTTCCGGTGGACCGATGATGGGTATCGCATTGTTTAGTTACAATGTTCCGGTGATAAAGACCTCATCGGCACTTCTTGGCTTTAAGAAGGATACGGCAGCGGTGGAGGAAAGTCCCTGTATTCGCTGTGGAAAGTGTGCTGAAAAATGCCCCTTACAGTTGATGCCATTTGAGCTGGCTGCCCTGGCTAATCGTTATGACGAGGATGGCTTTGTGAAAGCAGACGGCATGGAGTGCTGTGGTTGCGGTTGCTGCTCTTATATATGTCCGGCGAAGAGAGGCTTATCCCAGTCCATCATGCAGACTAGAAACACTATCATTGGTAAACGTAAGAAAGCATAAATCCTACTATAAATTGAGAAAGAGGTGTAAACGTTGAGCGATTTATTTCATGTATCGACCGCTCCGCATTCCAGAAGCCCGATTACTACAAAAAAAATCATGCAGGATGTACTTCTTGCATTAGTTCCTGCCGGAATTTTCGGTATTTATAACTTTGGTATCAATGCTCTGACGGTTATTGTTGTAACCATCGCGGCCTGTGTTTTAACAGAATACTTATACTGTAAATTCATGAAGAAACCAAGTACTCTCGGTGACTACAGTGCAGTGGTTACCGGCCTGCTACTTGCATACAACCTTCCTGCCGGGCTTCCCTTATGGATGGCGATTGTAGGTGGCGTGTTTGCTATCCTGATTGTTAAGATGCTGTTTGGTGGTCTGGGGCAAAATTTTATGAACCCTGCAATGGCCGGCCGTGTCTTCTTGTTAATTAGTTTCCCAGTACGTATGACTGCTTTTGCCGTGGATAAGGTTACCTCTCCCGGTGCAATGGACTATCTTAAGAATGGTTTTGTTGCTCTGGACGGAGTATCAGGTGCTACTCCTTTGTTGGATCTGAAGGCAGGAGCAAGGGTGGATTTAGTTAAGATGCTGGTAGGCAATATCGGCGGTGCCATCGGTGAGACCTGTGCGGTTGCCATAATAATCGGAGGTTTTTATCTGGTATTTAAGAAGGTTATCTCACTTCGAATTCCCTTAAGCTACATTATTTCACTAGCTGTTTATGTAACCCTCTTTGGTGGTAAAGGCTTCGATATGAACTTTATAGTAGGACATATCCTTGGCGGTGGTTTATTACTTGGTGCCTTCTTTATGGCTACCGATTATGTAACAAGTCCCATCACCCCAATTGGACAGATTGTATTTGGTATCAGCCTTGGTCTATTGACTGGTCTGTTCCGTCTACAGGGTGGTTCCGCAGAGGGTGTATCCTATGCACTCATATTCTGTAACCTTCTTGTTCCTTTAATCGAGAAGGTAACCAGACAGAGATCCTTTGGAAAGGAGCGTGCTGTTCGTGAAAAATAAAAAATCTCTCATAAAATCCGAGTTAATCAGAGATGCGATAGCGCTCTTTCTCATAACTCTAGTTTCCGGCTTAGGACTTAGTTATGTATATGAGATAACCAAGGAGCCTATAGCGGTACAAGCGGTGCAGAAGACCTTAGAAGCAAATCAGGAGGTATTCGCCGAAGCAGCTTCCTTTGAAGAGGATGAGCAGCTAATGCAGCTGTTGGAAGGTACCGATCTGGTAAGTATAAATTCTGATTATTCAGGGGTTACCATTAATAGTATCAATAAGGCATATAGCAGCAATCAGGAACTGCTGGGTTACAACATTAATGTCTCTACCTCTGCAGGCTACAAGGACGGAATTAAATTCGTGTATGGCTATTCTCTAGATGGTAGCATAAAAGGAATTGCCTTCTTGTCCATCAGCGAGACTGCAGGTCTTGGTATGAAGGCGAAGGAACCGAAATTTCTTGATCAGTTTCTGAATAAGAAGGTAGCACAGTTTGCTGTAAGTAAGACCGGTGCTACAAGCGAGGATCAGGTGGATGCAATCAGCGGTGCTACGATTACTTCCAAAGCGGTGACCTATGCAGTCAATGCAGGAATTCAATTCATAACAGAAAATTCGGCAGAGTTAGGAGGAGCACAATAATGAAGAATAAATATATAGAACGAATATATAACGGCGTTATTAAAGAAAACCCTACCTTTATTATGATGCTCGGTATGTGTCCGACCCTGGCAGTAACAACCTCCGGAAATAACGGCTTGTATATGGGACTCACTACTACTGTAGTATTGGCTATGTCCAATTTATTAATATCAGCACTTCGTAAATTAATTCCCGACAAAGTACGTATTCCTGCATATATCGTAGTGGTTGCATCATTGGTAACCATCGTGCAGCTTCTACTGGAGGCTTATGTACCAGTGGTGAATGAACTTTTAGGTATTTATATTCCATTGATTGTAGTTAACTGTATTATCCTTGGAAGAGCAGAAGCCTATGCAGCCAAAAATTCCATCGGCTTATCTTTATTTGATGGTATCGGAATGGGACTTGGATTTACTATGGCACTTTCGATTATCGGTTGCTTCCGTGAGCTTCTTGGAGCCGGAACGATTTTTAGCTTCAAGATTACACCGGACAGCTTTGAGCCAATTACTATATTTATTCTTGCTCCGGGTGCGCTCTTTACCTTAGCAATCCTGACAGCGATTCAGAATAAATTAAAGCTCCCTTCCGCAACCAACACAGAGACAACTAACAGCATCGGTTGTGGCGGCGATTGCTCCCATTGTATGGGAAGTACCTGCACCACCAATCGTGAAGAAATTAAAGACCAAAACAAAAAATAAGGAGGATTGATTAAGATGAAGGAACTCATCATGATTATTGTTGGATCAGCTCTCGTGAATAATGTTGTCTTAAGTCAATTCCTTGGCTTATGCCCCTTTCTCGGAGTATCAAAGAAAACAAATACAGCAGCAGGTATGGGAGCGGCTGTAGTATTCGTAATTACCGTATCATCTGCACTATGTAGTTTGATTTATAACGGACTATTGGTACGTTTTAATATGGAATATCTCCAGACAATCGTATTTATCCTAGTAATCGCATGTCTGGTTCAATTTGTTGAGTTAGTACTTAAGAAATACAGTCGTTCCTTATACAGCGCTCTCGGTGTGTATCTTCCCTTGATCACGACCAATTGCGCAGTACTTGGTGTGGCTTTGATCAATGTAACGGAGAAATATGATCTCGTCTCCAGTATCGTTAACGGCTTCGGAACAGCAGCAGGCTTTACTCTTGCAATTGTTATTATGGCGGGTATCCGTGAAAGAATTGAATACAATGATATCACAAAATCCTTCCAGGGCTCTCCGATTGTTTTGATTACCGCAGGTCTGATGGCTATGGCATTCTTCGGATTTGCAGGTTTATAGAATAGGAGGGGATGGATATGTCAATTCAGTATTTATTATCAAATAAATTCCTTCCGGATCTAATCAATATTGCGGCGGTATTTAGCTTCAAGGGAGTTATGGTTGCAACTACCATTGTTGCAGCGGTAGGTTTATTTATAGGATTGTTCCTAGGTTTTGCTGCAAAGACCTTTGCTGTTGAACAGGATGAGAGAGAAATAAAGGTTCGTGAGCTGCTCCCCGGTGCAAACTGTGGCGGTTGCGGATATCCCGGCTGTGATGGTTTGGCAGCAGCAATAGCTAAGGGTGAGGCACCGGCAAATGCCTGCCCTGTAGCCAACAAAGAGGCTCATATACAGATTGCTGAAGTAATGGGAACCTCTGTAGAAGATACAGAAAAGCAGGTTGCTTTTGTTAAATGTGCCGGAACCTGTGATAAGACTGTAGTTAAGTATGAATATTACGGAGTCCAGGATTGTAATAAAGCAGCGGTAGCACCAGGTAAGGGGAATAAGCAATGCAGCTATGGTTGTATGGGCTTCGGCTCCTGCGTCAGGGTATGTGCCTTCGATGCAATCCATATCGTTAACGGGATAGCTGTAGTAGACAAGGAAAAATGTTCGGGCTGCAGCTCTTGTACCGCTCAGTGCCCTAATAAGTTAATCGAGATGGTACCTGCAAAGGCTAAAACATTGGTAACCTGCAGTTCTCAGGATAAGGGTAAGGATGTTAAGGCGGCTTGCTCTACTGGCTGTATCGGTTGTAAGCTTTGTACGAAGGCCTGCGAATTTGATGCAATTCATGTAGATAACAACCTAGCCTATATCGACTACAGCAAATGCACCAATTGTGGTAAATGCGCAGCCGTATGTCCGGTGAAGGTGATTCAGGTACAGGCAGTGTAGATCAGTCTTAGCTGTGTATGTTATGATAAATTAAAGAAAAAATGACCGGTGTAGACTGATTATAGAATGCATACATAGAAGTACTTCAAACCAAAGACTTCCATGTATGCATTTCTCGTTTATGTAATAAATAGTAAATAATACTCATTAAAAATCGAAATTTGGACGATAGTGTCTGCTTTCTACTTGAATATTTTACTGAAATACCTTAAAATAGTAATAAATGATTACAAGTATTAGAATATTACTAAAAAATATACGGATTATCTACCGGGGAAGCTGTTAGGTATGTCAAGTTAGATTTGAAGCTTGTAATAGAGGCAGAGAGGAGGAAACGGTTTGAGAGCGGTATATAATTATATGCTGGAAAGCTACCCATTCAAAAGGGAGGTACTGTATCCAGCTCACAAAAGAAGTGAATTAAGAAGGATATATAATAATATAGTAGATCTAAACAAACGTTCCCCTCTTTATAAGATTGATATTTCAAAGGATAATCAGGATTATACCTTTGGAATTAAAGAGACAGCGATTGAGTTAAAGACCAGGCTTTCACAGATGGAGGATCCGGTTATCTCGGGCTTTCAGTCAAAGTCAATTCAGGTAAGTGATGAGAAGATTCTTTCCGCCAAGCTGTTGCAGGATGATACGGAGGGATTACCGGAGGAAATGACATTTCAGGTAACAGCTCTTGCTTCAGTACAGATTAATGAGGGTAAGGAATTATTACTGGAATCTAGGGGGTTACCTTCCGGAGAATATGAATTCAATGCCAGGATTATGGATCAGGATTACAAGTTTAATTATGTTCATGATAAAAGAGTTGAGAATTCAGAGGCCTTAAGAAAGATGGCTGAATTTATCAATATGGCGGTTCCGGGTGTCAATGCTGCGGTAGAGAAGGGTGAAAAACCCGATTATGGTAAGATCGTCATTATTTCTGACCATGCCGGCAGAAGTGGGGAGCCTGCTTTTAGCTTTTCTGATGCAGACCATCACACGATGGGTGTAGTAGAATATTTTGGACTTAATCGGGTTGAGCAGCCTTCCGGAACATCGGAGTTCATGATTAATGATATATCCAGAAGGACCTCAACAAACACCTTCAATCTGGAAGGAAAGCTTCGTATCAGCTTAAATGGAACAAGTCAGGAACCGGTTTCCCTAAGAATTGTACCAGATGGTGAGAAGATTTTAGACTCGGTGGAGGGGGTTTTAGATACCTTTAACGATTTGCTTCGCCTTGCGCACAATAGAACCCAGAATAATCAGGAGCATTATCGTGCCTCAAAATTAATCAGTGAAATGAAAGGCTTAGTGAAGGTGTATTCGGAGGAGCTGGAGGCCTGCGGAATTACGCCCGATGAGGATGGATATTTATCCATAAAGGATTCTCTTGCTGTACAGGCTGCTATTGACGGAGGTATAGAGAGTTTATTTACAAGAGAAAACGGATTTATTGCAAGACTCAGGGATAAGGCTGAGACAATTACAATAAATCCGATGGAGTACCTGGAAAAAACAGTAGTTACGTACCCGAACCGAGAGACAAAAACCTTTCGCAATCCATACGTAACTTCAATGTATAGTGGTTTATTTTTTAGCTCTTACTGTTAGTGTAAGAGCTATTTTTTACATATTCGCTTGGTGTGATACCGATCCGTTTCTTGAAAATACGGCTAAAGTAATTAGGATCCTTATATCCAACCATAAAGCAGACTTCCTTTACCGTTAAATCAGAGTTGGTAAGAAGCTCCTTTGCTTTCTTTACCCGAAACATAGATAACCAATCAATAAAGTTAAAGCCGGTGGTTTTTTTGATCAGCTTACTAAAGTATGGGGGACTGATATTTACCTGTTCAGCCATATCCTCCAGTGAGATATCTTCCGCATAATGAGTCTCCAGATACTCCTGGGTCGCCTTAACGATATGATTGGAATAATCGATATTACTTTGGGGTTTGTCATAACTGGTAATGATGATAAAATGCTCATAGGCCGTTTCAATCAGTCTATCTCCCGATAATTCCATCAGCTCCTGGGCAATTCCAATATAATCAACATAGGTAAACTCGTTCTGGTTATCCAGGTACATGGCATGGCTGACAAGTGTGAGAAGCTCAAGAATCTTGCTTCTTTTGGACTGATCACTGTAGGAGCGTAGCTGATTCATAATAATAGTAAAATAATCATAGGCTTCGGATTTTCTAAGCCGGACCGCTTCAATCATATGCTTTTCTGCTAAAAGGTAGTCAAAATGTGAATTAGAATATCGCTGATCTACATCCTGATAATATATAATAGACTCAGTGCTGTGGTAATATAATGCAGAAAAAGCATCGATAAAGGATGTGTAAATCGTATTTATGGGTTGAGGACTACCGATGCCGATCGTCAGCTTGATCTGAAATTGTTCTTGTAGGTGTGCGATAATATCTTGGCAAAGTTTGTAGCTCAATTCCCTATGGTCTTTTGTATACTCAGGGGAATCCTCTGACACCAGAAGAAGTATTCTATTAATGATCTGAGGGCCGATACATATATTTCTATTATTAAGTCTAGTGCGAAGGTATTGATAGATCTCTAATTCATCAATGGTCTCTTCGCTTGTGCCTGACTGGGGAGTCTCTGAAAGGTTAAGAATCAGCACATAACCATGTTCTTTGATATGTAGTATTTTACGAAAACCGTAAAGCTCCATAGCATGACCGCCTCTGAAAAACATAGTAAACATAATACTTCTTTCAATAAAGGATTTATAATCCTCCTGTATGATGTTTTGGTCTGTAGTCAATATATCAAGAAGTAGGCTATCCCAAAAATCCCTTGGATTAGCAGATCCCATTTCGTTATGTTTCTCCATAAGCACACCTCCTTCAGCTTCCTTAGCTGAGGTCTAAAAGGTACTAAGACCAGATGGTATATCGTATTAATAAAAATTAGTATAGCATATATTACTAAAATTTGCATCAGGAAAAATATTTTAAGTCGAATACGGTCGAAGATAATAAAAAAATAATAATTATAACAATTTTGTTATAATTCTGCCACATAAATGCCAATTGTAAGTCTTACGCTATCATTGTAACAGGATAGCCTTGGCAGTGGAGAGAATTTTATGAAGATGATGCGATTAAACAGACAAAAAGTGTATATGATACTTGCAGCGCTTGTTGCAATCGCTACAGTTTCCTTGGCAACCCTACATATAAGTAACCGCAGAGAACAGCAGGCTTATAAGGAAGCGGGCGGTGAAATTGTTGTAATATTCAAGGAGGAGATGTCTAAACAGGCGCTTGATGATATGGTTGAGCGATATGACGGAGCAATTAAGATTGAAAGACACATTGAAAACTATGCTCTTCTTGCAGTGAACGACAAATCTTCTTTTAATAAAGTATTACATAGGCTTAAGGAGGATAAGGTAGTTCTTGAGGCCCAGGGGAATACAATTATTTCAACCTTAGGCTTTAGTAATGATACCTATGCGGACACTCAATGGGCAATTGATAATCCGGGACACTATGCTTACCTAACACAGGCCGGAAGATTGAATATTCCATCGATTGCGGATATCGATATGGATGTATTGGACGCATGGAAGAAGTTATCGGAAGATGGATTACCTAAGCGTGAAGTAATTGTAGCTGTGATTGACACCGGCGTGGATTATACTCACCCCGATTTAGTAGATCATATGTGGATTAACGAAGGAGAAATTCCCGGAGATAATATTGATAATGATGGGAATGGATATGTTGATGATTATTATGGTTGGGATTTCTACAATGATGATAATACGGTCTGCCATTATATCTATTCCGAACGATTAAAGCAAAATGTTGCGTTACCGGAGGATAATGACGATCATGGTACTCATGTTGCAGGAATTATTGGTGCAACATTAGATAATGGCATCGGTGTGGCTGGAATAGCCTCTAAGGTCGATGTTAAGATTATGGCATTAAAGATCAATGGTGGTCCTAAAGGGACCGGTACACTTGCGGATGCAGTTGAGGCAATCAAATATGCTACTAGCATGGGAGCTGATATCTGCAACTTAAGCTGGGGAACCTCCTCTTACACAGCTTCCTTGATGCAGGTTATGGAGGAATCAGATATGCTGTTTGTGGCAGCTGCTGGCAATACGGGGGATGATAACAATTTTCAACCGGTATATCCTGCAAGCTTAAAATTGGATAATTTAATTTCAGTTACTTTCATTGATTCCAACGGCCAATTAACCGATTATTCCAATTATGGTCTTGATTCGGTAGACATAGCGGCTCCTGGAGAGGACATAATGAGTACGATTGTCGGTAGCTATGGATCCATGAATGGATCTTCCATGGCAGCACCTCAGGTCTCAGCCATTGCGGCTCTTATCTATGCAAGCAATGACCATGTTTATCCCAAGAGTGTAAAGGAGCTTATCCTAACAAATAGAAAAGAATTACCCGGACTGCGGGAATATATGAGGTATCCGGGCATTCCAAGTGCCTATCAATCATTGCAGGCAGCGGCAACCATGTCAAGGGATACTGACGCTCCCATAATGAGCTTTAGTACGATTTATAAAGAAAGTGATATCATAGTACCGGTTAGGGTATATGATGTTGGCCCAGCTGATGTACGAGTAGTAAGATGGAGTATAGGCGAGAAGACGGTTAAGGATTTCGCCAGAGGAATAAAAGGCACTGCCCTTCAGGATAATCAAATAACGGTATCAAAAGCAGGAAAGTACTCCTTTTATGCATCTGATTATGCAGGCAACGAGGTGGTACAGATTTATGAGGTGCTTGATGATACGAAAGGACCAAGTCTTAATGTAAGCTACTCTGTGTCCGATGATTATAAGTCCAGAGAAGTGACCGTTCGATATAGTGATATCGAGAGTGGTGTCAAGAGACTGGAATATATGGAGGGAACCAGAAAAGCAGAGGAATTTCTTCCAGGGGATGCTGGTGCAGTTTTAGAGCCGAAGGATGATAAGATAACCTTTAAGGTGAAAAAGGATGGTATCTATACTATCTTTGCAATCGATAACCGTGGTAATATGTCGGTTAAAACGATAACAATACGAACGGTTAAAGCAAAACAGCTTAAGCTCTCATTAACAGCTAAGACCATGAATATAGATGATACCTACAATCTAAGGGCCTATATTACGCCAAGCTCTTCGACGGATCAAGTCACCTTCTCAAGTTCAGATGAAAGGGTGGCGACAGTATCGTCCGAGGGGAAGATAAAGGCTATCTCAGAGGGAACAGTAACAATAACCGTTAAGACCTCCAGTGGTCTAAAAGCAAAATGTAAGATAACAGTGCAAAAAAATCATCAGGTTAAATTAAGATTATAAATAATACGGTTAATACATATAATACGGAAGACAGATCACTCTTCAAACATGGTTGCTGGGTAAGCTACTATGATGGACATCTGTCTTCCTTCATTATTATATAAAAAGGAGAAAAGTGTTGCAGATTTAAAATTATTGTTATATAATACGAGATAACCAGAAAAAAATATTGACGTACCAACTTGGGTATGATATAGTAAGAAAGCAAAGTAAGAGGGCTTTTTTTTTATGCCTAAAAAAGCTGGAAGCAAAGTTAGCGAATGCGCTACAAGAGAAATCGGAGGTGGATATTGTGCGCGTAAAGATCACATTGGCTTGTACAGATTGCAAACAACGCAATTACAACACAACCAAAGAAAAGAAGTTACATCCAGACAGAATGGAAACAAAGAAATATTGTAAGTTCTGCAGAACCCACACATTGCACAAGGAAACGAAATAATTAATCTGAAAGGAAATGAAAACATGGGAGAGATGGCAAATACTACTACAACCGAAAAAGCTCCAAAAAAAAGCTGGTTTAAGGGTTTAAAAGCCGAGTTCAAAAAGATTATTTGGCCGGGTAAAGAAACTCTTGCAAAGCAGACAGTTGCTGTCGTTAGTGTTACCGTTATCTTAGGATTAATTATTTACGTACTGGATTATGTTATTGAACTCGGTATTGGAATCTTTTTAGGATAAGGGTGAGGATATGTCAGAGGCTAATTGGTACGTTGTTCACACCTATTCAGGGTACGAGAACAAAGTTAAAGCGAACATTGAGAAGACAATTGAAAACAGAAAGCTGCAGGATCAGATTTTAGAAGTATCCGTTCCGATGCAGGATGTAATCGAAGTAAAGAACGGTGTTAAGAAACGTGTCCAAAAGAAGATGTTTCCCGGGTATGTGCTTCTCCATATGGTCATGAATGATGATGTATGGTATGTAGTACGTAATACCAGAGGTGTAACCGGCTTCGTTGGCCCGGACTCTAAGCAGCCTGTTCCTTTAACGGAGATTGAGATGCGTAGCATGGGAATTAAGTCAGACGAAATATCCTTGGATTTTGAAATCGGTGATACTGTTATGGTTACTTCCGGTGTATGGGAGAATACCACAGGACAGATCAAAGCGATTAATACCCATAAGCAGATTGTTACAATCAGCGTGGATATGTTCGGACGCGAAACTCCAGTTGAGATTGGCTTCGGTGACGTAAAAGTTCGCAGATAATTGAATACAAGTGAGTTAGCTTGCTGATTCATCTTGTTCAAAACATCAGTGCATGCTAAGGAAAGCAAATTATATTTGCTAAGGTGAAATACGATTTCACTTGATGAGAATTCTTTTCGCCAAGTGAGTTATAATTAACTCACGAACTGAATTGCAAAATTCAGATAGGTAACTTAAGTTAGTTACGTGGGAGGGACATTCCCGCAAACACCACATTTATCAGGAGGTATGCTATCATGGCAAAAAAAGTTACAGGTTATATCAAATTACAGATCCCAGCTGGCAAGGCTACACCGGCTCCCCCGGTAGGACCCGCACTTGGTCAGCACGGTGTGAACATCGTTCAGTTCACAAAGGAATTTAATGCAAGAACAGCAGATCAGGATGGTATCATTACACCCGTTGTAATTACCGTTTATGCAGACAGAAGCTTCAGCTTCGTTACAAAGACTCCTCCGGCAGCTGTATTGATTAAGAAGTCTCTTAATCTTAAGTCCGGTTCCGCTGTCCCTAACAAGACAAAGGTTGCAAAGCTTTCAAAGGCAGAGCTTAGAAAAATTGCAGAGCTTAAGATGCCCGATTTAAATGCAGCTAGCGTTGAAGCAGCAATGAGTATGATTGCTGGTACCGCAAGAAGCATGGGCGTTACCATTGAAGAATAGTAAATAAGAATGAAACAGCATGGTTGAAAGAGACTATGCGATTTAGAATCTAATAACGTGGGAGGATATGCAGACACAATATGTTTGCAGGCAAATTCATAATAATGAGTTCGCTCAACAGAGTTCTATGAATTCTGTTTTCTCCGATACAACCACTAGGAGGTTTATAGAATGAAAAGAGGAAAGAAATATCAAGATTCTGCGAAATTAATCGACAGATCAGTTCAGTACGATGCATTAGAAGCGATCGGCTTGGTTAAGAAAGCAGCAGTCGCTAAATTCGATGAGACCATCGAAGCGCACATCAGACTTGGTGTTGATGGACGTCATGCTGATCAGCAGGTTCGTGGTGCGGTAGTATTACCTCACGGAACCGGTAAGACAGTACGTGTACTCGTATTTGCAAAGGGAGATAAGGCGAATGAAGCTTTAGCTGCTGGCGCTGATTATGTTGGTGCAGATGATTTAATACCGAAGATCCAGAATGAAAACTGGTTCGAATTCGACGTAGTTGTTGCTACCCCTGATATGATGGGTGTCGTTGGTCGTTTAGGCCGTGTTCTCGGTCCTAAGGGTTTAATGCCGAACCCGAAGGCAGGCACCGTTACTATGGATGTTACCAAGGCTGTTAATGATATCAAAGCTGGTAAGATCGAATATAGATTGGACAAGACAAATATTATCCACGTTCCTCTTGGTAAGGCTTCCTTCACCGAAGAGATGTTGAATGATAACTTCCAGACTTTAATCGGCGCTGTAATTAAGGCTAAGCCCTCCGCAGCAAAAGGACAGTATTTAAAGAGCGTTACCTTAGCTTCTACAATGGGTCCTGGCGTAAAGCTGAACACAGCGAAGTTAGGCTAATTAAGAACTAAATTAAGAATTTTGATTAAAGATTCTTATGTCACAGATGGATTTTAGGGGTTGACACACATCCGTGTCCATGCTATAATTCGATTTGTGTGTAAGCGAATAATCAATTTGCTTATAAAACTGCCGAAGACAGTAGGTGCCGTAAGGCATAAGGTGTTACCGCCTACCGAGGAAAAGTTGATTTAAATCATTGCGATTTTATTAACCTCTTTCTGCCTTGGCGGGAAGAGGTTTTTTAATTCATAATAAGGTGAGTGGAGAGATCAATTTACCTAAATTATTGAATTCAACAGACTCGGCGAACAGGTAGTATTTTCTAAGAAAGACAAGGATGATGGCAAGCAATCATAGATTGCTGTTTGCTAGCTTCCGCATAATGAAACAAGGAGGTGTACCTAATGGCAAAAGTTGAACAAAAACAACCTATTGTAGAAGAGATTAAGGGTTATGTAGGCCAGGCTAAAGCTGCTGTATTAGTAGATTATCGTGGTTTAACCGTTGCTCAGGATACAGAGCTTCGTAAGAAATTAAGAGAAGCTGGTGTCGTATACAAGGTGTATAAGAACACAATGCTTAACTTTGCATTTAAAGGAACAGAATTTGAAGCTTTATCAAAGGACTTAAACGGCCCTACCGCTGTAGCTTTTGGTTTAGAGGATGCAACTGTTCCTGCAAGAATTATACTTGAATGCACAAAGACAATGCCTAAGTTAGAATTCAAGGCTGGTGTTGTTGAAGGAGCTTACTATGATGCGAAGGGAATGCAGGTTATTGCAACTATTCCTTCCAGAGAAGTTCTTATTTCCAAGTTACTTGGAAGCTTACAGTCTCCTATTACAAACTTTGCTCGTGTACTCAAACAGATCGCAGAGAAGCAGGCTTAATCAATTTAATAGCTAAGCTGCAATCTGTTTGCAGATCGCAGAGAAGCAGGCTTAATCAGTTTATTAGCTAAGCTGTAATCTGTTCACAGATCGCGTAAGAAGCAGGCAAAGGTAATAGTGAATCGAAACAAGAAACCAATGCGAATTTAAATAAAAATATGGAGGTAAATAATAATGACAACTCAAGATTTTATCCAGGCAATTAAAGGCCTTACAGTATTAGAACTGAATGAATTAGTAAAAGCATGTGAAGAAGAATTCGGTGTATCCGCAGCAGCAGGTGTTGTAGTAGCAGCAGCTGGTCCTGCAGCAGCAGAAGAGGAAGAGAAGACAGAATTCAACGTTGAGTTAACAGATGCAGGCCCGAACAAGGTTAAGGTTATCAAGGTTGTTCGTGAAGTAACTGGTTTAGGCTTAAAGGAAGCTAAGGATCTTGTTGATGGCGCTCCTAAGGTAGTTAAGGAAGGCGCAAGCAAGGCAGAAGCTGATGATCTTAAGGCTAAGTTAGAAGCTGAAGGCGCAAAAGTAACATTAAAGTAAGAAATCAAAATCCTGCTCGAAAGAGCAGGATTTTTTGCTTGAATGATCTTCTCAAGCAAGGTTGCGAAGCAACGATTTCTTAACGAGCAATTTGCTGAAAGCAAATTGTGAGTCTAGGGAAGAGAAAGACTAGATATCCCCTGCTCGAAAGAGCAGGATTTTTTTGCTTGGATGATCTTCTCAAGCAAGGTTGCGAAGCAACGATTTCTTAACGAGCAATTTGCTGAAGGCAAATTGTGAGTTTAGGCAAGAGAAAGACCAGGGATCCTGCTCGAAAGAGCAGGATTTTTTTGCTTGAATGATCTTCTCAAGCAAGGTTGCGAAGCAACGATTTCTTAACGAGCAATTTGCTGAAAGCAAATTGTGAGTTTAGGCAAGAGAAAGACTAGATATCCTGCTTCAAAGAGCAGGATTTTTCTATTTTGTGTTCTACGATGCAACAATCTCTTGAGGGTTTATCCTCACTGCTAAGTTTAATATAGTAACAAGCTTCAGGAGGGAAAGAGCATGAATTCAACGGAATTAATCTTATACAAAAACATACAGCAGGTAGAAATGCAGGATAATGAAAGCTTATTGGAGATGGTAACAGAGTGGCATACTATTTATGAAAACCGGAACCTGATCAAGGAGCCGATCAGCTTTCCCGTCTATCTGAATTACGAGAAATATGGGAATGGAATACATCGTTATCTTGGAAGTATATCAGAGTATCTGAAGGGGGCAGGGCTGATCCCCTTTGAAGGAAGAGAGAGCTATATTGAGCTTAATATGGAGTATAAAGAAGGAACAGACCATCCCTCACTAATCAGGCTGATGCGCTTTATAGAGGAAAAGGATGCGGGTGAGACCTTTCGGGGGATCGTATTGTTACATATTGATGAATGGTGTGAGAAGGAATATCGTCTGGAGGATAAGCGGTTCTTGGCAATACTACAGTATCTGGAGGAACGACGGTCAGACCTGATGATCATCCTTCAGACCTCTGTGGAGGGCAATGCCCAGTTGCTGGAGAAAATATTGCAGCAATATTTTAATATACGAATTGTCAATAGCGTACCTCTTTCTATAGACAATTTTACCGGGATTATTGAAGATAACCTGCAGCTGTCGGGGTTTCGGTTGACAGAGGATGCGAGGCTATCGATCATAGGCATCGGAAGAAAATTGATGGGTATCGAGGATATTGACAGCTACAGACAGATCAAATTAATCCTTGAGGACATTATGTTCGAATATATTAAAAACCCAACCTTACCGGATCGGATCATTACATGTCAGCACCTAAAGCACTCTATCCGCAAGACCGATGATATAGTACGGAGGAAGGAACGGAATAGTATAGGATTTGATATTCATCGTTAAGTCATAGCCTGGAAGTTATAAAAAGGAGGATGTATTCATGTTGTATCAGGAATATAAAGTAGAAAAATGCTATGGAGCAGAATTTGCCAAGGAAGAGATGATAAAGAGCTCACTGACCAGAATCGATCTGTCATCAGAGAGCTATGAGAAGGGCGGAATACCGATTATCACCAAAGAAAATGAGGCTTACATTGATACGGAGGATAATCATACCCTAGTGTTCGGGTCGACAGGTTCCAAAAAGTCAAGACTGTTTGCAATGCCGTTGATTCAAATCCTAATGAAGGCAGGGGAATCCTTTGTTGTAACAGATCCCAAGGGAGAATTATATGACAGAACAGCCAATGCGGTGAGGGACCAGGGCTATCAATGTATGGTAATGAACTTCCGTGATCTAAAGCATAGTGATTGCTGGAACCCCATAAGGCTTGCCAGCCTTTTCCTACAGGAGGGTGAAGAAGAGAAGGCTTATGAGGCCCTTTATGATTTTATACAGGCCTTGAGTGAGAGTGTGCGTAATGAAAAGGATCCTTATTGGGAAAATGCAGCCAAGAATATCCTCCATGGACTACTGATTATCCTGCTCGAGAATGCACCGCTAGAAAAGCAAAATATTAAGAGCCTTTTGCAGATGGTAGAGGAAATCCATCAAAAGGACAGTATATATAAGGATGACATTGATGAACTGACAACAAACTCCCTTGCTCTTTCAAAGCTTAGAATTCTTAAGAATAATTCCGAAAGGACAGTAGGAAGTGTCCTAGCTATTGTAGATGCTATGATGAATGTGTTTCTGACCCAGCCAAGGCTTACTGAGGTACTGTCTGCTGATCGCATCAGCTTAAGAGAGTGCGAAGGAAAGAAGACGGCGATTTATCTTATCCTACCGGATGAACGAACTACTTATCACTTCATTGCCAGTATGTTCATCAAGCAATATTATGAGATGTTAATCATAGAAGCACAGAAAAATAAGAACAAGCAGCTGGGAATACGTATGAATTTCATTCTGGATGAGTTCTCTAACCTGCCTAAGATATCAGATATGCCTGCGATGATTACTGCAGCAAGAAGCAGAAATATACGTTTTTATCTTTTTATCCAAAGCCAGCATCAGCTGGTAGCCAAATATGGGGGCGATGCACATACCCTTAAGGGTAATTGCAATAACTGGATATTTCTAAACAGTAGGGAAAGAGAGCTCTTGGAGGAACTCGTTGTCCTTTGCGGGGAATGTATTTATGAAAACAATATCCGAAGAAGTCTAATTAGTGTTAGTGATCTCCAGCAGTTCAGTAAGGACAAAGGAGAGGCCTTGGTTATGATTGGCAGGAATGCTCCTTATATCACCAGGCTATATGATGTTGATGAGTATCCATGGGGGAGGATCCTAATATAAAGTTCATGCTTAAATAATTCATTATCATAAGAACATTTCCGATTTCCCTGCTAATTACAGTAGGGAAACCGGTTTTCCTATCAGCTGGAAGCCTGCCCAGTAGTAAGGATGCTCAAAGGGAATATATTCATCATTTTGAAAGGAATAAGCTTGTACAGCCTCCGATAGCTCCAGGGAAGTAGTAGTCATCAGTAATTCCTGCCAGTAGTGCTTCCATTCGAGAACAGTTCTGGTTCGCATAATCTGCTTTGTGTTCTTTAGTGCTTGATAGGTATCAAGCTGCATGGTGATAAGGCATTCATAGAAAATTCTTATAAAAAGCATACCAGCGAAATCGTGAATACTCCACAGGCTGAGTAACAGACTACGGCAACCGGCAAGAAAGAAGCCTCGTCGTAAACCAAAGATACCCTCATTTCCTCTGCCCTCGCCCAGACCGGAATAGCAGGCGGATAAAATGCAGAGCTTTACCTCAGATAGAGGTAAAGAAGAGATTTCATCAGCTGTTAAGGGATATTCATCCGCAAGAAATAAACCGCATGTTTTCATCGGATTACTGTTAATATCCGATGTAGTTGGCTGTGTGCTATCAAGGTAAACTGTATTGCGGAAAAAGCCGTGGGCTGCAATATGTAGAAGGGGAATCTGCAGATTAGATCGGTATAGCAAATCGATGGATGCTTCTCTACCATGATAAACCCTTGCCTGTAATAGTTCTCCGGCGGATTCTGTCTCCAGGGCTGCAAAGGGGAGATCGGGAAGTCGGTACACATGAGGATTGCCAAGGATTAGGGAATGAGAAAGTATGCTATCACTATCACTCTGTGTGGGAGAGGTTATTGCCAGCTCTCGCCCAATGTTTAAATAGGTAATCTGATAAAGGTCTCCCAGCTCCGTTGTAGAATCTATGGTGAGAGCTTCAAAGGGGATATAATACAGGTCCCCTACCGGAGCCATGATAAGCCCATTGATATTACTAAGATATTTTTTAATCGGAAGGATAAGCTTACGTCTTAGCTTTGATTTCAGGTCAGAAATTTCCGGCTCTGTGAGTGGGGCTCCACTGAAATCCTGAAGATAATCCTGGTATTTCTGAAGCAGTTCTTTGATTTCACCCTCTGTACCAAGCCGCAGATAATCGACCTGTTCATGAGACACGATAAAAATATCATAGTAGGCTTCATTCAAGGTACGGGATAGGACATATTCCAGCAATATAACATCCTTAGGTATCTGCCTTTGGAGATCCATGACCCTTATGAGACTGCGATGTTTTAAGGCCTTAATATCCGGGTACTGTCTCAGGAGATAGGAGCCCTCAAGAGAGATACCCTTTGTATTCAGATAGAATTCATACAGCTGGTCAGAGGGAAGGCAAGCGTTACTCTTTTTAAGCTCCTCGGATAAGAGAGCACCCAGGCATAGGGAGATATGATATTCCAATGCGTTCAGATGGTTATAGACCAGCTCTTCCTTATAATGAGAGAAGATATGTTCAATTTCCTTCAGATAATAGCTACAGACCCTTGAGAAGTCCTTCTGCATCCCGGCATAGTCACTAAGCTCATGATAGAGAGCCATACGCAGGGACAACCCCTTGTCCCCAATGCCCTTACTAAGAGCCAGACTTTCTTCGTATTGTCCTTGGGATGCCAGTGCTACTGCCAGGTTAAAACAATGTAATTTCAGATAATCATTACTGATGGTATCCGATAGGTTTGTGATCCAGGATAAGCGGAGGGGGAGGTCCTTTTGAAAGCCGGTCGAGTAGGCCACCGCGAAATGAATGGTGTCCACGCAGGCGGCAAGGTCCGGATAATTACTGTAATCGGCATACTGATATGGCTCCATTAGACGAAGTGCTTCCGGGAAGTTATGGTTCCTGGCATATAGCTCAGCAAGGTTTAGGTCAATGGCAGACCGGATATAATAATCCAGATCCTCAGGACTGGGGATAATCTGAAGAATGTTCTGCAGAATCTGAATGCCTGTTTCGCTATTATTTAGCTTTCCATAGGAGGAGGCTAGTAAAATTGCATTCAGGATTCCCATACGGGTAATTTGGTACATGTTTTGATATAACATGGATAGAAAAGGATCTTCATGATCCTCTGACTCTGTCTCCTCCAAGGCCATCCATAACTCATTAGTAGTAAGGCAGGAATCAATGCAGCTATAATAATCCTCGCATCGATACAAATAGCGGGAAAGAAAATAGTGATACTGATATAATATGGCCGGATTATCTGCGTATGATTGACTTAAGGACTGATGAGCCTCTTCAATCAGTAGCTTAGCTTCTGTCAGCATACCCTTGTTCATATATAATTCGCTGCTGTCATATTGATGGAGAGCATAATAGAAGGGTGCTTGTATCCCGAATATCTTGTAGATAGTGGACTTAACCAGAGGTTCCAGTGATTGATATTCCTCCAGATTACCACTGAGAGAAGCCAGGGTCTGTAATAAGGTGATGCAGTCAAGATATTCAAAGATACGCTCGGGACAGTTAGAGAGATATCCGGCAGCCCTAGTGGCATTCTCCTTCGCAAGGACCAAGTTGCCCATGGCATGAGCCTCTTTGGCAGATTGTAAATAATGATAACCTAGATTAGTATTGGACATAAACACTCCTACTGTTGGTCATTGTTGTAGTTTGATCCCATGGAGGACTTCGAAGTTCTTCCCATGGAAATATGTATTTTGTATTTCACATAGATATCCCTATCTGCATCTTCGATGCAGGACAAAACACTGGGAAATATGTATTGTATATTTCACATTGATATCTTAAAGCATAATTCGCTAAAAGACAATAAAACCTTGTAATAACCAGCATATAATGATAAAATTTCCATAATGCATGCGAGACAGTTTACACTTATAAGACGGCAGGCACAAAGTTGGTGTGTGAAATATTCTTTTCAATAATTCACACTATGATGTATTTATGAGGTGGTTAAGTGATTGATTATGAGCTGCTGAAACAGGAGATAGAGAAGGAATATGAAAGCATCGAAACGGGCATTCAAAAGGATAAAAACCGCTTGTTCGAGCTTTTGAATCAATATATCAGAAGGACAGTTGAGGTAAATGTAAGAAACGGTGGACAAGCAGCTCCGGAGGATGTGGAGGAGGTTCTTCAGACGACGATGCTTGTCATCTTGGAATCCGGTTTAAGTAATTATAAAAAGCAGGGTAAAAGCTTTGCCGGTTATTGCTGCATGATTGCCAGAAATAAAGCCATCGATTACATAAAAAAGCGTAGACGTGATATGATTGCTATGATTGCTATCGATCAGGATAAGGATTACAACGAGGATGACAAAATTGATTACTTGATGTACTATCAAGCAAAGGAACGGGTAAAGACTCCTGAGAACAGGATATTATCTCTGGAATCTCAGCTGGAACATATCAGAATGCTAAAGCGTTTTGTGGACATGCTTATGAATCAGAGGGAGAAGGCATATAAGACTGTAGGATGCTGCTATACCATTGTATTGTTTCAACTCTTGAATCCCAAGACCAAGGAATTAAGTTCCCCCGCCTGGGCCTTCGAGGAGTTGAAGGACAATACGATTCAGCTTAGTGCGGATCGCTTTATTCATGAGTTTAATAGACGGGTCAAGCTTGGCAGGATATCCTGGGGTAGTAACTTTCTGGATAGTATGGAGACAGAAGAGAATGGAATTATGATCTGTGATATGATCTTCGGAGATCGATTTAAGCGTAAGGACTTAGAGAATTGGAGCTTACGATTTCGGAATAAGCTGAAGGATGAGATCTGTTATGAGTTTGATTAAGGAGTGGGATAACTGTGGAGCACTTAAACTATGAGATGATAAGAGAATATATCGACATGCAGGAATACTCCTATGACAATGCAGACGAGTTCGAGCGGATATCCGAGCATCTGATGGAGTGTGATCAATGTACTGCTATGTACGAGAGGATGCTATATATTAGTCAAATAGTAGATAATTTTTCACTTCAGGAGTATGAGGGGTATTTGTCCTTGGAGCAGGCACTATTAGACCGATACCAAGTGGAGAAGCTTCTTGTGAAGGTGGCCGGAAGCTCTGTGGAAAAGAGATTAATAGAGTGGCTTTCGAAAAGATGGAAAGGAATTGAAAGCAGCATCAAGATACACCTGAAGGACGAGAAATATAATAAGCTCAGTGGTATGCTTCAAAATACTATGAATCAGCGGTCCTTATTCAATACCCTGGAGCCGGTACCTGCTATGGCAGTTCGAGGAGATACGAAGGCAAAGTCATCGAAGAATTTATCCAGTCTGTTGGTATCACCAGACAGCAAGGATACAAGAATAATCTTAGATGGTAATCAGATGCAGCTGTTGGTACAGCTAGAGTATCAGTCTTCCTATCAGGATAAACCTCCGGTTGGAATTCTGATTGGAGCAAGCAAGGAGCTGGAACCTTTGATACAGCCTGCAGAATTTAAGGAGGGCTTATATCAAATCAGCTTCATGGATTTACAGCCTGGAGAATATAATTTTTATCTGGACATCTAGTGGGGATGTCGTACTACACGAACAGCGCCCATGATACACCTCTCGTGATTCTTAGTGATGTCTATCACAAGGGAAGTTTTAATAAAATAAATCAACAAAAATAGAGTGTGACGATTAATCCAAAGGGATTGATGGTTACACTCTAATTTTTTTATTTTTATTTGAGGGTTTCCTTCTTTACAAAGATTAATATAGTACAAGCAAGTAAAACCGCTGGAGACTATGCTGAAGTACCCATGAAGGAAGCTAGCAGCAGAAGTAACTAATAGAAAAAGAAAGGGAGTTAATTATGAAGAAGAATTTGTTTTACGTTGCATTAATCATTATCTTTTCAGCAGTCTTAGGAGGCTGCAATATCAAAGTTCCGGAGCCCTTAAGTCCGGAGGGGTTTCAGCAGGTCTTCACGACCATAGAAGGGGAGACGATGGAGCTGAGTACAGATCTTTTTACGGATCAAGCAGCAAGGCTTTTGCTTGGTAGAATGCATGATGTGAACATTGTGTATTACCAGATGGAGACGGAAGAGGATGCTGGGGAGCTTTTCAATACCATACGTGAGGAATTGATACAGAAGGATGATGCAACAACCAAAGCGGAAAGTTCCACTGTATATCGGACGAGAGGCAGCGGAGGTAGTTATTTCTTAAAGCATGACCGTAATGTCGTTCTTTTGGGAACAGGCTTTGAGGATGATGACGAGGAACTCAGATATCTATTCTATAAGCTGGGTTATTATAAATACGATACTACATATTTCAAGAATCAAGTAGAAGTATATGAGCAGACATTTGGTTACTAATAGGTACCGGTAGAGGAGTAAGGGCTATGATAGTAGGGATAGATTTAGGGACAACCTTTAGCGCCGTCGCCTATGTGGATAAGAGCGGAAACGCTCAGATAATCCCCAACAGGGATGGGCAAAGAACAACACCCTCTGTGATACTATTTGAGGGGAAGGATCCAGTGGTTGGAGAAGCAGCGAAAAGTAATGCGATCATCGATCCCATGAATGTAGTTCAATTCATAAAGCGTAACATGGGCAATAAGAATTACCGCTTTGATACGGACCAGGGTCCAGATTACGGGGCTGAAGAGTTATCGGCCATCATACTGAAGCGCCTGAAGGAGGATGCAGAGAGCTTTCTTGGTACCCAGGTGGATAAGGCAGTAATCACGGTACCGGCATATTTTGATGATGCACAGAGAAAGTCTACTATGGATGCCGGTAGGATCGCCGGGCTGGAGGTTGTGGCAATCCTTAACGAACCGACAGCAGCAGCCCTGGCTTACGGTATTGATAAGACCGAGAAGCAATGCATCATGGTATATGATCTGGGAGGTGGAACCTTTGATGTAACCATTATGGAGTTATCAGAGAAGGATATCAGGATCAAAGCGACTAACGGAGATCGTAATCTGGGAGGCTTTGACGTTGATAATGCGATTATGATGCATGTGAGTGATTATGCTTTGGATCAAGTTGGAATTGACCTAATGGATGATGAGAATGTCATGCAGGATTTAAGGCTAAAGGCCGAGAATCTAAAAAAGACATTATCAAGTCGTGATAAAGCTTCCATCAGCCTGATCGCACAGGGAAAACCGATCAAGGTGGAAATCACCAGAGAGGAGCTTCGAGATATCATAAAGGAGAATTTCCTTAATCGTACGGTAGATATTATGGATATGGCCAGAGAGGATGCAGGTATCACTTGGAGTGAAATTGATAAAATTCTTCTGGTGGGTGGCTCCAGCAGGATGCCATTGGTAAGGGACACCATCAGGGAGGTTACAGGGATTGAACCTTCTGCAGAGATCAACCCGGATGAAGCGGTCGCCTTAGGGGCTGCCTATTATGCAGCGAACTTAAACGCGACAGCGCAATCTAATCCAGTGTCAAAAAGGATTATAGATGTCAATTCTCATAGCCTTGGAGTCATTACCCATGATGACAATGGTAAGCCATCCAATACCATCATCTTAAGCCGTAACCAGCCGATTCCGGCAGTGGAAGAGCAAATCTTCTATACATCCCAGGAGAATCAGACTGAGATATATCTGCAGGTAACGGAGGGAGAGGATGAGGATGTGGATTATGTCAAGATTATTGGAACGAGTAAGCTACGCCTGAAGCCTCATCCGGCAGGAGCACAGATTAGAATAAGTATCTCCTATGACAGAGATGGAATAGTTCATGTAAAGGTATTTGACCTCGAGGATAATCGGGATTTGGGTGAGATGGATATCGAAAGAAAGTCGAATCTATCCAGAGAAGAGATTGAAAGCAGTATCAGTAAACTGGATCTGCTTACAATAGATTAATATATAAGGAGGAAGCTATGAAAAATTATTATCAGGAGTTAAATTTGGACAGTAATTTAGGCAGCGAGCAATTGGCAGAACTACTAAGGAAAGAAAGAAAAAGGTGGGTAACCAGACAGAATGCGCCGGATCTGGCGGCAAGACAAAAGGCAGAGCAACAGCTGGAGCTGATTAATGAGGCTATGAAGGTGCTTTGTGATAAAGGTGAGAAAAGCAAATATGATAAGGAGCTGAAAAAGGCTGTTAAGAAGGGAAATGTTGAACAGGTAAAGCAGGAAGCACAGAGCTACCAAAGCAGGCAGCAGCAAGATGCAGTTAATGTTTTGATTGCCCTTGCAGACGAAGCCTATAACTCCGGAGATAGCCGGGCGGCAATCAATGCATGCCAGAAGGCTCTGGAGGGTGGTATTACCGATAGTAGAATCTATTATATCCTTGGTTTGTCCTACATAGAAGTCGGAGATATGAATGCGGCGAATACAGTATTTAGAGATGGTATCACACAAAATCCGGAGGATATTGAATTACTGGCATCCTTTACAAGAATTTTAGCTTCGGTTGGCAATGTATCAGCGGCTACTACTTATTTGAATCTATTAAAGGACCGTGTACCGGACCATTATCTAGTGAGTGCTACCCTAATCGAAATAGAGCTGATTAACGGGAAGGAGCAGGAAGCACAACAGCTATACCAGACACTAGCTCCAAAGCATAAGGGGGATAACCGCTTCAATTCGGAGGTTTCAGCTGCTTACCTAAGATATATGAACCGGGTATTTGAAAAAGGTTACTTTGATAAGGAAGATCAATTAGATGCCTTAATCAAGGTGGCAGAGAATAGAGCTGAAATGGATCCTTCCAATGGCAAGGAAGACCTTAAATTCTTAAAGGCTAAGAAGACAAAACGATATGATCTCAAAAATATCAGGGGGGCGCTCTTCCTTTATGGTGTAACGATATTAATTTTATTCGCTGGCATTAGTGCGGGAGAAATCGGCACAATCCTGATAGGAATCTTAGCGGTAGCAATTTCAGCAGTATTAACCTATTTTAATATCAAACCGGTCTGGAAGCTGGAAAGAAAGCAGATTACAGGAAAACGCGACTGGGTAGACTATATCTTCGTTATCGCCGGCATTGTATTGGCCATTGTTATCTTCCTCTTTAAGATCGTTGAGGAATTGTCTCAAAAAGTAAATCAAAACAATTAAGCTTACATTATGCAACAGTCGCTACTGTTAAGCAAGCAGGTGTATTAATATAAAGTATGGAGGGAGCAAGACAGGATGGAACAAAGGAAGCTTCCAAATGAGTTGGAACAATTGTCACGAAGAATAAGGCAGTATATTCAGATTGAGAACTTTGAAAAGGCGCGTGAATTGATCACCAACGAGGTTCAATGTAATCCAACCAATCTTCTTGTATTGGAAATGGCCGTTGAGACCTACCTTGCAACAAAGGATTATATCAAAGCGGAGGCTGCTGCGAAGAGTGTAAGACAATTGGAGGGAAGCGGGCTTAGGGGAGATATGCTGATGGCCTGTATTCAATCTGCAGCATACCTTGAGGAGGGGCAATATCAAAAGGCTTTGAGCTATGCGGAGGAAGCCTATCATATTGATAGTGACGAGTACCTGACTAATTTCCTTTTCGCAAAATGCTTATGCTATACCAATGAGAAGGACCAACGGATTGCCAATCTGATTTCACGATGTAAATCCTTTGATAGGACTGAGGAAGCCTGTATTCTTGAGCTGGATTATCTATATAGAGCGAAAGACTATGACCAGCTGAAAAAGCTGGTCAGGAAAGAGAATATGCTGAAGCCAAACTCGAAGCTCTCTACCTACGGAAAACAATTGATATCACAGATCAACCGGGCAAAGGAGACACCGGATAGAGGATATGCTGGGATTGATGAGAAGATACTTGAGGATGCTATGAGGCAAATCAATAATTTGGTTGGTTTGGATCAAGTGAAGGAGGAAATTGTAAAATATAAGAAAACCATCCTTTTTGAGACCTTGAGAAGGGAAAAGCTGGGTTATACTCCCGATGAAAAGCATCGATATAATTTTATCTTTACTGGAAATCCGGGAACCGGAAAAACTACGGTTGCCAGATTATTTGCAAAGGTGTTTAAGGGGCTCGGAGTATTAAAGGAAGGGCATCTGGTTGAAGTGGACAGAAGTGGGCTTGTAGGGGAGTATATCGGACAGACAGCCATTAAGACTCAGAAGGTGATACAAGAGGCAATGGGGGGAGTTCTTTTTGTGGATGAGGCTTATGCTCTTGCGGGGAAAGGCGAGAATGATTTTGGTAAGGAGGCACTGGAAACCTTACTAAAGGCAGTAGAGGATTATCGAGGTGAAATCGTTGTAATACTGGCCGGATACCAGGATGAGATGAATCATTTGATGGAAATGAATCCTGGTTTAAAAAGCCGCTTCAATTATTTTTTACATTTTAATGATTATAGGGAAGAGGAATTGCTTCAGATTGCCAAAAAGAAACTTGACAAGGAGGGTTATTATCTCACTTCCTCCGGAGAAAAGGCATTTCAACAGGTGATTGGAAAACGTAAGGTAGACGAGAAATTCGGCAATGCCAGAGAGGTTGAGCAGGTAATAAGGGCTGCCATAGAGCATAAAGCACTTCATATAGATATCAATCATATTAACTCCCTCGAGGAAAAGCAGCTAAGGACCATCACCGCTGCTGAATTTGGAATCGATATGGAGAGCCGTGCTGAGGATAGAATTGAAGAAAGCTATCAGAAGCTGAAGTCTTTAATCGGACTCAGAAGTGCCAAGGAGACGGTTGAGAATCTGCTAGCCTATGTAAACTACCTAAAGGCAGAGGTGGAAAGGGGAATTATCACCGATATGCCATCCCTGCATATGGCCTTTCTGGGTAATCCGGGAACCGGCAAAACTACAGTAGCAAGGATTATAAGTGAGATATTAAGGGATATGGAAATTCTGAAGAAAGGGAATCTAGTCGTAGCATCCCGCCAGGATCTGGTCGGAGAATATGTTGGTCAGACAGCAAAAAAGACGGCAGAAAAAATAAAGGAAGCCTATGGAGGTGTTCTATTCATTGACGAGGCCTATGCTCTGGTTTCTGGCAGTAATGATTTTGGCAAGGAAGCGGTTGCCACCCTTATTAAAGAAATGGAGGATAACCGTGATAAATTAGTTGTGATATTAGCAGGCTATACGGACGAGATGAAGGAGCTATTCGATACAAACCCTGGCTTCAAAAGTAGGATTAATCATTACGTAACCTTTGAGGATTATACGGCTGAGGAGCTATATGATATATTCTTATCCTACTGTAGCAAGGAAATGTATGAACTTATGCCGGATGCGGCAGAAAGGGTAAAGGAAGTCATTAAGAGAAAATACCAGCTTCGGGATAAGAGCTTTGGTAATGCAAGGGATATCAGGAACCTATTCGAGACCATGAAGCTGAAGCTCGCAAGAAGGGTGCAGGCAATGCTTTTGCAGGGTGACACCAGAAGATACTTTACTAATGAGGATATTCCGGAGGAGTAGGAGGTCAGTTACTTTATTTACTTTCATATATATTCCGGTATTCATTTTCGTATTGATAAAATACGGAAGGAAAGCTATAATTAGGAAGATAATAATGTTGAGTAAGTCAATTGATTTGCAAAGTATAGTTTATTAACCTGAATCATCTGTGGGGGCTTGGAGTAATATGCATAAAAGATTTGTAGATGCGATGGACGAATGTCCGATCATTGCAGCAGTTAAGGATATGAATGGCTTAAGCCGATGCATGGAATCGGATAGTAACATAATCTTTGTATTGTTCGGAGATGTCTGTAATATATCTCATATAGTAAAGACCATCAAGGATACTGGTAGAATTGTTATTGTACATATCGATTTGATTAACGGACTAAGTTCAAAGGAAGTAGCGGTGGACTTTATTAAGAACAATACGGAGGCCGACGGGATTATATCCACAAAGGTTGGATTGATTAAGAGGGCAAAGGAGCTAGGCTTATATACGATTCTTCGCTTCTTTATCATTGATTCTATGGCATTTGAAAATATCAGGAAGCAAAGTGAGCTTGTAAGGCCGGATTATATTGAGGTATTACCGGGTGTCATGCCCAAGGTCATTAATAAAATCAAGCAAATCAGCTCAGTTCCTATCATAGCTGGCGGACTTATCTCGGATAAGGACGATGTGCTTTCTGCGCTGTCCGGAGGAGCTGTATCGATCTCCACTACGAATCATGAAGTCTGGTTTATGTGATTTTATAAATTTTATATTGATTTAAGTTGAGATATCTGCTAATATTTAGGTAGTAATAAGTGAAAAACAGTGTGAGTAAGCACTGTTTCTATATAATAATTTAATATTGAATGCATGAGAATTAGAGCTAAGCAGAGAGTACCATATTTTATGGTGTTATTTGTTTAGCTTTTTTTATGTGCAAAAAAGAGGAGAATAAGCATGTATGATGTAATTATTATCGGTGCCGGCGTCATTGGTAGCGCGGTAGCAAGGGAATTGATGCGATGTGACAGAAAGGTGGCAGTTCTGGAAAAAGGCATGGATGTCTGTGAGGGAACCTCCAAAGCAAACAGCGGTATTGTCCATGCGGGCTTTGATGCTACCCCGGGCAGTTTAAAAGCTAGACTGAACGTGGAGGGGAACAGGAGAATGGAGGAGCTATCGAAGGAGCTTGATTTTTCCTTCCGACAGAACGGTTCTCTTGTACTTTGCTTTAAAGAGGAGGATAAGGCTAAATTACAAGTCTTATACGAGAAGGGAATTAAAAACGGCGTTGAAAAGCTACAGCTGTTATCAGGGGAAGAGGCGAGAGAGCTTGAGCCGAAGCTTTCGGAGTCAGTCGTAGCGGCCCTGTATGCCCCTACGGGAGGAATTGTCTGTCCCTTTGGACTGACAATTGCCTTGGCTGAGAACGCATGTGTGAATGGTGCAGAGTTTTACTTTAACACTGAAGTGACTGGGATTGATAAGAAGGAAGGCAGTTACCTACTACATACCTCACAAGGAGTATTTGAAGGCCGTGTCATTGTCAATGCTGCAGGTATCTATGCAGATCAATTGCACAATATGGTCAGTGAGAGGAAGATAAGTATTGTTGCTAGAAAAGGGGAGTACTGTCTTTTTGATAAGCAGGTCGGAGACTTTGTATCAAATACGATCTTCCAGCTGCCCACGGAGTATGGGAAAGGGGTATTGGTCTCTCCAACTGTCCATGGCAATCTACTGATGGGCCCTACCGCAGAAGATGTGGAGGATAAGGAGGGGCAATTTACAACAGGAAGAGGACTGGAGGAAGTGCTGAAGAAGGCAGCTGTAAGTGTTAGTCAGCTTCCATCCATGCGTCAGGTGATAACCTCCTTTGCGGGACTTCGGGCACACGAAGCAAAGGATGATTTTATCATTGAAGAAGTAGAGGATGCAAACGGCTTCATCGATGTAGCAGGCATTGAATCTCCGGGATTAACCTGCGCTCCTGCAATTGGGTCCTATGTTGCAGAAATAGTTAATAAGATCGCACCGGCAATGAAGAAGGAGAACTACATAAGCCAAAGAACTGGAATCAAGAGTATGGCATCTGCCTCTGTGGAGGAGCAGAAAAGCTTAATCCGTAAGAACCCTGCTTATGCCAATGTAATCTGCCGTTGCGAGATGGTTACAGAAGGAGAGATACTGGACGCGATTCACCGACCTTTAGGGGCAAGATCCTTAGATGGTATCAAGAGACGTACCCGTGCCGGAATGGGAAGATGTCAGGCTGGCTTTTGCTTACCGAAAACAATGGAAATTCTTTCGAGAGAATTAGAACGTGATATAGAAACCGTCGTAAAATCAGAGGAAGGCTCTTATTTATTGACCGGCTATAACAAGCAGGATGAGGAAAGGGGAATTTAAGAATGAGATATGATATTGTTATTATCGGTGGAGGTCCTGCTGGGCTAGCTGCAGCCCTTGCCGCGAAAGAACAGGGAACAGAACGAGTAGTAATTATCGAGAGGGATAAGGAGCTTGGAGGTATCCTAAATCAATGTATCCATAATGGATTTGGACTTCATACCTTTAAGGAAGAGTTGACCGGCCCGGAATATGCTGCTAGGTATATTGAGAAGGTGAATGAAGCAGGTATCCCTTACTTACTGAATACAATGGCTATTGATATTAGCTATCGACAGATCACAGAGGATAATAGTACCAAGTCGTATCAATATGAGATAACCCTGATGAACAAGACGGAAGGGCTGTTTCACATTGAAGCAGATGCGGTAATTCTTGCTATGGGTTGTAGGGAAAGACCAAGAGGGGCCCTCAATATACCGGGCTATCGTCCCGCTGGAATTTACTCTGCCGGTACTGCTCAGCATTTTATTAATATCGAGGGTAGGATGCCAGGGAAAGAAGTAGTTATTTTAGGATCCGGAGATATTGGCTTGATTATGGCCAGACGTATGACTCTGGAGGGGGCTAAGGTCAAGGTGGTAGCAGAGGTGATGCCTTACTCAGGAGGTCTGAAACGTAATATCGCACAATGCCTGGATGATTTCGGTATTCCTCTCAAATTAAGTCATACGGTAGTTGCCATTGATGGAAAGGAACGTGTGAAAGGTGTGACCTTAGCTAAGGTAGATGAGAACCTAAAACCGATTCCGGGGACAGAGGAGTACATACCCTGCGATACATTACTGCTCTCAGTGGGATTGATACCGGAGAATGAGCTCTCTATGAAGCTGGGTATTACACTCAGTCCGGTTACCTCCGGCCCGGTCGTTGATGAAAGCCTACAGACGAACCTACCCGGAGTATTTGCCTGCGGTAACGTACTTCATGTACATGACCTGGTAGACTATGTATCTCAAGAGGCAGTGACTGCCGGACAGAATGCCGCAATGTATGTTCGGGGCGAGCTAAGGAACAATGAGAAACAAGTTGCTATTAAGCCGGAATACGGAGTACGTTATACGGTACCGGCCTTTATCGACCCAGAGCGTATGTCCGAGGAGCTGATTGTGCGTTTTCGCGTTAGTGAGTCCTTTTCGAAGGTAAAGCTCTGTGTATATTACGAGGATACTCTTGTGAAGGAGATAAAAAAACGTATCATGGCCCCCGGTGAGATGGAAGAGATTAAATTGAAAAAGACAGAGCTGCTTCAATATAAAGATTTACAGCAAATACGGATCGCAATCGAGAAGGAGGTTGCTTAATATGGAAAAGAATGAGATGGTATGCATCTGTTGTCCACTGGGCTGCATGCTCAATGTGACACAGGAAGGGGAGGGAAATATCCTTGTTACAGGCAATTCCTGTTCAAGAGGAAAGACCTATGCAATAACCGAAATGACTGACCCGAGAAGAATTGTCACGACTACTGTACGAGTAAAAGGAAGTGATATACCCATGGTATCTGTAAAGACAAGGGAGGGTATTCCTAAGAACAAAATGCTGCAATGCATTAAGGAGTTGGCTGAGATTGAGATTGAAGTACCGGTGCGCAGTGGGGATGTAATCAAAGCGGACATAGCCGGTACAGGTATTGATGTAATCGCAACCAAGAATATTGCTTAAGGAGAAGTAACCTATGTTGGGAAAATATATAATGGCATTGGATCAGGGTACAACAAGCTCCCGATGTATTATTATGGATCAAAATGGAAGGCTTATTAGTAAAGCTCAGAAAGAGTATCAGCAAATCTATCCCTGTCCGGGTTGGGTGGAGCATGATCCCATGGAGATCTGGTCATCCCAGCTCAGCGTAGCTACGGAAGCGATGGCAAAGCTTAATATCACTGCCAAGGAGATTGCGGCTCTGGGAATAACGAATCAGCGTGAGACTACGATTATTTGGAACAAAAACACAGGAGACCCGATCTATAATGCGGTTGTATGGCAATGTCATAGGACAGCGGATCAGATTGAGAGAATTAAGGAAGAAGGCTTTGATCATATCCTTCAGGAAAAGACCGGATTAATACCCGACGCATATTTTTCGGCTACGAAAATCGGTTGGATTCTGGATCATGTGGAGGGAGCCCGGGAGGAGGCTGAAGCCGGTAATCTATTGTTTGGTACAGTAGATACCTGGTTAATCTGGAGGCTTACAGAGGGTAAGGTCCATGCTACTGATTATACCAATGCGTCCAGAACCATGCTTTTTAATATAAGAAGCCTATGCTGGGATGATGAGCTTCTGGAATATTTTCATATACCGAGATGCATGCTGCCGGAGGTAAAACCCTCTAGCTACCGATACGGCTATACAGACAGTAAGCTCCTGGGTGGAGGAATTCCTATCTCCGGTGTAGCTGGGGATCAACAGGCAGCCTTGTTTGGACAGCTGTGCTTTGAAAAGGGAGATGTAAAAAGTACCTATGGTACAGGCAACTTTTTATTGATGAACACAGGACGGGATGCAATCAGGTCTAGGCATGGGCTGTTAACTACGATTGCAGCCGGTACATCGTCTGAGGTAAACTATGTGCTGGAAGGAAGTGTTTTCGCAGCCGGAGCGGTGATACAGTGGCTGAGAGACGGGCTTCATATGATTGAAGAGGCAGCCCAGGTAGAAGGCTATGCCGATCAAACGGAGGACACAGGTGGAGTATATATCGTACCTGCTTTTACAGGCTTAGGGGCCCCATACTGGAGTCCATATGCGAGAGGTACCATAGTCGGCTTAACCAGAGGCTGCAGCAAAGAGCATTTTATCCGCGCAGCCTTGGAAGCCATTGCATATCAGACCCATGATGTACTATCCTCTATGGAGAAGGATGCCGCCTTGTGCATCAATAGCCTAAAGGTTGACGGAGGGGTAAGTGTAAATGATTTTCTGATGCAATTCCAGGCGGATATTCTTCACGCCCAGGTAGAGAGACCAGAATGTATCGAGACAACGGCTTTGGGGGCTGGATATCTTGCCGGTCTGGCCGTTGGATATTGGAGAGATCTGGAGGATATCAAGAAGAACTGGAGCTTATCCAGGGTATTTCACCCTAAGATGGACAAGGAGCAATCCCAGAGGCTGTTAAAGGGGTGGAATAAGGCAGTGAAATGTGCATTGTCCTGGCAGGAGGAATAAAGGATTTGATTGTTATTCATTACTGATTTTCAGAGAAGGGAGGATGACAGTCATGAAAGTAATTGCACATAGAGGTTACAGCGGGAGATATCCCGAAAATACCATGCTGGCTTATAAAAAGGCGGTAGAAGCAGGCTGTGATGAGATTGAGCTTGATGTACAGATGACAAAGGACGGCGTTCTTGTCATGCTCCATGATGAAAACGTGGAATATATAACGAATGGAAAAGGATACATCAAGGATCTAACATAAAAAAGATATTATGCAAAGGGTTCACACATTGGCTACAGTGTCGTGAACCTTTTTTTGATTGAATATTTTTCGCTGTCGCGAAAACCAGTAGTAGCAAAGCCTTCAAAGTATGGTAAAAAATAAATCGCCATGAAAATGAGTGAAATACAGACGAATTAACGCAGAAAGTCATTGGATTTACAGA
>JAEYOQ010000035.1 GCA_023411555.1 Bacillota bacterium
AAGGAGGTGCTTTCGGTGGCTAAATGTTCAATATGTGATAAAGGTGCTCACTTTGGAATCGCTGTGAGTCATTCTCATAGAAGATCTAATAAGATGTGGAAATCTAATGTGAAGTCTGTTAAGGTTAATGTTAACGGTGCAGCAAGAAAAATGTATGTTTGTACTTCCTGTCTTAGATCCGGTAAAGTAGAACGCGCTTAAGGAAAACGATGGGTGTCAGGGGATCTTGACACCCTCTTTTTTTTATTTCATAGGATATTGCCTCCTATGTTTTTTGCTATCGAATAATAGTTAATTACAGAATAAATTGTAGCCTAGTAATAGGCATAGAATAATGATACATATTGCTAAGAGTCCATTCGTGATAAATAGCATGATTGTCATGCCGATGGCAATCCAAAAAAGGATAAAACCGATCATTCTTTTCATGGTAACCTCCGTTCTACCGAGCGATTGCAGTATGTCAAATGGATTCACATCCACGGCATATTCATAGTAGTATATATTATGCGAGTAATTATTTGGTTATCTCTTGAAAGATAAAAACATAAGGTTTTATGATCTCGAATATCTTGATAAGCATACTGGAAAATCATGTGAATAAGCTACAAAAATTATTGATGTGAAAATAGTGGGTATACTATATAATATGAACATGGTTTGAAAAGTAGATTTCATTCGTTTGAGCAACCATTATAATATCTGACACATAGTAAAATAATGAATAGAAGGCCTTAGTTACTTTGAAGAATTTTAAGCATCCCTTTTCAAATAATGAAATAGCAGTTATAATATTTAGTATATAGTGGCAATAGATAGGAGGGTTAATATGAAAGGACATATGAATACACAAAACGGCGAGATTTTAATTGATAATGATGTGTTAGCGAAGTATGCCGGAGCTTCGGCGGTCGAATGCTTTGGCGTAGTCGGCATGGCCTCCGTGAATATGAAGGATGGTATCGTTAAACTCCTAAAACGTGAAAGTTTAAGCCATGGTGTGAATGTAGTGATTGAAGATAATAAACTGATAATTGACTTGCATATTATCGTTTCCTATGGTGTGAGTATTTCTGCGGTAGCTGATAACTTAATCAGCAATGTAAAATATAATGTTGAAGAATTCTCAGGTCTAGAGGTTAAGAAAATCAATATTTTTGTTGAAGGCGTCAGAGTTATTGACTGACCATTCTGAGAAGAGCAACGTTTAAGGAGGAAGAACCAGTGGTTATTAAGACGATAGATGCGACAACGCTAAAGAAAATGTTTCTTGCCGGAGCCGCAAGTATAGAAGCAAAGAAGGAAACAATCAATGAGCTTAATGTTTTTCCAGTACCTGATGGAGATACAGGAACCAATATGACCCTTACAATTATGTCGGCCGTTAAGGAAGTAAATGCACTTCAGAATCCGACAATTGAGGAATTGGCAAAAGCAATATCCGGTGGTTCTCTTCGTGGTGCAAGAGGTAATTCAGGGGTTATCTTATCTCAGTTGTTCCGAGGCTTTTGTAAGGAAATCAAAGATTCAAATGAAATAAATGTGACAATTATGACCAATGCCATTCAGAAAGCCGTGGAGACAGCCTACCGTGCGGTAATGAAGCCGAAGGAAGGTACTATATTAACGGTAGCTAGAGGGGCTGCAGAAAAGGCAGCACAATTGGTATCTGAGACGGATGATTTGGTTGTATTTGGTCGTGAGGTAATTGCTCACATGGAGATAGTGCTTGAGAATACACCTGAACTTCTACCTGTATTAAAGGAAGCTGGGGTAGTAGATTCTGGCGGTCAAGGCTTACTTGAAATTGTAAAAGGTGCTTATGATGCTTTTCTTGGAAAGGAAGTCTCCATGGCCAATATCGCTGCTAGTGAAGCCGGCGAAAAAGTTACCAGAGAACGTATATCAACGGATGATATTAAGTATGGTTACTGTACTGAGTTTATCATCATGCTAGAAAAAGAATATACTATGCAGACCGAGAATGAATTTAAGGCTTACTTAGAGTCTATCGGTGATTCACTTGTTGTCGTATCGGATGATGATATCGTTAAGGTTCACGTACATACGAATGATCCTGGATTAGCTATACAGAAGGCATTAACGTATGGTTCCTTAACAAGAATGAAGATCGATAACATGCGTGAAGAGCATAATGAAAGATTAAATTTGGATGCAGAAAAAGCAGCTAAGAAGGAAGAAGAGCCAAAGAAGGAAGTAGTAAAGCCTAGAAAGAGTTCCGGCTTCATCGCTGTTTCTATGGGAGATGGCTTGGATGAGATTTTCACCGGACTTGGTGTGGATTATATCATTAAAGGCGGCCAAACAATGAATCCTAGTACGGAAGATATGTTGAACGCTATCAGCGAGGTAAATGCAGATAATATCTTCATCCTACCCAACAATGGTAATATCATTCTTGCTGCAGAGCAAGCAAAGCAACTGACAGAGGATAAAAATATCTTTGTCATTCCTTCTAAGACAGTACCGCAAGGAATTACAGCAGTGATTAATTTTGTTTATGATAAATCTCCGGAAGAAAATGCTACCAGAATGACAGAGGAGATGAAGAAGGTTCGGTCAGGTCAGGTAACCTATGCAGTCAGAGATACCAATATTGATGGTAAGGACATCAAACAGGGAAATATCATGGGTATTGGTGATAAGACAATATTAGCAGTGGGTGATTCCATTAATGCTACTACGTTAGATCTTATCAAAAGCTTGGCAGATGAGGATTCTGAGCTGATTAGCCTCTATTATGGTCAGGAAATCAGTGAAACGGATGCCAATGCATTGGCGGATGAGGTGATGGAAATATATCCAAATCTCGATGTCGAGGTTCATTATGGCGGTCAGCCAATCTATTATTATGTACTATCTGTTGAATAGAATAGTGTAGGCATACGGGATAAAAGATGCTTATGAAAGTGGTTCGAAGAATAAGCGAACCACTTTTTATATGTTATAGGAAAGTTCGTATATGAATTTGTTCTGAAACTGAGGGACATAGATATAAGACTATTAAGGAGAAGATGCATATGCAGATGGATAGAATTCCAAGGCCGGGCCAGATATATAATCATTTTAAGAACAAGCCCTATCAGATTATAACGGTGGCAACCCATGCAGATACAGGGGAAGAGATGGTGGTTTATCAAGCCTTGTACGGAGATTTTAAGTTCTACATCAGACCACTTGAAAGCTTCCTAAGCGAAGTGGACCACATAAAGTATCCCGATGTGAAACAGAAGTATCGTTTTGAGCTACGAACACCTAGTGAGATGGAAGAGGAACCGAAGCAGTCTGATAGGATGGAAGTCAAGAAGGATGATCCAGTGAAAGAGGTTCTAAAGGTTAGTGAACAGACATCAGATTCACAGGTTGACCAAACGGAAACAAAGAGTGAAGGTGTGAATTCGGTGCTTCTGCAGTTTCTTGATGCGGAATCCTATTATAAAAAGCTAGAGGTAATTACCTCCAACCGGAAGCATATGAGTGACCGACTAATCAACGATATGGCAGTTTCACTGGATTGTACCGTAGAGGAAGGGCCTTTGGATCAAAGGATACAGGGCTTGATCTATTGCTTACAGGCTATGAGCAGATTCGAAGATAAAAGATTACGATAGCATGATGATAGGTCTACAGGAACTGTAGGATTATTCTGTTAAAGAGCAAATGTAACGGGAGTATTACTTAGGCTTTGAGAATTCAAAAGTCTTAAGTAATACTCCCGTTGATTGATTCAAGATGGGAATGAGAAGGCTTACAGGGTTAAAATTCCGAAATCGGTATTATTCTAGATTAAGCTTCTTCGTTAGTATAATATTAGTAACGATGTAATAAAGTATATTTGTCGCCAGTGTAAATAGAAGCGATACTGGTAAGATGATTCGTGGTATGGAACTAATATCATCAAAGGAATTAAATATGATACTTAGGATAAAAAATGCCGCTGAAACGATAATCTGTATGAGGGTGCTGATACTTATATAAGCTGCGAAGGAACCAAGTATTTTATGACTGTTAAATAACTGCCCAATTGTAATGGAAGTATATATGATTAGGATATTATTAACTAAACTGAGTAGTATACATATAATAAATTCAATGATAACTATGGTTATATTACTAGAACTGAACTCTGTCTGGAATTGGCTAATTAACATCCTAATATTTTTTACTAATAGATAATAGCGGTTATCTGTAATAAACACACCCAGTAAGGAGGCTATAATTAATAGGAAGCTAAGAATGTTCCATGCAATGGCAACCAGAAGCTTTGCATTAATTAAATAGCTTGGTTTGACCGGTAAGGTGAACATAAGGTAGCCCTCGTCCGTCATCAAATTCTTATAAAATCGATAAATAACGATGACATAGGTTATAACAGCAATTGCTACAATGGAAAAAATATAAGCAAAGGTTAAAAAGCCAGAGATTATGCCAAGGGTACCCTTAGGGTTCAGATTCAGTGAAACGCGATTAATTATGGTAAGAACGAACAGGACCAGATAAAGAGGTAGAAGCAATCTGGAAGTCGCCTTAAATTCATGTTTTAATAATTTACCTAGCATTTGAATACCTCCCTGAATAATGTGTCTACTGATTTTCCTTCCTTCGAGCGGATGTCATCTACGGAGGAGTGTAAGGTGACATTTCCATCCTTGATGAATACTACATCATCGAGTACCTTCTCGATATCAGAAATCAGGTGAGTGGAGATTAGCACCGTTGCATTTTCATTGTAATTTGAAATGATTGTGTTAAGAATATAATCTCTGGCAGCCGGATCTACACCGCCGATAGGCTCATCAAGGCAATATAAATCTGCATTACGGCTCATCACCAGGATAAGCTGAACCTTTTCCTTCGTTCCCTTGGACAAGGTTTTCATTCTTTTCTTGGAATCTAATTGTAATCGGTCAAGCATCTCATAAGCTTTCTTGGAATTGAAATCCTGATAAAAATCCTGAAAGAAATCAATAGCGTCAGATACCTTCATCCATTCAGGGAGATAGGTTTTCTCCGGTAAGTAGGATACTATCTTTTTCGTGTCAATTCCCGGTACCTTACCGTCTACCAGAATGTTACCGGAGGTGGGAACCAACAGTCCGTTAATTAATTTGATCAATGTGGTTTTACCGCTACCGTTGGGCCCAAGAAGACCGATGATACGACCTCTCTCCAGGGTTAAATTCATATTAGAGAGGGCAGTAAGATTAGTGAATTTTTTTGTTAATGAATTACATTCTAATATTGCATTCATTCTTTATACCTCCATGATGCTGTTTAAAGCATCCATTTATTTTTGATTGATACTTCATTAGCCGCGCCTTCCTCAGATGTCTATAGTTCCATTCCTCAGTTGTTCTGATGATTGCAAATGCACTTCACTAGTGAGGGCTTTTCACGATGTTGGTGACTAAGGCCAAAGTTTCTTCCGGAGTAAAGCCTAGCTGCTTCATCCGTTCAAGGAATTCAACAGCCTGTTCTTTCGCGGATTGCTCTCTAAGCTTAATAATCATGGCTTCGTCTGAGGTAATGAACCTGCCACTGGTTCGGTTAGCATATACCAAGCCGATACGTTCCAGTTCAGTAAGGGCCTTCTGCATAGTGTTCGGATTAACCATTGCTTCTGCAGCAAGATCTCTGACAGATGGCAGCTTATCTCCGGGTTTAAAAGTACCTGAAATGATACCTGCCTGTATCTGTTCCATTAATTGGAGGTAAATAGGGCGTTCTGCAACAAGCTCCCATTGCATTCTTACAGCTCCTTTCTTATTGTACTATTGTATTAAGTGGTTAATACAATAGTACAATAAGATATAGCTGTTGTCAATACGATTATGCAAAATGATTCATTTTTCTTTTCCATTCCAATATTTTGGTTTATAATAAGAAAGATGATTTTACGAGAAAGATGGGAGGTAGAACATGGAAGCAAATGATAGGATTAATGTGATCAAAGGCATTGGAGAAAAGACGGAGAAGCTTTTTATGAAGCTTGGGATCAGCACAGTACAGGAGCTTATTGAACATTATCCCAGAGGCTATGAGGAGTTCGAGCGGCCAGTAATGATTACCTCCATCGCTGAGGGTGCTACGTTGGCAATTGAAGCATCGATTACCATGACACCTAAGGTTAAAAGAGTAAGAAATCTTCAGATCGTTACAGCCCAGGTGAAGGATACATCCGGTTCCATGCATCTGACCTGGTTTAATATGCCTTTTCTTCAGAAGACACTTCGGAGTGGTTATCACTATATTTTCCGTGGAAAGGTAATCCGTAAGAATGGGATTCTTGTCATGGAGCAGCCGAGTATCTACCAAAGGGAGAATTATCTGAAGCTGCTGAATATAATGCAACCAATCTATCCTCTTACCCAAGGGATTACCAATACAATGATATCGAAAGCCATCAAGCAGGCTCTTTCTGAGTTGGAATTTGCAAAGGATTACATACCTAAGACGATTGCCAAGGAATATCTGCTGATGGATCGGATAAAGGCAATAAAAGAGGTTCATTTTCCAAAGAACCGAGATGGTATGATGAAGGCAAGACAGAGACTGGTCTTCGATGAATTCTTTCTCTATTCTCTTGCTCTACGTAAGTTAAAGGAAGCAAAGACTTTATTGCCTTCCGACTATCTGATGAAGGAGAGTCCGGAGTGTGAGGAGCTAATAGGCAGTCTTCCTTATGCATTAACGGCAGCCCAGCTTCGTGTATGGAAGGAAATAAAGCAGGATCTACAAGGAAGGTATGTTATGAATCGGTTAATCCAGGGTGATGTAGGCTCTGGTAAGACCATTCTAGCAATTCTGGCTCTCTTGATGGCTGTTAAGAATGGCTGTCAGGCCTGCCTTATGGTTCCAACCGAGGTACTGGCTAAGCAGCATTACATTTCTCTTGAGGGAATAGCTGAACAATTCGGCTTTTCTATCTGTCTGCTAGTGGGTTCCATGACAGCTAAGGAGAAAAGAGAGGCTTATGAACGGATTAAGACTCATAAAACGGATATAATTATAGGTACCCATGCATTGATACAGGAAAAGGTTGAATATGAGCGTCTGGGTCTGGTTGTTACCGATGAGCAACACCGGTTTGGTGTAAAGCAGAGAGAAGCCCTAATGAGTAAGGGGGGAAATCCTCATGTACTCGTTATGAGTGCAACCCCAATTCCCAGAACCTTAGCCATCATCCTATACGGAGATTTGGATATATCAATCGTGGACGAGCTACCAGCCCAGCGTCTGCCGATTAAAAACTGTGTGGTGGATACGAACTACCGCCCAAAGGCTTACCGCTTTATAGAGAGGCAGGTAGCGGAGGGAAGACAGGCATATGTAATATGTCCTATGGTAGAAGAAAGCGAAGAAATAGAAGCGGAGAATGTCATCGAATACACCGAACGACTCCAGGAAGCGTTACCCTCAGGTATTATCGTGGAATACCTTCATGGGAAGATGAAGCCGAAAGAAAAGAACATAGTCATGGAACGTTTTGCTAATGGTGAAATCCATGTCCTGGTATCTACAACCGTAGTGGAGGTAGGAGTAAATGTACCGAATGCGACAGTGATGATGGTTGAGAATGCAGAACGCTTTGGTCTTGCACAGCTCCATCAGCTTCGTGGGCGTGTAGGTCGTGGTAAGCATCAATCCTACTGTATCTTTGTCTGTGGCAGCAGCAGTAAGGAGGCTTGGGAGCGTCTGGAGATCCTGAATAAATCCAATGATGGCTTCTTCATAGCAGGAGAGGATCTGAAGCTGCGAGGCCCGGGTGATATCTTTGGCATTCGTCAAAGTGGAGATGTGGACTTTAAGCTTGGAGACATCTACAATGATGCAAGCATATTAAAGGCAGCAGCAGAAGCAGTGAAGGGTCTAAGTGACAACGAGGTTAAAGCTATCTTTGATAAGAACCCTTATCTGGAGGAGCATATATTACAACGTAGCCAGAATACATTATAATAGTGTGAAGGAAAAGCGTCTTCACACGGGAAGAACTGCGAAGTTCGTTCATTGGAGCGAACTCCTTGTTCTTCCGGTTTGTAGGGACACTTCACTAAGAGAATGCAAGTTTGTGCCTGCGTCATCAAAGTGCGAAAAACGCACTTGGCACAAACTAGCACAACAAGCTCTTTCATTGGAGCTTAAAAGATTTTTAAGAAATAAATGGTAATTAAAGCTTTCTTAATACGGGATTTTCGCTTATACTAATAGGTGCATAATTTTATCGACATTTAAATAGAATATCCTTTTATTGTTCACATATAAAGAGGTAAGGCATGGAGAAGATGGAGAAGGTCATAAATCAGAAACGGACAGAGCAGAGTAAGCTGTCTGTTGTAATTCCTGTTTATCAGGAGGAAAGTCATATACGAAGTTCCATTGCGGTCATAGAGAAGGTCTTAGTGGACAATCAGATTCCTTATGAATTTGTTCTCGTTGATGATGGCTCGAGGGATAATACCTGGTGGGAGCTTAAGAATATGGCTGAAGCCAATGAGAATATCAATGCACTGCGCTTAAGCCGTAATTTTGGCAAGGAATCTGCCATTTGTGCCGGTCTTGAGTTTGCTGGCGGAGATATGATTCTTGTGATGGATAGTGATCTTCAGCATCCCCCCTCATTAATTCCCGAGATGGTCAGAGCCTGGAGGGAAGAGGGATACGATGTAGTAGAAGGAATAAAAAGCTCCAGAGGAAAAGAAAATTTTCTCTATAAGATTTGTGCGAAGTTTTTCTACTATATTATCTATCGAACGTCAGAGATTAATCTAGGAAAGGCCTCTGATTTTAAATTGATGGACCGCAAGGTCGTGGAAGCATGGAAGGAGATGCCGGAGAGAGCAATTTTCTTTCGTGGTATGTCTGCCTGGCTTGGTTTCGAGCGGAAGCAGATCAGCTTTGATGTAGCCGACAGGGTCAATGGCAAAACAAAATGGTCCATCTTAAGACTAATGAGACTTGCTGTCAATGCGATTACCTCGTATACCTCGGTGCCCCTGCATTGTATCACAGTACTCGGGATATTGATGTTTATCGGGGCAATTATACTGGGAGCACAGACACTATATATGTATTTTTCACATAAAGCACTGAGTGGCTTTACGACTGTAATATTATTACAGCTGATTATAGGAAGCTCAATCATGATCAGCCTAGGCATGATTGGCATCTATCTAACCAAGATATATAAAGAGGTTAAGTCAAGACCAAGATATTTGGTTTCAAGCAGTATCAAAGGTGGTGAGAAGAAATGATAGGTCTACTCTTCATCCTAATTTCCTTCGGCTTGGGCTGGGCTATCTGTAGCCTTGCATTTCCGAAGTTAGATCAAATTGTTGAGAGAGATTATCTTAAGAGGAGAATATCCGTCAGTCCTTATATTCTTTTATTTCCAGCTTGGTATATGACGGGAACCTTAGCTCTGACTTGGACAACCTATCTCATTGCTTATCTGAGCAGAGGTGCAGAGGAGCCGTTGTATTATGGCAATCTGATCGCAATGCCACTTGGACTGATTATCATAGCAGTTATATTGATATTTAGAAGGCGGAATGCTTCCATAGGTAGCACACCCCTTCTTAGTAAGAATAAAAAGACAATCACCCTTGAACTGTGTTTGCTGGTTGCCATTGCGATACTGGCAAATGTTTTGATGTGGTTTACCTTCTATGTAAGTGGTGATAATTTATATATCGGAGTATCCGTATTCAGCGACTTCTCACCTCATATCGGAATGATACGATCCTTCTCCTATGGTAATAATTTTCCGACAACCTATCCACATTATGCAGGAGAGGATATCAAATACCATTTTATGTTTCAGTTCCTTGCAGGTAATCTGGAATATCTAGGTCTCAGAATTGATTATGCCTTTAACCTGCCAAGTGTCCTGAGCTTTATGAGTGCATTTATGCTGCTTTATCTGTTAGCAGTGAAAATAACCGGAAAGCTTGGAGCTGGTGTTCTTGCATGCATGTTCTTTGCCTTTCGAAGCTCCAAAACCTTATTTACCTACTTGGCAGAGCTTCCTGTGGGGACAAGCATGTGGAAGACTTTATGGGAGAATACTAATTTTATCAGTAGTACGCCCAATGAGGACTGGGGCTTATGGAACCTAAATGTATACTGCAACCAACGACATTTGGCCTTTGGCTTGACAGCTATGTTCTTTGTTCTGCTTCTGTTCCTTCCACATCTATATGACATGTTTGAGGACATCAAGAACTATCATATGGAGATACGGGGGCATAAGGGAAGGAATGGTAGTAGGAATTCTCTTCAGAAGCTGGCTGGCTGCTTTCGGGTTATATTTTTTACCAAGCAAGGCTGGGAGATAAGGGACTTAAGGACTGCCATAGGAGCAGGGCTGGTACTGGGAAGCCTATCCTTCTTCCATGGGGCAGCAGTGATTGGAATATTAATCATATTATTTATTATGGCGGTTCTATCCAAAAGGAGGCTTGAGTATGTAATCATGGCTATCCTTGCGGTAACCTTATCCGTACTACAGACTAAATTTTTTATCCATGGGTCGGCAGTCGCAACACAATTCCTATTTGGGTTTATTGCTGAGAACAAGACCTTGTTTGGAGCCTTATCCTATGTAGAGCGATTATGTGGTATTCTCCCTTGGGTATTGCTGGCGTCACTTTGTCTGGAAAAGGGAGCAAACCGATATCTGTTACTAGCCTTTGTGGCACCGTTTGTATTTGCTTTTACTGTTTCTTTAACTGTAGATGTGACCGTGAATCATAAATACATTATGATGAGTTGTATTTTACTTGGTATCTTTGCAGCATCCCTTGTTATAAAGCTTTTTGAACGAAGGGAATGGTTAGCAGGTGCTGTAGGCATGATACTCATAATTATATTAACCGCTACAGGGCTCTATGATTTTAAGACAGTTCTGCATAAGAATACCTCGAATATGGCTATTGTGCTTGATTTGAAGCATGAATTGACCGCATGGATTGATAAGAATAGCAGATCACAGGATATCTTCCTGACCTCAAATTATTCGATTAATCAGGTTGTTCTCGGTGGTGCGATGCTATATGAAGGCTGGCCTTATTATCCTTGGTCTGCAGGCTATGATACCAATTATCGCACCGAACAGGTAAAGCTGATGTATGAGGCGGACACACCGGTTGAACTTAATGATTTGGTAAAGAAGAATAATATTCGGTATATTATTATCGATCATGACAATCGAAGTACGCAAGACTATATTGTCAACGAAGCTAATATAAGCAATTCCTTCGAATGTGTCTATACGATAGGGGAAGATGAGTGGAAAACCTCTATCTATGATACGCAAAGACCTATTTTTTAGTGAACATGATATTATATTGTACTGCCACCCAAATCACGGGTTTATGGCAGAATGGAGGGCTAAAATGAATTATAAGTATGTAATCGTGGGTGCAGGCTTAGCAGGTTTAACCATAGCGGAGCGCATCGCAAATGAAATGGATGAGAAGGTTCTGGTGATTGAGAAGAGAAATCACATAGGAGGAAACGTTTATGACTCCTATAATGAAGAGGGAATCCTTGTACACAACTATGGGCCTCACATCTTTCATACCAATGACAAGGAGGTATACGAATATCTATCACGCTTCACTAAATGGAATGACTTTTGGCACAGGGTCCTCACTTATGTGGACGGTAATTTGGTGCCGATGCCGATTACCGTAGAGACGATAAATAAGCTGTATAATTTAAATCTGGATTGCTCCCAGGTAGAGGATTTTCTGAAGAAGCAGGCGGTAGATATCGAGGAAGTCAAGACCAGTAAGGATGTAGCCTTAAGTAAGGTTGGACGGGATATCTATGAGAAAATATTTGAGAACTATACGAAGAAACAGTGGGGAATTGATCCGGCTGAGCTGGATACTTCCGTGATCTCACGAATTCCTATCCGCTTAAATCGTGATACCAGATATTTTGCTGATCGCTATCAAGGAATGCCCTCCAGAGGCTATACCAAGCTATGTGAGAAGATGATTGCAAATAAGAATATTAAGCTGCTACTGAATACGGATTATAGAGAGGTTATCAATGATATCACCTATGACATGCTGATCTATACTGGGGCTACGGATGAATTCTATAATTATAAGCATGGCAGATTATCCTACCGGAGCATGAAATTTGTCTTTGAAACCTATGACAAGGACAAGTTCCAGGAGGCTCCTGTTGTTAATTATCCCAATGATTATGATTATACCAGAATAACAGAATATAAGCAGTTAACCTGGCAGCAGCACAGGAAGACCACAATCTGTAAGGAGTTTCCTACTTCTGAGGGTGAGCCTTACTATCCTTTCCCGACTAAGGAATGCAAGGCCCAATATGCACTTTATCAGGAGGATATGAAGCAGGAGGATAAGGTGATATTTATAGGACGACTGGCAGAGTATCGTTATTATAATATGGATGGTGTAGTGCGCAGAGCTTTAGACCTCTTCGAGAGTAGAATTAAGAGATAGTTTCCGTGTAGACAAGTAATATCATAACATTGAGATACAACAATGATTAGAAGCTGGAATATCTGCGTGTTATATGAACTTGTAGATAAAGAGGCTGATGGAGGGGCGAAGGTGGATAAGCTATTTATTATTATTCCTGCTTATAATGAGGAAGCAAATATTGATAAGGTAATTAAGGATTGGTACCCGGTTGTAGAAAAAATCGGCAATGGCAGCAGGCTGGTGATTATTGATGATGGCAGCAAGGATAAGACTTATTCCATTATGCAGCAGTATGCTAAGGAACTTCCAGCTTTTGAGCCGATTACGAAACCAAACGGCGGACATGGAGCAACAGTGCTCTACGGCTATCATTATGCGATTAATGCCGGAGCTGATTATGTTTTTCAGACAGATTCGGACGGGCAGACCTTACCAGAGGAATTCTGGCCCTTCTGGGAGCATAGGAGTGCTTATGATATGGTGATTGGACATAGAAAGGGGAGACAGGATGGTTTCTCTAGAGTCTTTGTTACTAAAACCCTGAAATTTGTCCTATGGCTTTGCTTTCATGTAGGGATTACCGATGCCAATACTCCATTTCGATTAATGAAAGCGGCGACCCTCAAGAAGGAGTTGAAGCAGATTCCTGAGAATTTTAATTTATCCAATGTTATGATATCTGTGCTATATGCACGTAAAAAGCATTCGGTGAAATATCTGCCGGTAACCTTTCGCCCCAGACAGGGCGGTGTTAATTCCATCAATATGAAGAAGATTATCCGAATCGGTAAACAAGCTTTTATTGACTTTAGAAGAATTAATAAGAATCTATAAACTTAGAAGGAAGTAAGATCATGAAGAAGATAGTTTATTCAATGATAGCAATCGTGCTTTTGTTTCTGGGAAAGTGGATGCTACAGGGAGACTATGTACCCTTCCTGCAATGGTGGGCAGCCGTTGCAGGAATCGGAATTATTTTTATTCCTCTAACTACAATATTATTTGCCAACTTTCATGATAAGGGTTACTTATTTTCAAAGGCAATCGGAATTGCAGTTACGGGATACTTAATGTGGCTTTTTTCTTCCCTTCATTTGATGAAATTCACCACAGTTTCCAGCATGGTCTGTGTCGGAATCAGTTTAGCATTGAATGTTGGCCTGCTTCTATGGCAAAGGAATAGAAGAGCTTTACCGATGAATGGTAGAGACATCTTTCGTGGTGGAGGAGTGTTTGATACTATAGTAGTCGAGGAGTTGATGTTCTTTGCCGTATTTTTGCTCTTCACATATATTCGTTGCTTTAAACCAGAGGCCTATGGAACAGAAAAATTTATGGATTACGGTTTTATGACCAGTATGATGCGTAGCGATTATATGCCGCCTCAGGATTTCTGGTTCTCTGGTACCAATTTGAATTATTATTATGTTGGACAATATATGGCAGTATATCTTACGAGAATTTCCTTTGTCGAGGTATCTGATGCCTATAATCTTATGCTGATGATGGTTGGAGCCTTTGCTGTAGTTCTGCCTTATTCTATTATTTATAATGTAACACAACGGTATCTTGTGAAGCAGGAGAAGCAAAGGACCTATCTGCCTGCCCTGAGTGGTGTTTTGGCCGGAGCAGGGGTCTGTATAGCGGGTAATATGCATTATCCCACCTTTCAGTGGTTGGAGCCTATCGTAAGGAAGTTCTTTGGGATGGAGGCGAATGATGAGAAATATTGGTTCCCGGATGCAACCAGATTCATTGGGTATCATCCAGAGACCACAGATAAGACGATTCATGAGTTTCCTGCTTACTCCTTTGTGCTTGGTGATTTGCATGCACATGTGATTAACATATTTTTTGTACTTACAGTCCTTGGGTTATTGTTCGCATGGTTGACCGGAAGAGACGATATTAAGGACAAGGAGCCAACCGTACTTAGGGAGGTCTTTCATCCGGCAATCATAATGATTACATTTTTTATTGGATTATTTCATACAACCAATTTCTGGGATTATCCTATATATTTTGTAGTTTCGGGTGGAATCATTCTATTTTCCAATCTTGTTGTATATAATTTTAAAAGCAAGGCAATATGGTTGACAGGCTTACAGGGAATCTTTGTGTTTGGAGCCTCATCTTTGGTCTGTCTGCCCTTTACCTTAAGCTTTGATAAGATTTCAACCAACATCTGTCTTGCGAGTGCTCATACCCCGATCAATCAATTGATTATCTTATGGGGGTTACCGGTTTTTGTTGTAGCCGGATTTATTGGCTCCCTGATTTCGAATTATCGAAGGGACGGGAATAGTAGGGGGGTTGAGAAAGAGAAGGAACCAGAAAGTAATGATGCCAAGGTTGAGCATAAAAAGAGACAACCTGTCCTCTTTTATTTTTTAGCTAACTTGAAGCCGTCCGATCTCTATATATTAGTACTTGGCTTATGTGCGATTGGTCTCATTCTGTTACCGGAGCTTATCTATGTGGAGGACATCTATTCCGGTGATTATAAGAGGGCCAATACTATGTTTAAGCTTACCTACCAAGCTTTTATTATGTTTGGCTTATGCTTTGGTTATATCCTATTAAGACTATTATGCTATGGGAGGACCCGTCGACAAAGAAGGTTAGCAGGGATCGGAATGGTGTTATTTTTGATATCGGTAACCTATTGTCAGAATGCAGTCAATTCCTGGTATGGTAATATATTTAACCGGTCCGGTTATAAAGGTTTGGATGCTGCTGCATTTATGGCAACTACCATGAAGGATGATGCCCTGGCAACGGATTGGCTGAATCAGAATGTACCGGGTACTCAGGTTGTACTGGAGGCTAACGGGGATAGTTATTCCGATTATCAAAGAGTATCGGTGATAACAGGCTTGCCAACTCCTCTTGGCTGGCGTACTCATGAGTGGCTCTGGAAGGGTGACCCCTCTTTGCTGGATGCCCGTGCTACGGATATTGAGACTATCTATACCTCCTTTAATGAGCCGGAGGTGCTGGCACTAATCGATAAATACCATATATCTTATATCTATGTAGGTAGACTGGAGTTAGAAAAGTATGATACAATAAATCATGAACTAATTAAGAGGCTTGGAACAGTAGTGTTTTCCAGCCCGGCTACACAGGATAAAGCCTATGAGACTTATATTGTCCATTTAAATTACTAGTTGAGAGCTGTTCGTTACTCCATGAATAGCTGATATTCATAAGAGATTAGGTAATAAGTTTTAAGGAGTGTTATAATGAATAAAAGAGTAGATATGTTACGTCTGCGCTGTTTTGCTATATTGCTTATTATGGCCGCAACCTTGCTACTGGCAGGAACACAGAAAATTTACGCAGCTGAACAAAAGAAATCACCTTATCTAATTAAGGTAAACCGTTACCATAATACGATTACAATTTATGAGCAGGATGATGCGGGGAAATATACCGTTCCAATCAAGGCGATGACCTGCTCGGTGGGTACTTCCTCGCTGACGAAAACGGGTACCTTTCCATTAAAGGAAAAGTACCGATGGAAGGCATTGATGGGTAATGTCTGGGGACAGTATTCTACACGGATTGTAGGTGGGATTTTATTTCATTCCGTATATTATTATGAGAATAATAATCCGGCTTCCCTAGCTACTGCGGAATATAATAAGCTGGGGAAAGCAGCTTCCCATGGCTGCATACGATTGACGGTAGCCGATGCAAAATGGATTTATGATAATTGTCCCACTGGAACCTTGGTTGAGATTTTTGATGATAAAAGCTCTCCTGGTCCCTTGGGGAAACCGGAGACGATTAAAATTGCAAAAAGCGTTCGATGGGATCCAACGGATCCAGACAAACGCAATCCTTATCTGGCTAGTGAGCCAAAGCTGGTTGGTGTAAAGGATAAGAAACTGGAGTGGGGTAAAATCATTGATCCGATGAAGGGGATTACAGCATTATCCTCTAACGGTCAGGATATCAGCAAAGATATCGTTGTAGAGGGTGAGATTAATCCTTATGTTGCCGGTGAGTATAAATTAACTTATTCCATTAAGGATGAGCTGGGGCGAGAAAAGGTTCAAACAGCGCGATTTACTGTTGGAGAATCTAAGGATTCACCTATGATATTAGGCGTTAGTGATAGAATTGTAGCGAGCGCAAGTCAGATCGATCAGGAATTTGCAGCATCCGGGATTAAGATATATTGTGAGGGTGAAAAGCTGGATAACAAACTACTTCAAGTGGGTATCGAGAAAAACAGTGACGAGGAATATTACATAACTTATAAAGTAGACTTGGGCAAAGGTAATTCTGAGACAGAGTATGCAACCTTTTATGTCGATAATATAGCTCCATCAATGACAGGGATTGCTGATAAAGTCATTACTCCTGAAATGGACCTGACCATAGAGGAGGCTCTGGCCGATGTTGCTGTCATGGATAACTTTTCTAAGCTTACCATCAAGGACATTCAGGTTACTTTGGAACAGAAAGAGGAAGGATATTATCTGGTTACATATAAGGTGGCAGACGAGGTTGGGAACCTATGCAGTGCCCAAGCAAAATATTTCATACAGTAAAATGTAACTTAATAGGCGAAAAGCAATTATTATGGAGGAGCAGCTGCTGGATTAGTGGTTGCTCTTTATTTCTGGTGCATTTTGGTTTTCAAACCGCAATCGCTGTGTTATAATGATAGCACGTATAAGAAAGGAGAAGAACATATGAACAAGTATACAGAAATAACCCCAAAGTTAATGGAACTTGCTGACTTGTGTAAGAAGAACACAGTAATCAACCCCGAATTGTACGCAAAATATGATGTAAAACGTGGATTACGTGATATCAGTGGTAAAGGTGTATTAACAGGATTAACAGAAATCTGTGAGATTCTCTCTTATTCTCTTGTAGATAATGATTATATCCCCTGTGAAGGTAAACTTTATTATCGTGGTGTTGACGTAGAAGAAATCATTAAAGGCTTTATGCAGGATAACCGATTTGGCTTCGAGGAAGTGACTTACCTGCTGCTGTTCGGTAATCTGCCTACCAATGAAAAGCTACTTGAATTTACGAAATTATTAGAGGAATATAGGGATCTACCACCCAGTTTTGTAAGGGATATCATCATGAAAGCGCCTAGTAAGGATATGATGAATGCCCTGGCTAGAAGTGTATTAACTCTGTATTCCTATGATGATAAGGCGGATGATATATCATTAGAGAATGTACTCAGACAGAGTATTCAGTTAATCGCTGTATTTCCTTTATTATCCGTATACGGCTACCAGGCATTCAGTCATTACCACTACGGTAAGAGTCTTGTGATCCATCCACCCAAGGAAGGACTATCCACTGCTGAAAATATATTATATATGCTTCGGCCGGATATGTCATATACCGAACTGGAAGCAAAGATATTGGATATCGCTTTAGTACTTCATGCAGAGCATGGTGGTGGTAATAACTCTACCTTTACAACTCATGTGGTAACCTCATCAGGTACAGATACCTACTCCTCGGTAGCAGCCTCTCTCGGTTCCTTAAAGGGACCCAAGCATGGTGGTGCCAACATAAAAGTAATGCAGATGTTTGATGATATGAAGGAGAATATTAAGGATTGGACAGACGAAGAGGAGATTAGTGAATATCTTCGTAATCTCTTGAACAAGAAGGCCTTTGACAGATCTGGTTTGATTTACGGAATGGGACATGCGGTTTACTCAATTTCCGATCCCAGAGCGAATGTCTTAAAGAGCTACGTCAAGAGTCTCTCAGAAGAAAAGGGATTAATGAAGGAATTTGTCCTATACGAGATGGTAGAGCGTCTGGCACCGGAGATTATTGCCAGTGAACGTAAGATGTATAAGGGTGTTAGTGCTAACGTTGACTTCTATAGCGGCTTCGTATATCATATGCTGGATTTGCCGAAGGAACTATATACTCCGATATTTGCAATTGCAAGAATTGCAGGGTGGAGTGCCCATCGATTGGAAGAGCTTAATAATGCTGGTAAGATTATTCGTCCTGCATATAAGAGTGTAGCAAAGCATAGAGAGTATGTTCCGATGAATAATCGAGAAGAGTAATATTATGATGAATATTTAGATATTAAATTGTTAGAAAGTATATAAATGCAATTACATATATCATTAATAATTATGGGGGCTGTTGCTGATGCAACAGCCATTATTAATTTTTTGAAACCAAATAATTCTATGGGTGAATTTCCTGATTTTACATCGAAAATTGTTATAATAACACGAGTATGATTTTTTATTTTTACATATACTATTATCGTAACATCTTAATGAGACAAATATATAACCTTGATATGTTTCATTAAGCAGTAAACAACAACACAAATTATTTTGAATATGCTTATTAGCAGGTTAATTCAAAATATGAAATGGAGGAGTTTATATGGCAAGAAGAAACAGAGCTGAAATACCTGAAGCACAGGAAGCATTAGACCGATTCAAATATGAGGTTGCAAACGAACTTGGTGTTCCCCTAAAAAAAGGTTATAATGGTGACTTAACTTCCAAACAGAACGGTTCTGTAGGTGGTTATATGGTTAAGAAGATGATACAGGATGCTGAGAAGAGAATGTCCGGCCAGCAATAAGAGCCTAAATGGATAACATTTGATATTTGCGGTTGTCAAATTATTTGACAACCGCTTTTTAATGGAATATGGCACACTCGGCGTATGTAATTTGTTCTCGAGTATATATCGCTTATTAGTAAATATTTATTAGCCACTAAATTAAATCTGACTTTAAAAATGTATTGAAATCTTTATCTGGATACGATACACTAACTATAAACAAGTTGACAAATAATCAGAATATTATAAAATAGAAATGATAATCATTGTTCGATATTCGGGGCAATTTAATACAGAGGGATTAGGTACGAGAGTATTTATCTAATGAAGAAGAGAATGTATTTGATGTATGTGGTCAGAAGTGGGGATTAGGTATGAGAGTAATAGCGGGTAAGGCAAGAAGATTGCAGCTGAAAACACCAGAAGGCTTTGATACGAGACCGACGACAGATAAGACGAAGGAAACCTTATTTAATATATTGAATCCTTATTTAGCGGATTCGGATTTTTTAGATTTATTCTCAGGAAGTGGAGCAATCGGTATTGAAGCCCTCTCTAGGGGAGCAAAATACGCTGCCTTTGTCGAGGATAATAAGACCGCTCTGGATTGCATCAGAGCCAATCTTAAGTTTACAAAGCTTGAAGAGAACGCTGAGGTTATTTCCTATTCTGCAATAGAGGCTATTCGTGTGCTAGAGATGAAGGGAAAGGTATTTGACGTGATCTTCATGGATCCTCCTTATAATAATTTGCTGGAGAAGGAGGTTCTATTGTCCCTTCAAAATTCTAATATTATTTATTGTGATACGATTATTGTTGTGGAAGCATCTCTAAAAACAAGTTTTGATTATTTAGACAACAGCAAATTCCGTATATTTAAAAGGAAAGAATATAAGACAAATCAGCATGTCTTCATTGAATTAAAATAGACATATAGTTAAGAGTGATTGAGCAGGGAGTGACGTTGCATGAAAATCGGAATTTATCCCGGCAGCTTTGATCCTATCACCCTCGGGCATCTGGACATCATAGTACGTGCTTCCGGTTTGGTAGACAAGCTAATAATCGGTGTATTAAGGAATAATGTGAAAAGACCCTTGTTCACAGCAGACGAGAGAGTTGAATTAATTGAACAGGTGATCAGAGAGCATACGAACCTAAAGTCAGTGGAAGTAATTGCTTTCGATGGATTATTAATAGAATTTGCAAAACAGCAGAAGGCAAATATCATAGTTAGAGGTTTACGGGCCGTTACGGACTTCGAGTATGAATTACAGATCGCTCAAACCAACCACAAGTTGGATGTTAGTGTTGATACTGTTTTCTTTACAACAAGTGTAGAGTATTCCTACCTCAGTTCCAGTGTTGTGAAGGAAATAGCCAGCTTCGGCGGAGATATCAGTCATTTTGTACCCGAATGCATTGTACCGACAGTTTATGATAAATATAAATCGATAAGGAGTGTTTGATATGGGAGCAAGCAGAATTGAACAATTAATAGAGGACATTTACGAGTTTGTCGAAAGTTGCAGAATGCAACCATTATCAAGCACCAAAGTGATTGTCCCAAAGGATGAGCTTTATGATTTATTGGATGAACTACGTCTGAGAACACCGGATGAGATAAAGCGTTATCAGAAAATTATTTCAAACAGAGATGCTATTATAGCAGATGCCGAGGAAAAAGCAGAGAATATCCTTCGCCAGACCAGAGAGAAGGCAAAGGATCTTCTAAATGAGCACGAGATTATGCAACAGGCGTATTATCAGGCAAATGAGATGATTATGCAGGCATCGGAGGAAGCAGAACGTATTCGCAGAGACGCAATCGAAGAATCAGACCAGATTCGAACCGGAGCCTTAATATACTCCAATGAAGTACTCACAGAGGTGGAAAGAGTACTGGCTAATGCTTATGAAACCGCAATCTCTCGCTATGATGGTTTTATTGGTACATTAAAGAGCAATCTTGAAATCATTAATAATAATAAACGAGAATTAAGTGAACAGTTGTACTCTCAGGAAAATGGACAAGCTAGTGTTCAGCCGAATGAGTATGATGATAACGATTTCAATTTTGATGAAAACACCTTTATGCCTGAGGAAGAGTAATTATAGCTTCATCCAGGATACATATAAGATAGCAAGTGCGATTGAGATGCCCGCACTGATTAACTTGACAATAATATAATTTTTTATTGATAGTCCTTGGTTACCGAGTACACTTTTGGTTTGAGCAATTCCAGAGAATCCTCCGAAAGTAGTAAGTACGGTTACGAGGACTATCTTCATACTAGGATCAAGATCACTTTTACAAATCTGACTGATTCCGGTTGTGATTTCGAAAAGTCCCATGATAAGTGGCTTAACAAAGCCGATATCAGGCCCCATGCTGTGAATAATTTGTGCCAGGATGGAAAAGAGAATAATATAACCGCCAACTTTGGTAACAACCTCAAAGCTATTCATAATCGATTGATCCAACAAATCGAAAGAAAAGCGAAGGGGAGGTGTCCTGACTGGCAGATTCATGCTATGTAGTAAGGAATCTCTTCGTGATTTCGTTACAGCAGGTTTGTGCTTCATCAGATAACGCATCAGTACGGAGCCCAGAATAGCGCTACTGTATATAATAGCGTATAATGCGTATTTAATCTGGGGAAGCTTTAATTGAGTAATTGCAATATATCCTATGATAAACATGGGACTGGCATTGTTACACAAGCCGATCAGGAATTGCCCCTCCTTTTTGGAAATCTTTTGATCGCCTAGCAGGTCCGCCACCGATTTTGCACCCATGGGTATTCCTGACAGAAACCCGATGGCAATCGGGTAGCAGCCCTCTGGACTGACCCGGAACACCTTGCCTAGAAAAGGGTGAAAGACTTTACTAATCTGTCTTGTGATATTCAGACGAACCATCAGATTGGAAAGGATGACACAGGGTAGAAGATTAGGCAATACATTATGAAACCAAAGCAGTAGACCACTACTTGCTCCCTGATAGGTGTCAAAGGGGAAGATCAGCATGAGAAGCAAGAATAGAAGGATAAGACCTTTTGATAAATTATTTTTATTAAATCGATGTTTTATCATGTTTCTCCTTGAAGACAAGTGCAACATTTAATATAATCTATTGGTAGGCAATTCAAATTATTCAATATTTTTCCAATATAGAAGGAGACTGTATTGCAGTCCTGGTGAAGAGGAGATGTTATTATGGCAAAGAATACGACTTTACCAAAAAGAAGCGAGGTAGATGTAAAGTATACCTGGGCAATTGAGGATTTATATCCAAACGATGAGATGTGGCAAAAGGAATATGAAATGTTGAAGGAAATGCTGCCAAAGGCCGCTGAGTTTCAGGGGAGACTGGGAAAATCAGCAGAGATACTTTTGGCATACCTGAAGCTTCATGATGAGATTAATATTTTGATGGAACGGGTGAATGTATATGCAAATCAGAAATATCATGAGGATACCAATAATGGTGTCTATCAGGATCTTTCTAATAAAGCGAATGCCTTAGCTGTTCTGGTAGAAAGTACACTGGCTTTTGCTACACCTGAGCTTTTAACCATTCCAGAGGAGACGATAGCTCAGTTTAAGCATGAAGTGAATGACTTGATGTTATATGATTTCTATTTAAAGGATATCCTTAGAAGGAAGCCACATATCCTGACAGGTGAGATGGAGGGCTTACTGGCAGATGCCGGTGAGATAGCAGAGGCGTCCGGTAATATCTTCTCTATGTTTAATAATGCGGATATTAAATTTCCGGAGATAGAGGATGAGAATGGAGAGATGGTTCGCATTACCCATGGAAGATATGGACAGTTATTGGAGAGTTCAGATCGCAGGGTAAGAAAAGAAGCTTTTGAGGCAGTATACGCTACCTATCGAAGCTTTCGTAATACCTTGGCAGCGGCCTTCAGCTCAAATGTAAAGCAGGAGGTGTTTTTTGCTAAGGCCAGAAAATATAACTCTACTATGGAGAGAGCCTTGGATGGGGGTAATATTCCGGTTGAGGTCTATACGAATCTGGTTGAGGCTGTACACGAGAATATGGGCCTTATGCACCGTTATGTAGCTCTTCGTAAGAGAATTTTAGGTGTTGATGAGCTTCATATGTATGATTTATATGCACCACTGATCGGTGAAATGAAGATGGAGATACCCTTCGAAGAAGCGAAGAAGATAGTGGCCAAAGGTCTGGAGCCCTTAGGGGAAGCTTATCAGAAGATACTGACAGAGGGCTTTAACCATCGCTGGATTGATGTTTATGAGAATGAGAATAAGAGAAGCGGTGCATATTCCTGGGGAGCATACGGTACACATCCCTATGTACTGCTTAACTATAATGATACCTTGAATAACGTTTTCACTTTGGCACACGAGATGGGGCATGCCATTCATAGCTATCACTCGGATCGGGAACAACCATACATTTACGCTGGGTACCGAATATTTGTCGCTGAGGTGGCATCTACCTGCAATGAAGCGCTTTTAATCGATTATATGTTGAAGAATACAGAGGATAAGAAGGAGAAGGCATATCTGATCAATCACTTCCTTGAGAAATTCAAAGGAACCCTGTATCGTCAGACGATGTTTGCTGAATTTGAGATGATCACTCATAAGATGGTCGAAGATGGGGAAAGTCTAACAGCCGACGCACTCTGTAAGATTTATCATGATTTGAATGTGAAATACTTTGGTAAGGATATTGTGATCGATTCTGAGATTGATATGGAATGGTCCAGGATTCCTCATTTCTATAATGCTTTTTATGTATATCAGTATGCAACCGGTTATTCCGCTGCAATTGCATTATCCAGAAGAATTCTGAGTGGAGAGCCGGAGGCGGTAACGGATTATATCCGGTTCTTAAGCAGCGGTAGCTCTAATTATCCGATTGAGCTTCTGAAAGCAGCCGGAGTTGATATGAGCACAAAGGAGCCTGTTAACCAGGCACTAAAGCTGTTCGAGGAGCTGCTTGACCAGATGGAGGAGCTACTACAGTAGAATAGAATTTACAAGGCACGCAAGGGGGCTGTTGCAAGATGCAATAGCCCCCTTGTATATACTGGTAAACTTACCCTTTCCATTGCCCCCTGTTAGACGAGGCATATACCATGCTTATACTCGTTTTGTAGTGATGTGCCGTATTTCTGATAAACAGCCTGATTATAGATGTCTGCCGCAAAGATATCCTCCGACAGCATCTGCTTTCCAAGAGTATCCAGCTCATCCTCTGCTTTAGATACCTTGCTAATAATGGAAATTCGACCATGCTTCTCAATGTGGCGGAGCAAGGGTGTGGCTTCCTTTCTTATTCCAAGAACTCTTGCATAAGGAGTGAAATCAGTCGTGATATATTGCTTTACTGTTTCAGTTTTGATGTTCAGCAGTATATGAAGCAGGGCACGATTAATCCTGGTCAAGGTCATATTTTTGGTCTTGATTTCTTGAACCAAAGAATGAAAAGGCATATTAATATCCCGGATGTTCTTGAGCCGGTCTGCCAAATCAGGTGTGACATCCAGGTATTTCGCAAGAGAGGTAGAGTCTTCCTGACGAAGCTTGTATTTTAGTATTTGAGAAAAATCTTCTTCGGTAATGGGATAAGTTACATGATAATGATCCAATAAATATTTCGCCACATCCTCCGGTACACTTTCTGCGGCAGTGGCAATGGCATCAGATGACAACTTACTTTGTTGATTGATGGTATTGCGTATGGCGGTTGCTGAGCTGATGACCGAATCACAGAGCGTGGGATCATTACTGGTATAGGAGGTCCTGTCAGATAATTCTTTATCATGATAATGAGCAGAGATTCTCTGTATGGTAATCGGTTCTATGGGAGAAGAGAGCTTAATTAATGCTTTGCTGTATTCAATACCAAGAATATTGTTCGGCTCGGTCAGTATCTTTGATAAGGATTGGCGATCACTAGGATTTGGCTCACCCATGGATTGTACAAAAGCTTTTTGTCTGGCAGCAGGATAGGTAAGCCCCGCTCTCATATAGTCTTGTAGCTGGTTCTCAAATGACTCCGGTGTATGAAGCAAGAATTGTGCTGCTTTACTTAGGAGGGAGATGTCACCACATTCACTGCCGAAGCATAGAGTATTAATTACCCCTAATTTGTCAAGAATAGAAATAGCACCATGAGCAAAGTATTCGGCACTTCCGGTCGCATAACATACAGGCAGCTCCAATACCAGATCAACGCCATTGTTAAGAGCCATTTTGGTCCTGCTATATTTATCCATCACAGCTGGTGTGCCACGCTGCACAAAATCACCGCTCATGACTGCGACACAATAATCGGCACCGGTAATTTTTCTTGCTTGCTCTATATGATATTTATGCCCATTGTGAAAGGGATTGTATTCGGTTATCAGGCCGACAACTTTCATGATATACCTCCGTCTGATGTGAAAAAATGATATTTAAAGAATAGCATTTCTTTCTATTAGCGTCAATTATCCATTAGATCAATTATCCATTGGGGGTCCATATGTCAATGATTGGTCTGGAGAGAATTGGATTTGTAGAAAATGTTTTATAAATGTTCAAGATTCTATTATTTTTAGACAAAAATATACTTGTATCCATGGTTGAATTCATTTATAATAAAATTTATGGGTTTTACTAATCATATATATAATAAATTAAACTACCTGTTATGAAAGGAGAGACATCATGGGTTTTATTGATGTGATTAAGGAACGAGCAAAACAGAATATCAAGTCTATTGTTTTGCCTGAGACAGATGACAGAAGAACATTAGAGGCAGCAAGCAGAATATTAGCAGAAGGTGTCGCTAAGATTGTTTTAGTGGGAAATGAAGAAGCTATTGCAAAGGTTGGAGAGGGCTTGGATTTATCTCAAGCTACAATTATCGACCCCAACAACACAGATAAGCTTCAAAAATATATTGATCTATTAGTTGAAGTAAGAAAGAGCAAGGGGATGACACCCGAACAGGCCAAGGAGCTTTTAACAAAGGATTATCTATATTTTGGTGTAACTATGGTAAAAGCAGGTGATGCAGATGGTATGGTTTCTGGTGCAGTACATTCTACAGCAGATACTTTACGTCCTTCCTTACAGATTCTTAAGACAGCACCGAATACTAAGCTTGTATCTTCATTCTTTATTATAGTGGTTCCTGACTGTGAATTTGGTGCAGAGGGTACCTTTATCTTCTCCGACTCCGGACTTGTACAGAATCCAAACTCTGAAGAATTAGCTGCGATTGCAGGTAGCAGTGCAAAGAGTTTCGAAGCGTTAGTAGGTAAGGAGCCCATCGTTGCGATGCTGTCCCATTCTACCAAGGGCAGTGCGTCTCATCCTGATGTAGACAAGGTAGTAGAGGCTACAAGAATTGCCAAGGAATTATATCCGAACTATAAGATCGATGGTGAGTTCCAGTTAGATGCCGCTATCGTTCCCAGTGTTGGTGCTTCCAAGGCTCCCGGTAGCGATATTGCTGGTAAAGCAAATGTACTCATTTTCCCTGACCTGGATGCAGGCAACATCGGATATAAGCTGGCTCAGAGACTGGCAAAGGCAGAGGCCTATGGTCCAATTACCCAGGGTATTGCTAAACCGGTAAATGATTTGTCCAGAGGCTGTTCCGCAGATGATATCGTCGGTGTTATCGCAATTACCGCTGTTCAGGCAAATGTTCAATAATTAAATAACAGGTTGTTAGAAATTGTGACTATTATATAAAGAGAGGTATAAGTATAAAATGAAAGTTCTAGTAATTAATTGTGGTAGTTCTTCTTTAAAGTACCAATTAATTGACTCTGAGTCAGAAAAGGCACTAGCTGTCGGTATCTGCGAGAGAATCGGCCAAGAGATGGGATGCCTTAAGCATACACCAAACGGCGGTGAAAAGGTTGTTATCGAGACTCCCATGCCAAACCATGATGTAGCAGTTCAGCTGGTACTTGATGCCCTGATTGATGCAAACCATGGAGTGATCAAATCCTTGGATGAAATTAGTGCAGTAGGGCACAGAGTAGTTCACGGTGGAGAGAAGTTCGCAGCTTCAACTGTCATCACTGATGAAGTTGTCCAGGCTATTGAAGAATGTAATGATTTGGCACCTCTTCACAACCCAGCTAACTTAATTGGTATTCGTGCTTGCCAGAAGCTGATGAAGGGGGTTCCGATGGTTGCTGTATTTGATACCGCATTCCACCAGACTATGCCGCCAAAGGCTTATCTGTATGGTTTACCTCATGAGTACTATGACAATTATAAGATTCGTAAATATGGTTTCCACGGAACCAGCCATAGCTTTGTATCCAAGCGTGCTGCAGAATTTGCCGGCCTAGATATCAATAATTCTAAAATTATTGTATGCCACCTTGGTAATGGTGCAAGTATCTCTGCTGTATTAAATGGACAATCCATTGATACCAGCATGGGCTTCACACCTTTAGCAGGTCTTGTTATGGGAACCAGAAGCGGTGATATTGATCCTTCTATCATTGATTTTATTGCTAAGAAAGAGAATAAGACCATTGACCAGATCATGAACCTGTTGAATAAGGAATCTGGTGTACAGGGTATGTCTAAGGTATCCAGCGACTTCCGTGATATCAATTCCGCAATGGATAGTGGTAATCAGATGGCTATCAGAGCATTTGAGGTATTCTGCTATCGTGTAGCAAAATACATCGGTGGTTATGTGGCTGCTATGAACGGCGTAGATGTTATCGCATTTACTGCTGGTGTAGGAGAGAATGACTGGAAGGTTAGAGAGTGGGTATGTGAATACTTAGGATACCTGGGTGTTAAGATTGACCTAGAGAAGAATATGCTTAGAGGACAAGAGGTTATGTTAACAACTCCTGATTCTAGGACAAAGGTTTGCATCATCCCGACCAACGAGGAGTTAGCTATTGCCAGAGAGACAGTAGCATTGTTATAATTTTTTAGCTTATTTGAACGAAAATTAAATTTTCGTTGACAAATAATAACACAGTAGGTATAATACAAGAAGCGCGTTAAGCATGGTTTGTTTTAATCGTTCTTAACCTGGTGAATATTCGGAGAGATTTCATATGCTTATATCTTTGTCAGAAATAATGACTACCAAGGATAAGGTCTTTAAAATCAGTGCCCCCATAGAACTGGAGCGGTTTGATTACCAGGGTAGTTCCTATGAATTTATTTATAAGGAACCGGTAGAGTTAACCATTACTAATCTTGGCAACAGGACAGTAATGATTGAGGGCAGTACGAATATTTCTCTATCCCTGTTTTGTAACCGATGTCTTAAGGAAATGACATACCCCATGGAGATTAATATTTCCAAGGAAGTAGACTTCAACCTCACGGAAGAAGAGCGGGCAGAAGGTTTAGACGAAACAAATTATATTATTGGATACAATCTGGATGTAGACATATTGATTTATGATGAGGTTCTAATCGGTTTTCCCATGAAGCTGATATGCAGCGAGGATTGCAAAGGACTTTGCAAGAGCTGTGGTACTAATCTGAATGAGAAGACATGTGATTGTGACACTTTCGGTTATGATCCCAGAATGTCAGTAATCCGAGATATCTTTAACAATTTTAAGGAGGTGTGACAATGTCTATTTGTCCTAAGGGTAAACATTC
>JAEYOQ010000027.1 GCA_023411555.1 Bacillota bacterium
GTTTGGTGTTCTGATATTACATATATATGGACCTTTGCTGGATTTGTATATCTGACAAGTATCATGGATCTGTTTTCAAGGAAAATCATAGCTTGGGTATTAAGCGATACTTTGGAGGCAAAATGGGTCATTGAGGCAGTAAATAAGGCCAAATCAAAGCGAAACGTGAATAAACCGCTGGTGATTCACACAGACAGAGGAGTGCAATATGTAAGCAAGGATTATATAGAAGCAACGGCAGGAATGTACCGTAGTTACTCGAAGAAATCCTATCCTTGGGATAATGCATGCATAGAGTCATTTCATGCTCTGATAAAAAGAGAATGGATTAATCGTTTTAAGATATTTGATTATAACCATGCTTATAGACTGGTATTTCAATATATAGAGACTTTTTATAATACAGTTAGGATTCATAGTCATTGCGGATATTTATCGCCAAATGAATATGAAAGAGGATATTGGAAGGAATTAAAAGATATGGAACTTAAAGCAGTATAAGAATAAGGGATGTTATTAAAAAAGTTCACGTTTAACTTGTACTTTTTTTTGACATAGTACCAGTCTGCATAGCGGACAAATCTATGCCCTCTGCGTGTGAGTTCCTTATCTAACTCATTCAGCATTATATTACTTAAGAGTGGGCTTAGTGGTCCACCTTGTGGCATACCAACTTCTGTCTTTTCAAACATCCCTCTGCTAATTACTCCTGCGTTAAGATATTTGTGAATGAGCGATATTACTTGCCCATCCTTGATGGTTCGTGACAATACTTCTATGAGTTTACTTTGACATACTGTATCAAAGAATTTCTCTAAATCCATATCTACTACATAAACGTACCCATCATTGACATTAGTCTGGCATTGTTTTAGTGCATCGTGTGCACCTTTGTTCGGTCGAAATCCGAAGCTGTTTTCTGAAAACTGTTTCTCATAGATCGGAGAAAGTACTTGTGTAAATGCCTGTTGAAAAACCCTATCAACTACCGTTGGCACTCCCAGTTTTCTAAACTCACCTTTTGTTTCTTTGGGTATTTCTACCCTACGAACTGGATTGGGTTTGTATTTCCCATCCTTTATCCTTTGGATTAGTTGCTTTTGGTTATCTTTCAGAAAGTACAGAAGTTCATCCACACTCATTCCGTCAACACCGCCTGCACCTTTGTTTGATTTTACTTTCTTGTATGCCTTATTAAGGTTATCCTTGTGTAAAATCTTTTCCATCAGACTGTCCGTCTGAAAATCTGTGATGATGTCGTTGTTTTCAGCAATCCTCTGATGGGCGAACACTTCTGCATACTCTTTCTGTTCCGCAGATACCATTTGCAGATAGTTCTCTATATGAAGTTGTCTGTTCTTAAATCCATCTTTGGTTACATTCATTTACTCACATCTCCTAAAGTTCGGTCCTTCCCAATACGTTTGCAACCGTTTTGGTACTATGACCTCTGCTGACTTCTCGCCATTCGTTGTTACTACAAGCTTCTTACTCTGTTTCCGCTTGCTGACGAGACCTCCCTAGGTACCACACGTTTCTTTCTCTCCATCCATCTGCCACATTTACCACAGTTAATTCCGAGTAGTTATTGGACTTTGGTTTGATTAGCAACCTTATCCTTAACTGTAGCCTGATGTGATTTCTGTTCGTCAGACCAGAGATTTGCCTCCACCTTCCTTCAGATTCCACCTCTCGATGGACACCCTTGGTCTTGGCTGTATCCTTCCCACTACTAGGGCGGATTAGGGACTTTCACCCATTAGAAACGTGCGCCGCTAGGCGCACTAAATAAAAAGCCCCAAAAGCCATTAGATGACTTAAGGGACACTTTTTAATATGCCTTCCTTTTGAAGTGTGAATTATACTTATCTATAATCCACATTATTTATCACAAGATATCTGTCCCACCATATAGACAAGGCTTCCCTATTTTTTATGACAGATTATCAATTTTATCTTTAAGTAATGAAATCGAAAGTAATTGTCTGACCGTCCTTTGAGATAAAAGCCTTACTTCCCCATAATTGCTGAACCTTCTGTTCGGCTTCCTCAAGATGGTTGAGAATGTAAAGGCCATGGTGTACAAAACCGATTTTCTCCACAGTTTTATTACTTCTTTGTAATTCTTCGAAGATTGTTTCCAGCTTATGATGTCCTGTCTCAATGAGTAGTAAGGAGCAATGATCCGGTAATATGCTATCCAGATCTCCATCCTCATAATCACCCGTATATATTATTACTTTCTCTCCAATCTTCACCTGAAAAGAATATGATTTCCACCCCTGTGAGCTATCATAGGGCAAATGATTATTATGTATTGCGGTGAGCTTGAGTGAAGCATCCTCATATGGAACACCTTCGCTCATAGCTTTTACTGAATGACTGTGTTTACATTTAAAATCACCCTCTGTATAACGAAGAAGCTGCATGATTCCGTCATAGGCTTCCACATAAGGTAGTATTGTCTGGATTTGTGGATGCATGGTATCCCTTTCTTGGAAAACACTCAGTTTACGAATCGTCCACAACAAATTACCCAGGCCCCCTATATGGTCCATATGGTTATGAGAAATAAAAATAGCCTTTGTTTTAAGCAAGTCAATTCCTTGTAAATGTGCTGTATAGGAGCAGCCTTCCCCTGCATCAAGCCAATACAGGCTTGTATCGGTCTCAATTGCCACTGATGTATGATGCCTTTGAGGATATGGCTCTGTTCCCGAACAGCTTCCTAATATATGAACTTTGATATCATTATGTTTCATAAATACCCCTATTCTTTCACTGCACCTACTACCATACCCGTCACGAAATACTTTTGCAGGAATGGATATACGATTAAAATTGGTATCATTGATACAATAACCTTAGCTGAATTAAAGGTAAGACTCGATACTTCCAACATCTCCTGAATTTCTTCCGCTGATAAAGTCGCCATCTGATTCGCATTCAACGTAGTGGATAGCGATTGAATATATGTTTGAAGCGGCAGTAATTTCATAGAGTTAATATATATTTTACCGTCAAAATATGCATTCCAGTGATGAACTACGGCAAACAAAGTAATGGTTGCTATGGGTGCTTTTGAAAGAGGTAAGAAGATCTTCCCTAACACAACCCAGGGGCCCGCACCATCAACATATGCAGATTCCTCTAGGGATTCAGGAATTGCCTTGTAAAAGTTCATAAGTATGATAACATCAAAAACTGGTACTGCTGCGGGTAATATCAGAGCCCAAAAGGTGTCCATCATACCTAATTTATTAATGATCAAAAAGGTTGGAACCAACCCACCATTAAACATCATGGTAAAAACAACAATCCACATGTAAATTTTCTTATACTTAAACTTCTTTGGCGATTTCGAAAGTGGATATGCCATTAAAATTGATAAGAATACATTTAGACTTGCACCAAAGAGTACTCGTAAGGACGATACCTTAAAGGAGGTCCAGAATTGCTTTTCTTCAAGCATGGATTGATAAGATGCTAATGTAAAGTTTACCGGCCATAACTTTACCAACCCTAAGGCCGCACTAGTTTTGTCACTGAATGAAATTGCCACAGTATTCAAAATCGGAATGAGACATATCAAGCCGCAAAATATAAGGATTAAATATATCACTATATCCGATATACGTATTTTCTTCATTATTATACCATACCTTTCAAGTTTTTTGCCTATACGCTTCTGGAATATGAGGTTCTTTTAGAATACACGATATCCAACAAATTTGTCTGCTAATTTATAGGCAATCACGAGCAGGATAAAGCTGAGCAACGATTTAAAGAGACCCACCGCTGTACCGAAACTATACTGTAAATCAATTAGACCCATCCGATATACATAGGTATCAATAATATCACCTGTTTCATAAACCAGTGGTGAATAAAGATTATATACCTGATCAAAGCCGGCACTGAATATCTTTCCTATGTTTAATGTAGTCATAAGAACAATCGTAGGTACGATAGATGGCAATGTTATATGAAGAATCTTTTTCATTCTTCCTGCTCCATCAAGACCTGCTGCTTCATACAGGGTAGGATCGATATTGGTCATTGCTGCAACATAGACAATTGCACCATAACCAAATTCCTTCCAAATCTCACCGCCAATCAGAATTTTTCTGAACCATTGATTGCTAATCAGATACATCACAGGCTCTGCACCAAACAAAGCAGTAAGCTGATTTACGATACCGGTATATGAAAAGATATTGCTAAACATAACTGCCAGTATAACCCAAGATAAAAAGTGAGGGAGATATACCGCTGTCTGGATAAACCGCTTGAAAAGTACATTCTTACATTCATTCAGAACGATAGCAAAGATTACCGAAGCTACCATTACCAGGATTAATTTGCTGACCGATATCACTAATGTATTATTAATAACTCTCCAAAAAGCCGGCATCATAAAGAGTCTTTTAAAATTCAATAATCCAACAAATTTTGAATTAAAAATTCCGGCTATTGGCTGAAAGTTCTGAAAAGCCATTACAAGTCCGCCCATAGGGATAATACTAAATACAATCAGAAAGCACATTCCGGGTAAAAGCATTAAATGATAAGGCACTTGATTAAACATAT
>JAEYOQ010000039.1 GCA_023411555.1 Bacillota bacterium
TGTGGTTGGAGCCTTTTAATAACCATCAAGTGGTAGGAGAAATCAACCAATCCACAGTATCTTAAAATAGCATAGTCTAACCTATAGAAAAGGTAAAGAATGACTATGACAATATAATAGTAGGAGGGTTTATTATGAAGAACTATGAAAAACCAGAGATTATCGTAGTGGACAATCTCGCGGAAGGAATCTATGCATCAAGTGGTAAAACAGGGCAAACCTGTGATAGTATCTACATGAATGGTATATTCGTATTAGGAACCAAAAGTCCAATTACAGATGGCTATAAAAAGGGCCGGGGCTGTGAAGGATGTCCGGCTAACTGGGGCGACAAATGCGCCGTAAGCGAACTTAATTATGATGGGGACTTCCGTCCTAGTTGGGAAGTGGAGGGCAAAGGTCCAGATGAGTTGGGTTATTAGGACAAGCTATCAATAGACTCACCGGATATGAGCTGACAGCAATAATCTTTAATTTCATATACTCTGTTACATAGCTTTAATACAGTAGGTCGGTGTGTAGTAATAATGCAGGTGCGAGGATATTCGTCCTGCATTATTCTTTTTATAACTCTTGCTTCCGTGTCTACATCAAGAGCAGAGGTTGCTTCATCCAGTATTAGGATGGGTGTTTTACGTAGTAAAGCCCGTGCAATCGATAGGCGCTGAGATTGTCCTTCTGAGAGGCCTCCACCCCGTTCACCAATCAAGCTATGAATGCCCTCCGGTAATTTTTCGATAAACTCCCAAGCGCATGCTATGCGAAGGACAGATATAATCTCTTCTTCCGAAGCATCCGGCCTTACATCTCTCAGGTTCTGTGCGATAGTACCGGAAAACATGGTATTACCCTGAGGAACATAAGAGAATAGCTTACGTGTGGCCGGCGAAAGTGCTATGTAATCATGCGTGTGGTCTTTGCAATACAGCTTACATTCTCCGCCCTGTGGATGAAGTAGTGCAAGCAGTATCCGAAGAAGAGTAGTTTTCCCTTCACCGGAAGCACCTTTTAGTGCTACTACCTCATGTGGGTGTGCGATCAGAGAACAATTCTTAAATACGGTTGTTCCGGTGTGATAGATAAAATTCAAGTTTTGGATGCTGAGAGAGATACCTTCCTTTTTTGATGCTACTAATAATCGATCTACCTTATCATTATCCGTAAATTTGTCTTGCTGCAGGTCAAGAAGCTCCTTCAGTCTGCCGACCGAGGTTGTTAAGGAGATTGCGTTTGGAACCATTGAAATAAGGGCATTAAGGTTCCCAGTCATCGAGCTTGATAGGCTTAGAAACAGAGTCATGGTACCGTAGGAGATAATACCGTTCCAGACAAGATAGATACCCCAGCCATAGCAAGCATTTGTAATAAGAAGCCCAATCAAGGCTATGATAATCGAGGTGAGCATGGACATCTTCTGATACTGTAGGCGGATATCCAGAGATTCTCTTTGCAGCAATCTCAGCTTGCTATTATAGGTATGGATGATATCAAAGGCTTTAATTGGCTGGATGTTTGCAAAAGCCTCCTGAGTAAAGCCGGATATTTTAGCATTCATTGCAGCATTCTCTCGGTTGGTGGACTGCATACGTCCAAGTAAGGAACGTGATATAAGAATGCTGATAGGCAGTCCGGCGAGGGCTAAAATTGCAAAGGTTGCATTATAGGACATAATAACGGCAAAGGAGATAAGAAAACGAAAGGTATTGACAACAAGGTTAGGTAACCAATGCAACACACTGCTTGATATAAGGGAAGCGTCGTAATTCCAACGAGAAAAAAGATCACCGGTATGGTAAGAGGATAGAGATTCCCAATCTGTAATCAGTATTTTATTGAAAATATCAGCCTTAATTTCGTTTTCAAGTCTCAGACTTACTTGGCTGGATAGATAGGAGGATACCTGGCCAACCATTATATTTGCAACAGAAAGACAGAGGAATAGGCTAAAGGTTCTGAATATGGGACCAGCCTGATAACCGGTTATGATATCCACCAAGTTCTTGGAAGCAAAGCTGGTAATAAGGGCAATGGCTGATCCGGCTAATCCAATTGCAGTATATAATATGATATTCTTCCAGTAGCTGCGAGCATATCGATAAGCCCATAGGGTACTATGCCAAATATCATTCACTGCACCGTCCTTCACTCTTCTTATAAGATGTCTCATATTCTTTATCATATGCTTTTCTTTCCTTTTCGAAGGTTATCATTTAATTAAAAATTCATCAAAGGCATTATAATAAACTCTGAATATAATCTCTGAGTATCTGTACAGCAGTTGGTTCTTTCCTGCATAGAAACTGGAAAACCGGAATCTGCTCAACCAAACTATGTGAAAAATCTATATTAGCGGAAACCATGTCTTCAGTCCATGCCGGTGATATAAGACGCTGTGTTATGTACAGAATCTGTTGGGGCTTGGTTAATTCCAATATACGGTTATTACTATGCTTCTTAAGTAATATGACTCCACCAAGGGGGAAGGCTTCGTTGCTATATATTTGTGAGGTACCACACCAAGGCAGGCCTACAACCATGGGAGTAGAAGCTTGAAGTAGGATTAAGTTAAGATCGCCGTTCAGGATACGAGTCTGATGTAGCTTCTTCCATAAATCTGCTTGTGTAGATTTCCCTGTTCCGGATGGTGCTGAAAACAACCAAACCTTATCTTTGTATAGGATAGAAGAAGAATGAAGTGCAAATACACCTTTTTTTTGTGCATATAAAAGAAATGCATGCCGAAAGGCATGGAAAAGTGGTTCTATCAAATCCTCATAATAGGGGGGCTTACAATAGAAACATGCATTCACTCCATCCAGAGAAATCTTGATTTGGATGGTTGGGCATGCGGAGGTAAGAGTAATAATATATTCCCTGCTATTCCTTATAATCTCTATTTCTCCTGTACGGATGATGATCTCACCGAGAGGATAAGGGTCAGGAGCCTGAGGAACCAGGATCCAGTTCTGACCAACTGTATTCTTGCCGCATTCAAAGTCTAGCAAAGATGGATGCAGTAAGTGTTTCGGACCGTGATATCCAATAATAAGATTTCCGATATTCAAATAAATGTCACAGCTTGGGGTAATAGACTCACTGTCAATTAGGTGAAGCTTAGCCAACTGCTGAAGAAATAAATAGATATCTGCCTGCAAAATGGGTACATCAGATGCATCTGCACCGTAGTATTCCATAAGATAGGAGGTTAAATCCTCCTCCTTTAGACCGCTCTCCAGGGCATTCCATAATAAAGTACTGGTTTCGTTCAGTTGTAGGCTCTTTTTAAAAAGTGCTATTCCTTGGCCTATAGGTAATAAATAGTTTGTTCCATCTATTTTTTTTAACATATAATTCTTTGTTAGCTTCATTCATCTACCCCCCACCGGTAATTACCAAATTATTATAGCATTTTATGGAATCAAATGCTATAATAATGTTGGAATAATAAGGAAAAGTATGTATTTTGATGCAAATTAATACCATTAAGGGGACAATAATATGAGCCATGGAATCGATGTGGTTAAATTACTAGAGGAAGGTAAAACCGTTCAAATAAAGCCCCAAGGGAGTAGTATGTACCCTATGTTTGTTCCAGGCAGGGATTGTGCAATTATCAAGAAAGTAAATCCTGGCCAATTAAGAATAGGGGATGTGGTTTTATATAGAAGAGACTCAGGAATCCTTGTACTACATAGGATATGGAATATTACCAAAGAAGGTGTTCTCTTAGTTGGAGATAATCAAACCTGTATTGAGGGCCCTCTCAAAATAAATCAAATGATCGGAGTATTAGTATCGTTCCTATGGAAGGGGAGAAAAGTCTCCATTTATAATCCCATTTACCTATTGTTAAGTAGAGGATGGCTTATTCTGTTGCCTTATAGGAAGCATATAAAAAGAGCAGCAGGAATAGCGGTAAGAGGATACAGGTTTATGAAGGATCAAGTATTACTGCACAAGAAGAGCACAGGAGGTCTGGGCAAATGGAGAAAATGAACCAATATATGCTCCGATATGTAGCGGGTGCTCATTGGTTGGTAAAGGTAGATCAACAGGGGACAGATTACGAGGCTCCACTCATGCTAAATGAGGCAGGAGCATTTATATGGAAGCATTTGAAGGAAGGATATGGGTTGCAAGAAATCTCATTCAAGCTACAAGATAGGTATGAAATGAAGGCAGAAGAAGCATTCTCAGACGTGATGCAATTTTACAATCAGTTGATTGGGATTTTAGCAATATGAATTGGAGGAGTACTGATGTGAAGCCACTTACCAGAACGGAATATTCGCTAAAAAATGCAACAACTACTACAGTATTAAGAGTGGTAGCTATTGTGATGGGTTATGCAGTAAGAGTGGTATTCACACGCACACTTAGCCAAAGTTACGTTGGGATCAATGGATTATTTACAGATTTATTGAATGTATTAGCACTGTCAGAGCTTGGAATAGAATCAGCAATAACCTATGCCTTATACAAGCCGATTGCTGAAAATGATGTGGAAGAACAAAAGTCCTTGATGAGAATATATTGCAGATACTACCGTGCTGTAGCTGTAACTATGACCCTGATAGGGCTTCTGATTATACCGTTCCTGCCATTTCTGATTAAAAATCAACCAGAGGTCGAGCAATTGACCTTGATCTATGCATTGTACCTTGCTAATTCGGCACTCTCGTATCTGATGATTTATAAAAAGACACTGATTGATGCACATCAGCTGCTTTACCTTGGATTGACATATCAGACTTGCTTTTGGGTGATACAGGATATACTGCAGATCATAATACTTATTACAACTAAGAACTTTATTTTATTTCTACTGATTTATATTATATGTACTCTTATAGGGAATATCGTCATAAGTAGAAAAGCGAACCGGCTTTATCCTTATATTAAGGAAAAGAATATAAAGCCTTTAGATGATTTGAAAAAGAAGGAAATAGGAAAAGATATTCGTGCATTATTCCTTCATAAAATCGGTAATGTGCTAGTGAATAATACAGATAACATCCTGTTATCGTCCTTTGTTGGAATAATAAGCACAGGAATTTATTCAAATTACTATCTAATCATACAGTCAATCAACCAGATACTCAATCAGATGTTTCAGGGGATTACAGCCAGTATTGGAAGTCTTGGCGTGAGTAGGGATGCCGATAGGGTAACAATGGTATATCGTACTACCTATTTTATCGCATATTGGGTATATGGGTTTGGTGCAATCTGTCTTTATGAATTAATAAACCCCTTTGTAATGTTTAGCTTCGGTGAAAGCTATCTGTTTTCTAAAGATATTGTATTAGTATTATGCATTAATTTTTTTATAACAGGATTAAAGGATGTAACGCTAGTCTTTCGTAACTCATTAGGCTTGTTTCGGCATGACCGATATATATCAATAGCATGTGCAGCTATTAACCTGCTGTTCTCTATAATATTGGTCAAGCAGCTTGGGACAATCGGAGTCTTTCTGGGGACACTGAGCAGCATGCTTCTAACCTCTGCATGGTTAGAGCCATATATTATTTATAAGTATTATTTGAAGCATCCCTTCTATCATTTTTTATTAAGATACCTATGGTACCATCTTTCCATTGGTATTATCTGGATTATCGTAGATTATCTGTGTGCGTTTATGAAAGGAAGCTTTGTTAATGTGATTTTGTCAAGACTTGCAATCTGCATGATAGTGCCGAATCTCATTGTAGGAGTTCTACATATTAGGTCTGCAGAGCTGAGAATGATACGTGAAAAAGTCATGATAATTCTAAAAAACATGAAAAGGGCAGGGTAAAGGTGTGATATGAAAATACACGTAACAGATAGGATAACCGATGACTGGATGATCCTTTTTTCGCACCTTAGGCAAGCTCTACAGCCTGAGGAGGAGGGGTGGTTCCCCCAGATACTGCAACTTACCCAGCATCAGTGGAAGAATGTTGTAGAAAAGGCTAAAAAGCATTCTGTATTACCGCTACTTTATGAAACGCTAAAAAAGGAGCAGTCCTTGCCTCCTGACTTGTTTGAATATGTACAGAATATGAGCCGACGTACTGTACAGCAAAACTATAGATTGCTCTATCATACGAATTATATCGTAAAACTGCTGGATACAAGTTCTGTCTCAGTTGTAGTTCTAAAGGGAGTTGCTACCGCTGATTTATACCCATACCCTGAGCTCCGCAAATCCGGTGATATCGATCTTCTACTACCTAATCCTGAGGATCTGTCGAAGGCCTGCTCTTTGATGGAAGCAAAGGGGTATTTATTAAAAGGGAAGCTGCATTCCGATCACCATGTTGTATATGAATCAAAAGAGGGAATCTTTATAGAACTTCATTCTAGGTTAGCGGAGCCCTTCGATAATCCCAGAGTGAATCATTATCTACAAAAGCTTATATTGCAGTACAATACATATAAGGAAGTGAGAGATATACTAGGATGCCAGCTTCCGGTCCCTCAGTTTGCTCACCACGCCTATTATCTGCTGGTACATATGTTACAGCATTTTATGGACTCAGGCTTTGGTCTCAAGCTCTTATGTGACTGGGTGGTTTTATGGAATAGAGAAACTAAGAAGGATGAACAAGACCTATTCATGAGGCTAGTTGATGAGAGTGGTATGCGCTCATTTGCAGAATGTGTCACAGCTATATGTACTTCTTATCTTGGACTAGAGGAAGAAAAAGTATGTTTTCTGAAGGTTGGAGCCATAAATGATGAGGATATCAAGGATATGCTAATGGAGATATTAGAAGCCCAGGAGTTCGGCAAATCGGATAGCAGCAGGATGATTATACTCCGTGGGACTTCCCCTATTTATTATATAAAGCAGCTTCATCGCCAAATGCAATTAAACTATCCGAAATATAATAAGCAAATATTACTATGGCCTTTTTTATGGGCTTGTACAATACAAAAGTTTTTGCATAACAATAGGAAGGTAAGAAGGACTTCGCTATATTCTATTTTAAAGAAAACACACGCCAGAAGCAGAAAAAATTGGTATTCAAAATATCTGCCATCCAATTGAAATGCGATCAGCTAATCTCTTTCTGAAGATGAATTGATTTGCCCTCGGTAATCATGAAAGATATCACTATCATATTAATGGATAGAATGGTATATCATGTATGGAGGCAACTGATAATTGTATGAATCAGAATGGGAGTGGTGGTAATGAGAATCAATGTTGATGCTGGTCATGGCTTTAACACAGCGGGTAAGCGTACTCCACCGATGCCTGTAGACATTGATATCGATAAGGATGGAGTCATCGATATCAAAAAGGGAGAACAGTACAGGGAGCATATGGCAACGGTAGGAGTTGCAGCTTTCCTGATTGATGAGCTGAAGCGTTGCGGATTCGATACGATGCAGACGGGTTTCAATGATGATAATGCCACCGATGATCTGGATACCGCTCTGGCTGACCGGCAGCAGGCAATTGCAAAAGCGGCTTGTGATTACAGCATCTCGATCCACTTTAATGCTTATGGTGATGGAAAGAGCTTTAATAGTGCAGAAGGCGTGGGAGTATACATACATGATAAGAATCCAGGTCAATCTGAAAAGCTGGCCCAGGTTGTACTAAAGCAGCTGGCCGGTGGGACTGTGCAAAAGAACCGAGGGATAACGAAGCAATCCCTGGCCATGGTAAATTGCAATGTGTTGAAGGTCAAGGCTGCAATCCTGTGCGAACTGGCGTTTATGACGAACCAGAAGGAAGCGACCACCATGATGGCCAATGAAGCCTTCTGGAAGGAGAGTGCCCAGGAGATCTGCAAGGGGGTATGCGAGCATACCGGGGTTAAGTATGTAGAGGAGCAGTATATACCTACTAAGACCATTACACCGGAATCACCGAAGAAGGATATTATCTGGGCCCAGGAGAAGCTAAACGTCGTTATCCCATCCTGGCTTCCAAAGCTTACCGTGGATGGCTCCTATGGCCCCAAGACAAGGATAGCTGTATTAGTCTATTGGGATCGGCTGGGCTGGGGCACCCACATGCAGGATGATGGTAGAAAAATTGGTTCCTCCACCCTTAAGGCTCTGGCCGCCGGGCGAATAAAGTAGTAAACGGTATATAAGGCTTTGTTCAGGGATGACCAAAAGTTTAGAGCATGAGCTATATGGCTTGTTGTGATTAAGGATTAATTTAGCTATAAATTTATATCAGAAGTATATATTAAAGGGGCATTGGACTTAGTATTCGATGCCTCTTTTCTGTATATTTCTATACCCCACGGCATTCAGAATACAGAGAGCTGATATTTGTTCTGGATATAAGTATATGTGACATAGAATGCAACTTAAAGAAACTTTATGATATATTCTAAACAGCAATTCATCAAGAAAACAATAGAAAATCATGGTGACATATGGTGATTTATGGATAAATGATTTAAAATATTTGTAAATGGACATAGAATGGAAATGGTTGGTGATAAGATCAATCTATACAGTATTTTATAGAAAGGGACGTGAATTCATATGGAGGATATCGTATACCCGGCTCATTATCGAAAAACAGATGGTACAGTTCAGTCTGTTAAGGAGCACCTTCTAGGGGTTGGAATGTTATGTGCGACCTATGCAAGGGAATATGGATTTGAATGGACAGGAAGGTTACTTGGATTATTGCATGATCTCGGTAAGTATACAGATGATTTCAAAGATTATATTGTGAAAGGAATACAGAGTGAAAAAGAGGGATTGCCTTCTTTGGAGAAAACTGTAGATCATGGAAAATATGGAGCGATATATGTGCTCAATCGTTTTCCAAAAGACAATCTATACGATCAGGTTATGAGAGAAGTTCTAGCGATTGTAATCGGTTATCATCACGGGGGCTTGGAGGATTATATCACCGATGATCTAGAATGTAAGCTGGTAGGACGTTGTACGACTTCTGAGCAAGAAGAACGGAGCTATAATGATTCTTGTGATAGATTCTATGAACAGGTAATACCTCTTAATGAAATGAATGAGATAATGAAAAAATCATCAGAAGAATTTAAACTTTTTTGCATGCAAAGGGAAATACTAGATCCATTCGAACTTCATCTTGTTATTAAGATACTATATAGCTGCTTAGTGGATGCAGACCGCTATGATACATACTGCTTTGTACAGAATTATGACATGAAGAATGGCCAAATACAGAGAGAGATGCCAACACATAAGTTATGGGAGCGGTTTGATGAAAGACTGGCTGTTACCGAAAAGAAATTCCGTGAAAAGGCTACCCTAGGTGATTTGGAGGTTAGAATTCATAGATTACGTCAAGAGATATGGAAACAATGCTATGACTATGGGATGAAGCGTGGAGGGATTTATACCCTGACTGTACCGACAGGCGGGGGTAAAACACTATCAAGTCTGAGATATGCCATCAATCATGCAAGAAAGTATTATAAAAAGAGAATTATCTATATACTTCCCTTTACATCAATTATTGAGCAAAATGCTGCCGTTGTAAGGGAAGTACTCGGAGCTGGTGATTATCTGTTGGAGCATCACTCGAATGTAATATATGAGGATATAGTAGAAAATAAGGATGGTAGTTTTTCGGATGAGAAGTGGGAATATTATCGTTTGCTTACAGAGCAATGGACATCCCCTATAATTTTTACAACTATGGTACAGTTCCTAAATACGATTTTTGCAAAAGGAACACAAGCCATACGAAGATTACATAATCTAGTGGATTCTATCTTAATCTTTGATGAAATCCAAGCACTACCGGTAAACTGTATTTCACTGTTTAATAAAACAATTAATTTTTTAAGTAAGGAATGTAGAGATACTATAATTTTATGCTCTGCTACACAACCGACTTTGGATGAGGTTAAGAATAGTATTCGCATAGACGGAGAGATAATACAGAATTTAAGTGAGAAATTTAAGAGCTTTAAGCGAATGAGAGTAAAGCCGGAGATCCCCCATGGTGGTATGAGTATATCAGAACTAAGTAATTTTATTTTAAATAAGAAAAAAGAAAATGATAGTATTCTGGTGATTATGAATACGAAGAGTATGGCGGAGAGAATTTATCGTGAAATACGAACACGAATAGAAGATTCCGCAGTCGATTTGTATTTTTTGAGCACAAATCTTTGCCCAATGCATCGAAAGAGAATAATAAAGGATATTAAGGAAAAGTTGTGTAAACATGAGCAGATTGTGTGCATAAGTACACAATTAATTGAGGCTGGTGTGGATATAAGCTTTTCCTGTGTAATTCGTCATATAGCAGGACTTGATTCGATTGCTCAGGCAGCAGGCAGAGGAAATCGGAATGGAGAAGCTGAAGTAAAAGATGCATATATCGTTCAGGTTGAAGGAGAAAGTCTTGGTTCACTGGAAACAATTCGCTACGGAGAAGAGGCTACAAGGGCTGTCTTAGATGCTTACACTTACGATCCAGATCGCTTTGACAATGATCTATTGTCTCCTAAAGCATTATATTATTATTACAAAAAATATTATCAAGAAAGTAAGATTGGCGCTCAAATGGATTACCCGCTAAAAAATGGGAGGGGAACAATCCTGGAAAGACTTAACAATATTAACAAAGGAGAGGAATATAGAAATCGCTACGGTGAGAAATGCCCTACTATTTTACAATACCAATTTAGAACGGCTTCAAGACATTTTGAGGTAATAGACGATTCAGAAATTGCGGTCATAGTGCCCTTTGAGGAAGGGAAAGAAATTGCTCAACGACTACAGGATAGTGCATCAATTTATCCGGATATCAGTTTACTACGTGAGGCACAGCATTATTCGGTGAACATATCAAAATATACGTATGAGAAACTAAAAGAGCAGAATGCCATAGCTATAATGCAAAATAGTGGAGTGCTGATACTTAATGATAGGTTCTATGATTTGGATTTAGGGGTTGTACTGGAAGGTAGAAGTATGGGGGTGGCTATCTTTTAAATACGAATAAGCGGAATAAAAGCTGCTAAGTTTATGTTAAGGCAGCTTTCAATCCACAATATAATTCTTTTAATTTCAATCCACATTGCTCTTAGTGAGACATAGCAATGACAAATCTATTATAGCATACATCAATTTAATTTTGCTAATAAAAATGGATTGACAATATAAGGAAATATATTTATAATGGGATTATATAATCAATATAATTATTTTAGAAAAGTAATATACGATTTTTTATCATAAAGCAATTAGTATGATGTAAAAAGATGACCTATTTTAATACATTTTAGAATGACTAAATTTATAAGAAGAAATGAATAGAAGAAAGGAGAAGAGTATGGAAAATAGTATAACATATCGTGTTTATGGGAAATATGCACTTTTTTCTGATCCTATAACGCGAATCGGTGGTGAGAAAGCCACACTATTTGTACCGACCTATCAGTCTTTGGTTGGGTTGACAGAGAGTTGCTACTGGAAGCCTAGCTTTAAGTGGAGAATTGACGCTTTACGAGTTCTTAACCCAATCCGAACTGAATCCAAAGGCATACGTCCGATTAATTACGGAGGTGGTAATGATCTGAGCTATGCCACATATCTAATTGATGTTTCTTATGTTGTTAAGGTACATTTTGAACAGAACATAAACCGACCGGATCTTGTCGAAGATTATAATGAACACAAACATTATTGGATAGCGAAACGATGCTTGGAGAGGGGGGGCAGACGTGACATCTATCTTGGAACAAGAGAATGTGGAGCTTACATAGAACCGTATAATTTTGATGAAGGGAAAGGATTTTATGATGACAATGGGACGATGGAGTTTGGTCTGCAGTTTCATAGTTTCTCTTATCCTGATGATAATGGAGAGGGTAAGCTTTATGCAAGATTTTGGAGGCCGAAGATGGTCAATGGAGTAATTGAGTTTTGTAAGCCAGAGGAATGTACGGTGGTGAAGGAAATACGAAGGATGAACATGAAAGGCTTTCAATATGGTAGTAACTTTAGTGGACTTTCGGAGGATGGATTACTAGACGGCTACAAGGAGGAACGTGTATGAGTTGGCTTGGGATGTTATATGATACATATCAGAATATGTCTCGATCCGGATTATATCCAGACCTGCTCCCGATTGCCCATACAACTCAGCAGGCTCAGATTGAGGTTACACTGAATGAGCGTAGTGAAATTATCCATGCATCAGTTGTTGATAAGGTGAATGCGGAGACAGTGATACCATGTACGGAGCAGTCAGCCGGAAGATCAGGATCTCATCCTATTAATCATCCTTTGATGGACAAGCTACAATACTTATCCGGTGACTATACGAAGTTTGGTGGTAGTAAGGGAGAAAGCTTTCATCAAGAGTATATGAGTGACCTGAGAGATTGGTGTGAATCAGAATATTCACATCCAAAGGTTAAGATTATTTATCAATACCTAATTAGGGGAACACTGATTGAGGATTTGGTAAAGTTTAGAGTCTTACATTGTGATGATAATGGTCGGCTTTATTCACAATATCCGGATAAAACCAATGCCCCTGATATTTTTCGTGTAATACAAGGCGAACAAAGCGATGCATTTGTAAGATTTCGTGTGGACAGTGAAGATGGTAGTAATGAAATTTGGATGGATAAAGGTTTGCAAATGCAATATATCGCTTATTACTTATCGAGGAGACAGGAAAAGGGACTATGTTATGTTTTGGGTGAGTATACCAGCTGTTCAAGCAACCATTCCAGCAAATTAAGAAATACAGGAGATAAGGCCAAATTAATTTCAGCGAATGATAAAAGCGGATATACATACCGAGGAAGATTTTACGATGCCAGTGAGGCTGCTGGTATAAGCTATGAGGTCTCTCAGGGTGCACATAATGCCCTAAAATGGTTAATTAAAAATCAGGGTATTAATTTTGGAGGAAGGGTATTTGTAGCTTGGAATCCGAAGGGTTATACATTACCAAACCTGATGGGAGATAGTCATGATTTACTGTTTCAGAATAAGCAACCGAGGGCATATACCGCTGAGGAATTTGCAACCCAGATGAACTATGCGTTGGCGGGATATAAAGCGGACCTGCGATATAAAGACCAGATAGTAATTATGGGCATAGATGCGGCCACAGTTGGGCGTATGGCACTTACCTTTTATAGAGAAATATTAGCTAATGAGCTTATTAATAATCTGAAGGATTGGCATAAAGCTTGTGCTTGGAAGCATCGATACAAATTTACCGATGGTTTACTGATTGAGTTCTACGGAGCTCCGTCGCCAAAGGATATAGCACTAGCAGCATTTGGGGCGGAACGAACGAACTATCTGGAGATGGATGATAAGTTGCTTAAGAATGTCATCGAACGGTTGTTGAATTGTATTATCGACAATGCTCCATTGCCTTATGATATTGTGAATGGAGCATATCGGAATGTATGCCATCCACAGAATTATAAGAACTATAGTACCTGGCAGAAGGTACTTAGCATAAGCTGTGCCTTGTTAAAAAAGCATTATAATGAAAGATCACATGGTAAGGAGGAGTGGACAGTGGAAGTCAATGAGAATACGGAGAATTTAGCATATTTATGTGGACGGATGTTAGCAGTTGCAGATGCAATGGAGAGAAATACTTATTCGGCAGAAGAAAAGAAAGGTAGGACTACTTGTGCGATGAGGTATTTCACAAAATTTTCTGAGCATCCATGTCAAACCTGGGAGATCATATCTAAGATGTTACCACCTTATATTGCAAAGCTTGGAGGCCTAGCACCATTTTATCAAAAAATGATTGCAGAGATTTCGTCCAAGATAAACCCCGAGGAATTCAATAAGGCAAAGAATCTGGATGGAAGAATGGCTCTGGGCTTTTATTCGCAGCAAAATGAATTCTATAATAAAAAAGAAAAATTGGTAAATCAAGATAATGGAGATAATTCCATTATAGAGAATGAATAGGAGGATAAGAATATGTCAGTACTTCAGAATAAAATTGATTTTGTAGCAATCATTACCTGTAAAAATGCAAATCCCAACGGTGATCCTTTGAATGGCAATATGCCAAGAAAAACTTATAAAGGATATGGAGAAATATCAGATGTCTGTATTAAACGTAAAATCCGTAATCGATTACTGGATATGGGAGAGGCAATATTCGTCCAATCAGATGATAAAAATGTAGATGGTTATGCAAGTTTACGCGAGAGGGCAGAGAGTAACGAGGCTCTGAAGTTAGCTGAGAAGGCAAAGAATAAGGAGAAATATGCTAAAGCAGCTTGCGATGTATGGATTGATGTTCGTAGTTTTGGCCAAGTATTTGCATTCAAAGGAGAGAAGGGCGAGGGTGTATCAGTAGGTGTTAGAGGGCCTGTATCAATACAATCAGCCTTTAGTGTTGAGACCGTAGATATCACGAGTACACAGATAACAAAGAGTGTTAATAGTGAGACTAAGGATAAGAAGGGCTCAGATACTATGGGAATGAAGCATCGAGTTGATTTTGGTGTTTACCTCCTTAAAGGAAGCATCAACGTACAACTAGCAGAGTTAACCGGTTTTACGGAAGAAGATGCAGAAAAGATAAAGGAAGCTTTACGCACACTTTTTGTCAACGACAGTTCTTCAGCTAGACCGGAGGGCTCTATGACGGTTGAGAAGCTCTATTGGTTCCGACATAATAGCAAGATTGGCCAATATTCTGCAGCAAAAGTACATAACTCGGTTACAGTAGAATATATTGCAGACATAAATAAGACAAAAGACACATTAGAGGATTATCAAATTATCTATGAAGGCCTTCCTGGTCTTTCCTGTGATATTTATGATGGACTATAAAGAAGAAGATTATCTTAAGCTTTCGGGAATTCAGCATTTTGCATTCTGCCGAAGACAATGGGCATTGATTCATATAGAGAGTCAATGGGAGGAAAATGTACGAACAGTTGAAGGACATATAATTCATGAAAAAGCACATGATAAGTTCGCTTTAGAAGCTAGAGGAAACTTATTGATCTCCAGGGGGATGCCGGTCTATTCGGCATCCCTTGGGATTAGCGGAGAGTGTGATGTTGTTGAGTTTCATAAGAGCTTGGATGGAGTTAGTATTTTAGGAAGAGAGGGTTCATATGAAGTTATACCTATTGAATATAAACGTGGAGAAGAAAAGCAAGATGAAATTGATGAATTACAGATAACGGCACAGGCTATGTGTCTGGAAGAAATGCTTTGCTGCTCAATACCCCAGGGATATTTGTATTATCATGAATCAAGGCGTCGTGTCATGGTAAGTATTTCGAGCGAACTTCGAAAAAAGGTTATGGATTTGTCGAGCGAGATGCATCGCATGTATCAGAGTGGATATACACCACATGTAAAAAGAGCAAAAAAATGTAATTCTTGCTCTCTTAAGCATATTTGTCTGCCAGAATTATCGTCAGTTAAATCCGTACGAAATTATATTAGGGAATACATCACGGAGGAAGGCGAATGAAGCGGTTATTGAATACATTGTACATATCAAATCCAGATTATTATCTTTCGTTAGAGGGAGAGAATGTTGTAGTAAGATTGAAAGAAAACGAAATTGGTCGTATGCCACTACATACGCTTGATGGGATTGTGACCATGGGATTTACAGGTGCAAGTCCGAAGCTTATGGGGTATTGTGCTGAGCACAATATAGCAATCACTTTTCTCTCTACATCAGGCCGATTCCTCGCCACTGTAGTAGGAGAGACAAAAGGGAATGTGCTATTACGAAAGGAACAATATCGAGTATCAGATAACGAGGAGATGGCATTAAAGATAGTACGAAATATGATGATTGGTAAGATTTTTAACAGTCGATGGATACTTGAAAGAGCAACAAGAGATCATCCCCTCAGATTGAATGTGGAACGATTAAAAGCGCAGAGTGGTTATTTAAAGCGAGCCTTGAATAATATCCAAGGTGCGGATAGTATAAAGCAACTTCGTGGCATTGAAGGAGAAGGGGCTTCAATCTATTTTTCTGTATTCGATGAGTTGATTCTGCAACAGAAGGAGCATTTTCATTTTGATAAAAGAAATAGGCGCCCACCTATGGATAATGTAAATGCTTTGTTATCGTTTGGCTATACTTTGTTGGCTGCTATGTGTAAAGCTGGATTAGAAGCAGTAGGGCTAGATCCTTATGTAGGATTTATGCATACGGACAGACCAGGCCGCATATCACTTGCACTAGATCTGATGGAAGAACTGCGTGCAATCATGGCAGATCGATTTGTGCTTACATTAATCAACAAAAAAATCATTAATGCTTCTGGGTTCCATATAAAAGAAAATGGAGCAGTTATTATGAATGATGAGACTAGAAAGACAGTAATCACAGCATGGCAATCAAAAAAGCAGGAAATAATAATGCACCCTTATTTAAATGAAAAGATAGAATGGGGTATGGTTCCTTATGTACAAGCTCTACTACTAGCACGTTATTTAAGAGGGGATTTGGATGAATATCCTCCATTTTTATGGAAGTAGGTGATTTATCATGTTGGTACTCATCACATATGATGTGAATACTGAAACAGAGGGTGGTAAAAAGAGATTGCGAAGGGTCGCTAAACAATGCGTAAATTATGGTCAAAGAGTACAAAACTCAGTATTTGAGTGTAAGTTGGATGCTACTCAATTCCGTATGGTCAGAAATATTCTAGAAGAAATAATCGACAAAAATAAAGATAGCCTTCGGTATTATATGCTCGGTAATAGCTATAAGGATAAGGTAATTCATATAGGGGCGAAAGCAGGTTATGATATCGATGGACCTCTAATTATCTAGTGCGAATGTGAAGAGAACATTAATTATCTGCAGTATTCGCACCGTAAATTAATGGTTTTGCTACTGTTATGAGACTGAATCAGCATTAATTCTGATTAATTTTATATGGGATTTGTTGATTATCTACAAAATATCTATATAAAAAGAATTTTCTATGGTTCAGTTTTGCTGTCGCTCCCCTCACGGGAGCGTGGATTGAAATAGAGTTTCTATGATTATATAAAGATCTACCCACTGTCGCTCCCCTCACGGGAGCGTGGATTGAAATCTATGCCCGATATTGCATCAGCTGCACTTGACGAGTCGCTCCCCTCACGGGAGCGTGGATTGAAATATATTCACCGGGAGCTAAAACGGCAATTTGGGGTGTCGCTCCCCTCACGGGAGCGTGGATTGAAATTGAAATGTGTTTAGTTGAAATGAATAAGGTGGATGTCGCTCCCCTCACGGGAGCGTGGATTGAAATCCAAGACTTACCGCTCCGGCCCATCCATCTCCGAGTCGCTCCCCTCACGGGAGCGTGGATTGAAATAACCGGCAAAGTGTATCTGCCAAGCGGATCAAGCTGTCGCTCCCCTCACGGGAGCGTGGATTGAAATCTTTAATCAGCAGCCTAAATGTTTCCCTGCCTCTGTCGCTCCCCTCACGGGAGCGTGGATTGAAATTTTGCAGCAATCCGGGCATTTATACCACCCGTAATGGTCGCTCCCCTCACGGGAGCGTGGATTGAAATATTGATGTAGTTGTAAGTTGATTTAGATACAGGAGGTCGCTCCCCTCACGGGAGCGTGGATTGAAATATTTCGCCAACGGTATTAAAAACAACCGATGTACGTCGCTCCCCTCACGGGAGCGTGGATTGAAATCTTAATGCCGAACTCTTTTGCGGTATCTCGGAAGGTCGCTCCCCTCACGGGAGCGTGGATTGAAATTGGATTGCTACGTCAATGCACAGATCAAGTTTCTGTCGCTCCCCTCACGGGAGCGTGGATTGAAATATGGACTTTGTAGGGGAATTTGTAAATGGGGCCTTAGTCGCTCCCCTCACGGGAGCGTGGATTGAAATTGATAGGGGCCTATCGGAGGTCCCAAAGAATATGTCGCTCCCCTCACGGGAGCGTGGATTGAAATAAATCACCATCGGAGCATATACCGTCATTAATCTCGTCGCTCCCCTCACGGGAGCGTGGATTGAAATAAATTTGGTGCTATTATGCACTTAGGATATTTTCGTCGCTCCCCTCACGGGAGCGTGGATTGAAATCTGGAGATCCTCTGGAGGAATGCTATCCGGATCCTGGTCGCTCCCCTCACGGGAGCGTGGATTGAAATAGCGAGTATCTTATCATAATAATCCGGTGTCGAAGTCGCTCCCCTCACGGGAGCGTGGATTGAAATTTTAGCATAATTCGCACGTACTTAGTGCCACTTGGTGTCGCTCCCCTCACGGGAGCGTGGATTGAAATTGTGTAATTTGCCTTTTCCATCCCTGTAGCTGTTGTCGCTCCCCTCACGGGAGCGTGGATTGAAATTGATAAATCAATATGTATCACTCATGGTTTTGTAGTCGCTCCCCTCACGGGAGCGTGGATTGAAATCTACGTGGCAATTACAGGGTGTTTTTAATCCAAAAGTCGCTCCCCTCACGGGAGCGTGGATTGAAATAAGTCAAAGAAAGCCAAGACAATAGAATGGATTGAGTCGCTCCCCTCACGGGAGCGTGGATTGAAATCACACAGCAGAGATAGCCATTATCCATGATTAATGTCGCTCCCCTCACGGGAGCGTGGATTGAAATTTATAAATGGTTGCAGTCATTGAAGGAAATAGTAATGTCGCTCCCCTCACGGGAGCGTGGATTGAAATCCCTGATCATATGTATCCCTGTGGAATGCTTCAAGTCGCTCCCCTCACGGGAGCGTGGATTGAAATACCAAATCCTTCCCAAAACCAGTTGCAAAAATAGCAGTCGCTCCCCTCACGGGAGCGTGGATTGAAATAGAATATAGGAGGATTTATCATGGAATTATTAATCGTCGCTCCCCTCACGGGAGCGTGGATTGAAATCTTTTGTTGGTAGAATGTCTGTTAATTTTGTTAAGTCGCTCCCCTCACGGGAGCGTGGATTGAAATCATCGGAGAAAATAGACGTAGATATCACTGAGTTGGTCGCTCCCCTCACGGGAGCGTGGATTGAAATAAATAGGGAGGGTTTATTATGTTGAGTTTTATCATGTCGCTCCCCTCACGGGAGCGTGGATTGAAATCCTACAGAGGGGGATTATATTGTATCAAAAATTGTCGCTCCCCTCACGGGAGCGTGGATTGAAATAAAGATAAGATTATAGATACCTGGTCAAATAAAATGTCGCTCCTCTCACGGGATCGTGGATTGAAATTGTGGCGTATCCATATTTGATAGTGCAGTTGAGCTGTCGCTCCCCTCACGGGAGCGTGGATTGAAATTTTGCATAATAAAAGAGCCTCCGGTTGCCCTTTGGTCGCTCCCCTCACGGGAGCGTGGATTGAAATATCACACGGAGTCATGCTATAGAAATATGGGTAAAGTCGCTCCCCTCACGGGAGCGTGGATTGAAATTCTACAATTGATGCTCCGTTACATAAGCAAAACCAGGTCGCTCCCCTCACGGGAGCGTGGATTGAAATGTTATAAGTTGCTTCTTGCATTCTAAGTCTACCATGTTAAAATATTCGTAGAGTATGGGGATGACAAAGGAAGAAGTAGGGAGATAAATGAACAATAGCACGGTATCCTTCAGGGAAAAACTTAAAAACATGTTAATAACACACTCAGTGAAGCCTGCACTGGGTGTTCTTGTGATATGCGCTGCGAGTGTGTTACTCTTTGGTTCAATCTATTTTTCACTGAAGAATAATTTTGTTAACCGCAGGATAGCTCAGGAGCTTGAGCTTGTGACAGAGAGCTTTGGGACGATGCTCACAGAGCTTGAGAGCATGGAGGGGATAGCAGGACAGAAGATATCAACCACCAAAAGACAGGTTATCGTAAAGAAGCTTTACACTACAACGGTTGCAACTGGGATTGATGCCGACATCTTTGTTCTGGACGCTGACAACGATGTAATGCTCAGCACTGATGAGGAGGTATCCGAAGAGGAAAAGCTCACCATTGCGAGAAAGTGGGAAATACTTTATTCCCTTAGGGAGTTTCCTGGGGAATTAGCGATCACTGCCTCCCACGGGAGTAACAGGCAGCTTTTTATCGGAAAGGCACTTCAGAAAGAGGAGGGCTATAGCGGCTGCATAGTGGTAACAATTAGCGAAAGTGAGCTATCGAAGCTGTACTCAGATCACAGTCAGAAGACTGTGATTGTAAGGCCTGATAGCTGGATATTAGCAGAGAATAGTCGAGCTTTTTCCGATGCTATAAGTAAGATACATACGAAGCTCCGTGATTATAAAGGCTTTAGGATGTACGAAAAGGGGCTCTATCACGAAACTTACACAAAGCTTTCCAATGGCTTTAGTGTCTATACCTTTACAGATATTACTGAGCTTACAGCAATCATGCTAACAGTATTTGTGACCGCAGTTATCGTGCTGTTTGTCATTGCTATAGTGAACAGAAAAAGCGCTGAGCGAATGGCAATAGAAGCAACGGTAGATCTTTACAGCTTAAACGATGCCTTTAAAGAGGTAGCCAAAGGAAATCTAGATACTCAGACGGACCTACACAGCAGCAGGGAGTTCGAGGAAATCAGCGATTACTTTAGATTCATGCTTGAGAGCCTGAAGAATCAGATCGAGAAGAACTGGGAGCTTGCTCAGTTAGTGGCAGAGGAGCAGTATAAGCAGCTCGGGACACAGTTCAGCTCTCATTTCTTATTCAATACCCTTGACAATATCAGGTATATTTGCAGGCTTGACCCGGCACTGGCAGAGGAAATGACAGTTTCTCTGTCCGAGCTTCTGCGATATAGCACAAGTAACAGGAACGAGAAGGTGACGGTTGACGAGGATATGGAGTATACGAAGCTATATTTTAAAATCCTTGAGGTTAGATTCGGAGACCGTTTCAGCTATGATATCAGCGTATCAGAGGAGGCAGAGGAATGTCTTACACCAAAGCTTCTCATTCAACCGCTCATAGAGAATTCAGTAAAATATGTCTTCAGAGTAAGAAGTGAAATGAAGCTGATGGTCTGTGTCCGTTTGGAAAGAAAAAACCTCGTGTTCGAGTGCAGGGATGATGGACCGGGAATTAACAGCGAGCTGCTGGAAAAAATATCGGCAAATCTCGAGAAGGATGAGAATACGACCGCCCATCTTGGGCTGTATAACGTGCACCGGAGAATTCGCTTGGCATACGGCAGTGGATATGGCATAACACTCAAAAATTGCGGTGGACTTGTGGCAACGGCCACAATTGCAGCGGAGTATGAGGACGGAACGAAAGGTTAGTATAGAATCAGGGGGGAAAACAATATGGAAAAGCTTAGAATAGTAGTTATTGAGGATGAATATTATGTCCGCAAGGGGATCATTACCTCCTTTGATTGGAATGCGCTTGACTCAGAGATTGTAGGTGAGGCAGTGAACGGAAAAGCGGGACTGGAGTTGATTGAAGAGCTTCATCCTGACCTTGCCATTGTTGATATCGAGATGCCTGAGATGAATGGAATAGAGATGATCAAGCTTCTCAGAGGTAAGAAGAGTACGACTGAGTTCATAGTTCTCACAGCCCATCAGAAGTTTACTTATGTCCATAGTGCGCTCAAGCTTGAGGTGATGGATTATCTCCTGAAGCCCTTTAGGCAGGACGAGCTTGCAGAAGCCATAGAGAAGTTCAAGATTAAATTAGGGAGAGCCTCGGGTACCCTGGGGACTGATGTGGTTCCTATTAAGGAAGAGCTTAAGCTGACCAACTCTTATATCAAAAAGGCGATTGCCTATGTCCGCGAGCACTATGCACAGGAAGTATCAAATCTGTCTGTCAGCGAATATCTTGACCTGAATCCCGCTTATTTCTGTAGACTCTTTAAGAGGGAGACTGGCTATACCTTTGTCCAATATATCACTAACTATCGGATCAATGTGGCAGCAGGGCTACTTAAGAATTTTGACATGCGTGTGAGCGAGGTATCTGCTCAGGTTGGTATTCCGGACAGCAACTATTTCAGCGTGGTCTTCAAGAAGATAATGGGGGTTTCACCCTCAGAGTATATTGAAAATAAATAATAAAAGGTCAAAATTTTAATAAAGAAAGTCAAAACTTTCAATTCTTTAATTTTTCATCTTCCTATAGAATAAAACCTATGAAACTTGGTCATGCAAGTATGGCCCTATACAAAAGCATTCATTTTAGGAGGAGATTATGAAAAAATCAGTTTTTTCAAAGGTAGTCAGCATTCTTCTCATTGCCGCTATGGCGATGACAATGATAGGATGCGGTTCTTCATCAAAGAGTAAGGATGTATCTTCATCAATCAAAGACGACATGACACTTGACGAGCTTATCAAGGCAGCTCAGGACGAAGCTACTGCTGAGGGAGCAGGACAGTTCATGGTATATGCACCTACCAGCCGTATTGAAAAAGCACTTAATGCTTTCTCAGAGAAGTATGGCATCACAGGTGAGTATTACAATGAGAGTGGTCAGGATTTATACACTAAGCTTACGACAGAGCTTGAGGCAAATGTAAAGGATACAGCAGACGTTGTTCTTATGCAGGATTCTTATCTTTTCCAGACACAGCTTGTTAATTATGAATACGTAGAGAACTACGTTCCTTCCTATGTGGCAGATCAGATCAACGAGGAGGACAAGAATCCTCTTGTTTGCTACTACTATGATAAACTCTTCATTTACAATAATACAGATGGTTCTACAGGCATCACAAATGTATGGCAGCTTACAGAGAGCGAGTTCGCAGGTAAGGTCTTCCTTAAGGATATCAGTAAGGAGTCTGTAAATAAGAACTTCCTTGCTATGCTTACAAGAGATAAGTGGGCTGATAAGCTTGCTGAGGCTTACAAGAGCTATTATGGTAAAGATATCACTCTTGATTCTGATTGCAAGAACGCAGGCTATCAGTTTATCAAATCCTTCCTCAAAAACTCAACCTTTGGTTCAGGAGATGGTGATATTGCTACAGAGCTTGCAGATGGCAAGGGTGGCAATATGGGACTTTTCGTTTACTCTAAGCTTCGTGATGACAGCGTAGACAGTACAAAGCTCAACGTTGCAGCATATGATAATCCTCAGCCGGAAGGCTTCTCAGGATTTATGTATCCTATGTACTTACAGCTTATCAAGAAAACAGACCGTCCCTACACAAGCAGACTTTTCATCTACTTCCTTATGACAGAGGAAGGCTTCACATCTGCTTTCCAGAAGGGGGCCTCCGATATCGGAACCTACTCTGCAAACAAAAGCATCGCTTCTCTTGAAGGTGACAAAGAGCTTGCATTCTGGAAGGAATGTCTTGTAGCAGAGGATCCTATCCTTCTTCAGGAAGCTTATGCAGACGGCGTTCTAGACTTCATAACACTTTGCACAGAATAAGCAATGATTAGACAATACAAAGGATCACAATAATTGGGGATTGACCCTGTAGTTTTTCGAGGGCAGATACTTCACACAGAAGGTGTGAGGACCTGCCCTCATTTTGAAAAAGGGGAAGAATTAATGAACAATAATAAGAATAAACTAAAAGCTTTCTTTTCCAAGCCTGCCAATGTCATTCTTGTTTTTTTCGCGGTGCTTCTTGTTCTGCTTACGTTGTATCCGCTTGTTGAGCTTATAAGGCATACCTTCGTGGTACATGCATCGGATGCATCGATTTTTGTAGGGCTGAAGAAGGGTGATTATACGATCAAGAGCTGGGACAAGCTTTTGTTCACCTCTGAAAACAAGTATAGTCTTATCAATTTCTATAAGCCTATGTTCAATTCAATACTGGTGGCAACGCTCTCTGCGCTTACTGCTCTTGTTTTTGGTGGTGCGGTTGCCTGGCTTGTTACAAGAAGTAACCTGAAAGCAAAGAAATTCATCTCGACGGTATTTATATTCCCATATATCATGCCCTCCTGGACTCTTGCACTTTTCTGGCTCAATATGTTTAAGAATCCTAACATAGGTACAGGCTCTGCCGGCTTCATTTATTCGATTACGGGTCTTTGTGCACCGGAATGGTTTGTATATGGAATCTTCCCTATTGTTATCGTATCCGGATTACACTATGCACCATTTGCCTACATATTCATCGGTGGAATTCTGAGAAACATGGATGCGAACCTAGAGGAAGCCGCAACAATCCTAAAGACACCTAGGAAGAGGATACTGATCAAAATCACTCTTCCTATTGTAAAGCCTGCAATTCTTTCGACCTTCCTGCTTGTATTCGCAAGTGTTATGGGTTCCTATGCTGTACCGATCTATCTTGGATCTCCGGCCAATTTCTATGTGTTGACAACGAAGATGAAGACACTCCAGAGTACAGCCATAGGTCAGGCCTACATCATCGCGATGTTCATGGTTGCTCTGGGAGCCTTTATTATGCTACTGAATAATTATTTACAGGGCAAGAGAAAATCCTATACAACGATAACAGGTAAGTCCTCACAAATTTCACTTGTTAACCTTAAGGTGTGGAGATACATACTTGCAGGAATCCTTTGCCTGGTACTATTCTTCGTATGTATCATGCCATTGATCTCCTTCGCACTTGAATCTGTGATTGTTAAATCGGGAGATTATTCCTTTGCCAATATGACCTTGAACTATTGGATTGGTACAGAGGGGTCCGTCTCAACGACGGTAGGAAACATGGGTATCCTCCGGGATTCCGCAATATGGTCAGCCATTAAGAATTCTATACTGTTGTCTATCTGCTGTGCAGTTATTGCAGGAAGCTGCGGTGTTATCATCGGATATGCTGTAGTAAGAAAGAAGGGAACAAAGCTGTCGAACTGGGTAAGCTCACTCTCATTCTTCCCTTACCTCATCCCGGCTATGGCTTTCTCTGCCATCTACCTGGCTATATCGACCAACTTCTCATTTTTGACCAACTCCTTCTTGGTCCTTGTCCTAGTGGGAAGCGTTAAGTATATGCCCTTCGCAACCAAAGCCGGAACCAACTCTATGCTTCAGCTTTCTCCTGAGATAGAGGAGGCTGCAACGATTTTCGGCGTTTCCTGGATGAAACGAATGACCAAGATTATTATACCGATTCAGAAGACGAGTATTATTTCCGGTTTCCTTCTTCCTTTCGTTTCATGTATGAGAGAGCTTTCTCTTTTCGTAATGCTTGTCAGCTCTAAGACGCAGACACTTACGACTATGCTCATGACCTACAATGAAAAGGGAGCATCACAGTACGGCAACGCAATCAATCTCTTGATAATCGTCATCGTCCTTACCATTAACTTTACGGTGAACAAGATTACAGGAGCATCAATAGACAAGGGTGTAGGAGGTAACTAAATGCCTGAGATAATTTTAAAAAATATAAGAAAAGAATTTGAAGATAAAGGAAGCAAGTTTGTTGCAGTTGACAATCTTAACATGAAGATCGATGACAGGTCCTTCATAACTCTTCTTGGGCCCTCTGGCTGCGGTAAAACAACTACGCTTCGTATGATAGCAGGTCTTGAGACTCCGACCAGTGGTCAGATTCTGATTGACGGAAAGCCTGTTTTTGACAGTGAGAAGGGAATCAACATTTCTCCTGATAAGCGAGACGTGGGTTTCCTGTTCCAGAACTATGCTCTATGGCCTCATATGACCGTATACAAGAACATTGCCTTTGGTCTTGAGAACATGAAATGGTCCAAGGCGAAGATTGATGAGCGTGTAAATGAGCTGCTCGACATGCTCCGCATCAGACAGTTCGTTGACAGATACCCAAGTGAACTGTCAGGAGGTCAACAGCAACGTGTTGCCATTGCCAGAACACTAGCCCCCAGACCAAAGGTTCTGTTCATGGATGAGCCTCTGTCGAACCTAGATGCTAAGCTTCGTGGAGAGATGAGAACAGAGCTCAAGAGACTCCATGTGGATACAGATTCAACCTTTATCTACGTAACCCATGACCAGCTTGAGGCTATGACTCTTTCGACTAAGGTTTGTCTGATGGAGACAGGCAAGCTCCAGCAGTTAGCTCCTCCTCTTGAGATTTACCGTAAGCCTCAGAACCTGTTCGTAGCCGATTTCATGGGCAATCCTACTATGAACTTTGTTGATGCAAAGGTGGTTTCAGCAAGCAAGAACAGCGCAGTACTGGAGTTCAACAAAATCAAGGCAACCTTTGAGACAGAGGAAGGGCTTCCTTCCAATCTTGGAGATGTCGTTCTAGGTATCCGGCCTGAGTTTATCACCATAAAGGAAGACGGAGGTATCAAAGCAATCGTTTATACTACACTTCCGGCAGGTATGGAGACCACCGTCAAGCTTATGATGAATGACGTTATGCTCTCTGCAGTTGTATTCGGAAGCGTGGACTATGCAGTTGACGAGCAGGTGAATATTGATTTTACCTCGGACAGTATCGTTCTCTTCGATAAGAAGAGTACACAGAGAGTTGCACTGGGAAGGCTCGTTTCAAGGTAGAAGGGAAGCCGATGACCTTGTGGATGTTGGCTAACGATCGGAACCTTTATACGATATTATGCTTTGGTGCGGATATAACTGTACTAAATGTACTTGTGGAAAGAATTAAGAGCTTTGGAGGTTTTATAGATCTCTAAAGCTCTTTGCTTTTGTCATACAACTAGCTACCTAAAAGCCAATGGCATTTTTATTATATGGAATATATTTACGGAACTACTATGGGGTGGTATAATCTGGTATGCAATTAATTGCCTTTAATCTGGAAAAACCTCATAAGGAGCCAATAATGCAATAGGATTAGCCAAAGAGGAGGGATTTTGTGAATATAACAAGTAATAAGTCTAGTAAAATTAGAATTTCAATCATTTTCTTTGTGAGCTCTTTGATATTTATATTTTTTTACTCTATAAGTACTTCACCGTTATATTCAACATATGGCGAAGATTCTGCGGTCTTTCAAACGATTGGAAAGTACTGGACAGAAGGTGGAGTCCGAAGCTTTATCCCTTATTTAGATATGTTTGACCATAAAGGACCATTAATTTATTTGATTGATGCTGTTGGGTATCGCCTAACAGGAGATAAAAATGGAATACTTTTCATACAAGCCATATCAATCTCTATATTTTGCGTCTGTATATATAAAATAGGAAGAACTGAACTGTCTGAAAGAAGTGCGATTCTTTGGACACTTGTTAATTTGTTTTTCTTAGCATCTTGTTATGAAGATGGAAATTTGACGGAAGAATATGCACTGCCTTTTATTACCTACTCCTTGTATTGTATTTATTTATATTGTAGAACAGTTTGTATGGATGAGAAGATTGTTTATGATCATAAGCCAAGGTGTGCCCTTATATATGGACTTACTTTTGGTGTATGCCTGATGACACGCGTTACCAATGCTTTATCGGTCTGTATAGGTGTACTTACTATTACATCTGTTTTAGTGATAACTAGGAAATGGAAGAATCTATTGCAGAATGTTATAGGATTTATTGTGGGGCTTTTATTAATAATCGTTCCCTTTATGATATACTTTGGATTACATGGCGCCATATATGAATTTTGGTATGGTACATTACTTTATAATCTTGATTATGTAAATGCCGGCAGTTGGATATGGCAACAGGATGTTTCATATATCAAATTGGTGGCATATGTTATATACATTCTATTTTGTTGTGTTCCAATGACTATAGCTGGAGTAATTATTTTGTATAAAAGGATGTATGCGAAAGGGGTGTTCATGCTATTAACTGGCTTGAGCTCTATTTTGTACCTTATATCAAGTAATACATATAGACATTATTCTATCATTATGATACCCTACTTTATTCTGACGATTTGCGAAATCAAAAGGTTGAGATCTACAATCATAAAAAGATATATATTATTATTACTTCTTGTTCTTGCTCTTAGCAGTGGCATGGCATCGACTGGTATTATGATAATAAGTAATTTGAGACCGCAGAATAAGGGGTACGATGAATTACTATCTTATATCCCGGATACAGAGATGGAATCAGTCATTGGGTATAATATGCCTTCTGGTATGTATCTAGATTATGATATCGCTCCATATTATGCTTATTTTCATCATCAGGATTGGATGGGAGAGAAGAGCCCTGCATTAATGGAAAAGATAAGGGAGACATTTAGAGAAGGAACCGTGAAATGGATATTAGTAAAGGGTGACTTTGTAGGGATACAGGATATTTTAGACTCCAAGTATATCTTTATAAAATGCTATAGCGATGGTAGTTCTATTGAGAAGTTGTATCGAAAAAAATAAAGGAAGAGTGATCGGTCCAAATCCGAAAAGCCCATGCTTGTCACTAATTTGGAGTAATTATCATAACTGGTGATAGTACGAAAATGTTGTTGAAAGTAAAAATCCGCCCCATGGTTGAATTAATCTCGCATAATGCGATATTGAATGTTAGTGCGCCTACGATTTATAATTAGCTTAAGCGCGCTAATAAAAATTAAAGGAGAAGGAATAATGCTTTTTATATCTGAAAATCTTAAGTACCTTCGCAAGGAAAAAGACTTGACCCAGGAGGAAGTTGCAGAAATGCTTGGTGTCTCTGCTCAAAGTGTGAGCAAATGGGAACGAGGCGACACGTATCCTGACATTACGCTTCTACCTGCGTTGGCAAATCTATATAAAACTAGTGTGGACGCTATCATTGGAATGGATAAAATCAATGGTTTGCAGACGAAAGCTACTATATTCGCAGAAGGACATAAACATATCCGTGAAGGTAATATTAGCGCTGCTATTGAAGTATATTCTGAAGCGTTGAAACTGTTTCCAAACGATAAGGGTCTTATGTCCGACCTGGCAATGGCATTGGCTCTTGATGGTGACCAAGATGAGATATCTCAAGCCATCACCTTATGTGAGCGTGTATTATCGGACAGTCAAGGCGATAAGGTTAGCCATACAACCCGTGCCGCTTTGTGCTTTATTTACTTAAAGGGTGGAGAAAAGGAGAAGGCAGTTACAGTTGCACAGGAGCTACCGCATATTCGTGAAAGTCGTGAGTCTGTACTCGCTCAAGTTGAAAAGAAACCTACTACAGATGATATTGACGCATATCTGAGATTTATCGCCATTGGTGAGAAGGATGAGCAGGATATTATAACAGTTGATTTCGGTGTAAGTATGATATCAGTTTGCACAGATTTTGACCTGCGTGAGAAAATAATCGCATTGCGTAGAGAATTTGAAGCCCTTCCGACCAATGAAAATCCTCGTAAACTTCCTACGATTCGGCTACGCGACAATCGTTTGCTTTCTCCCAATCAAGTGCGAGTACGCCATTATGCAGATTATTTACTTGATAAGGAGTTTATAGATCATAATGATGCGGTGCTTGAAGTGATGAAAGTGCTACAAAAGATAGCGGAGATGAAAGATTAAGGAATCAATGGGGCTGTTTCATAACGCCTATCCTTTCCTACAGCATTCATTTAGGTTATGAAACAGACCTTAGATATATTGTCAAAAATAATTGTGATGCGGTAGTTAAGTAGTATATAACAGACACTAATCTTAGATTTTGCCAGTAGATAGGGTCTGCGAGTGCATTCTTGTCAATCATATGTTTTATAGTATCTTCCCTTATACAGAAGGGGTGGCTTCCAGGAACGAAGCTTATTTGTCCTTAGTGATTAAACATTCGTTTCTGCGTATTAATCTTCTGGGGTTTATGTCTATTAAATCTAACAAAAATCAGCTGATTGATTTCTTCGCTGCAATGTTTCGGCTCATTGATCACTCATCCTTTGACCAGGTGGCGGTTAAACTTCTAAAGGGCATGAACCATTCTGTATACGATCTGGTTACCCAGTTACTCCACGTTTAGTAGGTACATAAAAATTATTGGATGGCCTAATACCACTTCAAAAGCTGTCTATTGAAAGAAAATTGTTGAATAAAGGCTTATTTCGCGTTAAAATATCCACAAGGTGGTAAATCAAAAACAAAAGAAGGAGATTAACTTATGAAAAAGAAAACAGTTTTATCAGTGCTACTGGCAATAATCATGGTATGTGCCATGATAACACCAGCTTTTGCAGCAACAAAAGCGAAGACGGTTACTTTTAATGGCGGTCATATTTATCAGGCGGAAAAAGGTAAGCCTGGTACAGCACAAGTCAAGATAAGCAATATCGTAAAGACCAAGAAGAATGTGAAGATCAGCAAAAAATCACTAATCAAGAATTATACTGAGACTGAGGACACAGCGAATACTGTTTTTGGCTACGATGAGAATGGTGAGGAGATAACACTTGCGGATGTTGTGACAGGTGATGATGGTGTAACCGTATACTATGCGGACAAAGCACCGGTAACTGTGACGGCAAAATCCGCATTAACTTGCTTTTGGGGTTGTTATGTAGGTGATGATGAGAAAACCAAATACACTCCTAAGTATTACTCTTATTATGACTACCTTGAAAATCAGGATAAAGCCAAAGTGCGGACAGAAATACCAGAAGGAGATTATTTGATGGCTCCGGGAACTAAACTTAAGATTACAAAACCGGGCAAGTACCTTTTTGTAGTAAAAGATGATGGTATGATATACGATAGCCCAATTAGTGCTTTTTGTGTAATTGTAGAATGATAGTAGAACAGCCCTTGACCTATGTTCCGGAATAATAAACCTGCGTCATGAAGCAAGCTGTATTAAATGTAATCACACTGCACTAAAAAAGAAGAACTACTATCTGTCGATAGTAGTTCTTCTTTTTTAGTGCAGTTGAGGGGACTTGAACCCCTACCCAGTTAACCCGGACTAGAACCTGAATCTAGCGCGTATGCCAATTCCGCCACAACTGCAAGCTGTTCCATTACTACGGAACGAATTTGATTATAACATAATGATCCTTTTATTTCAACTAAAAAATAAAAAACTTGTACGATTTATGATCACATTATTCTACAATATTCATTTGTATCCTCATACAAAGTTATGACAGCAACTTGCTTATACATACGAGGAGGAGTTTGGATTTTACGCAATGATAAATAAAGCAGATGAAGAATAAATAGAAAAAAATGAAAAATTCGTACAAAGGGTCTTGACATTAATACAGCAACGTATTAAAATTGCTTATGTATTCCTCGATAGCTCAATGGTAGAGCACACGGCTGTTAACCGTGGGGTTGTAGGTTCGAGCCCTACTCGGGGAGTTATTTTTATGTTGAAAGATGTTGCAAAACAGGTAGTTTGGATATTGTGGTAGAACTATGATTATTCACAATATTTGATGACTCAGTTCTGCAACATCTTTTTTGACATTTGAAAGTTCGTAAAGAGGGTTATCTATTATTCAGCCATAAGCTCTCTGGGGTTCACCCTGCGAATACGTACGGAGACCAAGGTCGTAGTAATCAGAGTAAGCAGCTCCATTATGATGAGCGCGATACCGATCAGGCCCGGAGGAATAACAAAGTTACCATTATTAATTCCAACAGCAGATAACATCAAGGTACAAAGTGGATTGATAGCAAATACCGCCAGATACTATAGTCCTTCAGCGCATGCTCCAGTAGCTTTATGGTATCTGTCACAGTAACATCTTCCTCCAGGTAGAGATAGAGGGATCTAGGGACAAAGGAGCTATTACAGCGTAGCATACCATCTTCTGTAATGGAGATGGATTGACCCAGATTATTAATATGCTGTGTGATACCGACGACCTATAATCACAATATTTATCAGGACTTGATAGAAACGATGTCACCAACTCCGGCTCCGAGCTTTCTTTGGTTCACTTTACACATATCGAGGAGGACATCAAGAATATCGGTTCCATGGAAGCAGCTGGTTTTACCAGCAAAATGATTCGAAATTCCCTGATCATACAGTTCTTAAGTATTACATGATTAGGCTTTCTGATTGGAATACTAATCTCGTCCCATACTGGTAAGGGTTCGAATAGTAGTAATTCAATCCTACAGTTAATAGCCCGGTATGGAATGTAGTAAATGAATCTGAATAATAAGAATGTATTCTGGTAAATATAGCCTTGAGGTGAAAAATATGCAGACTATATGGAAAGAAAACGGTACCCCCACACCTGGTGGGACAGAACGGGGTGAATCCCTCTGGGTACAGGAGGAATACCGCTATGATCAAAGTAATGTGAAAATAGCAAGACCTACCTTGATGGAGGACATAAACACGGAGGTAGCAGTAATCGGCGGAGGGCTTGCCGGAGTACTTACGGCATATCTCCTACAGGAGAGAGGCATCTCGGTGGTAGTGGTGGAATGCAGCGAGGTGGGAAGTGGTATGACGAAGAATACCACAGCGAAGATAACCTCCCAGCATGGCCTTATTTACAACAAGCTTCTGACCTATAAGGGCGAAGAACGTGCCCGGGAATATGCCATGGCCAATGAGAAAGCCATTGAGCTCTACAGTGAGCTCATCCAGCGAATGCGGATTGACTGCGAGTTCGAGATACTGCCGAATTATGTCTATTCCAAGGAGAATGAGACAAAGCTTCGCATGGAGGTAGAGGCAGCGAAGAAGCTAGGACTCCCAGCTGAATTTACGAGGGATACGACATTGCCCTTCCCGGTAAAGGCCGCAGTACGCTTTGACCGACAGGCCCAATTCCACCCCCTTAAATTTCTGGATGCCATCGCAAAGCCGCTGACAATCTATGAGAATACCAGGGTAACTGAGGTGAAAAGCGACGGCACAATCCTGACAGACAAGGGTAGTATAAGAGCGAAGTCTGTCGTTGTGGCAACTCATTACCCCTTCATCAATGCACCTGGTTATTATTTTATGAGGCTACATCAGGAGAGATACTATCTATCGGCTCTGGAGGGATGCTATACAGGAGAGAATAAGCGACTGGATGGAATGTATCTGGATGCTGATCCTCAGGGCTATTCCTTACGAAGCTATAAGGATTTTGTGATCTTCGGTGCAGTGAGCCATAGGGCAGGGGAGTATAAACCTAAAGATGCTTATCGGATGATTGAGGAAGGTGCAAGACGTTATTATCCCGATGCAACGATTAAATATATATGGTCCAATCAGGATTGCATGACTCCGGATTCCATCCCGTATATCGGGAGATATTCGGCTGCGACACCGAATATCTACGTGGCTACCGGCTTTAATAAATGGGGTATGACGAGCGCTATGGTATCGGCTATGATTATCCGAGATATGATCATAGGTAAAAATAATGAATATCGTAAAGTATTCTATCCCAGGCGGTTGATGTTCTCCGGTAGCAAGAAAATGCTGACGGATGTCAGTGTAATATCCAGTAGCCTGATTTCAGAGCATCTTAAGATTCCTCGTGACAATCTGAAGGATATAAAGGTAGGGCAAGCTGGTATCATCAATAAGGGCGGCCAGAAGTACGGAGTTTATCGTAAGACAGAGGATCAATACTATTTTATCTCGACCAAATGCCCGCACCTTGGCTGCAGCTTAGAATGGAATCAGAATGAATTAACCTGGGATTGCCCTTGTCATGGGTCTAGATTTGACTATCAAGGAAGATTAATCAATAACCCTGCAATGAGGGATGCTTTTGATGCCTGTCAGAGAAAGCGCAAGCAGGATAATACCATATAACAGCAGAAATCGGGATAAATTTTCTTGAGAATTTGTACAGAATTTTTCAAAAAAGTGTTGCAATTGTGTACTGACTCTGGTATAATCTCTATTGTTCGCTTCACATGAAAGGGAGCAAATAGATGAATATGCAGTCGTGGCGGAATTGGCATACGCGCTAGACTAAGGATCTAGTCCGGGTTTCTGGGTAGGGGTTCAAGTCCCCTCGACTGCAGTTAAAAAATAAGAATCAAACTTTCGGGTTTGGTTCTTTTTTTGCGTTCGAAGGTCGATTATAAGCCGGGAATATTACTTTGAGCCATGATTTCGCTAGGTTTTTGTGAATTGGGCATATAAGGAAGAGTATATAGTCAAGGATGGAGAGCTAAAAATAATATAAGGAATAAGTGATTTAAATATTATGATAGCAACCAGTAGTTGCAGATATAGTCTTAAATAGTTGGTAGATATAGAATTACAGTTGTGATATCATGATTTCATCAGATATGGAAATACCGATGTCACTTACAAAAATCTTCTTATAATCAAAGGAGGTTAACATGGAATTTAAAGATAAATTGGCTATACTAAGGAGAGAAAGAGGACTTTCTCAGGAGGCATTGGCAGAAATTATCGGAATATCAAGGCAGGCAGTTACAAAATGGGAGCTGGGTCAGGGTTACCCTGATATGGATAATTTGATTAAGCTTAGTAACACCCTTAAGGTCAGTATTGATCGGTTAGTAAAAGAGGAGGAAAATGACTATTTTCTTTCAAGAATCATGAAGAATGAAACCGATGCAGAGGAACTAATCGAGTTTTTGTTGAAGGCAAAGACATCTACCTACTCAGCATATGGACCGAGATCGGCCTCATCCAGACCTCAGTCACAGGATCTGCATTATAGTGATGGGGATTACCTCTATATTGATTCCTATATCGGTGCAGAGCAATTTGGAGGAGAAGAAGCAGTTTGGTATCAGGGAAAACCTGTTTGGTGTATGAATTACTCAGGACGGTTATTAGGAGATGATTTTTCAGGAGATTTTTTAAAGGAAGCCTTACGTCATGTTACCAAAGAGGCTCCCTACAGAGGGCCTGTACTCTATCAGAACGGTGATTACACCTACCATTGTTATTCTACTGGTAGCTTTGAATGGTTCCAGGGACACGAAGAGATTTATTGCCGATCGGTAAAGATCTATGAACTAGTCTTTCATGGTGGCAGGATAAGATAACAAACAATTTGAATCAATAGAAGGCAACCGAAATGTTACTGTTCACAGCTATATTAATCATTAGGAGCCAGGATATCGGCAAAGGATTTCAGAGCGGAGTATTTGCGTACGTCAGTACTTAGGCTCTGTGTTTTAGAGCCTTATGTACTGCTACGTAACGCAACTAAGCGAAAGCGTTTCCGATCGGGAACCTTTGTTGATATCCTATCGTTGCTTCTAACTAGCTGTGAACTGCAAGACCGGAATGCAATTTTTATCTAGAATTTACCAAAGCTTCTTGTTATACCCAAGGACGAGTGATATAATCAATGAGTAAACTACTATTTTATTTCAGGAGGTTCAGTCTATGAAAAGAATTGGTAAATTGATTATCTCATTGTCACTGGTTCTGGCTATGACATTTGGCTTGTTGCCGGGAAATGTCATTGCCTTTGCTGCAGGCAGGGCGGTCAGTCATGGCGATATCGTCATTCTCTATACGAATGACGTACATAATGGCGTTGATCAAGTGAAGGGCCAGGATGGGACTGTAACAAATATCGGTTATGCCGGTGTTGCAGCCTACAAGGACAAAATGGAGAAAGAGTATGGTAAGGATTATGTAACTTTAGTTGATGCCGGCGATGCAGTACAGGGAGATGCTATTGGTACTCTTTCAAAGGGACAATATCTAGTTGATATTATGAATCAGGTCGGCTATGACATCTTTGTACCTGGAAACCATGAGTATGATTATGGTATGGACCGTATGCTTGAGCTGATGAAAAATCTCAATGCAAAAGTAATTTCCAGTAATTTTACAGATTTAAGAACCAACAAGCCTGTGTATGAGCCTTATACAATGGTTACCTATGGAAAAGGCAAGAGCATAACAAAGGTAGCTTTTGTAGGTATTACGACACCCGAATCCTTTACAAAATCAACACCTGCATATTTCCAGGACGATAAAGGCAACTTTATCTATGGCTTTAAAGAGGGTGATAATGGAAAGGAACTGTATCAAGCAGTTCAGAGTGCAGTAAATGATGCGAAGAAGAAGGGTGCCCATTATGTAATAGCAATAGGACATCTGGGTATTGACGAGCAGTCCAGTCCTTGGCGCTCAATTGATGTTATTGAGAATACGAACGGAATTAATGCTTTCATAGATGGACATTCTCACAGCACCGTTGTGGGTGATGTGGTACAAAACAAAGACGGTAAAGATGTCATCCTGACCCAGACCGGAACCAAGTTGGCTACTCTGGGACGCTTGGTGATTAGTAGTAAAGACGGTAGTATTACCACTAATCTGATCAAGGGTTATTCAAAGCAGGATAAGGCTACTGCTACTGTTATAACTGACATAGAAAAGAATTTTGCTGATGATTTGGCTGCTAAGATTGGCAAGACTGACGTAGTGCTGACTGTTAACGATCCGAAGACGAATAAACGTATGGTAAGAAGCAGGGAGACTAACCTTGGAGATCTTTGTGCTGATGCTTATCGGTTTGTTCTTGGCAATGGCAAGTCAGGGGCAGAGAGCGGCCCGGCAGATATAGCCTTTGTAAATGGCGGTGGTATCAGAGCGAGTATTGATGCCGGTGACATGACCTTTGGTGAAGTAATCGCTGTACATCCGTTTAATAATGTTGGATGTGTTGTGAAAGCAACTGGTCAGGAGATCCTTGATGCCTTAGAGATGGCTGCACGCGTGGCTCCGGATGAGAACGGAGGCTTCTTACAGGTTTCCGGCTTGACATATACCATTGATACTTCCGTTCCATCTACCGTAGTGCTTGATGACAAGAAGAACTTTGTTAAGGTTGCAGGTGCTTATCGCGTTAAGGATGTTAAGGTTGGAGAAGAAGCTCTCGACCTAAACAAGACCTATACCTTGGCTTCCCATAATTATATGTTATTGGACGGAGGAGACGGAATTAATATGTTCCGTGATAATGAAGTAGTTGTACAGCCGGTATTACTTGATAATCAGGTTTTAATCACCTATATTCAGAAATACCTGAATGGTGTTGTTGGCGAGAAGTACTCAGATCCTTACGGACAAGGTCGTATTCAGATAAAGGATGGTACTAGTGCCTCTGCAACAGTAAACTACTGGGCATTCAGATTGATGGATTTCGTTGTACAGCAGTGGGCAGCAAGGGGTTAAGATAAGATTAAACCTCGTTCATCCAAGTTAAATAAGGTTAACTCAGATTATCAATACCTAATATTAAGGGGCTGTTTCAAAACTAATAATAAATTAGTGGAGAAACAGCTCCCTTTTTATGCATTAAATCAAAAAAGCGGATTCCGAAGAACCCGCAAAAATGGTATAATTAGTTATGCCAATAACTTCATTACACAAGAAAAATTATACCGAATTTAATGATGGATATCAACTAGTTTTACCATTAAATTTGGAAGGTTTGATACCTGAAGATGATTCTGTCCGACTGCTGAGCCACATATTGGAGGGATTAGAGTACACGAAATTGTACAAGGCTTACTCTTCTACAGGAAGAAATCCGGCAGTGGAACCAAAGACCATGTTCAAAATCATGACCTATGCTTATTCACAAAACATTTATTCTACAAGAAAAATTGAAACTGCATGCCGTAGGGATATTAATTTCAAGTGGCTTCTTGCGGGGCAGGCTGCTCCTGACCATGTGACAATCAGCCGTTTCCGTAGCCATTTCCTTTCGGATGATGTCGTGGAAGACCTCTTTTACCAGCAGGTGCTGTATCTTTATGAGACCGGAGAAATCCAGTTTGAGAATGCTTTTGTTGATGGGACTAAGATCGAAGCAAATGCCAACAAGTATACATTTGTCTGGAAGAAAGCAGTCCTAAAGAATGAAGAAAAAATGATAAAGAGGGCAGAAAAACTCATTACTGAAATCAACCTGGCAGAGGTTAAGGATTTTTCATTAAGGAGAGAAACTGCCATAAAAGATATGGAATCTATACTTTCATGGCTTTATTCAGAAAAAGAAACAAGGAGTATCCAATTCGTAAATGGTACAGGGAAGCGAAAAACGGATATTCAGAGATGGATTGAACAGCTAGAGGAATACCGGGAGCGCAAAATATCATATGACAGCAGTAAAGAACTGATGAAAGACCGCAACAGTTATTCCAAGACAGATCCCGATGCAACCTTTATGCACATGAAGGAGGACCATATGAGGAACTCCCAGTTAAAACCCGGATATAATGTCCAGATAGCAGTAGAAAG
>JAEYOQ010000042.1 GCA_023411555.1 Bacillota bacterium
AAATGGTTCAAGCGGCGAACAGGCTGGCGCTCGGTGATGTGGAGGTTAATCTTAATATTGATACGAAGGATGAAATTGGTAGTCTTGCGAAAGCTTTTGACGCTATGATAAAGAACATTCGTGAGCAGGCAATCACAGCCGAAAAGATAGCGGATGGAGACCTTACGATTGATGTTCCGGTTCGTTCTGAAGATGACTTGCTGGGTAAAAAGTTATTAGAGATGGTTAATGGTAATAATGAAATGCTGTCGAGCATTGCTGTAATAGCAGAACAGGTAGCAGCAGGTGCAAAGCAGGTATCAGAATCAAGTATGGCACTTTCTCATGGTGCTACCGAGCAAGCTAGTTCCGTAGAGGAATTAACCGCTTCTTTAGAGGAGATTTCCTCTCAGACGGAATTAAATGCACAGAATGCAAATCAAGCAAGTGAATTGGCCGTTAAAGCGAAGGATAATGCAAAACAGGGTAACAATCGCATGAAGGAAATGCTGAAGGCAATGGAAGAAATCAATGAAGCATCTACTAATATATCTAAGGTGATTAAGGTTATTGATGATATCGCATTCCAGACCAATATTCTTGCGCTTAACGCAGCAGTGGAAGCAGCAAGAGCAGGACAGCATGGTAAAGGCTTCGCAGTAGTTGCTGAAGAAGTAAGAAATCTGGCTGCAAGATCTGCAAATGCTGCAAAAGAGACTACCGAAATGATTGAAGGCTCGATTAAGAAAGCAGAAGATGGAACCGTTATTGCCAAGGATACCGCAGCGGCACTCAATGAAATTGTGACCGGAGTAGAGAAGGTTGCAAGCTTAGTCAATGATATTGCGGTTGCATCCAATGAACAAGCAATGGGAATATCTCAAATAAACCAGGGAATCATGCAGGTATCCAATGTTGTTCAGACGAATTCAGCTACTTCTGAGGAAAGTGCATCAGCTAGCGAGCAGCTTTCCAGTCAGGCAGCGATACTTAAGAATTCAGTTGGAAGATTTAAGTTAAAGAAAGTAGCTAGACAGCAATTACATATGGATAATGTCAATCCGGATGTATGGACGATGATTGATAATAAATACGGCCAGAAAATGCCTACTAGCAGTCAGGTGACCACGGGTTATGAAGAGACATCAGCAAGGTCTAAGATAGTGCTGAATGATTATGAATTTGGAAAATACTAGAAAGGAGCGACAGCTTTGAAGATACTGATTGCAGAGGATGATTTAACAAGCCGCAAATTTCTATACAAATTTCTATCTCAGTATGGAGAATGCGATCTAGTAGTAGATGGTTTGGAAGCGTTGGATGCATTCTTAATCTCATTAAAGGAGAATAACTCGTATGATCTGATATGCCTTGATATCATGATGCCTAAGGTTGACGGAGTGAAGGTGTTAAAGCACATGAGGGATCTTGAGGTTCAGAAGGGGATACTGCCGGAGAAGAGATCGAAAATCATTATGACAACAGCTTTGGTTGAAACACAGATAGTTCAGAATGCCCTTGATCTTGGATGTGATGCATATGCTGCAAAACCGATTGATACAGAGAAGTTCATGAAGGTACTACATAAGTTAGGCTTAGTAGAGAATAAAAACTATGAAAACGACCTAGAGTAGAAAGGTTGCCTGTCACGGTACTTACAGGAAAGAAAAACAATGATTGACAGAATTCGCCATAGAATCTATAATAGCTTAGCTTGATGTAACTAAATACTACGGTAGGTGATAATATGATATTGGATATACTACATAGAAAAGAACAGTTAGTTTTGACAGCCATTGATATTATTGATGATATTGGCATACAGAATCTGACCACGAGAGAGATTGCGAAAAGACAGAAGATATCCGAGGCGACACTATTTCGCCATTTTAAGAATAAAAATGAACTAATAATTGCCGTTTTGGATTATGTAACACAATTTGATGCAGACATTCTCCAGTCATCAAAGCTGAAGCATCAGAAACCAATTGACGCTTTAATCTTTATGATAACATCATATGTTGAATATTATGAGAATTATCCGGCTATCACAACGGTTCTTCAAATATTTGATGTACTTCTATATGAAGAAGATTTGGCGAAAAAGGTAAAAGAAATTCAAGCCAGCAGAACCTCCATGATTCGTCAGATGATTGAAGAAGCGATGGAAGCTGGCGACCTGAAGAAGAATCTGGACAGTGATATGATTGCAATTATGATCATTGGATTTTTACGCGAAATCTGTCTTGAGTGGCGAGTCGGAGGGTGTACTTTCCCTCTGAAAGATAAGATGAGGTCAACACTCACAATGATGTTACAGGCACTTGGAGAAGCTGACTAATGAAGCAATAATTGTAAATGAGTGAATGACACAGCCCCTTGCTTGGTGCAAAGGGGCTGATGTCTATGAGGAGTAGAATAAGTATGATTAATAATCCGGAGCACAGCATTAGTGAGGATTTTGCAAGAGGGATATTATCCAATATTGGACAAGGGATTATAGCTACAGATATGGGTGGCAAAGTTGTTTATTATAATAATCTTGCGGAGCAAATACTGGAGCATGATGCTCAAAGCGCCTATGGGAAGGTATTTGATGAAGTATTTCAAATCTTTGATGCCGACACGATGAAGCGTCTTCCCTGTCCGGTCGATTATGTATTGAAGTACCATAATCAAACTGGACTAGAAGCCAACAGTGTCATCAGAATGGAGAATAATGACTTAAAATATGTATCTGCAGATTGCTCACCCATTAATAATTCCGAAGGTATTATGATGGGTGTTGTTGTTACGTTTCGGGATATTACAAAGCTACGTATCTCAGAATTAAAGTATATCAATACGGCACATAATCTGACCCAAATATTTAACAATATTCCAATTGCCGCATTAATCGTTGATGATAAAGGATTTGCTACCGGGGCCAATGATATATTTTTAAAATTCATAGATAAATCAATGGAAGAGATACAAGGGCAGCCCTTTGGCAGATGTACGGATTGTGTGGAGGATTTAGCGAGTGAATATGGCTGTGGAACAGGAGAACAATGTAGCGAATGTAAAATCAGAGGAGCTATTTCGGATGCCATTGAGCATAACCTTATAACATATAATATCGAGCATATGATGACGGTAAACCATGGTAATCAAGATTTAGAATACTGGGTTCGTTTCAGCGTTACTCCGATTGTTAACAATCATAAGAAAGAGATCGTAGTTACCTTAGTGGACATTACAGCTAGTAAGAATCAGGAGATTAATGCAAAGCGCGCAAGGGATTACAGCACCAATATTCTGAACCAGCTACCCTTTACTGTATGGATGTCGGATGAAAACTTCAGATGGAAATATTCCAATCGAATGGAGGGTGAAATCACCGGTAACATATTAGTCGATAAACCGTTAGACCAGTGGTTTTCCTTTGTTCATCCCGATGATAAAGAGAAGTATAGAATCATGGCGCAGGAAGCTCTTAAAAATAGAATACCATTTGTACAGGAAGCCAGGTTTAAAAGTAAAGAAGGGGATTATCGATGGGTTCTGATTAATTCGGCTCCCTATAGCGAGCTTGATGGCTCCTATGCAGGCTTTGTAGGTTCTGTATTTGATATCACTGAGAATAAGGAAAAGGAAGAGGATATCAAAAGGTATCAAGAATTACTGATATCTGCAAGAAACGCGGCTGAGACGGCCAATAAAGCGAAAAGTGAGTTTCTTGCTAATATGAGCCATGAAATTCGTACCCCAATCAATGGTATCGTCGGCATGATAGATTTAACACTCCTTACGGAGCTTACAGAGGATCAACGGGATAATCTGGTTACAGCCCACGCATGTGCTAAATCCTTAATTACTATAGTAAACGACGTTCTTGATTTTTCTAAGATGGAAGCCGGAAAATTGACACTAGAGAATATTACCTTCGACCTAAAGGAACTGATTGAAGAGATCATTAAGGCTCATTCACCAAGGGCTACCGAGAAAGGTTTAGATTTGATTTACACCTTCTCTTCGTTGATTCCAAGGTACGTCATCGGCGATCCAAATCGTTTAAGACAGATACTCAATAATCTGATTAGCAATGCAATTAAATTTACCATGAAAGGTGAGGTTGCTGTAGCCGTAAAAAGCGAAAGGGTTACTGAGACAGATGTGGAGCTGGTATTCACTGTTACGGATACTGGTATCGGCATCTCCAAGGAAGATATGGGCCGGCTGTTTCAAAGCTTTAGCCAGATTGAGAATTCCTTTACACGTCAATTCGGCGGGACCGGTCTTGGTCTTGTGATCTCTAAGCAATTATTAGAGATGATGAATGGCAGGATAGAGGTTGAAAGTGAGTATGGAAGAGGGAGCACCTTCCGGTTTTATGTTGGCTTTCAAAAAGGGAATGCTATCGTTACGAATAAAAAAGTTCTCCCTAGCATTACAAAGGCAGTGAAACAACTCCAATTACTACTTGTCGAGGATGATAAGATCAATCAGAAAGTGATTTCTAAGATGTTATTAGAACGGGGCCATAGTGTAGAGATCGCTGAGAATGGAATTGAAGCGATAGAACTATTCACAAAGGGAAGCTTTGATGCTATTTTAATGGATATACAGATGCCTAAGATGAACGGGGTAGAAGCAACTGCGAAAATCCGGAGTCTTGAATTGGAAGGAAAACATACACCAATAATAGCGCTGACTGCCTATTCACTACCCGGAGATAGAGAGAAATTCATCAAGCTAGGAATGGACGAATATGTATCAAAACCGATTCATATGGATACATTATTCCAAGTTCTGGAGCAGGTTACTGCGAATACTAACTTTGAAATGCCTGATAATATTGTATTAACGGAGGACGGTGAAGTCATATTCACATTTGACAAGTCCTATCCGATCAATCGGCCGGACGATAATTTGCTGGCAGAGTTAAGGAAGAATATCAGTCTGCTTAATCGGGAGGTTGAAAATAATAATGTTAACCGAGTGGAAGCGATTGCAAAAGAAATCAAAACGACAGCCTGTAAAATAGATGCAATTGATATCAAGGATACTGCATTTAAGCTAGAGCTGGCAGCAAGGCGTAGCAATCTTGATGATATTAAAAAATATATTGAACAGATAAGCTATGAGTATAAGCTCTATGACAATACCAATGAAAAAGAATAACTGATCCAAAAATCACACACAGGAATGAGGTTTAGCAATGAGAGTATTAATTGCAGAGGATGAGGGAACAAGTAGAAAATTCCTATATAAGTATCTCTCTCAATATGGGGAGTGTGATACAGTAGTAGATGGTCTAGAAGCACTAGATGCGGTTTTAATCTCCCTTAAGGATAACCAGCCCTATGATTTGATCTGTCTGGATATCATGATGCCGAAGGTTCAAGGTGTAAAGGTTTTAGAATATATTAAGAAGATGGAGACACAAAAGGGACTGTCGCAGGACAAGAAATCTAAGGTGATTATGACTACAGCTCTTGCAGAGACAAGTATAGTGAAGAACGCATTTGATATCGGATGCGACGCCTATATTGCTAAGCCTATAGACACGGCGAAACTTAAGGATGTATTAGTTCAATTAGGCTTAATTGATAAGGAATGAGTTTATCCTAAAATATTATGATCCGCTATATGCTCTCCTTTCGGTAGGTTGATCTATCGAAAGGAGAGTATATTTTTTGTACCAAAAAAACTTTATATTCTACATAATAATTCACATATTGACATAATGATACTAATTTACTATAATGTCACAAACAGAAGCGAGTGATTACTCCGGGTGCTGATGTTTGGAATATTCACCACAAATCCATAGGGACAAGAACTTGAAGGGAGGATGAGCTATGGCTGAAATATATGATGCGTCCGTAGAGCAGGAGGATACACAAAAGGATTGATATCAAGATTTTGAGATGCTTTTAAGCGATTATGACATGGGGAATATTGAGAATGCGATATGAGCATTCGCTGCAAATAAAGGAGGAATATTTATGAAATGGTTTTCTAATTTAAAAATCAGAATGAAATTAATTATTAGCTTTATCGTTCTTACAGTCTTGACAGCTGCCATTGGTATTCTTGGTCTTAATAATATGAGGGCAATCAATAATAGCAGCCAGTCGATGTATAATAATAATTTTGTACCAGCCCAGCTTCTCAAGGACATACAGATTGATTTCCAAAATATCAGAGCTAATACGTTTCAAATCAACGTAGAGAAAAATCTTGATACCTTTCAAGTTAAGTATGATGCAATCCAGGAGTATACTTCCGATGTTAATACATTATTAAAAGAGTTTGAGGGGGTTATATCAGAAGGAGATAGTGAGCTTAGAACTCTTTATGATAATTTAGTAGCAAGCGAGAATAAATATTCAAGTGTTCGTAATGAGACCCTCGGATATCTAGGCAAGGGGCAATATGAGGAAGCAGAAAAAATGATCGGTGTTTCTACGCAAGCAAGAGAGTCTGCAGAAGAGGCACTTCAGAAATTGGTAGATTTGATGGAAGCAAGAGCGATACAAACACTCCAAGAGGATCAGGAAAACTTTAATATCCAGACTGCAGTAATGATTGGTCTAATTGTTGCTTCCGTTATTGTGGCTATTTTACTGGGATTTTTCGTTTCTAAAATCATCAGCAGGCCGATCAACAAAATGGTTCAAGCGGCGAACAGGCTGGCGCTCGGTGATGTGGAGGTTAATCTTAATATTGATACGAAGGATGAAATTGGTAGTCTTGCGAAAGCTTTTGACGCTATGATAAAGAACATTCGTG
>JAEYOQ010000049.1 GCA_023411555.1 Bacillota bacterium
AAATGGTTCAAGCGGCGAACAGGCTGGCGCTCGGTGATGTGGAGGTTAATCTTAATATTGATACGAAGGATGAAATTGGTAGTCTTGCGAAAGCTTTTGACGCTATGATAAAGAACATTCGTGAGCAAGCAATCACAGCTGAAAAGATAGCGGATGGAGATCTTTCTATTGATGTTCTGGTTCGTTCTGAAGATGACTTGCTGGGTAAGAAGTTATTAGAGATGGTTAATGGTAATAATGAAATGCTATCTAGCATTGCTATAATAGCAGAACAGGTGGCAGCAGGTGCAAAGCAGGTATCAGAATCGAGTATAGCTCTTTCCCATGGGGCTACGGAGCAAGCTAGTACGGTAGAGGAATTAACCGCTTCCTTAGAGGAGATTTCCTCTCAGACGGAATTAAATGCACAGAATGCAAATCAAGCAAGTGAATTGGCTGCTAAAGCGAAGGATAATGCAGACCAGGGTAACAATCGCATGAAGGAAATGCTGAAGGCGATGGAAGAAATCAATGAAGCATCTACTAATATATCTAAGGTTATTAAGGTTATTGATGATATCGCATTCCAGACTAATATTCTTGCTCTCAACGCAGCTGTGGAAGCAGCAAGAGCAGGACAGCATGGTAAAGGCTTCGCGGTGGTTGCTGAAGAAGTAAGAAATCTAGCCGCACGATCTGCTAATGCCGCAAAAGAGACTACCGAAATGATTGAAGGCTCGATTAAGAAAGCAGAAGATGGAACCATTATTGCCAAGGATACTGCAGCTGCACTTGATGAAATTGTGACCGGAGTAGAGAAGGTTGCAAACTTGGTCGATGATATAGCGGTTGCATCCAATGAACAAGCAATGGGAATTGCTCAAATAAATCAGGGAATCATGCAGGTATCCAATGTTGTTCAGACAAACTCAGCTACTTCAGAGGAAAGTGCATCAGCCAGTGAGCAGCTTTCCAGTCAGGCGGCGATACTTAAGAATGCAGTTGGAAAATATAAGTTAAAGAACGTAGCTAGACAACAATTGCATATGGATAACGTCAGTCCGGATGTATGGACGATGATTGATAACAGATATGGCCAGAAAGTGTCTAATAGCAGTCAGGTGACGACTGGTTATGATGAGACATCAGCAAGGTCTAAGATAGTTCTAAATGATTATGAGTTTGGAAAATATTAGATTTGTAGCATTTGTTTTGAATATACTGATTACAGAGGAAGATTTAGCAGGGAGCGAACTCGATACAGCAATTTTATAGTGCAATATAGAAAATGCGCTATAGCAGTGGATGGGAGAATATACCACAATATATCAGGTATAATGCTTGACATGATACAATATATTGTTTATTATGGGTGAGGTATAATTACATAATAACTAGATAACATTTGCATTTTACAGACATTACCTTTCAATGCAGAAGGTCAAGGAGGATACTAGTGTACAAGGAGTTTTTCAACATGATAAAAAAAAACAACCCAAATGAAACCATTGTTATAGATGCTGTAGTAGGCGCTGGAAAGACTGTTTATATGGAGATGCTTTCTGAGAATCTGAAGATACCTTGTTTCGAAGAGCCAGTTCAGGATAATCCCTTATTGGATAAGTTCTATCATGATAGAAAGAGATATTCCTTTCCGCTTCAGGTATACTTTCTCAACAGAAGATTTGAGATGCTAAAACAGGCAGCTGAAGCAGGAAAACCAACTCTCATGGATCGCAGTATATATGGCGACATGATATTTGCAAAGCTACTCTATGATGAGGGGAATATGGAAAAGGATGAGTATATATTATATCGTGATCTTCTGATCAATATGTTGGATCATGTAGAGGCTCCTAAGCTGATGATATATCTTAAGATTGATACGGACTCTGCAATCGAGCGTATCAAGAAAAGGGGACGTGATTATGAACAGATTGTTGAAAGAGATTACTGGGAGAGACTTAATAAGGAATATGAGGATTACTTCTCAGAATATAACCTTTCTCCACTACTAATTATAGAAGCCTCCAAGTATGATATTGTGGAAAATCCTAAGGACAGAATGGAGATACTCCAACTTATTCAACAGAAGATTGCCGAGGTCAACAGCCACTCTTAATAATATAGAAGGTTTATAAGATGAATTTATTACCCACCATGTGTTCATTCCTGGGAACATATGGTGGGTGTTTTACATCAAAAGAACTGTACTTGATATATCGCTGACTTGATATATCATCATTCTTTTGTGTTTTACAGGATATGGTTTTCATGGTATATTATTCTATAAGCATACTAGGAATGAATGTGATTGCTAGTTCATAGAACGTGTAAATTCTTTTTGATATGGCTGCTACCTATCATTTTATATGGCCAGGCTGTCAAACACAGTGTAGTGGAGAGCTTACTTAAAGTGGATTAACAGAATATACCTTTCATGAATAGGGTATTATTACTGTATCAGAAATATGGAGGATGTGCCCATGATTAAAATAGAATTTTTTCATGATGTAATCTGTAGTTACTGTTTCCCGATGTCTGCGAGAATGCGACGGATAGCCAAGAAATATAATAATATCGAGATCATCCATCGCTCCTTTGCCTTAGCATGGGAAAACGAAGACTTTATTCGTGAATTTGGCTCACGAGAAGCAGTTAAACCAGAAGTAGTAGGTCATTGGGTCCATGCAAATCAAAATGATGAAGACCATCGGTTTAATATTGAAGGAATGAGACAGACAGATTTCACATTCCCTATTTCAAAGCCAGGCCTAAAAGCTGCAAAAGCAGCTGGTCTTATCGGTGGAGATAGTATGTATTGGGAGATGTTCGACAGAATACAAAACAAATTGTTTGTTGAAAATAAGAATATTGAAGATGTTACTGTATTAGAGGAAGCAGTTAAGGAAACAAGCATCTCATTTTCGGATTGGAAAGAACAGTTTGAAAACGAAGAAACAGAAAAAGCTGTATTAGCAGACTTTGAGCTTGTTCAGGCTTATGGTGTTAGTAGTGTACCAACTCTTGTTATTAATCAAAAATACATGGTTGCTGGCGCCGTATCACAGGAAGAAATCGAAAAGCTACTAGAAAAAGTCTTAAAAGAGGAAGGGGCGTGAGCTATTATGTCAAGGATGCCAGTTGTTTTTATTGGGCATGGATCGCCAATGAACGCCATTGAAGATAACGATTATTCTAGAACCTGGAGAAATATTGCTGAAAGAATACCAAAGCCAGAAGTGATTATATCTATATCAGCACATTGGTTTACAAAGGGAACAAAAATCATGAACGAGGAAGCACCTAAAACGATATATGATATGTATGGCTTTCCAAAGGAACTATATGAAGTTATATATAATGTACCGGGTTCTCCTGGTGTTGCTCAGATAGCTAAGGAGCTAATCTCAAAGGAAACGGAATATGATAACTCTTGGGGAATTGACCATGGAACATGGTCTGTATTAGTCCATATGTATCCAGACAGAGAGATACCGGTATTTCAGATTAGCGTAGATGCTTATGCTCCCCCAGAAGCTCATTACAAGATAGGTAGAGAATTAAGAGGTCTAAGGGAACAAGGAGTTCTGATATTTGGCACAGGAAATATTGTTCACAATTTAAGGTTAGTGGATTGGCATATGGGAAGCAAGGGCTTTGATTGGGCTTATGAATTCGATGATTATATCTATGAAAACATTATGAAGAAGGAACATAATAACATACTGAATTTCAATGAAATGTGTGCTTCGGCAAGGCATGCAGTACCAACTCCAGATCATTTTTACCCCTTGTTATATGCCCTTGGAGCCTCAGATGAAAAAGACAAGATTAGTGTATTCAATAAATCCTGTGAGCTTGGCTCATTAACAATGACAAGTTATCTTTGGGAATAAGATTCTGAGTAACCCTTCGGTAGAAGTATGCTTATTGAAAAGCATACTCCTACCGAAGGGTTTTTTACTTTTTTATAAACTTATTTCCAAATGCGTTTAATTCTTGGCAGGGCTTATATTTTGTCTTATAATAGGTTAAATTGATAACAAGTGAGGGGTTATATGCTCCAATCTCTAAGATAGTGCCGTCTTTCATATGGAGAGTAAACCGTACCAACTGACCATCGTATTCCCTTCCGAAATCATATTGCTGATATATTGTAACCCTATTCAAGATTTCAGCTAATTTTAAGAGAGCTTCCCTATCGCTTATGGTAGCGGTTTTATTGGGAGGTATTGCAAAAACCGTTGCAAATTCTATTGAATCTGCCTTCAAATTCTTGAAAGGCCTTTTTCCTAAGTAATTCCCATAATCAAGTAATACTAACGTAATTAAGAGAAGCAATGTTAAGGCTAATGCTATGGTTAATTTTCTTTTTTTCATGAAATACCTCCCTCGATATTATGTTTGATCGGTTTATACCTCCCACTTATTATTAATAATTGTTAAATAGGAATTAGGAACTTTATGTAAATAATTATAATTAAAAGTACATAATTTTACCATATATTTTAGCTTCGATTTATGCTTTATCAAATTTTTGTTTGTGTATTTATATGTAAAAGTGTTAAAATGCAGAAATAGACAAGGCAAAAATAATCAAGGAGGCTTTTATCAAAAAAAAAGTGCGGTATCGCTAGAATAAAGGAGATATCGCAAGATTATATGAGGAGGTTGAATATGAATAAGCTGGATTATAGATTCGCAACAGAGAATGATATACCTTTGATATTAGAATTCATCAGGGAGCTTGCTACCTATGAGAAAATGTTGGATGAGGTTGTAGCTGATGAGGCTTTGCTTAGGGAATGGATATTTGAAAAAAACAGAGCAGAGGTTATCTTTGCACTTGAAGATAACATAGAGGTAGGATTTGCTCTGTTCTTCCATAATTTTTCAACATTTCTAGGCCGTGCTGGTATATACCTTGAGGATCTGTTTGTTTTGCCTGAATACCGGGGCAAAGGATATGGTAAGGGCATGATAAAGGAACTGGCGCGTATTGCAGTGGAACGTGGATGTGGTCGTCTTGAATGGGCCTGTCTTGACTGGAATCAGCCGAGTATTGATTTTTACCTGTCACTCGGCGCGGAGCCGATGAAAGAGTGGACTGTGTACCGGGTTGCAGGACAGACGCTGAAGGATCTGGTTGAATAGGTATCAATGGATAATGTTAATCAAAAACGGTATATCGGATGGTTCTGTTTTTTCAGAGTCTTCTGATATACCGATATTACAGTAATATTTCACACACCCGAAAAGACGTATTATATATTATTAAGTGCTTCTTTATTTTGTCTATTATTGATTGGTTTCCTATTACTTTGCTTCTTATATTTCAGGTAAATTATTAGCCAGAAGCTATCGGATGAGTGAATATCTGAACTATTCTTTAGAAAAAAGATTGGCATCCTTCATTCTTAAATATCAACAGAATGGATTATATAATATTCCACATACAGATGTATCGGAGTACATGAATGTTAGTTACCGTCATGTTTTGCATGTGATAAAGCATTTTTGCGAGACTGGGATATTAGAGAGGGAAAATGGCAAAGGAAAAGGATATAGAGTTATTGACTTGCATAAATTAAATCAAGACTGATGCATTACCGAATTTAAAGACAATCGGGATAAGGATATAAGGAATGGTTATACTCAAGAAGTCCATTGCTTTGGCTGAAGGCAATCGCAATTTTAGATGAAATAGAGAAGCCGCAGTTTATTCGTACCAGATTTACGGTATGTGATCAATAAGCTTATAAGTACTATCATCATGATGTTAAAGAGGGGAATAGCATAGGCACCGGCTGTTTCCCTCTTTGTGGTTGTACCGCTAGGATTCATATATCCGAAGAAAGAATTCCAATACAGTGGAATGCATCAGCAAATGCAGGCTTTACAAAGGGAGCACCATGGTGTATAGGTTAATATAAAGTTAAGTGACTATTATATAATGATATATAAAGAGGAAGAGTAGATGACATTACAGCAATTGAAGTATTTTATTGAAACAGTGAATAGTGGTTCGATCAATAAGGCTGCCGAACGTCTCTTCATCTCCCAGCCCAGCCTATCGAATGCTCTGAGAGATTTGGAGACAGAAATCGACCATGAATTATTGATCCGGACTCCCAAGGGTATATCACTGACCAGTGAAGGAGCGGAATTCCTGGGGTATGCCCGTCAGGTTATGGAACAGGCAGGTCTCCTGGAACAACGATGGCTTAACAAAAAGCCCTCTAAGAGACAGTGCTCCATATCAACCCAGCATTATGCCTTTGCGGTGAACGCCTTTGTGAATATGGTAAAGAAAACAGATGCACAAGAATATGAATACACCTTGCGTGAGGCGAGGACCTATGAGATTGTTGAGGATGTGAAAAATCTGCGTAGTGAGCTAGGTATCCTTTATCTAAATAATTTTAACCGACAAGTGATAGAAAAGCTGCTTCGGGAAAATAATCTGATTTTTCATCCCTTGTTTACCGCCAAGCCTCATGTGTTCATCAGCAGTGAGAATCCCCTTGCAAAGAAAGAATATGTAACCCTTGAGGATTTGGAGGACTATCCACGTCTGTCATTTGAACAGGGGGAATATAATTCCTTCTATTTTTCGGAGGAAATACTCAGTACTGAATATGTGAAGAAGGAAATTCATGTCGGGGATAGGGCAACGATATTCAACCTGATGATAGGGCTTAATGGCTATACAATATCAACAGGAATCGTGAGCGCAGACTTAAATGGAGAAAATATCGTGGCTGTACCGCTTATGGTTGATGACGCAATTGAAGTGGGCTGGATTTCTCATAAGGAGCTTCAGTTAACCTGGCAGGCAGCTCTGTATCTTGAGGAGCTTAAGGCGGTTATTGCAGAATATGGTGTAAAGGTGGAACATGGGTTATAGTCATAGGCTATAACTAAAGATAATTTATTGGTGTTACCAATAAGTCCTCCTAATGTGGCATAATTGATCTATAGCAAAATGACAGATCAAATTAGTTAAGGAGGACTTTACAATGAGTAAAAGATTTCAGACCGTAGGCAGTCTACTTCGCCCCGAGACGTTATTAAAATATAAGCACCAAATTGAACAGCGTGACGACATCCGCTATCCCTTTTATAATGATACTCCGGGCTATGAGCAGTGTGAGATAGAGGCAACGAAAGAGGTAATTGCAAAAGAAATTGAGCATGGTTTGACGGTTATAACCGACGGAGAATATTCCAAATCAATGTGGCATCTGGATTTTGTCTGGGGCTTTGAGGGAATAAGCCGTTACATAGCAGATCATGGATACTTCTTCCGCGATTTGGACGGCTGTTCGAAATATGAGACGAGAAAAGATATCGGCTTGCGAATTACCGGTGAACTGAGTGGAAGGAACCATCATTTTATCCAGGTATTCAAAAGGCTTCAATCAATAGCAGGAAACCGTGAAGCAAAGATATGCGTTCCATCACCGTCACACATTTTTGGTGAATTGTCATGGTCTGATAATATCGGCGGTAAAGACTCGGTTTACAAGAATTCACAGGAATTAAAGCACGGTCTTATTCGGGCTTATAAGGAGTTCGTTCAGGACTTTGCAGAGGCAGGAGGTAAGATACTACAATTGGATGATTGCTTGTGGGAGATTTTCGCTGATGATAATCCCAATTCCCCATATACGGGCGAGAATATCAATCAGGAAGAGGTAAAGGCACTGGCCCAGGAATTCATTGATATCAATAATACCGTGATTGATTACGGTCATAGTCTTGGGCTGAGAATGTGGACCCATAACTGCCGCGGTAATTACGACTCTAGGAATATGGGCGGTGGCTCCTATGTGAAGATTGCCAACCTGTTCTTAAAGCAATTAAAGTATGACCGCTTTTTCTTAGAGTGGGATGATGATCGTTCCGGGTCACTGGAAGCACTTGGCGTCTTTCAGGATAGACCGGAAACAGAGATTGTCCTTGGTTTGTTATCATCAAAGACGAGAACACTGGACGATGAGGCTCGTGTGATCAGATTGCTGGACGAAGCGTCTAAGATCATTGATAAGGATAGACTGTTTTTGTCTCATCAGTGTGGGTTTGCATCCTGCGATGGAGGAAACGAGCTGACCGAAGAGGAACAGTGGGTAAAGATAGACCAGGGTCAGAGAATTGCACTGTCTTACTGGGGAGAATAAAAGTCATAATCCGGAAGTCTCTGACTTAATCAACTAGACTGTCGGAGATGAATACAGACATAATGTATCTTTGAATGTGCTTCAAAAATGATAATCCTAGCTTATATAATGATTTTACAAAGCCGGATGTCATCTTTTGAAGCACTTATTTTGATGTGAAAGCATCGAGCTATGTAGATGCATTGCAATTGATGTCGAAATAAAGGATATAAACATTGACAAATGAAATAATATTTGCTATATTGTTAAAGAAATAACAAACTTAATACAAATTAGATATCTTAGGAGGCTATTATGAGAGGATTTGCAATGAAGAAAATCGGTTTAACCGGTTGGGTAGAGAAGGAAGTAACGAAATGTGGACCACTTGACGCAATATGCCGTCCAATAGCATTAGCTCCATGTACATCTGACATTCATACTGTTTATGAAGGTGCAGTTGGAGAACGTACCGATATGATTCTTGGACATGAAGCGGTTGGTGAAATTATAGAAGTTGGCGAATTAGTGAAAGACTTTAAAGTAGGAGATAAGGTTCTTGTACCTGCTATTACACCGGATTGGGGTTCCTTGGAAGCACAGCGTGGTTTCTCCATGCATTCGGGAGGTTGCCTTGGGGGCTGGAAGTTTTCTAACTTTAAGGATGGAGTCTTCGCTGAGGCTTTTCATGTAAACGAAGCAGATGCAAATCTTGCATTATTACCGGAAGGATTGGATCCGGCTGAGGCAACCATGTTAAGTGATATGGTACCTACTGGATTTCATGGAGCGGAGCTTGCAGAGGTTGCTTTTGGAGAAGATGTTTTAGTAATAGGGATAGGGCCGGTAGGTCTTATGTCTGTTAAAGGTTCTGCTCTTAGAGGTGCCGGAAGAATATTAGCAGTTGGAACCAGACCCAATTGCGTTGCGCTTGCGAAAGAGTATGGAGCAACCGATATTATAAGCTACAAGAATGGCCCTATTGATCAGCAGGTTATGGAATTAACTAAGGGTAAAGGTGTTGATAAGGTTATTATTGCAGGTGGCGATGTTGCTACCTTTGAAGAAGCTGTTAAGTCTGTAAAACCGGGCGGTATTATTTCTAATGTAAATTATCTGGGTAGCGGTGATTATGTCAATATTCCCAGAGCTGCTTGGGGAGTAGGAATGGGACATATTAGAATCGTAGGGGGATTAATGCCCGCAGGTCGTATGCGTACCGAACGTCTTGCTAATCTAATGATGAATGGCAGACTTGATGTATCAGGAATGCTTACACATAAATTTGAAGGATTAGATAGTGTTCCAGAGGCTTTGGAGCTTATGAGAAGCAAGCCAAGCGATTTAATTAAGCCAGTTATCACAATATCATATAAATAGTTATCTATAAGGTAGGCATGCTATGCTAGTATGATCCAGCTGAATAAAGAACGCTTAACGTACTCATCTCTGAAAAGAGATGAGTATTTTTTGTAAAGAATTTCATTGTAAGGACTTGACAAAATATAACTGCAAATGTAGTATATACCATGTACTGCATTTGCAGTTGAAAGGAGTGAAAGGAATGCAACGTCTACCAGAATCAGAACTGGATATTATGCTGGCTCTATGGGAAGCAGAGCAACAGCCTGTCCCACGGATCTATTTTGAACAGAAACTCGCACATAAGGAGTGGAGTGTGAATGCCCTCAATTCCTTTTTGTCACGAATGGAGGAAAAGGGCTTTATAAAAAGTACACGAATAGGGAAGAGCAAAGTCTATTCGGCCGTTGTTAATAAGGAAACCTACTTATGTAGCGAAGGAAATAATATATTACATAAGCTTTATCAGGGATCTATAAAAAATTTTATGTTATCGGTCACTGGGCATAAAGGACTTAAGGATTCAGAAATAGAAGAATTGAAAAAATATCTTGATGAGCTGAAGGAGGATAAGTAATGTTAACTGATCTTGTATTACGAGTGATGGAGATATCACTTACTACTTCTATTCTTATCGGGATTCTCCTCCTTATGGTCCCTTTGCTTCAGAAGTACTACCGGGTACAATGCCGGTATATGGTATGGATCGTACTTGCTGTTAGGCTATTACTTCCCTTTAAGTTCATCTTGCCACTTCATCCTTTTGAGATTGAAATACCCAAACAAGATGCGGTAGCTACAGCTTGGTACTTAGAAGAAGATGAGATTTCACAGGAGAGCATCTATCCTGAGCCGGCTACTGATCTTTATGAGGAAGGAGATACCAAAGCCGTAAAAAGTTCAGGCTTAGACCTATCACCGATTAAGATTGCTGGTTTTGTTTGGCTTGCCGGTGTTTGTATTTTTCTGCTTATTCAAATTGGTTCTTATCATATCTATCTACGGAAACTGCGATTTTCGCATAAGGAGAGTACTCCGGAGTTCATAACGGCTTCCCTACAAGAAATTGGCAGGGATATGGGAGTTAGTAAAGTACCGGAAGCATTCATTACAAGTGTCGTAGGCGCTCCAATGCTAATCGGTGTACTTTATCCTCGTATTTTGATACCACATGCTCAATATTCCATAGAGGAAATTAGCTTTATTCTACAGCACGAGATGTCACATTATCAGCGGAAGGACATGTGGTATAAGCTGGTATTATTGATGGCTAATGCTTTGCACTGGTTTAATCCGCTGATATATATCATGTCTGCACAGGCAGCCAGGGATATTGAATTGGTCTGTGATTATACAGTAACAAACAAATTGAATCACAACGAGCGTACTCAGTACGCAAACACGATACTATCAGCTATGCAGAGAAGGGGAAGAGAGAATCCTATGTTTTCTACACGATTTGGAAGTTCAAAGCAAGATATGAAAGATCGTCTCTATAACATATTTGACATAACTAAAAAAAGACGGGGAATTACAGTCCTATGTCTGATTGTTCTATGCACACTAGTCAGTACAGGCATGGTATCATTTGCATATGCTAGTCCGGCAAAGTTACAAGACCAAGAGGTGAAAGTCGTAGAGGATTTATTGGTTAATGTTAAGGCCGTAGATAATACATGGCTAGCTACATACAGTGTTAAGGGGGATACATGGGATGAGCAAATAGAAGCAGAGATAAAATGGTTTGACGAAGTATACAATAAGAATAAAGCTGATTTTGTGATTAAGGAAACTTTACCAATCACAGAAGCAACGAATACTACCAGATTGGAGTATCTCTATCAGAATTCCAAAGTATTTCGTAGTATGAACACAATGAGCAATGGTATCTTTCGGGTAGATAGTGGGGATGCTTTACCCGGCTTTGGGCTTATATATGAAGACGGAATGATGCAACGAACTGCAGTTATGGTGGACAACGAGGAACCGATTACTTTAGATATTAATTACGACCTGTCAAAAGGAAAAATAGCAGTATGGTTAGTCAATCCAAGCGGAGAAACCTTGTATCAGGGTTCTGAGTCTTCAAGGTGTAAAGTCAAGCAAACCTATCCGGGGGTCAAAGGAATTTGGAGTGTGATACTGGTAGCCAACAGCAAAAATACGGCAATAAAGGGAAATCTTACGATAAATTTATTATCGGATAATCAGGCTTCACAACAGAATACTACTTCGGCAACTCCGTCAGAGGATTTTTCAATAGAGCGGCTTGGGAAGCACACTTTTGCAAAAGGCGATGTATTTGAAGTGAATTTGCAATGGAATCGGAGAGGCAATGTTATGGTACTTTATACAGAGGATGCATTAACAGATCGTCAGCTCATTAGAGCATTGCAAGGGATACCGAATATTCCTGAATATAACGAGAGCGATGACGACGAAGGTGAATTGGGAAGTGTGTTACATTTTTCTGTATCCACCAAATCACCGCTCACATGGAAGCAAAAGATGACTGATGCCGGTACTTATTACGTCTACCTCATACGAATTCTGAAACCGGGGAAGGTAACCGGTAGTATAGTTATGAAAAGAGGGGAGAAAACAATAGAGACTATTTGGTAATTGATATAAGAGGGGCTGTTGCAAAATATATGGTGTTAATGAAGGAAAGAACAACACGCATCCCTCACACACAGATTGACTGACATCTTATTGTTTTGTATGCCATTATCATACAACAAATTTCTCGCTAAGCAAGAAATTGTGTTGTCATGAACATAAATGTTTGCTTCTGTCATACAAAATCAATAATCTGTCCGTCAAACAGTGCATTATGGGATGCATGTTATCCTTTCCTTCAGCTTCAGCTTGCTTTTGCAACATCCCCTTTTGTATGTGCGTAGCAAAACGAGCATTTATATAAGCTAGCTTAGGAATTATATAGATAGCTTCTTGTCCATGGAATATCATCTGCTACACCCTTCGAGAATAGAAATTGATGAATATCTATATTACCAACGTTAAAGGATGCGGCACAGGAGTTAAGATATAGTCGCCACATTCGAATAAAGGTTTCATCCTTCATCTGGCTAATGACTGGCAAGGAGTCCTCAAAATTATTGGACCAGTTTTCCAGAGTCCGTACATAATGCCTTCGTAAGCTTTCCAAATCAAGAAGAAAGAAGTGTTCCGAGGTGATATTATCAACGAGTTCACTTAAGGATGGAACATATCCGCCGGGAAAAATGTATCGATCAATCCATGAGTTGTTACCCCCTTTAAAGCTTGTTATGCAGTGTAATAATGAGATACCACCATCATTTAATAAGGTATTTATTGCGGAGAAATATTCAGGCAGATTATCCTTTCCCACATGCTCTATCATTCCGACACTAACGATTTTATCAAAGGTTTTATTCTTTATTTGACGATAGTCCATTAATTGAACTTTAGCAAATTCTTCAAGACCTTCTTCTTTGATTCTTTCATTGGCCTTCTCCATTTGCTCCTGACTTAGGGTAACACCGAATGCTTTCACTTTATATTTCTTAACCGCGGATATGATCAATTGGCCCCAGCCACACCCGATATCTAGCAGGGTATCATTTTCCCTTAAATTTAATTTTTTGAGGATATAATTCACCTTATTTGCTTGTGCCTCTTCGAGGGTATCATCATCGGATATAAAATAACCGCAGGAGTAGGTCATAGATTTATCTAACCATAACTGATAGAAATCATTTCCGATATCATAATGAAAGCTAATGTTCTCTTTGCTTTTTCTCAAAGTGTTCTTAATCGGATTCAGAAGTTTGATATATTTTTCTTTATTCCTTAAAAAGCTTTTTGAATTCTTATATAAGGATTCGATGACAGCTTGAATATTGCCTTCAATTTCAAGCTTTTTATGCATGTAAGCTTCCCCAAATGTCACGGAAGGATCCGAGATAACCTCTGATATCGGTAAGGGTTCATTTAGAACAATTCGAAAGCTACTATCTCCGGTACCATAGGAGATTTCTTCGCCATCCCAGAACTTAACAGTGCAGGGATCGGAAAAAAGATTAGAGAAAATATTATTCATAAATGCTTTTTCAATCTGACTAGCTGGAGCCTTTTCTTTCACTGCAAACATGATCGATCACCTCATAAGAATATTTTTTTAGTGGTGTTGTAATATTTTCTAGTTTATCCAAGGTTGTCTTAATTAATCAGAATATTTATTATAAGGAGTGAGTGAGGTGATTGGAATTTATGCTTAGTATTATGGACATGATATATCTAGAGTCCATACTTTCAGGCAAATAAAGATATTAATACTATGGTAATGAAAATTCAGATGAAGCGCAGCTCTTTAATTGGTTTAATTTGAATTTAATAATTTTACCGAAAGGAAGGCTACTGTGGATAAGCAACAAAAAAAGGACGTGCAAGTGCCAGAATATATCATAACAGTTGATGAACATGACAGAGAGACAGGATACATGGAAAAATTGGAGGCACATAGACGTGGCATATTGCATCGGGCATTTTCCCTCATGATATTTAATAAAAAGGGAGAAATGTTATTACAAAAGAGGGCTAAGATGAAATATCACTCCCCTGGATTATGGAGTAATACCTGCTGTAGTCATCAAAGAGTAGGTGAAACCTTAGGCGAAGCAGTCTCCAGAAGGGTTCAGGAGGAGCTAGGATTTACCTGTCCTTGTAAGGAAATATTTCATTTTAAATACCTGGTTGAATTTGTTAACGGATTAATGGAACATGAAATTGATCATGTATTTTTTGGTCATTATAATGGAACAGTAATACCTAATGATGATGAAGTAGAAGAGATCAGATGGGTTGATATGGATACTTTAAGTAAGGAAATGAAAGAGAATCCGGATAGGTTCACCTATTGGTTTAAGATATTGATGGACCAGCCGGAGATGACATCGAAAGTGAAGCTTATGGCAGGGGATGAAGAATGGATCGATTGAAGGGACAAGAAGCCATAGGAGAGGCTCATGCAAAGCTGATTTTAGTAGGGGAGCATATTGTGGTTTATAATAAACCTGCAATTGTGCTTCCGTTTCCTTTAAAGCTAAGAGCTTGGATCAAAGGGAAGCCTGGTGAGATATCAATATCCTCAGACCTTTATACTGGGAATATACATGCTATGTCAGGCAGAATGGTAGGATTATTCGAATGCATCAATAGGTCTTTTGAGCTCTGTAATAGGCCCAAGGAAGGGGTCCATATTGATATTACTTCTGATATTCCGGAAGGGAGAGGACTTGGATTCAGTGCAGCCGCTGCGACAGCCATTGTCAGAGGAATTTATCGATATTTTGAGAAAGAGCTTTCTGAAGAGGAGCTTTTTACTTTGGTAGAGCTGGCAGAAACCTATGCCCATGGTAATCCTAGCGGTATTGATATGCTAGCGGTGTCAAGAGAAGCACCAATTCTTTTTCAGAAACAGGAGAAACCATTCTCCTTGCAGGTACCAAGAGCCTTTCATATCGTAGTAGCGGATACCGGAATGGTCGGAGATACAAAAAAGGCAGTGGACCATGTGAGGCTGATTAAAATTCAGAGACCGGATGCCGTAGAAGATATAATAAATCAAATAGAAGCTATCGTAGTGAGAGCGAAAGAGGCTATCTTAGAGGGAGATGCCAAATTACTTGGTAGTTTATTGCTAAGAAATCACGAAAAGCTAAAGGAACTGGAAGTCAGTAATAACTTACTGGATCACCTGGTGGAAGCCGCCATAGGGGCTGGAGCCCTGGGGGCTAAATTAACAGGCGGTGGTATGGGTGGTTGTATGCTGGCACTCACCAAAGATATAGAGAGCGCCAGAATGGTCTCGAAGAGGCTTTTGAGTGAAGGTGCCAAGGATGTCTGGTATTTTTCGACAGATTCGAATAACCTTTATAGGAAGGAAGATTTATAGGTTGAGGGGATTATAATGAAAGCTACTGCTAGGGCGAATATCAATATTGCTTTAATTAAATATTGGGGTAAACGGGATGAGAAGCTGTTTTTACCAATGAATAGTAGTCTGTCCATTACCCTTGATAACCTGTATACGGTCACCTCTGTGGAGTTTAAGGAAGAACTTAACGAGGATCGTTTGATTATGAATCATGCTATGGGAAGTCATGAGGAGCTTAGCAAGATCTCCTTATTTTTGGATAGGATAAGAAAACAAGCCGGAGTACAGCTCTATGCTGATATCATTACGGAAAATCATGTTCCAACTGCAGCAGGCTTTGCTTCCTCGGCTTCCGGTTATGCAGCCTTAGCAGCGGCAGCTACGAAAGCGATAGGCCTTAGCCTTTCCGACGAGGAATTGTCAAGGATAGCAAGACAGGGATCTGGTTCCGCTTGTAGATCCATCTTTGGTGGATTTGTAGAATGGGAAAAGGGCGACCTGGCGGATGGAAGGGATTCCTTTGCTCGTCAACTTCTGGATGAGAAGGCTTGGTCGCTTTCGATTCTGTCTGTAGTGATTGCATCCCATAAAAAAGAGACCTCTAGTCGGGAAGGGATGAAAAGAACTGTAGATACCTCCCCTTTTTATCAAGGATGGATCGAAACAGTGGAGAGTGATATGGAAGTAGCCAAGAAGGCCATAAGGAATAGAGATTTTCAGACACTTGGAGAAGTGATGGAAGAAAATTGTCTGAAGATGCATGCGACCATGTTTGGCGCCAAACCGCCAATTCTATATTGGGAAAGCGGAACCATGGAGGTGATGCATTGTATTCGTGGCCTTAGGCAAGAGGGGATACCAGCCTATTTTACCATCGATGCAGGGCCAAATGTAAAAGTGATATGCCAACCAAACAACGAGGAAAAGGTGAATAAAGCTCTCTTAGCCTTAGGTGGCGTTCGAGCTGTAATTCCCTGTTATCCCGGAGAAGGCGTAAGGTATTTGTAGTGTAAAAGTATAAAGGTAATTACTGGAGCAATAAGAAGGATCATTTATATAAGCAGCTTTAAATCAGAGATTAGCTAACAGGGATATCGATTCAATAATCAAAGTGAAAATCCTTGGAGAATAAAGCTGGTACTCATTGATTAAGCTGAATAGGAAGGGCAGGAGGTAACTTGAGAGATCATATAAATGGTGAGGAAGATAATAAGGTTAAGGATAAGGATAGCGTAGCTAATGCTCCGAAACCTTCCGAGAATAATATAGAGATTTGGGACGACCTCGTTAATATAAAGGACTTAGTGAAGGCATTAATTATATGTATTATTACAACCTTTGGTGGATATTTCCTGTCTCCCGATGACTCCTATAAACCACTACTATTTGGTTTATCTGGTGCAATTGTGGGGTTTATTGTCTCCAGCTTCTTAATCGAGCCTAAGAGAGAAATTATACAAGAGAAATAGGAGTCTTAATATGAACGTGATGCTTTTGCTTCAGATGATAATAGCGGCTTCTATTGCAGCCGTGCTATATACCATAATAGGAGCAACACCGGGAGCGGATGAGACCGCAACCATTGCTCCGGTCACCCTAATACTGGTGCTTGCAGGGGTAGATCCGATGGTTGTCTTAGCATTTTTTATGTCAGCAATCGTTGCCAGTAAGCTGATTGATGCGGTACCAATATCAGTGGCAGGAATACCGGCGGGTGTAATGTCTACGCCCATGGTTGAGCATGCACAGCTGCTAAAAAGGGAGGGTCTTACGGATGTAAGCATTCGCAAGATTGCTTCCGGAGCAATTATTGGCAACCTGGTCTCGATTCCGGTCAGCTTGCTATTAGCTAATGCCTTGGTACCATTTGCCAATGGTATCAAGGAATATGGCGATGTGGTATTCTTTATCGGTGCTGTCTTATTGGCACTTATGAGTAAGCATCGATGGATATCCCTAGTAGCGATTCTCCCCTTTGCATTACTAATTCAAGGCTTAAGATATCTATATTGGGAGATTGGTGCGGTGGAGCAGGGAACTAGTGTATTTACCTCATTCTTTCTTGCCATCACCATCGGACCAGCCATTTTAAGCTTATTCGAACTCTTAAATAAAGAGAAAAGAAGGGAAATGAAAACCTATCATAATAAGGTAATCAGCTTAAGAAAAGAAGAGAGGATGGAGGGCTTGCCGAATCCATTCAAATTATTATCAAGAAGAGAGATTGGATATAGCACAGTGGCCTCCCTCATAGGCAGCATTGTATTTATATTAAGTCCTGTGGGTCTTACCATATTCTTTGGGGAATTATTTGCTAGTAGAACGAAAGATCCGATTAAGAAGGCTTCTTTAGCGGTTACCTGTATGGAAGCATTAGCCCAGGCAACCTATATTGCTGGGACCCTCATTCCCCTGATTGCCCTTGGTATTCCCTTATCACCGGTAGCGATTGGGCCTGCCAATCCCTTGTTTAATGCAGAGCCGGTATTTAGTCTGGAGCATAATATGCACCACGTCTTAACCAGGGGTGGTTTTATATGGGCTACTATTATAGGAGCGGGCCTTGCATCTGCATTCACCTATTTGATTGCGGTAAAATACTCCAGAAAAATATGCTTATTTGTAATGGAAAAGATACCTCATGAAGCTATATTAGGTCTATTTATTAGCCTGGTCATGTTACTGGCCTATATGGATGGTGGTTTTATTAACATTTCAGGTGTCCTGTTAATCGGCCTTGTATCGGGGGTCTTGCATCAGTTAGGTGTTAATTATGGAGTTTTATTTATGATTCTGTATGCAGCACCATGGTTGCTTCGTGTTCTAAGTATATAAAATATGGGATGGAAAATCGTATGGATAACACAAGCTTAATCATAAAGGTACCGGGAAAGCTAATGATTGCCGGAGAATATGCAGTATTATCAACTGGTTATCCTGCCGTTGTTACTGCTGTTAACCGATATATTACAATAAAAATATATCAATGTGACCAATTTAAAATCTCTTATTATTATACTAAACTACCTGAAGTAGTTTGGTCATTTGATGATAAGGGAAGTGTTATAGGTCTGGAAAAAGAGAAATATGCTTTTATTAGGGAGGCGATCTCTACAGCATGCAGGTACTTAAAAGAAAAATCAGTAATGATTGCTCCATTTCATCTTAAGATACAAAATGAACTAAATGATTCTTTAACCGGTAAAAAGTATGGACTCGGTTCCAGCTCGGCGATTGTGGTTGGAGTGATTAGTGCTATTCTGGCTTTTCATGAACAGGGATTGGAGGAAGATAGGCTAACTCTCTATAAGCTATCTTGCATCTCTCATTTGAAATCCCAAGGCAATGGTTCTGGGGCAGACATTGCAGCAGCTGTATTTGGGGGATGGCTCTGTTATTATAGGTATGATTTGTCCTGGCTTACCAAAAGACTGGCTGATCAAAAGGAGGGAATAACTAAGCTGGTTAATATACCGTGGCCGTATCTAGGTGTTGAACGAATAAAACTACCTTCCAATATCAAAATAGTGGCTGGATGGACAAAGCATACAGCAAAAACCTCACCTCTGGTAGATAAAATAGAAGCCTTTCAAAGGGATAACACAAAACAATACGATGTGTTTTTGGAAGAAAGTAAAATTGCCGTAAAGGAATTAATAAGCTCCTGTAAAAGGAGATATGAAGCGGGAATACTTACTGCAATCCATCGGAACAGGACTGCCTTACAATACCTTAGCGACATAACCGGAATGCAGTTGGAAACAAAGGAGATTAAGACATTATGTCAGATTGCTGATCAATATGGGGCGGGAAAATTCTCCGGTGCCGGAGGTGGAGATTGCGGTTTTGCTATCTTGACGAGTGCTGAAAGAATAGGAGCCTTAAGACAGGAATGGAAGCAGGCTGGAATTATACCCTTGGATATACGAATCACGAAGCAGGGAGTGATATGTTATAGGAAGAAGATGCCAAATAACAATCACTAGAAGTGGCCATCAAAATCTGATACAATACAATGAAAAGAAAGAAATTGCAGAATGAGGAGATATCGTATGTTAGAAATAGTAACAAAAGCATTGGCATTCGAGCTTCTGGATCAGAATGGAGAACTACAATGAAGATCATTATTTCTCCGGCTAAAAAGATGAAGGTGGATGTGGAAACTCTGGAATGTCAAGGGATGCCAGTGTTTTTGGAGAATACGAAGAAGATACTTACATGGCTAAAGGGATTGTCCTATGAGGAACTAAAGAAATTATGGGGCTGCAACGACAAAATTGCAGAGCAGAATTATGAGCGTATTAAGACAATGGAATTGGAGAAGAGGCTTACACCGGCAATCCTATCCTATGAAGGAATCCAGTATCAGTATATGTCTCCATCCGTATTTGAGCATGGGCAGTTTGAGTATGTGCAGAAGCATCTGCGGATTTTATCTGGCTTCTATGGGGTGTTGAAGCCAATGGATGGTGTTACACCTTACCGCTTGGAGATGCAGGCCAAGGCGAAAATCTCAGATACTAAGGACCTCTATGAATATTGGGGCAACCGCCTGTACCAAGAGGTCAGGGATGAGAGTGGTATTATCATTAATCTGGCTTCTCAGGAATATGCCAAGTGTATTGAAGAATATCTGACATGCGCAGATACTTACATAACCTGTATCTTTGGTGAACGAATCAAGGGAGCCATTACCCAAAAAGGGACTTATGCCAAGATGGCCAGAGGAGAGATGGTTCGTTTCATGGCAGACAACAAGATAGAGGATCCACAGGAAATAAAGAAATTTAATCGTCTGGGATACGTATTTTGCCAAGACCTATCTTCTGATAGGGAGTATGTGTTTGAGAAGGTTCAATAAGCTATAGCAATAGGCCAAATTATATTGAGAAATGACAGATTACTCAAATCAGCGTCTGCACATTCCTGATATAATTTGGCCATTTTTTATACTTAATAGAAGCCTGCAAGGCTGGCTTTCATTAATACTTGATTCATAAAATATCTGCTATTCTTCTCCATTCGGACAAGTCCAATCGTAGATAAGTTCCGGTTCGGGGAAGGGTGTCTGAAAATACCCTTCTAACAGGGGGGTTCCTTCCTTATAATGTTGAATGATATTTACCAGCAACCCAATATCTTCGATTTTGTGGAAGTGGTAGCCCTTGCGATAATGCCAATAATAATTATCCTCTGCACCTAAGAACCGATACACTTCTTTGGCTGCCATGGTTGTATGCCAGGTACCAACCGGATTTGCCCAGATATCACTTGCGGCATTTGTCTCCAGTAAAATCCGAGGTGAAACCATAGCTTTGAGATAATGCTGGTCAAAGGGCAAATCCTCTTCACGTCCGGAATAATCAGCCAGCTCTGGAGAGAACCAATAGTGAAATTGCCTGATCAAATCATCAAGGGTCTCATTCCTTTGTTCTTCACCGGCTTCATCGATTGCCTCCAAATGTAAGCGATAGCATCCGCAACCGCCGGCACCTGAATCATTTGGATTAACAATTGTAGCACGGGGATCAAGGGCGCCTGCTAATAAAGCTACCTTTCCGCCTCTGGAATGACCGGTAAAGGCGATACAGGACATATCCGCAAAGCCAAGCTGTTCCAAAGCATCAACACAACGAGAATACCCCCATGCCCAAGCTCCTATAGCTCCAAAGGAGTAATCCGGATAAGCCTGATAAAGGGGAGAGGTGCGACCCACTGAGGCAACATCCGACACCAGCTCTGTCCGATTGAATAGTACAAGAAGAATATTGTTCTTGGTAAAGGTCTGTATAAATTCTTTATCAAAGGCATAATTCCAGCATAGATCACCGTCAATTACGGCTGGATAAATACCTTTTTCCTCTGGGAACTTTACGGTCATGTTAAAGCTGACAGGATGAGACCTAGGTCCGGTAATTAGACGATAGGTATGGGTGTTTGAGCTTAGATTAAGTGGTTCTATCTCTAAAAATTCCGGCTCCGGAGGTAGCTTACCATATTCTAGTTCAACAGCAGTACGATATATCTCTTCGCGACGCTTCTGCCAATCCTCTCGTGTTTTAACACGGGTTCCGTCCTCAAACAAGAAGGGGTCCGGCAGTTGTCCTAGCACTTGATGTTTCGTAATTTTAATCAATTGATCATATGAATTTTCCATACTGTTTATTTACCTTGTCCTTTCATGACTTTTGAACACCATATAAAATAAAGGTATTACTTGTTCTCTAAGGCACCTATATAATGTAAATGTGCTTGAGAGGGAGGCTGAATAAGCGTCCCTCTCATTTCATTATATTAGGTCTTTTGTTGAGACGATATCAACTCCGGTATCGCAGATATTAGCAATAATGACATCGTGACGCTTGATCGGGGCAGATACAGATACCTTTCGGATCTGTTCCATGCAGTTAAAAAGCAGTTCTTTCGGCAAAGGAGCGGCAGAGCGAACAGGCAATAGGGTGTGATCATTGCCGAGAATTCGAACAGTCGTAGTCAGAATGCGGACCGGATGTAAGAATTCGGAGGTTGCATATTGTTCACCACGCTTACAGCAATGACCCGTAACGGATTCGACTCTGTGTTCATCCCCATTTACATTAACACGGCAACCACGTGGGCAGACAGTACAAATGATTTCTTTATGCATTGGCTTCATCCTCCTTAACGACATCGACTGTAACGGTATCACCGACGAGCAGAGAGGAGTCAATCGTTAGATGGTTCATCTCGCCGGGATTAACGCAGAACTCCTTCTTTCGAAGCAGTTCCTGTTCGCCGCACCGCAGAATAAGGCGGACATTTGTCTCGGGATTCAGAACACGGAAATATAAGCTAACGGAACCCTTCATTTCAGAAATACTGATTTGCTGAGGGCATAAATAACGGACATTTTGACCCGGTCTGCAGCTGATAGTTCCCTGGAGTTTGGGAAGCGTTCCCATAGCATATTGGGCAGCAAATTTTCCGGCAAGTTCGCTTTCGGCGCTTACATTATCCACTAGGTCGTTTACATGTACCACATTCCCGCATGCAAATACGGCGGAAGAGGAGGTTTGCATAAACTGATTTACCCTGGGGCCATTTGTGATTGGATCTATTTCGATACTTGCATTCTTTGTCAATTCATTTTCGGGAATCAGACCGACAGAGAAGAGAACAGTATCACAAGGAACATATTCCTCTTGCTCAAGAATCGGTTTCTTATTCTCATCCACGGGTGCTATGTATACGCCAGTAACGCGCTCGTCACCCTCGATACGTGTAATCGTATGCGATAGCTTCAGAGGGATTTGGAAATCATCCAGGCACTGTACGCGGTTTCGTGTAAGTCCTGCCAGATAGGACATTAGCTCGACTACCATTACCACCTCAGCACCTTCCAGTGTCATTCGGCGGGCCATAATCATTCCGATATCACCTGAGCCAAGAATTACGACACGCTTACCAACCATAATATTCTGGAGGTTGACAAAACGTTGCGCAGACCCAGCGGTATACAGACCTGCAGGACGAGTTCCCGGTATTGTGATTGCAGCACGCGTACGTTCACGACAACCCATTGCAAGAACGATGCTTCCTGCATGTACCTTCATTAAACCATATTCTCTGTTAACACAGGTTACTTCCTTCTTTTCTGCGTCAACCTCCAGAACCATTGTGTTGAGCAGAGTCTCTATATTCAATTTTTCCACTTGATCCGTAAAGTGTCCATAATACTCCGGGCCTGTCAGTTCCTCATGAAATCTGGTGAGGCCAAACCCGGGATGGATACATTGTTGAAGAATACCGCCAAGGGCATTATCACGCTCCAAAATAGTAACTTGTGCAGCACCTTCTTCTTTAGCGGCAACGGCTGCTGCAAGTCCGGCAGGCCCGCCGCCTATTATAACAACATCTCTTGTAATTTCGTACATACTCACGTACTCCTTCCTGCTCTTTAGGAGCGATTCATGCTGACCGCCATGTAAGAGTTTGGATTGTTTTTGTTAATCTCCAGAGGGGAGCATTGCAATTCACGGGCAAGAATCTCCAGTACCTTCGGACCGCAGAAACCGCCTTGGCAGCGTCCCATACCGGCACGCACGCGTCGTTTGACAGCGTCCATGCTACGAGCTCCCAGTGGACGATGAATCGCATCCATAATCTCTCCTTCTGTGATTGTTTCACAACGGCATATAACATTGCCATAGAGAGGATTTTCAGCGATAAGTGCATCCTGCTGTTCGCGAGATAGTTCATGGAAGTGTACAATGCCCTTGCGCTTGGAGATAAAGTTATCTTTCAGCGTAAGCTCAGCGCCGTGATATAGCATCTGCTGTACCACATATTTACCCATTGCAGCGGATAAGGTGAGACCGGTTGAACGAACGCCGGAGAGGTTAATATATCCTTGAAGGTCCTCATACATATCGAAGTGGAGTCCTTCCGGATTACGATTTGGACGTAGTCCACTGTATTGTGTGATGGCATCGCGAACCTGTACATTGGGGATAAGGTTACGTACCTCATTTGCAATACTCATTAGACCTTCCGATGTGGTGCCTTTATCCGTCTTGGAGGGTTGATCCTCAGCTGTTGGGCCAACCAGCATATTACCATGGATGGTAGGGCACATAAGCTTACCTTTGGTGACTTTCGTGGGAATAGGCAATACGATATGGTTTACCTTACAGGACGTGTTTTTATCTAAAATGAAGAATTGTCCTTTACGGGCAACCACGGAGTAATCTGCTTTACCAACCATCTCTGCAATCTCATCACAATGTAAACCAGCACTATTGATGACGTACTTTGCTTTAATTGTGCCTGCTGTGGTCTCAACACCAGTAATGCAATTATTTTCAACGTTTATACCGGTTACCTTTGTGCCAAGCAGAAATTCAACTCCGTTTGCATTCGCGTTTTCTGCAAATGCTTGGACAAGAATAAACGGGTCGATGATACTTTCGCCTGGAATGTACAGTCCTCCTCGAACCTCTGGGTTTAAATTGGGTTCCATTTCCAGAAGTTCTTTTCCTGTCTTGAATTCAACGTCATAGACATGATTGCGAAATGCCTTGTCTTTAATGGCAGGCAGCTGTTCAAACTGTTCGTCCGTAATGGCCGGGAGTATTGCTCCAATACGACGAAAGGGGACGTCAAGATCCTTGGTAATTGAATCGTACATCGGATTTGCTGCCACGACTAATTGAGATTCTAACGTACCCGGTGAAGCGTCATAGCCGGTATGGATAATCGCGCTGTTGGATTTGGAAGCATCGCCACCGACATCCTCGTTCTTATCAACCACTATAACGTCTACTTTATACTTTGATAATTCTCTGGCTATGGCGCATCCTACGGCACCTGCGCCTATGATAACTACATCTGTTTGATACATCAACAACACCTCTTTTGCTATGTAATAGTGGAGGAGATGCTTCATAACATAAACTAACTGAAACATCCCTTATAACAATTCTTACTAAATCTCATCAATGCGAACGGGACGATTCTCTGCAAGGGATTTCTTGCAAGCGAGGCCAATGCGAATTGACATTAGACCATCATTGATTCCGACCTCCGGATCGATGTCATTTTGTATAGCAGATATAAAAGAACGAAGTTCGGACTGATAGGAAGTCATAAAGCGTTCAAGGAAGAACCAAAGTGGCTTTTCTGCCATAACGCCGTCAACATTGGAAAGTACTGCGGTCGATGCCATGTCGTTGCCATTCTGTATGCTGCCACAGGAACCGAATACTTCGGCACGTTGATCATAACCATATACTGCTTTTCTGGAGTTGTCGATGAGTGCCAGAGCTCCATTGGATAGCTTTGCGGAGACGGTTGCTGTATCGACATCACCGGCTTCACCGATTGCGGGATCAATTAGAACGGCGCCGGTAGCGTAGACCTCCTCGATTTCAGCACCTGACAGATAGCGTACCATATCGATATCGTGAACCATCATATCAAGGAAGATGCCACCAGATACTTTAACGTAATTTGCCGGCGGTGGCTCGGGATCGCGGGAGCTTACACGGACAAACTGAACCTCTCCGACCTTACCCTTTAATGTTGCTTCCCGTAATGCGCGGAAATTATGATCGAAACGACGGTTGAAACCGACCTGGAACTTAAGCTTCTTGGGGGAAGCCTGTAATGCCGCTTGAACTTCGTAAATCTTCTCTGGTGATAAGTCAACAGGCTTTTCACAGAATACGTGTTTACCGGCATTAATCGCTTCTATGGAAATGGTTGCATGGGTATCCGTAGAAGAACAGACCAGTACGGCATCAATGTTCGGATCGTTTAGGGCTAGATGATAATCGGTATATATATTATCAATTCCGACGCTCTTAGCCCATTCTTTCACGCTATCGGTGATATAGGGGTCGGCAATAGCAGCAACGTGTGCTTCGGGAACGCCCGAAAGAATACTTTTGGCATGGACTTGCCCAATTCTACCGGCACCAATGATGGCGATTTGAATCATTCTCTTTCCTCCTAGTATGTATTTTTAGTAAAACTCTTCAAGATTAGCGTAATTATTTCGTAAATAAATTACGTTGAAATTGCTAACGAACGAGTTTATTTTAAATGAAAGCAATGGTTTTGTCAATAATGTTACGAAAATAATTTGCGTAATGTGAGTTCGGCTAGATAGCATGGTATATTAGTGTTTTACGCTGTTTTATATAGATTTAAGGCTGTGTAAACTGAAATACTTAATCAGAAAGTTTAAGCTATTATTGCATATATGAAAGAAATATGCACAATATTTACGCAAAAAAATTGCGTTGACGAAATGTTGCATTTATAGTAAGATAAGATAGCTTAAGAATAATAACAAGGTCAGATGGAGGATGATAGCATTATGAAGAAAATTACAATTCACGATGTCGCTAAAGAGGCAGGTGTCTCCAGCGCAACTGTTTCCCGAGCAATCTGCGGGAGTAAAGAAATCGGCGAGAAAACGCGGGAAAAGGTTCTTCGCATCTGTCGTGACCTCGGATATTCTTCAAATTATCAATCACCTGTAACACGAAGCACACAAACCGGTGTGGTAGGACTGATTCTTCCTTCCGTCAACGATCCGAGCTTAGGTGCTTTGGCCGTTGCTCTGGAGCAACAGCTTCGCACACTGAGCTACAGTCTGGTAATCGGGAATTCCTTTGGGGATCCGGAACAGGAAAAGGTTTTGTTTGATCGTATGGTAGCACAGCATGTAGAAGGAATCTTCCTTGTTCCCGGTAGTGCAAAGACGCGAGATATTCTTGCACCTGAATTGGAGAAGGTTCAGACAGTCTTTCTTAATGAAAATCTGATGGAACTGCCTGAAAGCTATGTAACAACGGATTTTCGTCGCGGTGCAACCCTTGGTGTGGAGTACCTACGTTCTTTGGGATATGGTGAAATCTTACTGTTAGGGAGCAATCGGGAGAATACATCCCATAGGCTTTTAACGGAAGGCTTCACTACCGCTTGCAAGAAGAATGGGATTAAAGCAGATTACCTCGACAATCCGAGTCAAGAGGAGTCCATTGAGGCAGGCTATCATCTTGCAAGACGCCTGTTCCGACAGTCCATAAAATGTACAGCGATTTTTGCAGCTTCGGACTTACTGGCAATCGGTGTTATGCAAGCAGCAAAGGATGCTGGGATTAGAGTTCCGGAAGATATCTCCTTGCTTGGCTTTGGTGATTATGCCTTTTCCTCCTTACCACAGGTTATGCTGACGACATTAGCACTTCCTCAGCAATCGATTGTTACATCTGCTGTAGATGTGATGATGGAAATGTTGCAAGCTGAGGCCGACGGCTATTCTCACCGAATTTATGCCCCTCGTTTGGTAGAACGATGCACTTGTACAACAATGGTTCAGAGATAGCCAGCATACTGATATGATAGTTTGAAGCTCGTAATGTCTTACTTTGTAGATAATATGGTATATTATTGCTTTTTTACTGTAAATATTTCTACATTTGTGTTAGAATATGTCTAAATGAATCCTCGATACAGGAAACAGGAGGCGACTAACGAATGAAAGAGGAGATCGAGTATGTATAAAATGGTAATGGTTGATGATGAACCTTGGGCGCTGAAAGGAATCCGTGATATCATAGATTGGAAAAACTATGGCTTTACTGACATACGAACCTTTACCAACCCAATTGAAGCTCTTGAGGCGATACAACAAGAATGTCCCGATGTGGTCTGTACGGATGTACGGATGTCGGGGTTATCCGGATTGGAGCTCATGGAGCGCTACCAAAAGGTAGGCGAGGGGCCATTGTTCGTCGTCATATCTGCTTATGCGGAATTCGAATATGCCAAGAGGGCAATGGACAGCGGCGCATTTTCCTATATTTTAAAACCATTGGAAGAAGATAAGGTTACGAATTTGGCAGAGAAGCTCCAAAGCACTTTACTTCAGAAGCAAATCGAACGATCTGCTAAAAGTATTAATAAGTTGGTTATCCAAGCATTGACATCCGAACGATCAGTGCAAATCGATTCCAGTACTGAACAAAGTGGTATTTTTTCCAATCCCTATCGGATCTGCATTACGGATTCCGTTACGACAACGGTAAATGTACCATGGTTTCGAATTTATGATGACTTGGCAATGGCCGTTTTACCCGAGAATAATGAAACCCAGATTCCTTCCCTATGCGGCTATAGCCAGTTGGCACAAAGTGGAGAAGAGGTTGGCCAGCGGATACGGGAAGCACTGATTAGTTACTATACGTTACGATATTATGGCGAAAAAGCGGGAAGTATGGTTTACCATACGAGCAGCAATCGCACATTGAAGGAAGGGGAGGAAATTATTCGTGCAGTATATGCGGGTGATATTCTCCATGCACGTGCCTTGCTGGATGACTTACGGTCACAGGCAAAAAGCCAACGACTCATGATCGATGAGATGACCTTTTTCTATAATAGCGTACTGCAGGGAATATTCAGTCGGTATCCGAAGAAAGGGATACAGGATACCTTACATGCCTTTAGTAGTTGTTTTCAGATGTACAGCAGCATGCAAACGGAGGAAATGCTGTTTAAAAGTCTTTGCGTTATGATTAATGACAGCATAGAAATGTCTGTTGTAGTGGAGACCCCTGACACACTCGTACGTGTGGTTCAATATGTGGACACCCATTACACAGAGATGATTAATTTGGAGCTACTCTCCGAACAATTCAATGTAAGTCTATCTCATCTATGCCGCCAGTTTAAACGTATCGCGGGTGCATCCTTTACGGAATATATCACAAAAAAACGTATCATGCAGGCTTGTGAACTGCTGCGATACACACAAATGCCTGTCTCGAACGTCGGTATACAGGTTGGCTATCCGGATTATTTCCATTTTAACAAGGTGTTCAAAAAGGTCGTTGGTGTTTCACCCTCGGCTTATCGGAAGGAGGGAGGCGACAATGCGCGTTAATAAAACCTACTCCGTTACACGCCTAATAACAATCTTCTTAAGTCTGCTTTTCTTAGCAACTGTATTGCTATCCGTTTTCTTTTTTATTTCATTTACCAGTATCACTTATAATAACAATCTGGACTATTTTAAGACGAGTACGGAAAAGAGTGCCGTTAACCTGTCCAATGAGTTGATACAGGCTAAGCAGCAGCTGATTTGGATTGCCAGGGATGTCGGAAACGAAGCCTTTTGGATTACCGAAGACCCTTATGAACAAATGCTGTACAAGAAGAATATGAATTCCTCTTTGTACGGCATTTTACATAATACTGACATTGTGGATGGAGCAATCATCATTCAGACCAGCAACGATGTAATCATTGAGTGCCATACGATGGAGGAGGAAGCCTTTCTGAAATTTTTGGAGTCCTACAATAGTCACAAATCGATCCAGCCCACTTCACCAAGCTTATTCAGTGTCAATCAGAATGGCGATCCATCCCATTTGGTAATGCGTCAACCGATTACAGGTTTTTACAGGAGCAATTTATATTCTCAGACTGTTGCAAATGCTTATCTTACCATTCCACTTGTTGAGCTTTTAGATGAGCCAAAGGATGGAAGTATGCAATGCCTTTGCGTTGCTTCCGGCGATTTCCTAAATGTATATTATGTGAATGGAACTGAGGGGGATACTCTTCCTGTGAGATTTTCGTTATCGGATATACGAAAAAATGCTTACGTCAGTATAGACGGTGTTGAACACATAGCAATCTTAGAAACACTGAATTATGGTGATATGTATCTTTTGTGCTTGTTGCCACGCTATCTGCTGATAAAACAGATGAAAAATCTTATGCTACGAGTCATATTATTGGTGCTTCTGGTATTTGCAATGACAATCGTCGGAATCTTGTCAATTAGAAGACTGATTAATCGTCCGGTCCGTGACGTTGTCAACGAAATGCAGCGGATAATACAAGGAGATTATGCTTATCGACTTCGATATGGAAATGCCAAGGAAATGAAGGTGATTTCTGATGGTGTTAACGATGTACTTGACGAACTGGAAGAGAGGACTGTCCAGATGACTGAGACACAGAAGAATTTATACGAGCTGCGTTTTCTACATCGAGAAAGTCAGATTTTAGCTCTGCAATCGCAAATCAATCCACATTTCTTGTATAACACCCTGGAATGCGTTCGCAGTATCGCCCAGAGCTACAGGGTCCCTGAGATTTCAAAGATCTTGTCTGCCATGATTCGTATCTACCGTTACAGTGCATCAAATAATAATATGGGAACGATTGAAAGCGAATTCCAATGTGGCGAAAATTATGCAGAAATCATGCAGGTGCGCTTTGGTGATCGTTATTATTTTCGTTTCGAAATTGACGATTCCGTGATAGTCTCAACTCCATTGCCAAGAATGGTTTTGCAGCCTTTGCTGGAAAATGCCGTGAACCATGGTTATGCGGATCGGATTGAAAAGAGTGAAATCTCGGTACGATGCTTCTGTAAGGAAGACACAGTAATTCTGTGTGTACGGGATGAGGGGCAAGGTATTTCTGTGGACTGGCTTGCGGAATTGCGAAAACGACTTGATGAAGATAAGAATACCGAAAAGAAGGAAGGGCGAATCGGACTGTATAATGTGCATCAGCGATTAAAGAGAGAGTTCGGAGAGTCTTACGGACTGACCATTGAGAGTACAGAAGGAAAATATACCGAAGTGGCTGTCCGTATACCGGCCGTATCTGCCATGGTGAATGAATCTTATTTTGACACAAAGAAGGAGGAAGCAAATGAAACGGTTTTGTAGTTTATTGATTATTTTGCTCCTATTCTTTAACACTGCTGCTTGTATACCTTCTGGACAGACCGAGAACCCAATAGAGGAAGAGTCGTTACCGGTGCTGAATGTGTACATTACAGAAAATGTAAAACGATATACTGCAGTCCGTGCTTTACAGGATGAGAGCGTTCGTAGCAGGCTCGAAGACCTATTACAGGTTAACATTAAGCTAATCGATTTTTTTCTGGTGGATGGTGAAGATAATGTTTCGGAGATTACTTTTCAGGGTGTTATGCTCACCGATGATCCTAAATGGATACTTCCATTAGTAGAGCGTTCCCAGCTGATGGATCTAGGAAGGAACCTTTCGGAAACGCTTAACAAGCTTGGACAATATCGTGGAAAACAATACGGTTATATTTTTGCAGATTCTTATACTGGACGAATACACCCGGTCCTTGTAGTCGTTCCGGAAGCACTGAGAAAGTTAGATTTGGTGAATATTCCTTTCACTGCGGATTCCATGTCGGACGCATTGGAGAAGCTTTCAGAATTCTATAAGGTACCGCTTGTTGTATACGGTTCACCGGCACAAGAGGGCTTTTCAGTGCTGTTGGAATTGTTTGAGATTTCTCCGACGGGCGGACGTGAATTTTATGTGGAAGACGGACAGGTGAAGTTCGATAAGATATCTGATAAAGCGGAGGACTATCTAATCTATGTGAATCAGATGTATCAAAATGGATATATTCCAAGTGACTGCCTAATTCTCTCTAAATACAGCGGAATAGAAATGTTGACCTATGGTAAAAGCGCCATGGCAGTCTTTCCTAACATGGATATTGCTCAGGAGGCAATTCGAAGTGCTGAGAAAATGGGCCGTAAGGTGGCCTTGGCAGAGTTACCTGTAGACGCTTCGTGTACAGAGACGAATGTATACGCTTACTTGACCGGCTTGATTTCTGCGGACTACGAAAACCCAGAGCTTGCTAAGCGCTTTTTGGTAGAATTGCAAAGGGTATCGAAGGAGTTGCAGGAGGAATTCCAGATAGAAGAGAAGCTTACACTTTCAGAGGAGCTGTATCCGCTCTTTTCTGATACGGGTTCCTATCGTCGAAATGCATTCGACCCGGTGGAGGTTTGTCTACCGGATATTCGCCGTTTGTATGAAAAACACATACTTGATACAGATTACGTGGATTCGTATTTTTCACGCTTAGCAACAGGAGTCTTACCCTTAAGTCATATTACAGAGATGCGAGAGCAGTGGCTAATGGCTCATGGCGAGGAGTATTCTCATTCCACCAGTGGGCGTGATCTAATGAAGTTATTCAATAGTTGGTATTTTGCACAAACAGATGCTAAATAATATAATTAATAGAGCAAAATTAGACAAAATAATCAGCAAATACATACATATGATTATACCTTTGGAATGCTTATAATAATAACACAGTATATTAATGCTGAAATAAAAATACATAGGAGGAGGCCTATATGATGAATAGGTTCCGTATTTTGGTGCTATTGGTTCTTTGCACCGCAATTCTTTTTACTACTGGTTGCACGAAGACAACCAATACAAGTACAAGCTCTACTGAAACAAATGGGAAGAAGACAGATACGACAGATGTTGTAGCGACAGATGTTGGGGGCAAGCACTACACATTCCGTATCGGTTGTAGCAACGAGGCATGGCGTGCTGAGAACCTCATTGCAGCAGCTAAGATGTTGAACGAGCAGCTTGCTAGTGAGGGAAGCAAGGATACCGTCTCCGTAGAATATGAGGTGGTTGATGATTTCGCTAACACCTTTAATCTATGGATAAAGGAAGATAACCTTCCTGAGTTCGTGGCTCGTACATCAGGTGATGTAGCTAAATTCAGTAAAACCGGTGTAATAGTAGATTGCTCGTACGTAGTTAATGATGAGGTTTATTCCTCTAAGGTTCCGAAGAATCTACGTGATATGGGATATTTCAATGGCTCCTATTACGGCGTTATTCTCGACACAGAGGTGCGTTTTGTTATCGTCTATAAGCCGGCATTACAGCAGCTGGGTTGGAGCGAGGAGCAGATTGAGGCTTGGAAGAATGATGCCCGTGCCGGTAAGATCACGATTAAGGATCTTCAGGATTTGGCAAAGCAGGTTGTTGACGCAGGAATTTGCGAGTACGGTATTACTCATCGCCCGAACCATGGTGTTGACTGGGAAAATACGTTTGTTACCTGGAACAAGGGAAAGGTTCCTATGAACGATCAGGGTCAGGTTGTAATCAACCGTCAGAATATTATCGATTTCTTATCCTACTGGCGTGAAAATGTTCAAATGGGTATCACACCATACAATCATCTGACTGACTTTAATTGGGATATATTAGAAGGAGATATTTGGCCGAACGGTAAAGCCTTCTGCTGGTATGGTCAGATTGCTACTAAGGCAGACATGATGTCTGCAGGTGGCGTAACAAGTGAATATGTCGATGAAAATTACTTTACGATTCCTAATCCTGTTACCACCTTGGGTGAGACACCGGTAGGTGGCTCCAATCCGTACTACTATGCTTTAACTACAGCATCCCAGAAGGATGAGAAGACGAAGGAATACTGTAGACGTATCCTGGACAATGTTCTTGATCCGGAGCTTCAGCTCAATACTTCCGTTAGACATACACATCTTGCAATCACACAGGAGACAATCGAAATGCCTGAGTATCAGAATGATGCTTGGATGCTTGATGCTGAATACATGACACCACTTATGTTCAAGAATCCGCCGAATGAATATCTGATGATGTTTACAGATAGCCAGGAGTTCTTTGATGCTATCCAGAGAGCAGAGGTTGAGGCAAATGATCCTAATGCAGCATCAATTGAAGAGATTACAGATGAGCTCATCAAGAAGATCACCTTTAATATTGGTGAAGGTAACTACGTTCTTGAATAATAATTTAAATCAATTAATTTAATTAATTTCATTAAACTGCATGATTATTGTACGCTCGTGGTGTAATCCACTGCGGGCGTACCCCCCTATTTAAGATGATAAAAAGTTCGCTAAGCGTGCTTTCTATTGCATAAACACTTAAAGTAATGAAGGAGGCCACTATGGAAAAATCCATGAAAGACGCCCAAACCCTTAGGGCGGATAAGATGGCCATCAGAAGAAAACAGATATTTCCGTTTATGATGATGTCCCCATTCCTCATTCTGACCTTGATATTCGTTTGCATTCCGATCATTTTGATGATCGTCATGTCATTTACTGATATGGGCGTCTCGCTAGAATGGAACTTTATAGGATTGACTAACTATAAAAAAATCTTTGGATATCCGGGTTTAGATAAGATTATTCTCCGAACACTGTCGTTCGTCGGTATCAATACGATATGTTCGGTTCTCGGCTCGATTTTCGTCGTTATTATTACGACATATTATCTGGATATCGTCTATCGCAGAGAAAACTTAGGCCTGCTATTCCGCATCATTTGGTTAATTCCCAACCTTACACCTACCATTGTGTTCATCTTCATCTGGCGCTTTGTGTTCGGTCCGGCGGAGTATGGTCTTATCAATATGATATTTGAAGCAGTGAATTTACCAACTATAAACTGGTTTACGAAATACTCTATGCAAATACTGATGTTTTCCTGCTGTTTGAGTTCAGCTTCGGGATCAATCATCCTGTTCAGCTCAGCGGTTCGACAAATACCGAACAATATTATTCAGTCCGCTAAGGTGGATGGTGCATCGAGCTTATATATCTGTCGTCGTATCGTTCTACCGTATTTAAGCTGGCCGATTATGCAGAAAACCCTTTGGAGCGTATTAGGAAACTTCACATTGTATGAGTCAATTCGTTTGTTGACGAACGGCGGTCCGATGGGTACCACGACCACATACTCGTATTACATCTTTCAAAATGCATATACCTATTACACCTATGGCTATGGCGCAGCACTATCCGTATTCCTTGTGGCCATGTCTGTTACGATCGGTCTGATTATGCTCCGCGTGTTCAAGGTAGATAAGCAGATGCGCATACCGCGCATGGATATATAAAGGAGACGAATGGTATGGAAAAGGTTAAAAATCAAAAAATACAGACACTTCGCCTCGACGATCGACCTCGTGGTGTATGGAAATATATAATTGTAATACTGTTGCTATCCAGCATTATTTTGATCCCTTACGGCTGGATGGTAATAAAAGCGTTTCAGGATCCGAATGGGAATCTGACCCTGTCGAATTGGGCATTCTTAATACAGGAAACACAAATAAAAAATGGTGTTATGTTGCCCCCCGCAATCTGGCCACTGCTCCGTAGCTTAGGATTTGCAGTGATGATGGCAATCGGTGTCGTAGTAGTTACGGTTCCCGCTGCCTATGCACTTTCCCGTACGGATTTCAAGGGAAGAAAACTGATGGCGAGATTATTGATTGTCCTTGATGCGTTTCCTCAGGTAGCCCTGTTGATGAGCTTTATCTTACTTCTTTCTGAGTTAAACCTCGTTAACAAGCTGATTGGTGTTGCTTTTCTAAAAGTCGCCATGTATCTGCCAGGTGCCGTTTGGCTGATGAAGGGCTTTTTCGATAATATCTCTTGGGATATTGAATGGGCATCCATTGTTGATGGTGCATCACGCTTTAAGACCTTCCTTCGCATCATCGTACCAGCTGCAAAGCCCGGTATCGCCGTTATCTTAATCAACTCGTTTTTAAGTGGTTGGGGTGAATATATCCTAATTAACTTGTTCATGCGCGGCAATGATTCGACGATGTCAAGCTTTGTCGGTGCAATGATTGATGCCGAGGATGGAAGGTATTTAGTATCTGCCGGCGTATTAGCAGCTGCATGCTTCTGTTACATCATACCGGTTATAATTGCATTTGCAGTCTCACAAAAAACACTCTTAGAAGTTAAGCAGGGAGGTTCCAAACAATGAGCGAACCCATGATTCGTTTAGAAAATGTAGGTAAATCATATGACGGAGGAAAGACATACGCTGTGCGCGATGTCAACCTTACGATTGAAAAAGGAGATTTTGTCGCGCTGCTCGGCCCCTCTGGCTGCGGCAAGAGCACAATACTGATGATGCTCTGCGGTCTCTATCGTCCAAGCGAGGGTAGTATCTTTTTTAACGGTCGTTATGTGAATAACGTCATGCCAAAGGATCGTAACATCGGTATGGTTTTCCAGAGCTACGCTCTCTACCCAAATCTGAGCGTTTATGAAAATATTGCTTTTCCGTTGAAGCAGATGAAGACATTAAAGAAGAAGGAGATTGAGGAACGAGTAAATGAGGTTGCCGAAATCGTTAAGATAACCCCTCTTTTGAAGCGTATGCCTTCACAGCTATCCGGCGGACAGCAGCAGCGTGTCGCCATGTGCCGTGCTTTGGTTAAGAATACAGATATTCTATTGCTTGATGAGCCGATGTCGAATCTGGATGCGCGTCTAAAGCTGGAGATTCGTGATGAGATAAAGAAGCTTCAGGAGAAGCTTAATCTGACAGCCATCATCGTTACCCATGATCAGGAGGAAGCAATGGCAATGGCTTCGCACATTGTAGTAATTGATCAGGGTGCCATGCAGCAGTATGGAGATCCCAATATACTTTATAGCAGACCAGAAAATCTCTTTGTTGCATCCTTTATCGGTAATCCACCGATGAACTTCATCGATGGTAAACTTGAGAAGAAAGCAGGTAGCTACCTCTGTAGAACGTCCGGAGGCACGATTGAGTTACCTGAAACCTTAATTGATCCTTCGCAATTGAAGGGAGATCAGATTGTCTTGGGTGTTCGTCCACACAATTTCGACTTAGTAGAGACCAAAGACAATGCTATTCAGCTTAAGACGGATTATATTGAACATCTAGGCAAGGAGAATCTGTATCGATGCTTCACGGAGGATACCAGTATTCGTGTCATTACGCCGGTTGAAGTCAACCGACCCGTCGATAAACCATTGTTCGTGCGACCGCGCCTGGAAGCTATCACAGTATTTGATAAAGGTTCTCGTAATAATATTACAGTTTATAATTAAAAGATCTATATAATAGGTTCGGTTACTGTCATGACCTACTTTCGAAGTGGCTTGAACAATTTATTGATTTAGGAGGAGAAGATATGCAATTTCTAGGAACCGCTGCAGCGGATGCCATCCCTGGTCCACTTTGTTCCTGCAAGCTCTGCGAAGAGGCCAGACAGAATCCGGAGCACATGCGTTTGCGTAGCATGTTTCTATTGGATGAAAAGAATTTAATCGATTGCGGCCCTGATTTCGTTGCTGCCAGTATGAAGCATGGCTTAAATCTTTCAAAGCTTGAGAATATTTTTATTACACATACACATGAAGATCATTTCTGCCCATCAAACGCTGGAATGTTGCTTATGTCCAAAACGCGCCCTGATGTCCCTGTTGATATTTATCTTTCCGAAGGGGCCTATGAGATGACGGTGGCTATGCGAGAAGCATTGGGAATGAAATACGGTTATTTGGATGCCGCAATCGCTTTTGATAAGGGATTAATACGCCTACATCCGGTTCAAACGGGCATTCCGTTTGAAGCCGGTGGGTATAAAATTATAGCTGTGGATACGATGCATCGTATCTCAAAGCAGGAGACAGGAATTAATTATCTGTTTGAGAAGAATGGCCGCAAGCTCCTATATGCTTGCGATACCGGCTTTTATCCTGATAAAACTTTGTGTACTCTGGCTGGAAGAAAAGTAGATAGTCTTGTCCTTGAGACGACTTGGGGATCTCTTACGGATCGATCCTCAGATTCACATTTGAATTGTGAAGCCTTTGTAAAGATGCTGGATATACTGCTGGAGGAAGCTATTATCCATAAGGATACACATATTTTTGCCACGCATATCAACCACAAGCACGATTTCACGCATGATGATATGCAGGCTTGGTTTGATACGCATGCAAAGCTACCGGTAACGGTCGCTTATGACGGTTTAAAGATAGACGAATAGAGTAAAGAATAATTGAAGGAGAAAAGTATGTTATATCCAGATAATACTAGAACTCGAACGAAGGTTTCTCTCGATGGTATCTGGTCGTTTGCCTTGATTGGTTCTGATGAAACTTATAATCCGAAAAACACTCTTTTAGGAGGACGGCAGATACCTGTTCCAAGTGCATATAACGACATATATGAGGGGCGTGAAATCAGAGATCACGTGGGAAGTGTCGTCTATGAGCGATATTTTGATGTTTCTCAGGCCTTGTGTGAGGGGCGTTTGTTATTACACTTTGGCAGTGTTACACACACAGCAGAAGTGTGGCTCAATGGTGAGTTACTGGGCCAGCATAAAGGTGGTTTTCTTCCATTCTTTTTCGATGTAACTGAAAAAGTGAAACCCTACGCAAATCGGTTGACGGTACTTGTCGACAATATTGTTGATCACAGCACTCTTCCTTGTGGAACCGTGGAGGAACGTATCTATCCCGGAATGGAGAAGCTGAAGTTGAATTTCCCTAATTTCGATTATTTCAACTACAGTGGAATTATGCGACCTGTTCAGCTTTACGCTGTGCCGAAAACCTATCTGAACGGTATATCCATCAACGGTTTACCGGATGGGACCTTTACATATAAGGTGAAAGCAACCGGTGCGGGAAGCTTCGAGGTTAAGGTCATGGAGGATGAGACGGTTATATGGTCTGGAGATGGTGCTATAGGCAGTGGAGCTATCAAGGGCATTACACCTTGGTCACCCAAAACACCTAAGCTATATCGACTACATATCTGTCTTCATGGTGATGATGGTAGTACCGATGAATACAGTGAAGGGTTCGGTTTCCGTGAAGTAAGTGTACATGACGGTGGACTATACCTGAACGGTGAGCGACTATATCTAAAAGGCTTCGGAAAGCACGAGGATACACCCGTATTGGGGCGAGGCATTTCAGAAGCATACAACGTAAAAGACTTAGCATTAATGCAATGGATGGGAAGCAATTCCTTCCGAACCAGTCATTATCCTTACAGTGAAGAGATGATGCGACTCTGCGATCAGATGGGTATTCTGGTAATTGATGAAACACCAGCAGTAGGTATGCATACGACATTCACAGCAACGGGCATGAAGATCGATGTAGCATCACCGACATGGACTACACTGCAAACACAGCAACACCATCGGGATGTTCTTCGGGATTTGATCGAACGAGATCAAAACCATCCTTGTGTTATTATGTGGAGTGTTGCCAACGAGCCTGCCAGTGAGGAAAAGGGCGCTTATGATTATTTTGCTCCCTTGTTTTCCTTGGTACGTGAACTCGATCCTCAGCATCGTCCCGTTACCTTTGTTACACATAGCGAGGCTACTGTGGAGACCTGTGAAGTAGCGCCCTTATGCGACGTGTTGATGCTTAACCGTTATTATGGTTGGTATAGTGAGGAGGGAAATCTTCCAGCAGCACGTGCTATCTTATCGGACGAATTGGATCGTTACCATGCTCGTTATCCGGAAAAGCCAATCATGCTTGGTGAGTTTGGGGCGGATGCTGTCGCCGGCTTGCATGATTCAACCTCATTGATGTTCTCTGAAGAATTCCAGCGCGATATACTGAAGACCTATTGCGATGTATTAGATGAAAAGCCCTATATCTGTGGCGAACACGTTTGGAACTTTGCTGACTTTGCTACGGCAGAATCCGTCAAACGAGTACAGGGAAATAAGAAGGGTGTGTTTACACGAGATCGTAAGCCCAAAATGGCAGCGTGGTATTTGAAAGAACGTTGGAGTAAGTTCGAAAAAAGATAACCATTGAGCCTTTCTGAAGAATATAGGAGGTTGACATGAAGAACAAGGTTATTGTAGCACTGGTGGATGGTATGCGTCCCGATGGTATGGCGGCTTGCGGACATCCGTTCTTTGAACGCTTAAAGCAAGAGAGCACTTACTGTCCTACAGCGCAAACCATTACGAGGCCTATCACACTACCCGCTCATATCTCATTGTTCACGGGAGTGGATCAGCTGCACCATGATAATTACGATAATGATTGGCATCCTTATCCTAAGCCTTATGAGGGTATCCTGGAAACGGTACACGATGCAGGCGGTAAGACGGCAATGCTAATTACTTGGGAACCGCTGCGCTTTTTAGGACGACCGGACAGTATTGATCGCTTGGATTTTCAGCGCGGAGACGTAAAGGATCGTCCTTATGAGGATGCGTTTTGCTTTGAACGTGATTGGGCAGAACGATCGGCAAAAATCATCCGTTCCAATACCTATGACTTCGTTTTTTTCTATTTTGAGATGGCCGATGTGATTGGTCATAATGATGGTTGGATGAGCGATTCTTACCTTGAGGCGTTACGCTGCGCAGGAGATTGTCTTGAAATATTATATGACTCCTTGCAGCCTGATCAACAGATGATAGTGCTTGCTGATCATGGCGGCTTTGATAAAAAGCATAACGATCCAAGCATTCCACAGGTTATGACGATCCCAATCTTTTGTGTCGGCAGTATGTTCGAAAAGAATTGCGAGAAGGAAGGGTGGCATATACTGGATATTGCACCAACGGTTAGTAAGATCTTACAGATAGAATCGCAACCCCATTATCAGGGAAAGGTACTTTTATAGGAACAGGATTAGATGGAATTCGAACCAAATGGTTCGGATTTCATCGCAATATACCTTGATAAGCTAGTGAAGGAGCAAAAGAAAAGGAGAGTAGGAGCTGTTGGATAAATGGCATACAAAGCAGTAAGATGTCAGGCAACCTGTGTGTGTGGGATACATGTTGTACGTTCCTGTATAGATATCCTACATTATGCAACAGCTCCACAGAAATAATATGAAGCTAAAACGAAGTGCCTGTATAGAGGCAATGTATGGGGAGTACCCTTTTTTAGAGCGTTTTCAAGCAGCAAAAAGGGATGGCTTTGATTATGTTGAGTTTTGGGAATGGAGAAATAAAGATCTGGATGCTGTAAAAAAAGCAGCCCAGGAGGCGAATATCGGTATCAGTGGGTTCAATGGCGATGCGGATTACTCCCTCATTGATCCAGCGCAGAAAGAACAGTATTTAGAAGACCTGCGTCGATCCGTAGAAGCAGCAAAGTATGTCGGTGCACATTCTGTTACAATTCACTCCAATGCATTGGGAGATGGGGGCTTGGTGATTCACGATTATAGGGAATTGTCCGACACAGTGAAGCTGTGCTCTATGTATGGTACCTTGTTGGAATGTGCCAAGATTGCAGAAGAGAGCGGCATTCTTATGAATTTAGAACCGTTGAATATTAAAACTGATCATGTGGGTAACTATTTAGTACATACACAGATGGCAGCAGAAATGACCCGACTAATCGCATCACCTAAGCTAAAGGTGTTATATGATGTATATCATATGCAGCTAAATGAGGGTAGTATCTGCGATAAGATCTGTACTTATATTGATCAAATCGGTCATGTTCACGTAGCGGATGCACCAGGACGTCATGAACCCGGAACAGGGGAAATCAATTATCCTAACGTATACGCCTGCTTAGAGCAGAAGGGATATACTGGGATTGTGGGTTATGAGCTCTTCCCGTTAACAACGACCGAAGCTGCTGTTAAGGCGATTTTTGCATAGCAGATTAGTATGTAATAAAAATACGCAAGATAAATTAAGATATTAACGTGAGTGATACCATAAGGTATCAGCGTTAATATCTTTTTCTTTGTTGTGAAATATGAAGCCATGAAGTATCCTATTATAAGTCCACTAAAAGAATAAGGAACTTGAGAAGTATGTTATAATAAATGCATAGTGATCAAAATGCAACGGGGCTTGTATGGTGCGAAAAACATCCACATACCAAGTTTGCTTGTAAGTATGAAATCGGAGGAGATGTAAAATGACGATATTCGATAGGATTAAACAAGAGATTATGGAGGACCCAGCCAACAAAGTCTTTACAGAAAAGGGAATTCCACCATTATTTAAGGCTTCTATGGATGCCCGTATTGCCATAGTTGGTCAGGCACCAGGACGTAAAGCAGAAGAAACCCGTTTATTTTGGAATGATTTAAGTGGTGACCGCTTGAGAGAATGGCTGGGAATATCCCGTGAGGAATTTTATCGTACCAATCGCATCGCTCATCTACCAATGGATTTCTACTATCCAGGTAAGGCCGCGAATGGTGATCTCCCACCTAGAAAAGGCTTTGCAGAAAAGTGGCATCCTCAACTACTTGCTGGAATGCCTAATATAGAAACCATTATTCTGATTGGAAACTATGCCCAGAGATACTATTTAAATAGGAGCTGTGAGAAAAACTTAACGGAAACAGTAAAGAGCTTTCAGAAATATTTGCCGGATTACTTCCCCTTGGTTCATCCTTCTCCTCTAAATCTTGGTTGGTTGAAAGGAAATCCATGGTTCGAAAGTGATGTTTTACCTGTCTTAAAAGAAATAGTGAGTAAGAACTTGGTTTGACATATAGATGTTCCGATTGGCTAATACCGGTTCTAGCTTGGTTTTGATAAAATTTACTTGTTGCATTGGCATGTTTTTTATTATGAGATTGCCTGTAAAAGTATATGAAATCCTTACTTCCATAATAGGGGGTAAGGTTTTTTGAATATTGGATGGAAAAAATACATATTTATGATGAAAGATTTGCTTCAAAAGAAAGTATAGTATAGTTTGATATTAACTTGACGAAAAACGACATTTTATTTAATATATATATACTGCATATGCAGTGAAAAGGAGTGAAAAAGAATGTCTCGATTACCAGAAACCGAGTTGGATATTATGCTAGCTTTATGGGAGGCCGAACAGGAGCCTGTCCCACGCATATATTTCAACCGCAAGCTAGCGCATAAGGGTTGGAGTATCAATGCCCTTAACTCCTTTTTATCACGTTTGGAGGATAAAGGCTTTGTGCAAAGTATACGAGAAGGAAAAAACAAATACTATAAGGCCGTAGTAGACAGGGAGACCTACTTATGTAGAGAAGGGAGGTATATTCTGCATAAGCTGTATCAAGGCTCCACTAAAAAATTTATACTATCGGTCACTGGGCAGCAAGGACTTGACGATATGGAACTAGAAGAGCTGCGAAAGTACCTTGATGAGCTGAAGAAGAGGAATGAGTCAGCTCAATAACCTGGTTTACCTGTTCATTATAAGTTCAAACTGTTAAGACAATTAAGAAGGTATAGGGTAAAACAATCTGTAGATAATGCATCAGATATATCAGATTAATTTATTCCTTATCTTCTTTTCGTTTGTCCGAATTGAAGAAATTGCGTTTATACATATAATTCCTTGATAATATCTTGACTATTTATTTATTGCAATAACCGGCCAAATAGCCATAAGACATGACCAAAAGGAGGCACCGAAGATATGAAATACTTTGATGCAGAACAAGTAAAGGAGATGGGCAAACGAATAAGAGAGGAAAGAATTAAATCTGGGTTAACTCAAAAATCAGTTGCTGATGAACTGGGAATAACCAGTGAGATGGTTATCAGGATTGAAAGAGGAAAAAGCGGATGTAAAACGGATCACCTATTTGTTCTGTGTCAATTATTTCAGGTATCAGCGGATTATCTATTAATAGGAAGCAAGGAAGGAGGGGAAAATCTAACATCACATCATATCGATAATATCATAAATTCCCTACAGGGTTTAGATGATTTCGATCTAGATAGGATTTATAGAATGATACAATTGTTACTAGAGATGAAGACAGTACCATGACCTCGAGTTTAATTCGAGGTCACTGTTGTATAATTACGAATTTACTTCTATCACGATGGGATATATTTTCAGATATTATGTAGGTAGGATTTGTTTATTGTCGAATTAGGACAGACCATTTGGTTCCAGTTCTTATTAAAGTGGTCTTTTTTCTATAGTGCTTCAGGGACTTTATGATGCGGAACTAGAAGAGTTGTATGTACCTTGATGAGCCGAAGAAGAGGAATGAGTCTGATTAATAACCTGGCTTGCCTGTTCATTAAAGTTAAGACTATTATGATAACTAAGAAGGTATAGAGGGTAAAGCAATCTGTCGATAATGGATCAGATTAGTTTATTCCTTGCCTTCTTTTCGTTTGTCTGAATTGGAGAAGACATAAACAAAAGGAGACACTGATGATATGAAATACTTTGATGCAGAACAAGTAAAGGCGATGGGGAATCGAATAAGAGAAGAAAGAATCAAATCTGGTTTAACTCAAAAATCAGTAGCTGATGAACTGGGAATTACCAGCGAGATGGTTATCAGGATTGAAAGAGGAAAAAGCGGATGTAAAACGGATCACCTATTTGTTCTGTGTCAACTATTTCAGGTATCAGCTGATTATCTTTTAACAGGAAGAAAGGAAGGAGGGACAATCGTACATCACGGCATATGGATAACATCATAAATTCCCTACAGGGTTTAGATGAGTGCGATTTAGATAGGATTTATAGAATGATACAATTGATACTAGAGACGAAGACAGTACCATGACCTCGAATTTAATTCGGGGTCACTGTTGCATAATTTCGAATTTACTTCTATCACGATGGAATATATTTTCAGATATTATGTAGTAAGGGTTTGTTTTTTTGTCGAAATAAGACAGGCCATTTGATTCAAGTTCTTATTGAATTTAAGTGGTCTTTTTCTTTTGCGATTCAGGAGCGGATATAGGTCCTAATTAGTTAGAGAAAGATATACTACTTATAATGCATACATAAAGGAGAGAACTGTATGAAAAAGGTACTTGTTGTAGATGATGCATCATTTATGAGGTTATCATTAAGATCAGTGCTCGAGAAAAACGGTTTTACAGTTGTAGGTGAAGCAGAAAACGGTACAATGGCTGTAAAACAATATCTGAATCTCCATCCTGATATAGTTACGATGGATATCACTATGCCTGAGATGGATGGTGTACAGGCACTGAAAGAAATACGTTCCATGGATAGTAATGCAAGGATTGTTATGATCTCGGCATTAGGACAGGAGTCCTTTGTTAAGGAGGCTGTGTTGCATGGAGCAAAGGGTTTTATCGTGAAACCCTGGAGCGAGGAATATGTCATTAAGACTTTAAATAATATACTGAGGTAAAAAAATGCATTTGAATGACAAAATATTAACGGATTAAAAATGACTGGAGGTGAAGGAAATGAAGGATTTACTTAATATTCAATTTGTTGTATATGAGTTAGCAAACGAAAAATACGCTTTAAAAATCTCTGATATATATGAGATTATAAAATTGCAAAAAATCACATCTGTACATAATAATAAGTCATATCTGGAAGGTGTAATTAACCTTAGAGGGAAAATCGTCCCTGTTATTAATCTCCATAAACGTTTTGGTCTAACGAATTATGTTGAAACGAAGGCAACTAGAATTGTTGTTGTTCAAAGTAGAGACGAGATGGTTGGGATCATAGTAGACAAAGTGAATAAGGTCATACGATTTAATGACATTCAATCGCCTCCTGAGATGGTTGCAGGAATTGATGGAAGCTATTTTGAAGGAATAGGACTTTCTGAGGAAGGAGTAGTCAGCCTATTAAAAATCGATAAGGTACTTTATGAGTAAAGGAGATAAGCATGACTTCGATATTTGATAGCTCTGAAATGATTGGAGCATTCTTGGACGAAGCAGAGGAACAACTGCAGCTTCTTGAGGATAGTATTATGGAACTCGAGAGAAATGGAGATACTCCCGAAACCATTCAAAAAATCTTCCGGGTAGCACATACCCTTAAGGGTTCGTCGTCAGCCATGAGATTTGAGAAAATGAAACAGCTGACCCATGAGATGGAAAATGTTCTCGATAAAATACGAAATAATAAACTGAAGGTATCCAGACAGGTAGTTGATACTCTGTTTCAGGGAGCAGATTACTTACGACAGCTTAAGGACGACTTTGTATTGGATCAGAAGAATATCAACACAGACATAACCTGTATTGTAAATGCACTGGGGCAATTGCATACCGGTCACACTGAGGAGGAAGAAGTAAATACCGCGGACTGGAGTGGGGACCAGATTAAGAATGATATGAATACAGTTTATCATTTTAATCTTGATGAGGAGCAAAAGCAATTAATCGGTAAGGCTTCTGAAAGCGGTATGTTTCCGCTGATTTTAACCGTTAAAATCCTGGAGGAGAGTGCCATGAAGGCGACAAGGGCACTGTTAATCCTGAATTACCTAAACGAAATCAGTACGGTGATTGACACCCTTCCTAATGTTCTGGAATTACCGGATGACACGGAAGTACAGGAGATCTCCTATCTGATCTTATCCGAGATGGATCCTAAAGCATTGGAGGCCAAGGCGTTGGTTGAAATCATGGATATTGAGAGCCTGAAGATTAGTCCCTATCAGCTTAACCATTATAAGGGCCAAGACGTGATAGCTAAGTCCTCGACCCAGAGCAATAATGATAAGACAGCACCAGCACCTAAGGTTAACCAGACAGTTCGTGTTGATGTTGATCGGTTGGATAGTATGATGAATCTGGTTGGGGAGCTGGTTATTGAGCAGACCAGGATTGCTCAGATAGGAAATACCCTGAAAAACCAATACGCCTCTGACGGATCTGTAGGTGATCTTGTGGGGGTTTCAGGTCATTTATCAAGAGTTATCAGTGAATTGCAAGAGGGGGTTATGAAGGCTCGTATGCTACCTTTACAACAATTATTCAATCGTTTCCCTAGAATGGTCAGGGACTTATCCCAAGCGCTGAATAAGGACATAGACCTTATCTTAGAGGGTGGAGAGACGGAGATGGATCGCAAAATTATTGAAGACATCAATGATCCTCTTATCCATATCATAAGAAATTCAATAGATCACGGAATTGAAGCGCCAGAGGAACGGATTAAAAATGGAAAGAGCCCAAAGGGAACGATCCGTATTAATGCCTTTCATCAGGAGAATCACATTATACTGACCATAGAAGACGATGGTGCCGGTATGGATGCCAATAAAATCAAGGCTTCGGCTGTAAAAAAAGAGATTATTAGCCAGCAGGAGGCAGACTCCTTACCCGATCATGATGCAATTAATCTGATTTTTCATCCCGGTTTTTCTACTGCACAAACTATAAGTGATGTATCTGGCCGTGGTGTCGGTATGGAGATTGTAAGGAATCACATCGATAAATTAAATGGCATAATCGATATTGAGACAGAACCGGGAAAGGGCACCAGGTTCATCTTAAAGCTCCCCCTGACTTTAGCGATTTTAACAGGTCTATTAGTCAAAATCAATGAAGAAACCTATGCCATACCAATGAATAATGTTCTTGAAATCGTTCGTAAACCGGAGAGTGAAATTGAGGCAATCAAAGGGCAAGCAGTTGCAGTAATCCGTGATAAGGTTCATCCATTGGTTTGGCTTCACGACTATTTCCATATACCACGCCAGAGAAGAGGTAAGAATGTATTTATTGTCGTACTTGGAGTGGCAGAGAAAAGAATTGGTTTAGTGGTAGATGAGCTGATTGGCAATCAAGAGATTGTAGTAAAGACCCTGGGAGCCTTTATCGGTAAAGTGGAAATCTTCTCAGGAGCTACTATTTTAGGGGATGGAAGTGTAGCCTGTATATTAGATGTGGTTGGTATTGCCAAGATGGTCAGCGTACATAAAGCATTGGAAAACATAGAAGGTAATGAAGCAGTTGTAGAAGGATTAAATCACTAAATTGATAGGTAGTTATACAGAGATTTCATATTAAACAACAAAAGCTTAGGAGGCCAGTATTATGGGTATTAAAAAGAATATGGCAGTAAAATATATGGAGACTTCCGGTCTTTCCAGAAAAGTAAAATCAGCAGAGTATTCCTCTAAAAAGTTATCGGATAAAATGCAGGAAATGAGCATAATCATGGGACATGTTAAGAATGGAACCTGCGAACAGGCGGTATCGGTGGAAGCAGCCAATAACATGACAAAAGACCTATCCTCATCCATTCAGGGAGTAATAAGAAATACCGATCAGTTGACCAAGATAGCCGAAGAGTCTAAGACATCCTTAGAAGCAATGACGGACAACATAAAGAAGGTGGCAAACAACGCTAGCAGTGCTTCAAAATCAGTAGAAGAGATATCCTCATCCATCGAGCAAATGGGAAAATCGATTAAGGGTGTAGCCGGTAATGCAGAGAGTATGACCAGCTCAGCCAATGAAGTATCAACTTCCATTCAAGAAACGGTAGCAGCGACACAGCAGGTGGCAGGGAATAGTGAAAGCACAGCAAGGTCCATTGATGAAATATCAGCGACAATGGAGCAAATGTCAAAATCCATCAAGGGTGTAGTCGGTAATGCAGAGAGCTTGAAGGGCTCTGCAGAGGAGAGCATGAACGCTATCCAAGAGATGGTTGCTTCTATAGAGCAGGTAGCAGGGAACAGCGAAAGTACTTCACAGTCAGTAGAAGAGATATCAACATCCATAGAGCAGATGGCGAAATCCATAAAGGGTGTTGAGGGGAATGCAGATAGTCTAAAAGGGTCAGCAGAGGAAGCGGCAGCAGCGATTCACGAGATGGTAGTATCGGTAGGACAGGTAGCGGGTAACTCGGAAACTACCGCTAGCAGCATTGAGCAGATATCCTCGTCGATCGAGCAAATGAGTCGGTCTATAAAGGGAGTGGCTGCAAATGCGGAAAGTCTGACAGGCTCAGCAGAGGAGGCAACTGCAGCAGTACAGGAGATGGTAGCCTCTATTAATCAAGTGGCAGGCAATAGTGAATCAACTGCAAGCTCTGTGGAGCAGATATCTTCCTCTATGGAAGAGATCAGTAAATCCATCAAGGGCGTGTCGGTAAATGCAGATAATCTAAAAGAAGCTGCAGATGAGGGGGCAGCTTCAGTACAGGAGATGGTTGCTTCTATAGAGCAGGTAGCAGGAAATAGTGAGAGTACAGCGAAGGCCGTGGAAGAAATCTCTGCTGCTATCGAACAGATGGGCAAATCCATCAAGGGAGTAGCCGGAAACGCAGAAAGCTTATCTGGGTCGGCTGAGGAAGCTACTGCAGCGGTGCAAGAGATTGTAGCATCGATTACCCAGGTAGCAGGAAATAGTGAAAGTACAGCGAAATCAGTAGAAGAAATATCAGCTTCCATCGAACAGATGAGTAATTCCATAAAATCGGTTGCTGGAAACACCTTTAGCTTAAAGGGCTCAGCAGAGGAAACTACAGCTGCGATTCAGGAGATGGCCGCCTCCATTCAGCAGGTGGCAGGGAACTCTGAATCAACGGCAAGTAGCGTGGAGCAGATATCCTCCTCGATTGAGCAAATGGGTATATCCATCAAGGGAGTAGCCGGAAATGCAGAGAGCTTAAAGGGTTCCGCAGATGAAGCGGCAGCAGCAGTTCAGGAAATAGTAACCTCCATTCAGCAGGTAGCTGGAAATTCTGTATCGACGGCAAGCAGTGTAGAACAGATATCCTCTTCGATTGAACAATTAGGTAAATCGGTGAAGGGTGTGGCCGGCAATGCGGAGAGTTTAAAGGGTTCCGCAGATGAAGCTGCGGCTGCAGTACAAGAGATTGTTGTCTCCATCCAACAGGTGGCAGGAAATTCAGATACTACCGCACGCAGTGTAGAAGAGATCAGTGCCTCCATTGAGGAAATGGGTAAATCTATTCAGGGTGTAGCTGCAAATGCAGAAAAGCTGCAGATGGCTTCTGCGGAATCCTACGAGACGGTTGAGGGTATGGTGGTATCCATCGAGCAGGTTGCACAAAATGCCCAGACAGTAAATAAACTCAGTGCAGCAGTGCAAAAGGATGCCGCAGAGGGTAAGAAAGCAGTAGATGATACATTGGTAGCGATCAATGAAATATCTGAGGTTATTCATAAGGCAGAGAATGTAATCACTAATTTGGGTAAAAGCTCAGATACGATCGGAAGTATTATTGAAGTAATTGATGATATAGCTGACCAAACAAACCTACTGGCATTGAATGCTGCAATTGAGGCCGCAAGAGCAGGAGAGCATGGAAAAGGCTTTGCCGTGGTAGCTGATGAGGTCAGAAAATTAGCGGAACGAACAGCGGTGGCTACAAAGGAAATCTCCTCATTAATTAAAGGAATTCAGGGAGAGACAAGCCAGGCAATTAAAGCAATCGGAGTTGGTACAGAGAAGGTAGAGAATGGATTACGACTTAGTAACGAGGTAGGGATATCCATTGAGAAAATCGTAGATGGAATCGGAAATGTAGCAACTGAGATAAAGCAGGTAACTACAGCGACAGAGGAGCAGGCCAAGGGAAGCGCAAAGATTATTGAAGCTATAAAGGAAGTTAACAATCAAGCGACCATGGTGACTATGGCAACAAAGGAACAAGTGGCCAGTGTAGAAAATGTTATCTTAGGAGTGGGAACTGCCAGAGAACAGGTACGACAAATATCAGTGGCTGTGAATGAACAGGCTAAGCAGGGCCAGAATATCGTAGTTTCCATTGAAAATGTAACGAATCAAGCAGCACAGGTGGCTATGGCTACTAAGGAACAAGCCATTAGTGTAGATGAAGTCATTAAAGGTATTACTAATGCAAGAGAGCAGGTAACTCAGATATCAGTGGCAGTAAAGGAGCAGGCAAAACAGGGTCAGAATATCGTCACCTCGGTCGAAAGCATTGTAGACCAGACCGCTCAGGTTTCCCATGCTATGAGGGAGCAGGCAGCAGGAGTAGAGGAAGTAATCAAAGGGGTAGCAAATGCCCGTGAACAGGTACGTCAGATCACATCAGCCATGAAGGAGCAAACGAACCAAAGTCAAAATGTTACTGCGGCGATAGAAAATGTGGCAGAGCAGATTGTGATGATCGATAATATTATCGATGAGCAGGTTAACGGTGTGAATAACATTGTCAAAGGAATTACCAATGCAAGAGAGCAGGTACGTCAGATTACTGTAGCCGTTCAGGAGCAGGCAAGACAAGGCCAGGATATTGTTATGTCAGTTGATAATGTTACAGATCAAGCAATACAAGTAACACAGGTAACAAAGGAGCAAACCATAGGTGTAGAAAGCATTATAGCCGGAGTAGTGAGTGCCCGTGAGCAGGTGAGCCAGATATCCGTAGCGGTGAAGGAACAGGCAAAACAGGGCCAGTATATAGTCGATACGATTGAGAACGTCAGACGACAAGCCTCAGAGGTAACAGTGGCAGTTACAGAGCAGGCTTCTGGAATTGAGGAAGTGGTAAAGGGTGTTATTAATGCTCGCGAGCAAGTACGTCAGGTAACGGTAGCCGTGAAGGAGCAGGCAAAACAAGGCAAAGATATTGTTAGTTCTGTGGCAAATGTTACTCAGCAAGCCGGAGAGGTTACACAAGCAACCAAGGAACAGGCTATAGGAGTGGAAGAGGTTGTAAAAGGAGTAGTGAATGCCCGTGAACAGATGCGTCAGATAACTGTAGCTGTGAAGGAGCAGGCACTACAGGGTAATGATATCACAAAATCGGTAGAGAATGTAACCTTGCAGGCAGAGCAGGTTGCTTATGCAATGAAGGAACAGACTCAGGGTGTAGGAGAAATCATGAAGGGTGTCGTAAATGCCCGTGATCAGGTACTTCAGGTTAGCTTGGCAGTCAAGAGCCAGGCAAACCAGGGAAAGGATATCGTTACCTCCGTTCAAAATGTAACAGAGCAAACAGCTCTAGTTGCTACTGCCATGAAGGAGCAGGCAGCGGGAATTGGTAATGTAGTAAACGGTATTGAGAATGCCCGTGAGCAGCTGAGACAAATTACTATGGCAACCAAGGAGCAGGCGAAACAGGGTGAAACAATCATTAACTCCGTTGAGAATGTAGTGAAGCATTCAGCACAGGTAACCCAGGCCATGAAGGAACAGGCTCATGCAATTGAGGATATTATTCATGGAGTTACCAATGCAAGAGAGCAGGTTCAACAGGTAACCCAGGCTATGAAGGAGCAGACAATCAGCGCAGATAAGCTGGTTTATAATATGAAGGATGTTACCGACCAAGCCTTAGAGGTACTTGATGCTACCAAGCTTCAGTCTGGAGAAGTTAAGAAGCTTGCCAATAATGTTGCAGATATCAGTAAAGTGGTTAGCTCTAACCTACAGGATGTAGAACGCATTGAGATGTCTTCGAAGGAGCTTTCCGTATATTCGGAAGAGATTAACTTAGTAATTATGGAATTATCAAAATTATAATAAAATAACTTTTCTATCCACCGGAGGCTTACTAATTCCGGTGGATATATTAAATTATTCAGTGCTTAATATGTACAGGATTAGGAGAAGAGCAAGGTGGATACAAGAGGACTAACACAGTTAGCTGAGCTTATATATAATCATTGCGGTATCGATTATACAAATAACCTTAACTCTCTGGACACAAAGGTTAATAACAGAATTAAGGAACTAGGATTATCTTATTGGGAATATTGTGGTTATCTTAAGGTGGAATTATCTGAATGGGATGTTTTGATGGAATTGATTACTGTGAATGAAACCTATTTTTATCGGGAAGAAAATCTACTGGAGGAGTTTCGCCGAAAAATACAGTCCGAGTATAAAGGGCGAACTCTATTAAATCCTTTACGAATCTGGTGTGCGGCATGCTCCAGTGGAGAAGAGCCATATACGCTTGGGATGATAATTGAGGAACTGAATTGTTTTCAACCGGGAGCGGTGCAAATCATTGCCTCAGATATTAATAAAAAGGTGCTAAAAAAAGCAAAAAGCGGATTATACAATAAGAACTCATTTTCCTTTCGAAAGATGCCGGAGGGAGCGATTGAACGATTTTTCCTGGATCAGGGTGGTGAATATATGGTCAAGCCATCCATTCAATCTATGGTAGATTTTCGATTTATGAATCTACTAGACAAGAATATCCAATATCACATGAATAATATTGATATTATCTTTTGCAGAAATGTATTGATATACTTTGATAAAAAAGCGATAGAGAATATAGTAAATTCCTTTCATGGTATATTAAAGCCGCAGGGAACTTTATATTTGGGGCATTCAGAAACCCTGAGTTATATATCACATGAGTTTGAAACGGTGTATACTGAAAATATATTTTATTATAGGAAGGGGGATGCGTGATATGCAGTATGGAGTGTTGGTGGTTGATGATTCTTCCTTTATGCGGAGAAGTATCAGCATGATTATTGAACAAGATCCCCAATTCTTTATTATAGGGATAGCAAGAAACGGACAGGATGCCATCGAAAAGGTTCAAAGATTAAAGCCGGATATCGTGACTATGGATGTTGAAATGCCTGAAAAAGATGGAATTGAAGCCCTCAAGGAAATCATGAAGCTATGCCCGGTTCCAGTGGTCATGCTAAGCAATCATACCGAGTATGGTGCCAAAACAACGATTAAGGCATTAGAATTGGGGGCTGTTGATTTCTTCTTAAAATCGGCCATCGTTGGGGAGGATACCAATCAGGAATCAATTAAGCAATTTCTGAATAGCTTGAAGACAATAGTGGAAAAGGCGAAGCTTCCTCTTACTGAGAAAATGAACACAGTAGAAGCGAGTAATAACTGTGCTTCTATGGTGAAAACGACGAGTGCGGATATACTAATCATTGGTTGTTCAACCGGAGGTCCATCTGCATTACAGTCTCTTTTGCCAAGGTTTCCGAACAATTTTCATATTCCTATCGTTGTAATACAACACATGCCTGCGGGCTTTACCGGTCCCCTGGCGGAGCGTTTTGATACAATCTGTAACCTTCATGTAAAGGAAGCTGAGAATGAAGATATATTACAGGCCGGAACCATATATATTGCTCCTGCGGGCTTTCAGACCTTTTTTAATCGTAAACCCAATGGAAGTGTTATGCTTACGGTAGAGGATTATTCTCCTGTTGAGACCCTGTACAAGCCCTCAGTTACTGTGTCCCTCTTATCCGCCGCACAAGTATTTAACGATAGGATGGTCGCAGTAATCATGACCGGTATGGGAAACGATGGTCTGGTTGGCTGCGAGGAGGTTAAAAAGCAGCATGGAAAGGTAATTGTTGAAGCGGAGGAAACCTGTGTTGTCTATGGTATGCCTAAGGTTGTTTTTGAGGCCGGACTTGCTGATATACAGGTGCCTTTGCCTCAAATATATCATCATATAAGCCAATTCGTTTAATGAAATAGTAGTAATGACTGCTTCCATCCCTAGGAATACCGAGACCTGCGGCAAGCTTACGGTAGCTTTAGGTGAGTGAGTTTATAGCTCGTATATCTCCTTAGAGCCGGAGATGGAGGCAGAGATTGCTTTTTCTACGGATGCTACGGCTCCTTCTTTATCCCGGTTTTTCAGTGCCTTTAGGATTTCTCGTGCACTATTGCAGACCACTTCATTCCCATACCTTTGAATAAATCTTACCCAAAGATGGGTAACAGGAACACGGAAAGAACGATAGATTAAGGGCAACAAAGTGTTATGGCTGGTCATGGCTAATTCATGATAAAAGGAGAAAGCGGCATCAGCAGCCTTATCGTGATTATCATTAAGACCCTGCATCTTACTCAAGTAGCGTTCCAGAGTAGTAATATCCTCTGCTTCGAGTCGATCTACGGATAGCTCCACTGCCAGTTTATCCACGATCATCTTCATCTCCAATATAGAGCGTATATCCTCCCTTCGAAGGTGTCCGCCATTATAATTCATGATTGATAGAAGTGTTTCTACGGTACCATAGCGACGGTAATCTGTGACAAATACACCTGACCGGGGCTTTACCTTTAAAAATCCTTTTCTGGCTAGTTCAGCAATTCCGCTGTTTACCACAGCACGGCTAACCTGCATCTGCTCCGCCAAGATTCGTTCGGGTGGAAGCTTCTCACCAATTTTCAATTTTCCTGATAGAATCATAGTCTCAAACTCCCTGACAAAAAGTTCCTTTAATGTAGGGGCTTTTAGTTTTGTAAAGTCCATTAGTATTCCTTTCTTAAGTCCGATATCATTCCCCAAATTGGTAGAACCAGATATGAAAAAAATATCATAATTCAGATCGAAAATCAATAGAATAGTTACTTTTCTGGCTAGCTGTGAACCTATAATATGGAATTAACACATTTTGCAATAAGTTTGACAAATACTTGACAATCTAATTATTATTCTATAGAATGAAATTGTACTACTGGTATGACCAGATGATACTTTTATTTTCTAAAGGAGGATAATGTATGTTTCGGTTTAATTATGGGGAAGGTGGGGGGCTTGCTGTTTGGCTGGTATGGATTGGCGTATTTTTGATTCTGTTCCTGCTAAATGAAGTTACCCGCAGATTTAAGCTGGCTGGAGTGTTAGGCTTTATGGTATTTCCAGCCGTACTTTCAATAATGTGGTTTACGGTGATGAAAGAGACAACGTACACAGACTGGTTTCACTTGGTAAAGGTTTATTCGGCAACAGCCGGCTGCATTGGTTTTTGGTGTATCCGTCATGTACATGGAACCAATAAGAAGACGGGTAAAGCATGGGCACTGGCTAATAATAAGATAGCACTTTGCTTTCCTCCCTTGATACTTGCTGTCAATATTCTGGAGGCGGTTATTCGTGACTTTGAAGTAGGTAGCAAATATGCTGTAATGGCTCAGGATTTAACCGCAGATGCCCCTGTTATGTTGATGGGTGGCTCCTGGAACTTTATGAATGGTATTGCCGGTCTCCTGAATATTATCATTATTACAGGTTGGTTTGGCATTAAGATTAGGAAAAAAACAGATAAGGATGGCAGCCGGGATATGATCTGGCCGGATATGCTGTGGTTTTACATCGTGGCATACGACCTATGGAATTTTGCCTATACATATAACTGCTTGCCCCACCACTCCTGGTATTGTGGATTAGCACTGCTGTTGGCACCGACCCTGTGTGCCTTTACAGTTGGTAAGGGTGCTTGGTTGCAGCATCGGGCTCAGACATTGGCACTATGGTGTATGTTTGCTCAAACCTTCCCCTTATTCCAGGACTATGGAAAATGGCGCGTAGATTCTACCTATAATCCTACCATCTATTTTATTGTCAGCCTGTTAGCATTGGTATCTAACATTGCGGTAGTAATATATATGATCTATAAATGGAAGAAGACTAAGCGTAATCCTTATAAGGGTGAGCTGTATGTTGATTTAAAAGAATATCAGTCAATTGCTGCGCTGGCAGAATAAATGGAGTTACCGTGCTATTTGGAAGATCGTTAATAATTGAAAGGAATGGGAAATAAGTTGAAGGAATTTCGAGTCTTAGAAATCAAAGAAAGTATATTTGAGGACAACAACAAGGATGCCAATCGTCTCAGAGAGCAATTAAAAAGTGAGAATACCTTTTTACTGAACCTGATGAGTTCTCCGGGAGCAGGAAAGACCACTACATTGGTAAATACCATTAATCGTCTAAAGGACAGACTTAGTATAGCAGTGATGGAGGCAGATATCGATTCGGATGTGGATGCAAAGACTATTTCCGAAACGGGAGTAAAGGTAATCCAGCTTCATACAGGAGGAATGTGTCACCTGGATGCAGATATGACCAGACAGGGTCTTCTGGGACTGGATGCCAAGGGGACGGATTTGGTTATTCTCGAGAATGTGGGGAATCTGGTATGTCCAGCTGAATTTGATACAGGCTCCACGAAAAATGCAATGATTTTAAGCGTTCCCGAGGGTGATGATAAGCCTCTGAAATATCCATTGATGTTCCAGATATCGGACGCTCTGATCATCAATAAAATAGACACTATGGAGATGTTTGACTTTAATTTAGAGCTTTGTGTGGAAAGAGTGAAAAAATTAAAGCCGGATATCGCTATTTTCCCGATTTCCGCTAAAACAGGTGAAGGGATTGAAGCGTGGACGGAGTGGTTGTATAAAGAGGTCAAAGGAGAGTAGAACTGTGGAGCAGGCAATTACAAAGATGTATTTCCCGGAAGGGTATCAATGTAAGTATAATGAAAAGGTAATGGCTTTTACAAATATGCTGGGCCGGAAGGATCCAAAGAAGAACGGATACCAGTGGGATGATCCGGAATATGTTATCTTGGAGGCCGGTGTCGATGATGATATGGCAGAGGTAGGTCTGGCTATGGGGTATTATACCAAGCGAACCGCCAAAGAAATGGCTCAGATTATGGGTAAATCCGAGGAATATTGCCACGAGCAGATGATGAAGCTGGCAGTATACGGCACAACCTTTGTCAATGTTATTAATGGAGTGGACACCTTCTGGCATGCAGAGAGCTGGATTCCGGGTATTATGGAGATGGTTGTAAATAATCTTGATAATGTAAAGAAGTATCCGGTTGTCGCTTATGCCATGGAGGCCTATGGTAGAGTCAGGGGGCCCATGAGTGCAGGTATGTTCCCTCCCGGAATTGGCCTGATGAGGGTAATTCCTATTGAGACAGCCATCGAAGGCAATAGCCGCAGAGCCAGCTATGAAGAGGTTTCCAAATACTTGAATGACAATACGATATTTTCTTGTTCTCCTTGCTCCTGTCGTACTGATAGAGAGGCCATGGGAGAGGGCTGTGGTCACCTGAAGGAGGATATGTGTATTCAGATGGGCCATGCAGCAGAATACTATATCCGTACAGGTCGCGGAAGGGAAATCACCAGGGAAGAAGCCTTCGAGATCATCCATCGGGCAGAGGAAAATGGTCTGATGCACCAAATTCCCAATATTGACGGGTCCGGAAAAACCCATGCCATCTGTAACTGCTGTGGATGCTCTTGTCTGTCCCTCCGCTCCGGAACGATGTATAAGAATGTGGATATGGTACGTTCCAATTATGTTTCAAGGGTTGATAAGGAAAAATGCGTGGCCTGTGGTCAGTGTGTGGAGAACTGTCCTATGAATGCCATGAGGCTGGGACAGAAGCTTTGTTCCAGTGGAGCTGTTATAGAGGAAATTACAACAAAGTATACACCTAGAAACAATGATTGGACGCAAGATGACTGGAATATCGATTACAGGCTCAATCGTCAAGAGGTTGTGGACACCGGTACGGCGCCTTGTAAAACCAACTGTCCCGCCCACATAGCGGTACAGGGATACATAAAATTAGCAGCTCAGGGCAAGTATACGGAGGCTCTGGAACTGATTAAAATGGAAAATCCCTTCCCGGCTGTTTGTGGATATGTCTGCAACAAGCGCTGTGAAGATGCCTGTACAAGAGGGAATTTGGATGAACCTATCGCAATCGATGACATCAAGCGTTTTATTGCAGATCAAGATCTGAGTAAAAAGACAAGGTTTATACCTAAAAAGCGTAATAACTATAGTGATAAAAAGATTGCAGTTGTGGGATCTGGGCCGGCAGGACTTTCCTGTGCTTATTATCTGGCTATCGATGGCTATGACGTGACGGTGTTTGAGAAAGAAAAGGTTGTCGGTGGAATGCTGATGTTTGGGATTCCCTCCTTCGTTCTTGAGAAAAGAATCGTAGAAGCTGAGATCGATGTTTTGAGAGAATTGGGTGTTACCTTTAAGACCGGAGTAGAGGTTGGAAAGGATATAACACTGGACCAGTTAAGAGCAGATGGATATAAAGCCTTCTATCTGGCAATCGGAGCACAGAAGGGTAGGAAAATAGGCATTGAGGGAGAAGATCTTGAGGGTGTGGTATCCGGAATAGAATTCCTATCTCGTATCAATCAGGATGAAACACAAACCATCTCCGGTAACGTAGTTGTGATCGGTGGCGGTAATGTGGCAATCGACGTAGCCCGGGTTGCTGTTCGTGCCGGTGGTAATAAGGTAAGTATGTACTGCTTAGAGAATAGAGAGCAGATGCCGGCTCTAGACGAAGAGATTGAAGTGGCTGAAAGTGAGGATATCACAATCAATAATTCCTGGGGACCTAAGCGTATTATAGGTGAGAATGGTAAGGTAACGGCTATCGAGTTCATGCGCTGTATCAGTGTCTTTGATGAGAAGGGACGCTTTGCACCTAAGTATGATGAAAATGATACGACGATAGTAGAAGCAGATCATATTCTGTTATCGGTAGGTCAATCCATCGACTGGTGTGGAATGCTCGCGGGCAGTAAAGCAGTGATCAATCCCAATCAAACTATCCGTGTAGATGATATTACCTACCAGACAGATCAGCCTGATGTGTTTGCAGGTGGAGATGCGGTGACCGGACCTCGTTTTGCAATCGATGCGATTGCAGCCGGAAAGCAGGCAGCCATTTCTATTCATCGTTTTGTCCAGGTGGGACAGGATTTACGGATTGGCCGCAGTCGTCGCCATTATATCGAATTAGATAAGAATGCAGTAATTATCGATAGCTTTGACACAACTCCCAGACAGAGAGCAGCAAAGATTGACGGTCAGGAAGCAAAGAAAACCTTCCGTGATATCCGAACAGCCCTCACTGAGGAGCAGATGAAGAAGGAAACAGAACGATGCCTTGGCTGTGGTGCTACTGTGGTTGATGAATACATGTGTGTAGGCTGTGGTATGTGTGCCACAAAGTGTAAGTTTGGAGCCATCACCCTAGAGCGTGTTTATGACGGTAAGGGCGTGGAATTCCTGGGTATCAAAAAGGCGATTACACCTCACGTAATCAAGCGTAAAATAAAGATAACTGCCAAAAAAGTAATTGGAGGGAAAAGATAAGCCATGCATGAACTAGGTATCATGTACCATATTGTTGAGAAGGTATTGAGAGTAGTGGATACTAACCAGCTAACCGAGGTGGAAGCGATCGTCCTACAGGTGGGAGAATTGTCTTCGGTGGTTCCAAGGTATCTCCATGCCTGTTACCCCGCAGCGGTAGATGGTACCATGCTTGAACATACCAAATTAGAAATAGAAGTCCTCACAGCCAATGGGCTTTGTCAGAGCTGTGGAAAGGTATATCCATTACTGGAGCACGCAAAGGTCTGCCCGGAGTGTAAGGGGGAAGAATTTGAGATGCTTAGTGGCGGAGAATTCTACCTAAAAGAAATCAGGGCGTGTTAAAAAGAGAAAAGGGTCTGCCGCATAATATAAGTTAGTGCTACAGGAACGGATAACATGCATCCCATAATGCACTGTTTGACGGACAGATTGTTGTTTTGTATGACAGAAGCAAACATTATATGTTTGATAATGGCATACAAAACAATAAGATGTCAGGCAATCTGTGTGTGAGGGATGCATGTTGTTCGTTCCTGTATTAAAAACATACGTTATGCGGCAGGCCCTTCTACTGATTATTCATTATATATTTCTAGGTCTCCTTTTATGGACCGTTCATAATATTCCGTTAAATACTGTATTGCTTCTTCAGTTTTCCCTTCTTTTATTAAATTAAATAACCCGGTCATAAAGTCGATGGTCAGTTGTATACCATATAACCTGATGTGGCGTTCAAACAGGTTTCGGTTAGAGGTGCGGAAGGCATTATAGATCAAAGGTAAAATCGTATTTTTGCTTAGGATGCTCATATATCGAAAGAACTCGTAGGCTATTTCTGCGGCCTCTGACACTTTACTTGTCTTTTCAAGAGCGAATATATAGTCCTGTAGCTTATCTAGATTTTCCTTTGTTAAGCTTGATGCCATCTGTCTGATTGCAAAGGTGTCAAATAAGATCTTAAGTTCAATGGAAGAACGTATTTCAGGTCTACGAAGCATTCCTCCATTATAATTCATCATTGAGACAAGTATGTCCACTGAACCCTTTTGGTTATAATCAGCCACAAAGGTACCAATTCTTGGTTGTATCTCTAGAAATCCTTTCGCTACCATTGTCGCAATACCGCTATGAACGATATTGCGATTGATTCCCATAACTTCTGCTAGTTCACGTTCTGTTAAAAGCTGTTCCCCTATTTCAAGCTCACCTGACAATATTTTGGATTCTATTTCATGAATGAATAGATCCTTTAGAGTAGGGGCTTGTAATTTTTTGAACTCCATACATTATCCTCCTTGGTTACTGGTTAACCACACCAGTGATAATATTACAATATTTTGTTATAATTGTAAAATAAGTATTGTTTAGAGCGCTTTTTGATGGTAATATAATTATATATTTTCGTTAAAAGATTGTCAATCAGCGGAGGGAGTATATGGAAAAATATAAGGTGATTCAAGTAAAACAAAGCATTTTTGCTGATAATGATGCCGATGCAAATACCTTACGAATGCAATTAAAGAAGCAGGGCACATTTTTATTGAATTTGATGTCATCTCCTGGTTCGGGAAAAACAACCACATTGAAAGCAACCATAGCAAAGCTAAAAGATGAGATGAACATTGGTGTTATGGAGGCAGATATTGCTTCTGATGTTGATGCGGCTGCAATTGCCGAACTGGGTACAAGGACGATCCAGTTACATACAGGTGGTATGTGTCATCTGGATGCTGATATGACAAGACAGGGGCTAACCTCCTTAGAGAGTGAAACGTTTGATTTGATCATCTTGGAAAACGTGGGTAATCTTGTTTGTCCCGCTGAGTTTGATACCGGTGCTGTAAAAAACGCCATGATTCTTTCCGTACCTGAGGGGCATGATAAGCCTCTCAAATATCCGCTCATATTTGAAAAGTGCGATGTATTACTCATTAATAAAATAGACGTAATGCCATATTTCAACTTTGATATAGAGCTTGTACAAGAGTATACGAGAAAACGTAATCCTAATATCAAGATATACCCAATATGTGCGAAGACAGGAGAAGGTGTCGACCAATTTACCAATTGGTTAAGGGATGAAGTAAAGGCATGGAAAAGCGAAGAAATGTTATAAAAATATAATGTAAAGGAGTTTATTCAATGGCAGAGTTGAGACCAAAAATCGTAAAGCTTGCAAAAGTAGTCGGTGGCGTTTCAGGTATGGTAAACAAAATTGACGAAAATGCACCAGAGTATTACAGCCTAGAAGCGGTATTAACTGATGAGGAGGCAGACGTAGCGATTGCGGCAGGTTTAAGGAAAGAGCGTACAGCTGAATATCTTGCAAAGAAGGTAGGAAGACCGCTGGAAGAGGTAAAGGAGATCGCAGACACCCTTGGTTGGAAAGGTATCTTTCGAGTAAATACGGATCCTCATGACAAAAAAGATCGCTACTATATGCAAATCTTTGCTCCGGGTATTATGGAGATGATGGTTAACAACAAGCAGATTCTAAATGAACATCCAGAGGTTGGTAGGGCATTCGAAGAATACACCCGTATACGTATGGCAAACATGTCACCCTTAATGCCGGATGGCTATGGGCTAATGCGTGTTGTCCCGATTGAAAGCTCAATAAAAGACATTCCTGGTGTCAGTGATTTTGAGAAATTGAGCTACTACTTAAATAAATATGATAAGTTTTCGGTATCACCTTGTTCCTGTCGTTCTTCCCGTCGTGTCATCGAAGAGGGGTGTGGACACTTGGAAGAGGATATGTGCGTGCAGATGGGTAAAGGTGCTGAATATTACATACGAACTGGACGTGCCAGAGAAATCAGCCGGGAGGAAGCACTTGCTATCCTAAAGAGGGCTGAGGAAAACGGCTTAATGCATAATATGCCAAACATTGAAGAAGCAGGGGAAAGTGCTGCGATCTGCAATTGCTGTGCTTGTTCTTGCTTTGGCTTGCGTGTAGGTTTACTTTATGGAGCAAGAGATGTAATACGTTCCAACTTTGTCGCAAAAATTGATGAAACAAAGTGTGTTGCCTGTGGTCAATGTGTTGAGACATGTCCTGGAAATGCGTTAAAGATGGGTCAAAAAATCTGTACCAAGGAACCCTTACCGGCGCCAGAAAAATACCGCAAAATGAGCAATTCTATCTGGCATAAATCTGACTGGAACGTAGATTATCGTGTAAATAGGCAGGATGTACTGGCAACAGGTACTGCTCCCTGTAAGACAGCCTGTCCTGCACATGTCGCTGTTCAGGGTTATCTTCGTCTGGCGGCTGAGGGTGACTATCAGGGTGCATTAGCTTTAATTAAGAAGGACAATCCATTTCCGGCAGTTTGCGGACGTATCTGTAATCATCGCTGTGAAACAGAATGTACTCGTGGCTTAATTGATGAGGCAGTAGCGATAGATGAAGTAAAACGCTTTATTGCAGACCATGATTTAAAGAAGGATACCAGATACATTCCACCTATGATCAATCAAATTGGTAGACCCTATGATCAGAAAATCGCTATTATTGGAGCCGGCCCGGCAGGGTTAAGCTGCGCCTTCTACCTTGCTGAAAAAGGCTATAAACCTACGGTATTTGAGAAGGAGCATCGACCTGGTGGTATGCTTATGAACGGAATTCCTGCCTTCCGCCTGGAGAAGGATGTTGTTCAGGCTGAAATAGATATCCTGAAGGAAATGGGGGTAGAGTTTAAATGTGGCGTTGAAGTTGGGAAAGACGTAACAATTGCCGAACTCCGTAATCAGGGCTATAAAGGCTTTTATGTTGCAATCGGTGCTCAGGGTGGTCGTAGTCTTGGAATTCCAGGAGAGGATGCAGAGGGTGTAGAGTCTGGTGTCACCTTTATCTGTGACGTGACCCTGGGTAAAGAGAAGAAGCTTACAGGTCGTACTGTAGTGATAGGCGGCGGAAATGTGGCTGTTGACGTTGCACGTACCGCAAGTCGCATCGGTGCTACCCAGGTCCAGATGTTCTGTCTGGAGGATAAAGATCATATGCCGGCAGATGCTGATGAAGTTGCAGAAGCAGAACACGAGGGCATAAAAGTGAACCACTCCTGGGGTCCCAAAGAAATACTTGTGGAAAATAATAAAGTGAAGGGTGTAGTTTTCAAGAAGTGTCTCTCTGTTTTTGATGAGCAGAAGCGTTTTGCACCGAAATATGATGAAACGGAATTAATGACGGTGGAATGTGACCATCTATTATTATCCGTTGGACAGAGTATTGTTTGGGGCGAATTACTTGCAGGAACTAAGGTCCAGTTTAATAAGAATGGCACTGTGAAGGCGGATGCTCTTACCTATCAAACAGCGGAACCGGATATTTTTGTTGGCGGTGATGCTTATACCGGGCCTAGCTTTGCCATAGATGCCATTGCGGCAGGAAAAGAGGCAGCTATCTCTCTTCACCGTTTTGTACAGCCCGGACAGACACTGACCCTTGGCCGTGATCGTAGAGATTATATTGCGCTTGATAAATCAAATGTTTCCTTTGATCAGGGCTACGATCATTCAAAGCGTCAACAGCCTGGCTATAATGCAGTAAAGGAGAAGACCTTTGGAGATACACGCATGACCTTTACAGAAGAACAGGTGAGGAAAGAGACCGCTCGTTGTCTTTCTTGTGGTGCGACAAAGGTAGATGATTATATGTGTGTTGGTTGTGGGCTTTGTACAACAAAATGTCAGTTTGGAGCTATTCGTCTGGAAAAAGTACGTGATTGGCATGCAGGTACCTTTGAAACAATGCCCATCAAGGTAGCAACCCACGTTGTAAAGAAAACCGGAAGAATTCTGGCCAAACCCTTTGTAAAGAATTAAGTGAATGCGCGTGTTTACGGCAGAATAGAGGTATAAAATGCATGAGCTTGGATTAATGGATGCTGTTATGAAGACGGTTGGTCGAATCGTAAAAGAAGAAAACCTAACACAGGTGCACAAGATAGTATTAGAGGTTGGAGAGTTATCGGGAACAGTACCACACTTTATTACCGATTGCTATAAAGCGGTTGTAGCGGGGACCCAGTATGAGGCTACGGAACTTGTGCTTGAAATTGTTCCCGGTATAGCCCGATGTAACGATTGCCAAATGGATTTTCATATTGACATCGAAACATTGTGCTGTCCGGTCTGTAATGGGAAGAACCTTACACCTCTGGAGGGAAAAGATTTAACAATTAAAGAAATCGAAGCCTATTAGTGTGAGAGTGTCACCGAGAGTGAAAACCGTCTCGCATGCGAGACGTTACACTCTCGGTACAAGCGAACCGGAGGGTAAGTGTGTTTTACTAGAGATATAATAAGTGAGAGAGTAAGGAGAAGAGTTATGGAGCAAAATGCGAAAATTATTGCAGTTACGGGGAAAGGGGGAGTAGGTAAAACCTCCTTGTCGGCAGTTATTGTTAAATTGTTGACAGAAGCATTTCCAGATAAGCGTATTCTGGCGATCGATGCAGATCCTGCAGTGGGACTGGCAACTGCCCTTGGCATCGAAGTAAAGGCTACCGTTGATGACATACGAAAGGAATTTATTAATCAGGTAGAAACCGGTAATACCAACGAAGCAGTAGAACTGTTAGGCAATGCACGCTATATGATTTTTGACACCTTAGTGGAACAGCCTAATTTTTCCTTCTTAGCAATTGGCAGACCGGAGTCCGCAGGTTGCTATTGTAAAGTAAACACCTATCTAAAGGAAGTAATTAAAATACTGAGTGAAAATTATGACTATATAGTTATTGACGGAGAGGCCGGCATCGAACAGGTGAATCGTCGTGTTATGGAAAAGGTTACTCATCTACTTCTTATCTCAGATGCAAGCAAAAAAGGAATCCAAGTAATTGAAACCATAGACCGGGTTGCAAAGGAGCTGGTGATGTATGATGCGGTAGGTGCTGTGTTTAATCGCATTCCGAGTATGGATATAATACAGCATATCAATACGGGAGATATCCCTGTTCTTGCTTATATACCATCGGATGAATCGTTGGCTACCAGTGATATTAAGGGTGAAAATATTATGCTGTTAGCTGACAATGCCCCAATTGTAAATGGTGCACGCGAAGCGCTTATTAAGCTTAATATATTGAAAGGATAGGAACTAAATATGAAAGATTTAAAGCATCTGCTCTATTTTGAAAACCTCCTGGATGAAGCGAATAATGACCTGGTTCGCAAGGCAAAGGATGAGGGTCAAATTGCAATAGGGAATGTCTGCTATCAGATTCCGGAGGTTCTCCTAAATCTGCCTGGTTGCTTTAGTACAAGACTTCGCGCACCGGGTACCACCTCGATGGAGATGGGCACATATTACATGACAAGCCTGACCTGTGAATATTGTCGTGCGATGCTAGAGCGAGCCCTAGAGGGCGGCTATCAATTTGTAGACTGTATGTTCGATCCGGCTTCCTGCTCACAGCTTGCAGACTGCATGGAGAACATGGAGGAGCTTGGTGTTGGCAGTGGAGAGAAGTTCTTTATTCAACATGTTGATACACCCATGAAGGATGATGATAATGGGATCTGGCATATGACACGTATGAGTCGCGTACGAGTGCTGGATAAGCTGCAAGAGGTCTTTGGTATCGATACTTCGGATAATGCTTTACGAAAAGCAGTGGAATTACATAATGAGGTTTGTCGTCTTATTACCGAAATGGGACAATATAGAAAGCTTGAGAATCCAACAATCACAGGTTATGAATTCGCTGTGTTTACCCTTGCAAGCTATTGTTGTCCAAAGGAGCTCATTTTACCTTACCTGCGGGAAACGGTAGAAGAGCTGAAAACACGTGTCCCAGATCATAAAAATCCTTATCGTGTACGCGTGCTTGTCGCAGGCTCAGAAATTGATGATCCCATGTTTATTAAACTGATTGAAGACTCTGGTGCCTATGTAGCGGTTGACCGTTTCTGCTTTGGCTCATTTCCAGGCCGTCAGGAAATTATTCTAAATGATACCGAAGATGTTCTGACACAGATTTGTCGTGCAAATGTACTGGAATGCCAGTGCCCCCGCTATATGAATACATCCAAAATAAATGGTAGAAAAGATTATTTGAATCAGTTGGCACGTGAATACCATGTTGATGGCCTGATCTTCCAGCAGATGAACTTCTGCAACTTCTGGGGCTACGAGAGAGCCGGTGCAAACCATATCATGACCCAGGACTATCACTGGCCAGTGCTTAGTATTGATCGTCCCTATGTCGTTGGTAAATCCGGACAGCTTCGTACCCGTGTACAAGCTTTTATTGAACGTATTGAAATAAAGAAATTGCAGGGAGGTGATTCGATTGGGAAAGCAAATTAATAGTGAGGCACTGGGCAAGTTTTATAAGGGTGGTAAAACAAGAACACGACGCGAATGGCGTGGAGTTAGAGATACATGGTATGATTATACCCGCTGGCTTGCCAACTGGGGGCAGATGATAAAGCTACTACTGAATCCCCAATGCTTTAAAGGATTCTTCCGTTATCGCTATATGCAGAACTACCTTGCGGTGCCCGATTTTATCGATAGGCACACTGAGGGGCTACGAGGACCACAGTTAAGGGTAGCCCACAAAGAATTTGACTTTATTGTGGCTCATATGTGTCAGACCTTTACAATGATTTTTGAAGCGGACCAGCGAATTGGTGGTGACCCGAAGAAGAGTAAAAAACTTGTAATTCTTGATGAGAATATGATGACACAGGTCATGAACGGCTTCCCTAATCTGAAGGGTGTATGTATGCAAATACCACCTATATATACTTCATCCACCATGCAACAAGAGGGGGTTCTGCATTACTTAGATAAAGCCCTCGAGTTTGGAATTCCCGGTGATGTATGTCCGATGCCGGCGGCTGAGCTGGGTGTAGCCCTTGAGGACGACTATCCGATCTGCGGTGTTTGTGCATTACAGTGTAATACTACCTGCGATGGTTCCTTAATGGGGAATGGAATAGAGGAACGAAGATATAATCTGCCTACCTTCCAAATCGCTGTTCCGATTCGATATACCGATGAAGCAACCAAGGATTATGCGGCCAATGAAATCAAAAATGCAATCAAGTTTATTGAGGAGCAGACAGGAGAAACCTTTGACTGGGATCATTATTTTAAAACAATGAAAACCTTCAATAAAGAGACAGAATACTTTTGCGATTGGTTAGAAATAAGCCGTACAAAGTATCCACAGGTTATTGGTAATAATGTAGCTCTCTACCGAGATGCCTACTATCAGGTTGCAGGAGGGCGAGATGATGCCTTTTTGCAGAACGAAAAAGAGATTTGTGACATTATGATGAAGGCTTATCATGACAAAAATCCCGTTGTTTCCCAGGTTCGCCATAGAGCAATACTTTGGGGTGTTCAAGCACAGTATTACTCTGCATTCCCGATTTGGCTTCAAAACTGTTGGGGAATTGTACCTCTAATCGACATGTTGAGTCTTACCTCCACTGATCAGTACAGTACCACAGATAAGGAACAGGCATATTATGACTTGGCAGATCTTTATGCAAAAATGAATATGCGTAACCGTTCTGAAGGTGGTTATCAGGTGGGCGTTGAAGACTTGTGGCATTTTTGCAGTGAGTTCGATGCAGATATTGTCATTATGTATGAACATATTGGGTGTAAATCAATGACCGGTTATCATGGCCTATTTGAGCAGGAAGCACAAAAACGAGGATTACACCTGATTTGGGTTACACATGCTTTGATGGATCCACGGAAAGCCTCCAGACAAAATATGCGTTCTGAAGTGAATCGCTATATGCGTACCGTCTTAAATGAAGAACCACTGGATCCTTCACTGGAAGAATTTGATGATAGTAATGCATGGTAAAAGGAGAAAACTACAATGAAATATTTTGGTGGCTGCGATGTAGGTTCTACCTACACCAAGGCAGTAATATTAGATGAAAATGGGAAAATCGTGGCAGACACGACAATCCGAAGTAAAATCAATTCGGAACAATCTGCAAGGCTTGCTATGGATGAGGTATTGTCAAAGGTTGGACTGAAGTCCTCGGAAGAGCTTGGCTACTTAATAGGCACAGGCTATGGTAGAAATAAAGTACCCTTTGCAGATGAAAATATCTCGGAAATCTCATGCCATGCAATGGGAGTACATATTACAGACCCAAAGGTGAAGGCTATCATCGATATCGGAGGGCAGGATATCAAGGGTATTGCAATTGATCAAGATGGAACGGTTAAGAATTTCGCCATGAATGACAAATGTGCTGCTGGTACGGGACGATTTTATGAAGCAATGGCTCGTAGCTTCGAGATGTCCTTGTCTGAGTTTTCAAAATTATCACTTACAGCAAAAAATGTGATACCCATTACAGCCCAGTGTACGGTATTTGCTGAATCGGAGGTGATTACACTTGTCGGAGAAAATAAGCCGATGAATGAAATCGCAGCAGGTATTCAGATGTCTGTAGCAAAGCGTTGCTTTGCAATGGCTAAAAAAGCAGGCGCTACAGATAGTATCACACTAACAGGCGGTTGTGCAAAGAACGATGGGTTGAAAAAAGCCATCGAGCAAGTACTTCGCTTAAAAGTAGTTGAGCTTACTACTGATCCACAGCTTATGGGCGCACTTGGTGCTGCAGAATATGCACGCCAAAAAGGCTTATCAAAATAATAGGGAGGCTGTCTTATGGCTATTTTATTAAAGACTATATGCATTATTGCAATTGTATTAGTAGTCCTGTTTTTGCTGAGTCTGATCATTTATTTCTTCAACTTAGATATGAAGATGGCAGCAAAATTTCAACCGCTTCTGAATAAATGGTACGATCGACACAAGCGTAGACCATTGCCATAATACATAGATAAAACCATGAAAATATATGATGAACAGATCTCAAAAGTTACCGCCCTTTTCAAAGATAAAAGCGGGATAAAGCTTGAAACGAAGGGCACTCCTTGGCAAGATGTCGGCAAGCAGAATCTCGTATTGCGTGGAGAGATGTCATATGAGCTTGGTGCAGGAACCCTGCCGGCGATTAGTTTTCTGGGTGTCACCTCATCGATGGACCTTGTTCCTGGGGATGGTGCAATCCTATACGGACAAGATTTATCCGAGATTCGCACAGATTCACCCTATGCTAGAATAACCTTGCTACGGGTTGACGATGACCTTATGGGCCAAGGGGAAGCAATTTATGATGCCGTGTGCAAGCTTGTGAATACACGCTATAAAGTAAATCCACAAGGCTTTATGAGCCGTATTTCTACCAGTAGTAAGCATGAGCCTGTCAGGGTAAGTAAGGCCGCTCTGGATAATGGGCTGAGCTTTGCTAAAGTCGCCCGCTTGTATTTAGATGCCTATAAAGCCCACCCTGAGGTGATTTCAGCACAGGTGATCTTTGTAACCTTGCCAGATTTTAATTACAATGAACTACTGAAGTTGGCACAAAAGAATGATCAAATTACAGCAGCCCTTGACCACGTCCTACGGGATGTAAAGATGGACTGTGCAAGCTGTAAGCTGCAAACCATATGCAATGAAGTGGATGGGATGAAAGAGCTTCATTTTAGATGAACGAAACCATAATTGGAAAAGAACAAAGACGTCAGAAGCACAATACTCTGATGTCTTTGTTGTATCCATCGCTGTCCCGTAAAAGCTATTCAATATGGTGATAAAACAGTGAATAGAGGAAGGTATGTTAATCCTAACTGTTAAGTATCTGTTATCAAAAGCGGTATTCTGGTTGACAAGGATGGGATATTATGTAAAGATTTAATTAATCATAGTTATGATGCTGGGGTCAAAAGATTATATTTTATTATTATTCGTGAAACCACATATTTTTAATCTGTGTAGTCGTGATGCAGAATAAGGAGATTATACATGCAAGTTAAGAAAAAAGTATTAAGAATAGTGTTAGTGATATCTTTAGCTCCATATCTGTTTTTAGTTGGATATTCACTTTATTATGCTATCTTTGGATATGATTTATATACTATGATATTACCGGAATATATACGGACAATATATGGTTGGGAAGCGTTCTCCCATGTATTTATCTGGACAGGTATTGTACTGTGCTTTATTCCGGTTTTGCCGATATGCTTGTTATACCAAATCATCTACTTGTTTGTCTATTTAATAAAAAGACAAAAGGTTAATCGGGTAAAAGAGACTAAGAAAGGAGAGGTATTATGAGGTACAGACAATTAGGGAAAACAGGACTAAGGATCAGTGAAATCGGTTTGGGGGGCGAATGGTTAGAACGTCAGAATGCCGATGAAGTGAGGGAAGTGGTAGAGCGAAGCAGGGAATGTGGAATTAATATTCTTGATTGCTGGATGTCGGAGCCTAATGTACGATCTAATATAGGTAAGGCTATTGCAGGTAATCGAGAAGAATGGGTGATTCAGGGACATATCGGTTCAATATGGCAGAATGGACAGTATGAGCGATCCCGTGAGATGGATAAAGTAAAAGAAGCCTTTGAAGATTTATTAGGACGACTACAGACAGATTACATAGACCTTGGTATGATTCATTTTGTAGATGAGGAGGCAGAATTCCATAGAATAATTAACGGCGAATTCCTGGAATATGTCAAAGCCTTAAAGCAAAAAGGTACCATCCGTCATATTGGCTTAAGTACACATAATCCGCATGTCGCTAAGCTCGCGGCACTTTCCGGTGAGATTGAAATGATCTTATTCAGCCTTAATCCGGCCTTTGATATGCTGCCTGCCAGTGAAGATATCAATGATTTATTTAGGGAGCATTATAGTGAGGAGCTCAGGGGAATTGCTCCGGAACGGGATGAGTTGTACCGAATTTGTGAGAGGGAGAATGTAGGGATTACCGTTATGAAGGGTTATGCCGGCGGAAGACTGTTTAATGCTGAGCAATCACCATTCGGTGTTGCGCTAACTCCGGTACAATGTCTTCATTATGCACTGACACGTCCTGCGGTAGCCTCTGTTTTAGTTGGTTGTAGAACTCCGGAAGAGGTAAATGCTGCAATCGCCTATGAAGAAGCAACAGAAGAGCAGAAGGACTATGCTACCATATTGGCGAATGCACCCTATCACTCCTATTCAGGTCAGTGTACTTATTGTGGCCATTGTGCGCCTTGCCCGGCTAGTATTGATATCGCTATGGTTAATAAATTATATGATTTGGCAGTTCTTCAGGAGAATATCCCGGCTTCGATTCAGGCTCATTATACCCATCTCCCGGCCAACGCTTCCGACTGTATCGGCTGTGCTGCTTGTGAAGAGCGGTGTCCTTTTGGGGTGCCGATAGTGGAGCAGATGCAAAAAGCGGTTCAGTTATTTACCAGATAAAGCTTAGGTACAGTAACGCTTACCGATTTAAGGTAACAATATTCCAAGGAGGGTGTTCTATGAGCAAATGTGCGCAGGTAATGGAAGCGATGATACAGTATTTTGATGGAGATGTAAGACGAATCAATCATCTGATTAAGGTATATGGCTTTGCTAAAACCATTGGTGAGCTGGAGGGAATTGATTCAGGTACACAGGAAATCCTCGAAATCTCCGCAATAACTCATGATATAGGGATCAAGAAGAGTGAAGAAAAGTATAATAGCTCAGCCGGTAATTATCAGCAAATCGAAGGTCCTGGTGAGGCAAGAGGCTTGCTCGAGAAGCTTGGAATAGAGGAGAATATTATTGATCGAGTGTGCTGGTTGATTGCACATCATCATACCTACACCAACATTGATACCATAGATTATCAGATACTGGTAGAAGCAGACTTTTTAGTAAACGCCTGGGAAGATAATATGGATAAAAAGGCTTTGGATAGCATTGGAAGGAAAATCTTCAAGACTGATGCAGGGAAGAAGATGCTTGATTCTATCTATAAGCTTTAGTATTAATTAGATAGATACAATCAAATTACGATAGATACCGGAAGAATTACTATAGGTTTACAATAAACGAACGCTTGCTGCAAAGGAAAGCTTAATCTTTTTTGCTATACTAAAATACAGGAAGGAAGTCATACACAATGAACGCTTTTGAGAGTATGAATGAGCTTATGGAATGTATCGAATCAGACCTGACAGATGACTTATCTAGTTTAGACATATCAAGAATCATGGGTTGTCCTAGAGAACAGTTTGGGCGGATATTTTCTTTTCTTACCGGGATGTCTCTTTCGGAATATTTGCGAAGGCGTAGGCTTACTGTAAGTGCTTTCGAGATCCAGCAAGGGAATGATAGGATAATCGATATAGCGATAAAGTACGGATATGAATCACAAGCTGCTTTTACCAGAGCGTTCAAAGAGTTTCATGGCATTACACCCATGGAAGCACGGAGCAAATCGGCAGTTTTCAGGGTGCAGACCAAACTCAACTTTTCTTCTCATGATTTTATGATAAAGAAAGGAGATACTATGGCAATATTAGGTAAGGTAGACTTTATTGAGCTTCCGGCAGCAAGAATGATTGGAATTGAGGTAAGGAATGGGGGAGGAGAAAATCCAGTACCTAGTCTTTGGGAACAGATATTTAGTCAAAACAAGCTGGATATATTACCTGCCGAACAAGCTCTACTGGATTTATTTATAGGATGGATGGGAGAATATAACCCCGAAGAGGAAACCTTCACTTATATAGCAGGATATCTGCTGCCCGAAGGAAGCCAGGTTCCAGATGGTTTTTCCTATCGAGACCTTCCAGCCTGTCAGATTGGGTTAGGTACCATTAATGGCAATTTTAATGATGGTGAAGTATTTGCACATTCTCATGAGATGACCGTAGAAGGGATCTGTAAGGCTGGCTCTGAACCGGATTATACTTATGGATGGAGTGCAGAGGCATATCCCAAGGACTTGTCCTTCGAAGCTACAGAAGGAACGATTCATTATATTTGTCCATGCAAAAAGAGATTATAGAGATTATCTCAGGATCAAGAGTAACGACTTTATTGTAAATTAGGTATATAGGCTAATGAGGATTACAAGATGAATATTTGTGATGTTTACACGAATTATTATAAGTATATTTACAACTACGCTTTGAAGTTGACCTGTCATCCGGAGGATGCACTGGATGTAACCCAGGATACTTTTTTAAAAGCAATGGAAAAGTTGGATACTCTTGAGGAGGAACAAGCCCTGGCTAGCTGGTTAAGGACCATATGCTTTCACGAGTTTGTTAACAGGGCCAGAAAGGATACCAAGAAATATCTGGTTGAGCCAAATGATTGGGAGCAGCTGGAGAAGGAAGGATACTTGTTGAGAGAGGTCCTACTACAGCCGGAGGATGAAGTGATCGTAGAGGAAGAAGTCCGAAGTCTACAGAATGGATGCTTTTTAGCAATGGTTAGAAGACTGACGTTACATCAACGAATCGTATTCTCCTTAGTGGATATGTATGGACTTTCCATCGAGTATGTGGCCGGAATTTTAGACATAACCAAAGGAGCGGCAAAGGGACTATTATACCGTGCGAGGATGAATATAGATTCCTTTTTTGCGGATCACTGCAGTATTATCTATGAGAAGAACCCTTGTGCCTGTAAAGCATGGATTGAGTTTTCGCTGAAGCGATCTAACCTACAGGCTAATGCAAAAAGATTGATCGATCGTTTGGATTTTGAACAGAAAAGCTATAGGTATGATGAAGATGTACGAAAGAGAGTAATGTATCTATATTGCCATATGCCGGAGCAAAAACCGCCTGAAGAATGGTATCGAGGTGTTTTAACGATGCTGATGCCAGATAACAATAAAATTTCATGATTTTTTATCATAAACGTATCTTTTATATTTTAGTTTTGTCCTTATTACTGTAACAGTATAGATACTTTATCTTAAGGAAAGGACAAGATGAGAATGAAAAAGGTAACGTATGGTTTTGAAATGTTGATGAAGGAGACAGACGGTGTAGGCCAGGCATTTATGGATGTAATTCATAAAATATCGGAGACCAGTGCTCTTGATAGAAAAACACACGAATTAGCATATATATCTGTGCTTGTATCGGCAAAGATGTATGGTGGCTTGCCATTTCATATCAAACAGGCATCTGAACTCGGAGCAAGCAGGGCGGAGATAATCAGTGCTATGCTTGTTCCGATGCCTATTGTTGGTATTCAGGTTGTCGATGCACTGCCATATTTGAATGATCTGATAGAATAGAAGCAGGAAGAGGATGTGGTAAGATGGGAGAATTATCTAAGCTGCCTAATATCGGTGAAGATACGGAAAAGCAATTAAATATGGTTGGAATCCATTCCTATGATGAACTAAAAGCAATTGGAGCAGAGCAAGCCTGGTTAAAGTTACAGGAGCTTGATGAATCGGCATGTATTAATCGGTTACTTGGTCTAGAGGGAGCCCTGCAGGGAATAAATAAGACCCTCATTAAGGAGGAAAGAAGAGCTGAGCTGAAAGCCTTTTATCAATGGCATAAGAAGTAAGCGAGATAAGCAAAAACATAATAATGGAATAACCTGATATAGGCAATATTCAACATGGAGCGGGAATGATTGACCCGCTCTTTTTATGTTATGAGAAAATCACCTATAACATAAAAGCCCTCCGGGTAGGTTACACACTTACGCGGTTGGAATTAATCTTCCTGCGGATTTTAGTTGATAGTGTAGTTGCTTCTAGATATACTGATAGAAGAAAATGGATATAGACATCAAAAGCTCTAAATGGAGGTGAAAATCGATGGAATTTTATAAAAGAGATGAATTAGAAGAAGCTCTTCAAGTAGTATCTTCCATAATCAGAAACTGTGAAAATACGCAACCAAAATTTGCGGAGGGGACCGCCCAACACACACTTCTTAAAAACAGGATAAAAGCAATGTATATCTCAAAATCCCTGATCGCATCGGAAGACATTAGGAACAAGTATACAAAAGAAGAATTGATCGAAGCGCTGCCACCTGTGGCATCCATAATCAGTAAATGCGAAAAAGGACAAGTAAAATTTGAGGAGGGTTCCTCTCATCACACCCGCTTTAAGAAAATGATTAAAGCAATGTATATTTCTCAAGCTTTGCTAACGGAAGAAATTAGTAAAAGAGGTTAAGATCTGGTTTACCTGACTTATAAAGCTGATATGGGAGGATCTTTGATGGAGAGCAATACAGAAGCATTAGTAAGTGAATCAAGGCAAATTTATATCGAAAAGATAAACATGGTTCAGGATTATATCGAGAAGCATTTGGACGAAGAGATTAATATCAGGCAGCTATCTCAAATAGCGTCCTTTTCAGAATATCATTTTCAAAGAATTTTTAGGCAGTTTACCTATGAAAGCTTATACAGCTTTATTAAAAGACTTCGCCTTGAGAAGGCGGTTTTTCTGTTAAGAAGCAATAGAAAGTTGACAATTCAGGATATTGCACTATCCGTCGGATTTTCTAATCAAGCTTCCTTTGCAAAAGCATTAAAAGAAAAATATCATCTGAATGCCAGTCAGATCAGGAATATGACTGATTTCGATACGAATCAAATGCTTCATGAAGACCGCAGGAATGGAAAAGTATTAAAAAACACCTCGTATTATAATAATCCTATCGAACTCACCATTCAATCGGTAGAACCGTTAACAGTACTGTACACTAGATATACCGGCCCATATAAAGGGGATTCTGACTTGTTTTCAAAGCTTTTTACTAAGCTGTATCATTTTGCAGATAGAAGGAAGCTGGTGAGTCAAGCTACAAAGTGGTTTGTCGTATATCATGATTACAGTGATTTGACAGAAGAAGAAAAGCTACGGTTGAGTGTATGTATGTCAACCAATAAGGATGTGACATGCCGAGGTGAGTTTGGGTGTATGGAGCTTGCAGGTGGTAGATATGCTGTTGGTAAATTTCTGCTGGGGCCGGATGAGTATCAGGGGGCATGGAATTATATGATTTCCAGATGGCTGCCCGATAGTGGTTATATGCCTGATGATCGACATTGCTTTGAGTATTATCCACCGCAAGACAATGAAGAGAATAGTACAAGGAGGCTGGTTGAGATCTTCATACCGATTAATCCTCTGTAGAAAGGTGGAATCCATTGAAAAATATTGAGTTTCAACAAGTTGGAAATTATGAATATAGTTCAGAAGATAACCAGGTAAGAATTACGATTAATAAGAAATTTAAGGATGCTTTAATTAAGCTAGAGCATTTTAGCCATTGCCATCTATTCACAAAAGATAATCATGCTCTCTATTGTAATACAGTCAGGATAGCTGATATATCAGCAGCAGCCGGAGAGATGCTCATTGAAGCTTATGATAAGTCTATATGCGGTGAGTTGGTAGATATTAAGCCCTATTTCCCCTGCGAGGAAAAGGTTGTGGACTACAACAAGGAGACCGAGCTGAATGAAAAGGATCTTGAGCCATTCTTGTTCAGGGGAAAAGCTATCGGTAAGTTCTATAATACTCATACTGGCGGGATTCTTAAGTTTGAAGAGTCGGAGAAGGATCCATCAGATGCAATGACAGAAGCGTTCAAGCAAATAAAAGTAGGCTCCTATTTGAGAGTGCTATGGTGGTTTGACCGATTTGATGATAAACGGTATCGAAGCCACGTAATGTGCAATCCTCCCTACGACAATGCTCCCAGGTGTGGTGTATTTGCTACGAGATCACCAGTAAGACCAAATCCATTGGCATCTACCATCGTAAAAGTCGAAGCAGTAGATCCCTATAACCGGACGATTACGGTTCTGGGCTTTGACGGGTTTGACAATTCAATGCTTCTACAGGTTATGCCGTACCAAGAATTAGAGCTTATTGATATAACGGTACCGGTATGGGTTAGCCATTGGACCGCCTATAAGGTGTTTCAACCTATTCCGGAGCTTGATCGGTATTACGATACCACTGTAGCCAATGATAAAAACGCAGACTATTTTGAAGAATTGGATAGAGAGGGTTTATCTGAGGCTGAGGGCACGGACTCCAATGAAATAGTTGTTGAAGGTGCGTCAATTCACAATCTGAAGAATATAACGGTGAGGATACCAAAAGAAAAGATAACAGTAATCACCGGAGTCAGTGGAAGTGGAAAATCGAGCCTTGCCTTTGACACCATATATCATGAAAGTCAAAAGCAGTTTATGGACTTAATTGCGTCGAATGCTTTCATGGGTTCCGATTTAAAGGATTCCATGGTAAGAAAAATTACCGGACTACAGCCTTCTATAGCCATTGAACAGAAAAGCTTGGGGATGAATCCAAGATCAACCGTTGCCTCTGTCACAAAAATCGGTGAATACCTTCGATTACTGATTGCTACTATTGGAGAGAGAAGCTGTCCTTATTGTAACGAAATTCTTCCGGAGAATAATGTCTGCAAGGTATGTGGTACAATCTTCTTTCCACTAACTCCGGCTGTTTTCAGCTACAATCATCCTGAGTATATGTGTCCTGTCTGCAAAGGTCTTGGGGAGGAACTACAAGTAGATCTTGATCGAATCGTTAGCAATCCTGAGCTGTCTATTCTGGATGGAGCCTCAGAATGGTGGGGAAATCTACGAAAACACCGGGAAAGTCCGAACGCAAACTGGATGAAGGGAGAGGTTTTGGCTCTGGCTAACAGTATGAACGAGGATCTGGAAGTGCCTTTTAAGGATTTATCAGAGGAATTTAAGAATCAGATTTTTTACGGCAGTAACGGGCTGTTGGTAACACTGAACTATGAGAATCCCAATGGAAGAAGTGGGACGATCACCAGACCGGTGGAAGGGGTAGTGAATATTCTACTAAGGTTATTGTCTGATAGCAGTGCGTCCAAATCAATAGAGCATATTGATCGCTACTTCATTAAGAAGGAATGTAGAAGATGTAAAGGAGAAAGGCTGCTTGAAGAGGGACGAATGATAAGGATAGGGCATACAAGGTATCCGCAGGTTATGAAAATGAACATTTCCACCCTAAGGAAATGGTGCCATACCGCTTATGGAAGCTTGGAGGATGACAAACGAGATAAATGTAGAGAGCTTCTAAAGAAAATAATCACCAGACTAAAAACGCTTGAACAAGTGGGACTGGGATATATTAATCTGGATCGAAGTATTCCATCTTTGTCCGGTGGTGAGGCACAAAGACTGAAGTTAGCAAATCAATTTGGTTCAGGGCTTTCTAATATTCTATATATTATGGATGAACCGTCAAAGGGATTGCATCCAAAAGACTTTAAGTTTTTAATGGAAGCAATTTTGGAATTAAAAAGGCTTAAAAATACTGTGGTTGTCGTGGAGCATAAAAAAGAATTTCTTCAAATGGCGGACTATATGATTGAGATTGGTCCTGGAGCTGGACATTATGGGGGACAGTTATTAAGGGCGGACCAGGCGGAACAAAAGGGGACTTATGAAGCCTGTGACTATGAATATTATGTTAAGAGTACTACCATTGAAGAAAACGATAAAATAGTTCTTAAGGGTGCAAGAACCAATAATCTGAAAAACCTTGAGGTCTCCATACCTCTCAAAAAATTGATCTGTGTCATCGGAGTAAGCGGTTCAGGGAAAAGCAGCTTGATTTCTAAAACCTTGTATCCAGCCCTGGCACAAACTCTGGGCAAGGTGGTAGATGTTATTGGAGAATATGATAGTATATCCGGAGTGGAGCTTATTACAGATATATATTATGTCAGCCAAAAGGCAATCGGAAAAAATTCACGATCAACTCCGGGAACATATACTGGAGTATTTGAATTAATAAGAGATTATTATGCAGGATTAAATGAGGCGAAAAAAGCAAAGCTATCGAAGGAGCATTTTAGCTTCAATAGTCCCAAGGGACAGTGTGAAGTCTGTAAAGGAGCCGGTGAGATAGCAGTTCCTATGCATTTTATGCCAGATATTTTTGTTCCCTGTGAAAAATGTAAGGGAAAGAGATATAAAGAAGCTGTGTTAAGAATAATGTATCAGGGATATTCCATCTCAGACTTACTGGATATGGAAATCATTGAGGTCAGGGAAGTATTTAAAAATGAAGCAGATATCTATCAAGTACTGGATATGCTCTGTAGGGTAGGACTCTCCTATATTAAATTAGGGCAAAATGCGGCAACCTTATCGGGCGGCGAGGCTCAGAGAATAAGGCTGACTAAAGAACTATGTGACGGGAAGACGGAAGGTGCGATTTATATACTGGATGAGCCTACTACAGGTCTTCATGATCATGATGTTGACAAGCTATATGCAATTATTCGTGAGCTGACCTCTAAGGGGGCGACAGTAGTAGTGATAGAACACAATCCAAGGCTGATTAGACAAGCAGATTATATTATCGAAATGGGGCCTGGAGGTGGAGAGACCGGAGGGTATCTATTAAAGGAAGGTTGGCAAATAAGATGAAGCAAAAGGAAGATGAATACACCAATATAAGGGATAATAAGTAATAAAAATGCAATCGAATCGAATGATATGTAATCTTTTTCCGGAATTATTAGTCAGTATAAAAAAATGCTAAGAAAGTGCTAAAAATTTGCCAAAAAAGTACCGATAAAATGACGTAAAAACACATAGTACATCTTGTTTCGACAATATATTTGTGATATATATTAATGATATTGGAATGGAAAAGTATTCTAACTAAGGGAAATAACCCCTACAATGTAATCCCCATACATTATATTAATACTTATACCATACTAAAATATATTCACCAGGAGATGCAGCTATGTTACTTACAAGGAGAAAAGGCAAGTTGAAGGTTCCAAAGATCATCGGTTTTAAGAGTCTGTTTAGTAAGATTTTTGTTGTTTCATTTTTATGTATGTTGATTCCCATTGTGATAAGTATTGGTTTTTCGATCTACCAATCCGTGAACACGCTGGAAAGCGAAATTCAATCCTCACTTTCTGAAATCAACCATGAGAAAAAGGCTTATTTAGAGAAAAGTTTGATAGATCAATATGATAAAGCTTATAGCTTAGCGTCAGAACTGTATACAATTGATTATTTGAAGGAAGCCAGCATGACTATGCAGCAGGATCCTGAGAAGATTGCAAGACTTATGAAGCAGTATAAAACAATTCATGATTCAAGCAATGGTCTCTATGAGAATGTATATCTTATGGATATGATCGGTAATGTACTGGCTGATGGTATTGATGGTGCCAGTATGAATGTCGATTTAGGGGAAACACCCGAAGGCTTTGAGGAAACGGACACAGGTTCTGCCCTTACCTCTCAAGAAGCTGCACCGGCAGGCGATCCAGGGGCAGAAGGGACAACAACGGGAGAAGTGGTTTCTACTGAGGATACGTCATATCATTTAATGGTTGTTCAATCACCGGTTACCGGACAACCGTGTGCCTCATTAATGGGTCTAACAATAGACCCGGATACTCAAGCGTTTCTTGGTATTGCGGGTATTACCATTGACTTGAAGACTTTGACAAAGGGTCTGATAGAAGAAGATAGTGTCAGAAAAACTATGGTGTTACAAAAATCAGGTGTTGTCATAGCATACGAGGATACAGAAGCAATCCTAACAATGGATCTAAGCAATGAAGAATACGGATTAACAGATTATTACCAGTTTATCACTGAAAATAATACGGGGATAAACTATATCAATATAGATGGCGAAAGATATATTGCTGCTCATGAATACGATAGCCGACATGGAATATATATGATTACCTATATGCCGGTTATGGCATATTTGAGAAAGGTAAACTCCTTAACAACAGGAATGCTTATCGTATTAATTGCAAGTGCGTTATTGTCTAGTGCGGTTATACTCGTTTTATCACGCAGTATTACAAAGCCCATTAAGGAAGTAGCTAACCACCTCAGTATCGTAGCGAAGGGGGATTTCTCTGAAACACTTCCGGCTAAATACCTGAATTTAAAGGATGAAACTGGAATATTATCAAGAGCAATGAACGAGATGCATGCTGCAATCAGTGATAGTATCCATAAGGTGGATAAGGAAGCCGACTACTTATCAGAGCAGGTTGAGGTAACGACCAATAATATCTTTGCATTAAATACTGAAATTGAAGAGATATCCGCGACTACGGAGGAGATGTCAGCAGGAACAGAACAATCTGCCGCAGCTGCAGAAGAAATCAATGCAACCATTGTTGAATTAGAAGAGGTTGTTAAGTCAATAGCGACGAAAGCATCCGAAGGCGCTGATTCCTCCGTTGAGATAAGTAAACGTGCACAATCGATTAAGGAAAATGTTATTGCTTCTCAAAAAACAGCGAGTGACATTCGTGAGGAATTAAATACAGGATTAAGAACTGCCATTGAACAGTCAAAAGCGGTTAATGAGATTCATGTACTGACAGAGTCCATCCTTCAGATTACGTCACAGACGAATCTATTATCCCTTAACGCTGCTATCGAGGCCGCCAGAGCAGGGGAAGCAGGTAGGGGATTTGCTGTTGTAGCAGATCAGATACGTAAATTAGCCGATGATTCTAAGAAAGCGATTGAGAAGATTCAAAAGGTAACAGATGTTGTATTGGAATCGGTAGATAATCTATCTAAAAACTCAGAAAAAGTATTGGATTTTATCGATTCTACAGTGATTCGTGATTATAATATAATGGTAGATACCGGAGAACAGTATCATAACGATGCGGATTACATAAGAGAGCTGGTTACCGGCTTCAGCGCTACTGCACAGGAGCTTAACCTATCAATTCAGAATATGGCAAGAACAATTAATGAGATCTCTGTGGCAATGAATGAGGCTGCAGACGGTACTCAGAATATAACCCAGAAGAGCTCATCTATCCTAGAAAAAGCAGATGAGGTTATGAAGGTGGCAGGGGATACTAAGACAAGCTCACAACGCTTAAAGACTTCTATGATGAAATTTACCATTAGTAAGCCACAAAAAGATGAGGATAATATAGAATAAGCAAAGTATAAATAGCGTAATGCTTCCCTATGCGAAGCTTACGCCATTTATAAGTTTAAGAGAGGAGGCTTGACGATAGCGACCATTAATTCCCGTCATCTATTATAATGTTTTATTAATAACATATAACATATAATCTTTGAAATCAAAAAGATTGTTTAATGTGTCGAAAAATGATATAATTAAGCAAAAAAGAAGAGGAAGTGCTTAAATGATGTTTAGAAGAAGAATTTCTAGAAAAGCCAGGAGAATAAGTATTGGAACGAAGCTATTGGTTGAGATTTTCTTGCTATTACTAATCGTATGCACTACATTAACCTTAGTTTCCTATCAAAAGAGCTCTAACTCCTTGAAGGACAGTATTAATCAAAACCTTACTAACCTTGCCCATGAGAATGCGATTAAACTATCACAGCTTCTGACACAAAAAAGCACTGAGATGGAGACTCTTGCCAGACGGGAAGGCATCACAAGTATGAATTGGGAGATGCAGGAACCAATTACTGTTAGTGAAGCAAAGCGTCTTGGATATGAAAGAATTCAGATTTCGGAGCCCGATGGTACGACTAGAGTCGCTAATCAAAATCCATTTGATTTGTCGGAGAAGGATAACTTTAAGATTTCAATGACAGGTGTTACCAATATAACAACACCCCTATTCAGCGAATCAGACCAGCAATTAATCATCATTGTTACAACACCGATTGTTGACGATAATAACAAGATCTTAGGAGTGTTGGGTGGTGTAATTATTGCAGCTCAGTTAAATGATATTGTTCAGAATATTGTTGTCGGTGAAGGTGGATATGCATATATCATTGACCAAAATGGGACAAGAATTGCTGATAAGGATATTTCTATTGTGTTAGAGAAACGTACAGATGTTGATCTCTTTGCATCAGAGCCTGGTTATGAAAGGTATGTTACTGTACAGAGGGCAATGATGTCAGGTGAATCAGGGGTGGCGGATTATAATTATGAGGATGTTAATTATTTTGTGGCTTATAGTCCAATAGAAGGAACCACCTGGTCATTGGCTGTAAGCTTGCCATCTGCGGAAGGACTTCGGCCGATAAATGAGCTTCGAAACTATATGCTTAGATTTGCAGTAGTATTCCTTGTTATTGGGGCGATCCTTAGCTTCTTTATTACTCTTGGGATTAAGAGACCCCTGAATAAGATGAAAATCTTTGCTATGAATCTTGCAGAAGGTAACCTGACAACCAAGATTGAAGTGAAGCAGAAGGATGAGTTTGGGGAAACCTGTGAAGCATTGAATCTTGCAAGAAATAACATTAACAAACTGATTAGTGGTATTATTGATAGATCACAGGATTTGAGTGCTGCAGGGGAAGAACTAACAGCAACAACAGAGGAAATAACCTCACGTTTCGAGACAATTAACGGATCAACAATCGAGGTTGTTTTGGATTCGGAAAATAATAGGAATTCGATCGAAGGTATTATGCATGCAATCAATGAGATGAATCATAGTATGCAAGTATTAAACGAATACACAAATAAACAGAGTACAAGCTCAGAAGATTTTAAGGGAAGAGCAATTGAAGTTCAAAAAACAGCAAGAGAAGCAATCGATACAAGTCGTAGCCTATATAAATCCCAACAACAAAAAATTCTGGAAGCAATCGCAGCTGGAGAAGTAGTGAAAGAGATTAAGGTAATGGCTGATATGATTGGAGATATTGCAAATCAAACGAACTTATTAGCACTCAATGCATCAATTGAGGCAGCAAGAGCTGGGGAGCAGGGAAAAGGCTTCGCTGTTGTTGCTACCGAAGTAGGTAGATTAGCCTCTCAATCTAAGAGTACTGTAGATATTATTCAAACTACAATAGCCAAAGTGGAGGATGCCTTTGTAAATCTTTCTGCCAATGGACAAGAATTACTGATGTTTATTGATAAGGATGTACAGCAACAATTCGATGCCTATTTAAATACCGGAGAGAATTACTATGATGATGCAGAGCTTGTATATCAGATGTCAGCAAAATTTGCAGAGATGGTACGTACGATTTCAGATGCAGTATCTTCTGTAAATGACGAAATCATTAAGGTAAATGAAAGAACCGGAAAATCTCTAGAAAGTACCAGTGAGATTCAAGAGCAGTTAGGACGTACTGTTTCCGTAATGGGTGATGTCTCTAAAACTACAGAGGATTTAGCAAAGCTAGCGGTGGAGTTAAATAGTGCCACCACACAGTTTAAGGTGAGTTAGTAATCAATCAATTCCCTAAAAAGGGATAAGGCACAGCTATTTCCCAATGCTGAAACTCCTTTTTCTGCAGATACTATAAAGGTAAACATATTAAGAATTTTTATATGCTTACAAAAGTATCTGCAGGAAAGGAGTTTTTTATGTCTGAAAATCATCTGGCAATAACAAGTATACCGATTCAGAGCTGGGGAAAATTATACAGTGAAGAAGAGGCACTTAATATCGGTACTATTTTCCAGGATTTAAACAAGCCATTTTATGCCACCGAATCCGTGTTGGGGAGTAAGAGTCCGATTGCCTCACCCAGTGAAGGAATAGCGAAGACTAAGGAGCAGGTAGACAGAGAGCAGCTGATGACAAAGATTAATCAGATCAGCTTCTTTCTGTATGATCTGACACTTTATCTGGATACTCATGAGAAGGATGGGCAGGCAATTCAATTATTTAATGAGAAGGCAAAGGAATATGAACAATTGAGAATGCAATTTGCTAAAGAATTCTACCCGTTGACGAGCTATTGCATCCCTCACTGCAGCACGAATCAGGAGGCTGGTTTTTGCTGGCAGGAGGGACCTATGCCTTGGGAAGGAGCGTGTGTATAGATGTGGGTTTATGAAAAACGTCTTCAGTATCCGGTGAAAATTACCATAACCTGTCCCAAGACAGCACGACTGATTATCAGTCAGTATGGAGGTCCAGACGGAGAATTGTCAGCGTCCATGCGGTATCTCTCACAGCGCTATACCATGCCAGTCAAAGAGGTAGGAGGTCTTCTTACCGATATCGGTACAGAGGAGCTGGCCCATATGGAGATCATCTGTGCTATGGTATATCAGCTGACTAAGAACCTGACGATTGAACAGGCGAAGGAGGCTGGATTTGATGCTTATTATATCGACCATACCACAGCTCTTTGGCCTCAGGCAGCGGCAGGTGTACCCTTTACCGCACTCGAGTTTCAATCAAAGGGAGATGCTATCACCGATCTGACAGAAAACCTTGCGGCAGAGCAGAAAGCCAGAACCGTATATGACAATCTCCTAAGGATGATTACAGAACCCGAGGTACGGGAACCGCTTAAATTCTTACGTGCCAGGGAGGTAGTCCATTTTCAAAGATTCGGAGAGGCCCTTGAGAAGACCAAGGATAAGCTGGACAGCAAAAACTTCTATTATTTTAATCCGGAATTTGATAAAGACATGTTCCATGGTGCAAAATAATTGATATCAAGTATATGGACTCCTTACGCTATTGTAACCGATAGAGTAAGGAGTTTTTCATTGCGTCCTATGGAAAGACGAATTGATAGATCAAAGTACTGGTTTATAGGTCTTCTTTGCATAAAATATATGATTTGCATAATAATAGACATGAAATTAACTTTGGAGGCGTGATGATATGAATGAAGCATTAGTTGTAATTGTTAGGGGTGTTATAAGTTATTTTTCACTACTTATTTTTGCTCGTATTCTGGGTAAGGAACAGATCAGCCAATTAACCTTTTTCGATTATACTTTGGGAATTACGATTGGCTCTATTGCTTCTGAAGTGACGGTAGACCTATCCAGTCGGGCTTGGCCCCATTGGGTCGGGCTGGCAACCTGGGCGGTATTAGCATATCTGATGGAAATGATTACACTAAAATGGAGATATGCGGCTAAATTCCTTGAAGGGGAACCAGCAATTGTTATCATGAACGGAAAAATCATGGAAAATGTATTAAAGAAGATGAAATTCAGAATAACGGATATTCTGGAGCTTTTAAGAAATCAAGGGGTATTCGATTTAAATGAAGTGGATTATGCCATTATTGAGCCGAATGGCAGTCTTTCTGTATTGAAAAAACCGGAACATCTTCCCTTAACTCCGAAGGATATGAACATTAAGATAACCCCTACTGGTATCAGTACAGAGCTAATCTATGATGGTATCTTGATTGAGGAGAATCTGCGTCAGATGAATAAAGATAAGAAATGGCTGATGGATCAGTTGAAAAAGCATGGAGTAAAAGAAGTCTCCGAGGTATTTTTATTAACCCTGAACGATGCCGGAAGTATGTATATAGATAAATACCAGGATAAGATTAAAAAGGTAAAGGATATTGGTGATTATAAAGGTCCCTATTAGGAGGAAGAAATATGAGAAAATTTTTCGTTATAGCAATCCCAATCGCAGCTCTTGTGTTATTTATTGGTATCATGTTAAGTGGAGCTTTTCTTAAAAAACCATTTGGAAAGACGGATGATGTAGCACAATCGATTGAAAGAATGATAGAGAGCGTAAATAAGGAAGCATGGGATCAGGCGACCATAGATGTTGACGAGCTGGAACACGCATGGCGAAAGGTAATAAAGAGGATTCAGTTTAGTGAAGAAAGGGATGAAATTAATCTATTGACCTCTAACATAGCACGTATTCGAGGAGCTGTAACAGCGAAGGATAAGTCAGATGCCCTGGTAGAATTAAATGATGCTTATAGTCATTGGAGGAATCTGGGGAAATAGATGGGTCATGTCATATTATGGAACTATGGGATGACAATACAGTGTATCATGCTGTATAATAGCTTTGAATACAAGGGAGCAGTCTTTCCTTAGAAGAAAAAGAGATATAATCTACGGAGAAAATAATGAAGAAAATAATAATAGGTATTGTATTGCTATATCTAATATCAGTAGTTTCCTGCGCCCCAAAGGAAGCTACATCTGTGTCTGAGACAAATGCAGCCACCTCAGAAGCAATCGATGGGTATGATACCATGGAATCGAAGGTGACTTATTCTAATTTACTAGAGCAAAGTAGCCAGGATGAGTTGAAAGAAAGCTTGCTAAAGGCCGGGATTACTAAGTCGAAGGTAGATCATGTAATTGACTGGATTATTAATTTCAATGAACTTGAAAAGGATAATCTGACCAGTGGATATCAAACAATGGATGATGGGTATGTGAGCTATAATCATCATACAGCCATCGGTAAAGCATGGAAAGAAAATAATGGGGATTATGAAGATCTTTATTGTAGGATAGTAGCATTTTATCTAATGGAGGATTTTATTTCAGTAGAAAATATATTACCAGATGACGAAATGTACCTGACACGTCCCTTTACATATGAAGATGATGGAGAAGTATTAACTGTATATAGCGGAGATAAAAATGTGATAGACCACAGTCCAATGCTTAAGTGGTCTTCTCGGTCACAAAGTGCGTACTATACATTGTTTAATCCGATCGGTATTGAAGAGGATTTTGATGTGGGGCAAAGAGCCGCCGCAATTATAGCTTCCTGGAATAAACGAAAGATAACATTTACCAAAGGTCAGGTATCGCTGGTGACGATATGGAATGAGTTATCATCGGAAGCGAATACAACAAAGCAAATATTTGCTGGACATGCAGGTGTATTGATCGATGATAAGGATAGCCTATTATTCTTTGAAAAGACCAATCCTCTTTTTCCTTATCAGGTCACGAAGTTTCAGACGAAAGAACAATTAAAGGACTATCTGATAGCTACAGTTGTCGCAGAAAATCGCTTGTATGGAGAAGAAACCGGTATTTTCTTTGTAATGGAAAATAACAATTTAATCGAGTAGCAAGTGAATAAGAGAGGGTAGAGGTGTAGAAAAGATGACAGAAGAAGTTGTAAAGCTGGGAGATATAGGAATTAATGTGAAGTACCTAATGATGGATAAGCCGGTTGTATTATTTATTCATTTTAGTGGTGGAAATTTGAATATGTGGGACGGTGTAATTCCCTTATTTGAACATGATTATAGTATCATTATTCCAGATATAAGAGGGCATGGTAAATCTGATAAACCATTACAAGGCTATCATATAGATGATATGGCAAACGATATTTACTTACTCCTAAGGGAATTAAAAATAAGCCATTGCCATATCGTAGGAAGCTCAATGGGAGCAGAGATCGGTCTTAGTATAGCCGCTTCACACCCGGAGCTAGTCTTATCCCTAATCTGTGAAGGGGCCTTCTATAACGAGTTTGGAGAATATGGGTTATATAATGGGACCAACGAGGAGATTGAAGGTAAGAAAGAGGCCATGAGGCATGAGCTGGCAACAAGGGTGGAACGTGTCTATAAGACAAAGGATGAATATATCGAGGAAGAGCGCACAAGATTAACTCAGGAAGGAATTTGGACTGAGCATTTCTTGCCATTTCTAGAGAATAATATACAGCAGATGGAAAATGGCAATTTCACATACTGCTATTTGAACCGTGTTAGAACAGAGTACATAGAGAGATATTGGGACGTAACGTTTGAACTGTATTATGAGAAAGTGAAATGTCCTATTCTATTTCTTCCGGGTGAGGAAGAATGGAAGGATGAAAGTATAAGAAGGCATCTATCTTATTTTACCAGTTTATTGAAGGTTTTTGAAGTTAAGCATATTCAAAATGCTGTCCATGCTTATATGTGGATGCAGTCTCCGGAAGCTTTGGGTAAGGTCGCAAAGAACTTCATTGATAGATGGAGCCTGTAGGAGCAAGGGTTTATCATCCTAGATATTAAGTATATATATACGGAGGACGAAGGAAGTTGAAAAATTATATCTTTATCGGTTTGCTAGCTGTTCTGGCTATGGTTCTGAACGGTTGCGAGGATGGGAAAAACCCAAATAAGCTCCCCCAAAGTAACGAAATTACAGTGATTCCTACAGGTGAACCCTCCATAACTTTGGCAGAAGTTGATGATGAAAAGTCTCATCCAGAAGCTATCACATTAACACCTCAGGCAGAAATACCTGAAGGCAATAAGCCTAAGATAGATGAAATAGATCTTAGTTCATATTTTGGTGAACATAAGGGAACTGCTGTTTTTTTATAACGGACAAGACAAGAGATATGAGGTATATAATCTTGATGCAGCCAAGGAGCAACGATCCCCTTGCTCCACATTCAAGATTGTATCCACCTTAGCGGCATTAGAAAATGGTATCATCTCAACAGATTCTTCCCTTCGAAAATGGAGTGGAGAGATTTTCTCGAACAGTGACTGGAATAAGGATATGACAGTGAAGGAAGCATTCAGAACATCCTGTGTTTGGTATTATCGTACGCTTATCAATGAGATAGGGCAAGAAAGAATGCAATCCTTCCTTAACCAATTAGAATATGGAAATAAAGATATCTCCGACTGGGAGGGGATACGAAACGAAAGCAATACAAACCCGGCTTTAAAGGGCTTTTGGCTAGAGTCTTGTCTTAAGATATCACCATTTGAACAGGTAGAAATTCTAGAGAGAATTTTTCAGGGGGAGACAATATATAAATCGGAGAATCTAAGAGCCCTAAAGGATATGATGTATGTGGAACAAGATGCAACTCCCATAGAGATATATGGTAAAACCGGCTATGGAAGGTTAAATAATATAAGCTTGGATTCTTGGTTTGTTGGAATGTTTGAACTAGCTTCCGAGCTTAAATATTTTGCAATTCATTTATCAGAAACAGAGGATACGAGTGTTACGAGTGCGTTAGCGAAAAGTATAGCAATCGAAATTATAGCGGATCGATATCAATAGGAATTAGATTGACGAATGAATACGTTCGGAAGTCTATTGCTACGCAATCCGCAGTCTAGCAATGCTTGCTTTGCAAGCAACGAAGGGGCTGTTGCAAAATATAAGTTGTTAATGAAGGAAAGAATAACACGCATCCGTCAAACAGTGCATTATGGGATGCATGTTATTCTTTCCTTCAGCTTCAGCTTAGTTTTGTAGCATCCCCTTTTTTGGTGAGACAAAGGAATATTAGCTTAATGTTAAAATTTTCTTGACAATAATAAATATAAAGATATAATGAAATGAAAACCGAACGGTCGGTTTGTTGTTTGAAAGGAGTAGAGATTTTGGCAAAGAAGTATAATTCAAAAGAAACCATCGAAGCAATCTTAACTGTCTCCGCAAAACTGTTTTTGGAAAAAGGCTATGATAAAACTAGCATGCAGGATATTGCTGAAACAGCCGGTATATCAAAAGGTGCTATTTATCATCATTTTCAGTCAAAGGAAGAAATTATCACTGCGGTTACTGAAAAGCAGGCACAAAACATAGAGCGAACTATGAAGGGATGGCTATCAGAAATAGAAGCCTTCACAGGAAGAGAAAAATTAATTGCTATATTGGAAAAGAGTATTACAAGTCAAGAAGCTCATTATTTAGATGATGTGATGAGTACCTGTATAAAAAGCCCTGAGTTTATCGTGTCATATATGCAGGATATCGTAAACAAAGACGCAATGTTCATATCTGAGATTATAAAAGAGGGAATAACAGACGGTTCCATCATAACGGATTATCCTGAAGAGTGTGCAGAGGTGTTTTTATTGTTGTTGAATGTATGGTGTGACCCCGTAGTTTTCAAGTGTGACTCTGGTAAATTAATAAGGCGTATGAGGTTTTTGCAGCATACGATGAAGTCCATTGGGTTGGATATATTGAAGGATGACCTAATCATAAAAACAACAGAATTACTGCAACGCTTGTACCCGGAGGAGAACAAAATATATGAATAATATTTTATCTGTAAAAGTTGAGAAGCTTACAAAGACCTTTGACGGTAAGGAAGTTATTAAAAATTGTAGTATGAATGTGCGAAAAGGTACAATTTACGGTTTTTTGGGAGCAAATGGAGCAGGAAAAACTACAGTGTTCAAAATTCTGTCCGGTTTACTTACCCCAACAATAGGAAAGGTTCAAGTGATAGGAATGGATGTCACCTCACAACGAAGTGATATTTTACGAAATATCGGAACCCTTATTGAAACACCCATATTTTACGAGCATTTATCAGCAACTGAAAATCTAGAGATACACCTTGCTTATATGGGTGAAGATGGTGCAGATATAGCCTCTCTTTTATCTAGAGTTGGGTTGAATAACACCGGTGCACAGCCTGTTTCGATATTCTCTCTTGGTATGCGTCAACGCTTAGCGATTGCAAGGGCTATAATACATAAGCCGAAGCTGTTGATTTTAGATGAACCGATTAATGGGCTTGATCCAATGGGGATCCGAGAAATGCGGGAGTTATTCCTTGATCTTGTTCATCAACAGGATATGACAATACTAATATCAAGTCATATCCTGTCGGAGATTGAGCATATTGCTGATACCATCGGGGTAATAGTAAACGGGACTGTAGTACGAGAGGTTTCATTGGCCGAAGTTAAGGCTGAATCTCCGTCTGGTCTGGAAGATTATTTTATGGATATAATGGCTGGGGGGGAGAGCAATGGTTAAACTAATCAAACTGGAATTAAGAAGAAATAATATACGCACTTACGTAATTGCCAGTATCATTATTGCTGTTGTTATGCTGGGATTTCTATACCTTTTTGCCTATGCACCAAAGCTGGAACCAAATGATAAAGATTTGGAAGTGTTTTTAGGTTACAACAACCTTATTCCTATGTTTGGGGTATTGAATATGGCTGTCTTTTGCGTATTATCTGCCATCATGTATTCAAAATTTATCATAGAAGAATACTCCGGAAAGCGACCCATACTGCTTTTCTCATATCCGGTTAGTAGAAAGACTATATTGATAGCAAAATTAAGTGTCGTTTTTATATTTACGGTTCTTTCGGTGATTATCAGCAACCTTATAATCTATATGATATATGGCATAACAGAGAGATTTCTGCATCTTGCGAACGGGGCATTTACTGCTTCTATCATGCTACAAGCGATAAGAGTTACAATACTCATGGCATTTATAGCCGCATGTATCGGAATGATTGCGGTAGGTATAGGATTTATTAAGAAATCGGTACCGACAACAATTGTATCGGCTGTACTTATTGCGTCCTTAATGTGTAATATTGTAGTAAATACTTCATCAAATATCGTGGTCATGTATCTATTCGGTCTGTTAATTATATTTGTAGGAGTGCTTATCTCGGCAAGTCTAATACACAAAGTAAACGATATGGAGGTAGAATAGATGGAGCAAATAATTGAAAATGCTGTAGATAAAGGGCTTGATAATATTGCAGCTCAACTATATCTTTTTAGTGTCGGCTTCGGTATTGTTCTTATCATAATAGGATTAGTTTTGTACACGAAAGGAAAAGGCTCCAAGGACAATAGGATAAAAGCCAATGTGGGCTTGATAAGTATGATCATTGGTATAGTAGCTATTGTAAGCGGTCTAGTCCAACTATTTTAAAACAGCGCTCTTTTTATACCTCACTAAATACATAAATTAAGCTAATACTCCGATTTGTTAATCGTTGGTCGAACTCTCATAATCAACTTTATTTGAAATTTGAACTGCAATATATATAATAAAAAATATGAAAAATGATTAATTTGCACTATTGTTTTTTTAAAAAATGTGTTATATTGATAAACAGATATTCTAGAAAAATATTCCTTTATTTCATAGGGTTATGCAACATAACGAATGACGAAAAGAGAAAGAGGCACCACAGATAAGGAGTGTAAGAATGAGAATGATCAAATTGGATACGATTAACAAAAAAATATGTTGTTTAGTAGTAGGATTATTAATTGTTTCTGTCTTTAGTATAACAATTATGAATCAGGTTATTGCGAAAAATGAATTAAGCAGGTCAAATAAAATTTTATTGGAAAATGTAATTGAAACATCTCTATTTGAAATCAACCGTAATTATGGTTATACCATTGGTAGTACTAAGTGGATGAGTGAGGAGGAAGCAAAAGCAGCATCTTTGCAATCTATTAGTAAACTACAGAATGACTCAGTAGATGCCATATCCAGTGCAACAGGAGGGGGAGCAGATCTTACTTCATCTGCTACGGAAGATAGTGAAAATAAGTATCATAAACTAAACCTTGGTGAAACGGGATATTTCTTCATCATCAATTCGAAAGGAGATATCATTTCCCATCCATTTCTTAAAGATAATATTATAGATCTGCAAGCAGATGATGGAAGAATGATTATTCAAGACATTATTGATCTAGCCAAGAGTGGCGGAGGTATCGATAGTTATAAGCTGGATAATAATAGCGAAATCAAAGGATATAAGACGGTTTATACAAAATACTTCCCTCATTGGGATTGGATTGTGACAGCGGTTATCTACGATGCGGATTTAATGCGTGGAATGACAATTATCAGGACCTTCAATATGATTGCTTTTGCCATTATCCTACCGTTGGCCCTTGGTTTCGCCGTGTTTATGTCGCGAAAAATAACCAAACCGATTAAGATTATCAGCAAAGGCCTGACACAATTGTCGGAAGGTGATCTTACGGTCAATAAACTGTTTTTAAAAACGAAGGATGAGACATATCTACTAGCGAAATCGATGAATCGCTTGATCGATAATTTGAATCATATGGTACGCTCGATAATATCTTCTAGTGATTACCTGAAAGAATACGCGATTGAATTAGATCAGTCTGCTAATATTGTATCTGAAACAACGACAGAGGTGTCTAAGGCAATCGTGGCTATGTCCGATGCGAGTGAGGAACAGCATAAAGAATTAACAGAAAGCTTGGGTAAAATCAAATCTCTGGGCGAAGATATCGATAACACCGTAAATGCCAGTGAGAGGATGCTAGGTATCGCAAAACGAGGAATTGACCTTGATGAAGAAGGTATGAAGGCGGTAGTTGACCTTAATCAAGCGAAAAATGAAAATGAGGCTAATTCTATTGAGATGGAACAAGCCATTATGAAAATGAACCAACATTCTAATGAAATCTCTCAGATGGCTAATGTGATAGCAAACATAGCAAAGCAAACCAATTTGTTAGCTTTAAATGCAAGTATTGAAGCGTCTAGAGCTGGGGAACAGGGCAAGGGCTTTGCGGTAGTGGCTGAAGAGATACGTAAGCTGGCCAATGAGACTGCCGGGGCAACAAACACTATCTATGGAAACATCGATAATATGCTGCAGCAATCAGAAGCTACGGTTCATTTAGTGAATAAGAACAATATTGGTGTAAAGCATATTAATGCTTCAATCATAAAAACAGAGGATATGTTTTCTCAAATATCCAACGAATTACTGTTATTAAGTGATGAAATCAAGCAAATTGTAAAGAATAATCAGGAGATTGATTCTAAGAAGGATGAGACAATAAACCTGTTAAATAATATCGTATATACAGCCACAGAAAATTCTGCTGCCATAGAGGAAATATCTGCATCTGCAGAAGAGCAATCCATGACAATCGTAACTGTGTCTGAGAGCATCGCTCAATTAAATAAGATGATTACTGAATTGAACGGATTAATTAATCAATTTACAATCGGTGAATAAAGTTATTCGTCAAAAGACAAAAGACGCACTCAGATGGGTGCGTCTTTATTCTTTATGCTTCAATAGCATTCTATTTAGTTCATTTTCTAGAAAATCTCTTAATTCAATGGGTTTTATTACTTCTACATATCGAATTATTTTCATGATATCATCCACCGCAAATTGGAAGCCGCACATGTTGATCGTAGCTAATATGTGGTCTTGGGATACATTAATTTCTAGTACCTCTAGGTTATCAAGAATGTCACCCTTACTTTTTTCCAGCTTTATCACTACCGGATAATTTTCATTCTGTATACATGAATTTTTGAAGGTGTTTTCAGCATCATGCCAATAATCCTCAATCGAAAAATCATCCGGTACCCCAAAGGGCTCATTATGTAGGACGTGCCGTTGCCTCTCTTGCATTAGACCCAGATGTAATGAGGTGGAATGGTCAATCTCTTTCTAGTGGGCAACTTGCAAAAGTTTATAGCTTTTATGATCTAGATGGTTCACAGCCTGATTGCTGGAGATATATAAGAGAGGTTCAGGATGCCGGTAAGCCTGCTAATGCTTTTGGATATAGATAATTGAGGGGATAAAGGTGGTTATAGTCATCAAAAGTAGAGAGGAGTTCACAAAGACATCCTCTAGCACCAACTTTTCGCTATTGTTAAGTCTTATTAAATGTTATATACTATGAATTTTAGATAAAATATAGATAGCAGGGTTGGAGAATGAATATGTGTGCAAAGCGGAAAGAACCTTTTGATTATAATAATAAAGAAGAATTTCAAGTAAAATTAGGTGATTGGATAGGTGATGTATTATATGATATCCTTCCGGAACATGGATATGAAGTTAGGGAGGAACAAATATATACGGCTTTTCAAATTGCAGATGCCATGTGTAATAAAAAAGTCCATTTAGCGGAAGCTGGGCTTGGAACAGGTAAAACAATTGCATATTTACTATCAGCAATCGCCTATTCTCATTTTAGTGGGAAACCTGTAGTGATTGCTTGTGCTACCACAACACTTCAAGAACAACTTACTGGATCCGAGGGAGATATTATGAAGCTTTCCCGGCTTCTTGGATTAGAGATAGATGCTCGAATGGCAAAAGACCCACGTCAGTATATTTGTGACGTACGAGTAAATGAAAACAATGAAGATTTTTACATGATGTCCAATGAGATTAACCAATGGTTAACTGAGACAAATATGGGGGAGCGTTCAGAAATGCCGAACATACCTGACCATATCTGGAAGCTGATTGGCTGGAATGAGTCAATGGGTTGTGATATTTGCCCAAGCCGTGGCTTTTGCAAACTTGTTAAGGCAAGAGAACAATATCGACTTACAAGAGATCTAATAATTGTGGATCATGATATCTTTTTTCAGGACTTATGGACACGGGAGGATAGGATTGCAAATGGGAATT
>JAEYOQ010000015.1 GCA_023411555.1 Bacillota bacterium
AAGGGTTAGCCAGAGAAAGTGGTGCGGTTGAGGCCCTTACTTTCGAAGGGCCTTTGAGGCCCATGCCGGCAATAGCCCCTTACAGGGGCAGAGCAAACCACCAGTTCACACTGGTGGTGCTGATTGCGTTTAATAAAGGTCGAATATAACATAAAAGTCCTCAGGACAAGTGAATGAAAATTTATTCTTGCATAATTCTTTATTATAAACGAAGATGATTTTTGACATCCTATTCTATATAAGAGGAAATTGATTGCACTTTAATACAGTAATGAATAAGTTGTTTAACGTATTAAAAGATTATATTGACAAATCGTTTTTTCGAGGTTATTATATAACCTAAGATAATGAATGTTCGCATATGAAAGACATTTGTCTTAGGAGGGCGCGAACGCAATTTAATCTTTTCAGTAACTTAAGTTATACTAAACAGGAGGTCGATTTTATGAAGAAAATGAAGAGAGTTTTAAGCCTGCTTGTAGTTATGAGTATGGCAGTAGTAAGCCTTGCAGCCTGCGGCACTAAGACAGGTGGAGCATCAAAGGATGATAAATTCTATATCGGCGGTATCGGACCAGTAACCGGTGGTGCAGCAGTTTATGGAATAAACGTAAAGAATGCGGCAGAATTGGCTGTAGAGGAGATTAATAAGGCTGGTGGTATCAATGGTAAGCAGATAGAATTCAAGTTTGAAGATGATGAGCACGATGCAGAGAAATCTGTTAATGCTTACAATACCTTAAAGGACTGGGGTATGAAGATCCTGATGGGAACGGTTACATCCACTCCTAGCAAAGCGGTAGCTGCTGAGACCTTTAATGATAATATGTTTGAATTAACCCCTTCCGCATCTTCTGTAGATGTTATTGCAAATGGCAATGTATTTCAGGTTTGCTTTACTGATCCTAATCAAGGTATCGCTTCTGCCCAGTACATAGGCAGTAAGGGGATTGCAACAAAGGTAGCAGTTATTTATGATAGTTCTGATGTATATTCTTCAGGGATTTATGAGAAGTTTGCACAGGAAGCAGCAAATCAGAAATTTGCTATCGTCGCAGCTGAAGCATTTACAGCAGATAGCAAGTCGGATTTCTCCGTACAGATTCAAAAAGCAAAAGATGCTGGTGCAGAGCTTGTATTCCTGCCTATCTATTATTCAGAGGCTACTTTGATTTTAACTCAGGCTGCATCGTTAGGATATGATCCGATCTTCTTCGGCTGTGATGGTCTTGACGGTATCCTTGGTGTAGAGAACTTTGATACATCCTTAGCAGAAGGAGTTATGCTGTTAACACCTTTCGCAGCAGATGCTACTGATGAGGCTACAGTGAAATTTGTTACAGCATATAAAGAAAAATATGGTGATACTCCTAATCAGTTCGCAGCGGACGCTTATGATGCAATTTACATCATCAAGAAAGCAATCGAAGAGGGAAAAGTAACACCGGATATGAGTATTTCTGATATGTGTGATATTCTTAAGGATACTATGACTAAGATTACCGTTGATGGTCTTACCGGTGAGGGTATGACGTGGTCAGCTACCGGTGAAGTAAATAAAGCTCCGAGAGCGGTTATCATTGAGAACGGTTCGTATGTTTCAGCAGAATAGCAATAGAAGCTATAAAGTTGACTCTATGTTAATTTTCTGAGCCTAAGAGGGTATAATGTAAGTGTAATAACAGATACAGAGGGATGAACCTAGTCCCTCTGTATCTTTCATTCATGACAAGAGAAAGTCAATGAAGTATATGTTCTATCGTTCGGGACTACCTGATATATGGGGTGGAGGGTAATAGCACTTACAGTTGTAAAAGCCTATACTCTGTGGTAAGATAGTATGGAATTTGTAACAAATGAACTAAATTTAGTGCATAAACATGCAGACGGGGGTATTTATGAGCTTTATCTCGTATTTAATCAAAGGAATTAGCCTTGGTAGTGTATATTCAATTATAGCACTAGGTTACACCATGGTATATGGCATCGCTAAGATGCTGAATTTTGCTCACGGTGATGTCATAATGATCGGTGGGTATGTGATATTCACAATTATGAGTACTGTGGGATTAAACCCCATTGTAGCGGTTTTAATTTCGATTATTTTCTGTACTCTATTGGGTGTATCAATAGAGCGCATTGCATATAAACCTCTTCGAGGTGCTCCTTCTTTGGCAGTTTTGATTACTGCTATTGGAGTTAGCTATCTTTTACAAAACGTTGCATTATTAATTTTTGGTGCTGATACAAAGTCTTTTACCTCAGTAATAAATATCCCAGCACTAAAGCTGGCGGGTGGTGATTTGACAATTTCCGGTGAGACGCTGGTGACCATTCCTCTGTGTTTGATTATCATGATATTTTTAACCATTTTCGTAAAGAAATCCAAGACTGGTCGAAGCATGCTCGCTGTATCAGAAGATAAGGCAGCAGCTGTACTTATGGGTGTCAATGTCAATAAGACAATTGCGATCACCTTTGCCATCGGTTCCGCGTTAGCAGCAGTAGCAAGTATGCTGATGTTTTCTTCCTATCCCAGCTTAACCACTACCTCTGGCTCCATGCCTGGTATCAAAGCATTCGTTGCTGCGGTATTTGGCGGAATAGGTTCTATTCCCGGAGCGATGATTGGCGGCGTTATGCTCGGCATTATTGAAATTCTCAGCCGTGCTTACATCTCTTCCCAGCTGGCAGACGCAATTGTATTCCTGATATTAATTGTAGTTCTTCTTGTGAAGCCAACCGGTATTCTTGGCAAGAAGCTGCAAGAGAAAGTGTAGGTGGACATTATGACAAAAGTGAAAGCAACTAATCAAATAAATAAATCCACTCGCAGTAATCTAGTCACAATTGGTATTATTCTTATCATTGCGATCCTTTGCCAGCTTCTTATTTCAGCCGGAGCTTTGTCCAACCTGATGAAGGGTCTTTTGGTGCCGTTATGTTATTATTCTATTCTGGCTATATCCTTGAACCTGACTGTTGGTATTTTAGGGGAGCTTAGTCTTGGGCATGCCGGCTTTATGTGTATCGGTGCATTTACTAGTGCGTTTTTCTCAAGATGTACAGAGGATACAATTACCAATACGTTTATTCGCTTCACTCTGGCAATATTAATTGGGGCTGTATTCGCCGGTATATTCGGTATTCTGATTGGCTTTGTCGTACTGCGTCTACGTGGTGATTATCTGGCCATCGTTACTCTTGCTTTTGGTGAGATCGTGAAGAATGTTATCAACGTATTATATATTGGTATCGATCAGAATGGCTTCCACTTCTCTATGAAAGATTCAATTTCCTTGGGCCTTGCAGAGGGCGGAGATATCATTCTGAATGGAGCCAAGGGAATCAGCGGAACACCCAAAAACACAACCTTTGGTATTGCTGTATTATTACTTATTGTATCCTATTTGATTATCAGTAATCTCATAAATTCGCGTTCGGGCCGTGCAATCCAGGCGATTCGTGATAACAGAATTGCAGCAGAATCCGTAGGTATTGATATAACCAGATTTAAAATCGTTGCATTTTCTTTATCAGCAGCAATGGCTGGTGTTGCCGGAGTACTTTATTCTCATAATATATCCAGTTTGGTAGCTGCGCCTAAGAATTTTGGCTATAACATGTCCATCATGATACTGGTTTTCGTAGTTCTAGGAGGTATGGGAAATATCAGCGGTTCTATCATCGCTGCCGTTATTTTAACCCTTCTTCCGGAATACCTTCGTTTTATGCAGGATTATCGTATGCTGATTTATGCTGTTGTATTAATCGTCCTGATGATCTTCAACTGGAATCCGGCATGTATTGCATGGCGTAAAAATCATTCGGTTAAGGATGTCTTATTGTCCCTCGTCAAGAAAAACAGGAAGGAGGCATAGGCTATGGCGATGCTATCTGTGAAAAATTTAGGCATTTCCTTTGGAGGATTACGAGCCGTCGACTCCTTTAATATTACAATCGAAAAGGGAGAGCTATACGGCTTAATTGGACCAAATGGTGCCGGTAAAACAACTGCCTTCAATCTTCTGACTGGTGTATACAAGCCTGATACAGGAGTTATTACCTTGGATGGGGTTAACATCACTGGGTTGAATACAATCGAAATTAATAAAGCGGGGATCGCACGAACCTTTCAGAATATCCGCTTATTTAAGAATATGTCTGTGTTGGATAATGTCAAGATCGGTCTGCACAATACCTACAGATATTCCACGGCAGCCGGTATTTTAAGGCTTCCCTCTTATTTTAAGACGGAGAAAAAGATGAATGAAGAAGCTCTCGAGATACTCCGTGTATTTGATCTGGATAAGGAAGCATACCTTCTCTCGGCTAATCTACCTTATGGTAAGCAAAGAAAATTAGAGATTGCAAGAGCCTTGGCGACAAATCCTAAGATGCTGTTGTTAGATGAGCCTGCAGCCGGTATGAATCCTTCCGAAACGGAAGAATTAATGAATACGATCACTCTGATCCGTAAGAAATATGATGTTACTATTCTGTTGATTGAGCATGATATGAAGCTTGTAGCTGGTATTTGCGAGAAAATATTTGTACTGAATTTCGGAATGGAGCTGGCTAACGGACTTCCACAGGATGTACTAAATAATCCGGAAGTAATTAAAGCATATCTAGGAGAATAGTGGAGGAAGAGAACGATGCTGGAAGTAAAAAATCTACAGGTATATTATGGTGTGATTCAAGCGATTAAGGATGTCTCTTTCACGGTAAATGAGGGAGAGGTTATCGCTTTAATCGGTGCTAATGGTGCAGGGAAAACTACTATTCTTCATACAATTACCGGACTGATCAGTGCGAAAAGCGGTGAAGTATTATATGAGGGTACCGATCTTCAGAAGATACCGGCACATAAGATTGTTTCCCTGGGGATTGCTCATGTACCGGAGGGAAGACATGTATTTGCTCAGCTTTCCGTATACGAGAATCTACTGATGGGTGCCTTCACACGGAAGGATAAAGCAGAGATCGAAGAGTCGATTCAGAGTATATATCAACGTTTCCCCAGGTTGAAGGAACGTAAGAATCAGATGGCAGGAACCTTAAGTGGTGGTGAGCAGCAGATGCTTGCCATGGGTCGGGCTCTGATGTCAAAGCCAAAGATTGTACTTATGGATGAGCCTTCTATGGGCTTGTCTCCTATCTTAGTTGGTGAAATATTTGATATTATCAAAAGCATTAGTAAGAGCGGAACTACGGTTCTTTTGGTGGAGCAAAATGCAAAGAAGGCATTATCAATTGCAGATCGTGCTTATGTTCTTGAGACCGGTAGGATCGTATTAACGGATGATGCGAAGAAGCTTATGGATAATGAGCAAGTGAAGAAGGCTTACCTGGGTGAATAATGTGAATAGTGTGAAAATACAAAGCGATTTTCACACTAAGAAGTTTTCCCATTGGAGCAAACTCCTTGTTCTTCCGAGCATATGAAGATGATTTGTGCCTGCGTCATCAGAGTGTGAACCGTCTCGTATGCGAGCCGTTACACACTTGGCACAAACTATTTTTCTTTCCAATAAGCTGTATTGGTGATAGAATTGAATTGACAGTATACATTGAAGTAGGAGGTAAAACATATGGATAAGTATGTTATTACAATAGCCAGAGGATATGGTAGTGGTGGCCGTACCATTGGTAAGATGCTGTCAGAAGAATTGGGTATCCCTTACTATGATAGGGATTTATTACGCCTTGCTTCCGATGACAGCGGTATCAATGAACAACTCTTTGCCAAAGCAGATGAGAAAGTGAAGAAGAGTCTGTTATTTCGAATTGCAAAGAAGACATACAGGGGGGAATTGATACCTCCGGATAATGATGACTTTGTATCCAATGATAATTTATTTAATTATCAAGCTAAGATTATTAAGGAGCTTGCCGATACCGAGTCATGTATCATCATCGGTCGTTGCGCTGATTTTATTCTAAAGGATCATCCCAATGTAGTACGATTATTCGTTCACGCACCTTTACAGGATTGTATTAATACCTTAGTGGATATGACAGGTAAATCTGAGAAGGAAGTAGAAAAGCAGATACTAGAAATCGATAAGCACCGGGCAGATTACTATAAGTATTATACCGGAAGAGAATGGGAGAATGCAAAGCACTACGATCTATGTCTGAACAGTAGTAAGCTTGGTTTTAATAAATGTGTAGAGATAGTAAAGTCCTATCTTGAAATTAGATTCCGATAACAGTGTGAAAATACAAAGCGATTTTCACACTTAGAAGTTTGCCCATTGGAGCAAACTCCTTGTTCTTCCGGATATCGATATGGCACGAACTGACAAAGAACTGCGAAGTTTGCCTATTGGAGCAAACTCCTTGTTCTTCCGGATATAGGTATGGCACGAACTGACAAAGAACTGCGAGGTCTGGTAATTGGAGAAAGCTTCTTATTCATCCGATTATAGAGCTGGAGGGAGCCTGCGTCACCAGAGTGGATCGTCTCGTCTGTGAGACGTTACACACTCGGCACAAACTAATACAAGGGTTAGAGAAATAGATGTGCTACTTTAATAAGTGGACCATCTATTTTTTATGCTATAGGAAAGTTCGCCTATAATATAAAAAGCCCTCCTGACAAGTGAATTTTATTCACTTTGGGTACGAAGTTCAGATTGGGATGACACACTCGCGCGTATAGAACTTATCTGCCTGCGGCATAATGCGCTCGGCGCGAGAGTTTCGCAAGCGAAACTTCTTCTTGTAGAGAACATTCTTAACGTTCACCATGCTCGGAAGGCCTGTAATTAGTTGCTCTTGTATTGGTAGGTGTTTCCTTTTTTTGAAATAGATATGATATAATAGAGTTATCTAGATAACAGAGGAAAGGAAGGGGAATATATCGAAATGAGTGTTGTAAAAATAAAGGATAGCGATAAAATCAAATATATGGAATTACTACTTATTGCAGATGAGCAGGTAAGTATGATAGAAAAATATTTGTATCGTGGTGAGATGTTCGCTTTGTGTGATGATGATCTAAAAACTCTTTGCGTTGTTACACAAGAACAACCAGGAGTTTATGAAATAAAGAATATTGTTACGATTCCCGAAGAACAAGGCAAAGGATATGGACAATATCTAATCTCCTATATCGCTGATTATTATAAGGAATCTGGTAATGAGTTATATGTTGGAACAGGCGATAGCCCTGCAATACTTAATTTTTACGAGAAGTGTGGATTTGTAAGATCTCATGTTGTTAAGAACTTTTTTATCGATAATTACGACCACCCTATGTATGAGGATGGCCAACAGCTAGTGGATATGATTTACCTGAAACGATATCTGTAAAATCACCGTAATCGGGCCTTTAGGTGACGTTCTTTAACTATATATCAATAACTTTTTGGACTGTATAATTATAACAGGGGTATTGATAATCATACAAGAGTATGTTATACTTTAGGGCAAAATTTGAAATGGCAGTGCCGGAAAAGAGGTTCGCAATGATTTCAGAAAAGATGATTGGATTAGTGAAAAGCAGCTCCGCAATCAGAGCAATGTTTGAAGAGGGAAAGAGATTGGCCGGTATCTATGGTGCCGAGAACGTTTATGATTTCAGTCTGGGTAACCCAAGTGTGGAGCCTCCGATAGAGATTAAGGAAGCCTTAATACAGGTTATCAACGAAGAAACTCCGAATATGGTCCATGGTTATATGAATAATTCCGGATATGAGGATGTTAGAGAACGGATAGCGGCATCCATCAATCATAACTTTGGTACCGATTTCCATTGCGAGAATATAATAATGACCGTTGGAGCAGCCGGTGGACTAAATGTGATATTAAAGACCTTGTTAAATCCCGGTGATGAGGTGGTTGTTTTCGCCCCATTTTTCGGAGAGTATCGTAATTATATCAGCAATTTTGATGGTTGTATTGTAACGATAAGTCCTAATACGGTTGATTTCCAACCGAATCTAAAGGAGTTTGAAGAGAAGCTTTCCACAAAGACTAAGGCAGTGATAATAAATACTCCAAATAATCCGACCGGAGTTGTCTATTCTGAGCAGACCATTCGTGAATTAGCAGATATATTAAATAAGAAGCAACAGGAGTATGGAACCTCCATATACTTGATTTCAGATGAACCCTACCGGGAATTAGTCTATGATGGAATTGAAATACCTTATCTTACAAAGTATTATCGAAATACCATAGTGGGCTATTCCTATAGCAAGTCACTTTCTCTTCCGGGTGAGAGAATAGGTTATCTGGTAATCCCAAAGGAAGTGGATGATTATGATGATGTGACCGCAGGAGCTAATGTTGCTAATCGTATACTGGGCTATGTAAATGCTCCTTCCCTTATCCAGAGAGCAGTAGCCAGATGTCTTGATGCAAAGGTAGATGTAGAGATCTATAACCGTAACCGTGAATTACTGTATAATAATCTTGTGTCATACGGCTTTGAGTGTGTGAAACCACAGGGTGCTTTCTATTTATTTATCAAAGCTTTGGAGGAGAATGATAAAGCATTTTCAGAAGCAGCGAAGAAACATAATCTGTTGATAGTACCTGGGTCATCATTCGGCTGTCCAGGATATTGTAGAATAGCATATTGTGTAGAGTATTCGATGATTGAACGTTCCTTACCTCAGTTCAAGAAGTTGGCCAAAGAGTATGGCCTATAATGGAAGACCGATCCAACTAACATATGTCTATTTATGATGAAAGGAAAATGCAGCACTCATTTATTTGATACTGCACGGATAACCTATGAGACCATGGGAACAAAATTTTCGGACTGTTATTCCTTACGTACCCGGTGAGCAACCGAACTGTAAGGATATGGTGAAGTTGAATACGAATGAGAACCCATATCCTCCAGCACCTGGTGTAAAAAAGGCTTTGGAGAATATGGAAACGGATGTATTGCGATTATACCCTGACCCCAAAATTCAAATACTGGTTGAGGAACTAGCTCATTACTATCAGCTTAGAGAAGATCAGGTTTTTGTAGGGGTCGGTTCAGATGATGTATTGGCCACAGCATTTTTAACCTTTTTTAATTCGACCAAACCGGTATTATTTCCGGATATCACCTACTCCTTTTATCCTGTTTGGTGTGAATTATATCGGATTCCATACGTGAGACCTTCCTTGGATGAGTACTTTCGCATTAGAAAGGAAGATTATTATAGGGAGAACGGTGGAATTGTTCTGGCAAATCCCAATGCCCCAACCTCAATTTACGAAGCATTAAGTGTGGTTGAAGATATCCTTGAACACAACCAGGAGTCAGTCGTAATCGTGGATGAAGCCTACGTGGATTTTGCCGGTGCCTCCGCGATAGAGTTGATTAGAAAGTATGATAATCTGCTAGTAGTTCAGACCTTTTCGAAGGCAAGATCAATGGCAGGAATGCGAATCGGGTATGCAATGGGCAATGCAGCCTTAATCAAAGCACTGAATGATGTGAAGTACTCGATTAACTCCTATACATTGAATCAAGCAGCAATATATGCAGGTGTTGAGGCAGTGAAGGACGTTCCTTATTATAAAGAAGGAATCAGGAAGATTATTGCTACCAGAGAATGGACCGAGCGAGAACTTAATAATTTAGGCTTTACCTTCCCGAGGTCTGGGGCGAATTTTATATTCGCAACACATAAAAGCATTCCAGCAAAAGAAATATTTGAAGCATTAAGAAGCAGCAATATTTATGTTCGGTACTTTAATGCCCCGAGGATTGACAATTATCTGCGTATAACCATAGGAACAGATGATGAAATGCACCGCATAATTGGTTTTTTAAAGAGTTATATATATAATTATAAGAAATAATAGTATTTGGTTGAAGGAGTCTGTATATGAAGGTATTAATTGCGGAAGATGATTTCGCCAGCAGAAAGTTCATGCTTCGATTTTTGTCAAAATACGGTGAATGTGATATCACTGTGGATGGATTTGAGGCCGTTGAGGCCTTTACCATGGCACTAGACGAGAATGAAGGCTACGATCTGGTTTGTCTTGATATCATGATGCCGGGCATGGACGGTTATCAAGCTTTAAAGAAAATGAGAGAGATTGAGAAGGAAAAGCTTGTTCCTGAGGAGAGGGCGGCTAAGATTATTATGACTACCGCCCTTAATGAAGGTAAAAATGTAACGAAAGCCTTTGATTTGGGTTGTACGGCTTATGCAGGTAAACCGATTGATCAGGAAAAATTCGAGAATGTATTAAGGAAATTTGATTTAATCTGACCTAGCCTTATTCAGTGAAAACGGATGGACTTAGCCAAGCTTTTTCAGCAAAAGGTGTGTTAAGTGTATGAATTATCAAAAGGAATTAGATAATATAATAGAGAAGCTGGTAGAGTAGCAGTATAGGCCTAAGCTTTGATACGCAATATATCTGCACACCCGGCAGTAGCTATATCTTGTAGATCAGGCTAAGCAAGATGAAGTTATATAATAAGCTTGTATTGAATAGTGTGAAAATATAAGTGATTGATACACTTTAGAGGGTAAAGTTGATATGATAATCCGTTTCGCTAAGGAGGTTGAAGGATGAAATGTCCATCTTGTGGTAGTGAGTTTTGCCATGTTATTGAGGAGACAGAGACTAAGACGAAGGGCTTTGGTATATTTAAGGGCTGCTGCGGTTACTTGGTTTTTGGACCATTCGGATGGTTGTGTGGTTTATGCGGTATGGGGAAGGGGCATACCTCAAGAAAGGCTTTTTGGATCTGTGACCATTGTGGCAAGAAATTTCGAGTATAGGTAGATGGGATATATGCATAGTAACACAAAGTGGATGAAGTTGATGATATATGGTGAGAAGCTTGGATGTCATCAGAGGCCGGAACGAAGCTTTTTTATCAATGGATATCAAATGCCGATTTGTGCAAGGTGTACTGGTGTAATGATCGGATATCTGTTTGCGCTTCCCTTGTATCTTCTGTGTAGTTTCTCGTGGCGTATATCTTTGGCTGGCTGTGTCTTACTATTGGTTGATTGGGGACTGCAGGCCATGAAGGTAAAGGAATCGACCAATATGCGAAGGTTGGTTACCGGACTAGCTGGTGGCCTTGGATTTATGTCGATACAATTGCAGCTTGTTCTTATAATTATTCAATACTTCCAAGCAAAGGCTTAATCTTGATTGTAGGATTAAGCCTTTGTTTATATTATTCTATATAATTGTTAAGGAGTGAATAAATTAAGCAATGATTTTAGGCTTTAGATACTATTTGTTGTCATCTGCTTCGAATGGTGGTTTATCCCATTTGCCATCCATCGGATAAGGGGCCCCGCATAAATCTCCCTTATGATGCGGTATAGGATGATCCGGTATGCATACCTGCTGCTTTTGAAGAAGCTTAATGCAGAGGTAGAGAACAGATTTATCTGTGAATTCCTGGAATTCCTCTTCGTTCATAATATGACCAATCGGAACACCTTTATCATTGATATCGGCATCGTAGATAGCTGACCATTCAAGCTCGCAAAAAACAGGCTCATTGAATATCTCTACATTTGATCTGTCGGCTTCTCTGATATCCTTTCCCATTCGCTTCTCATCAAAATACCGGGCAACCATAGGAGGAGGATTGGGTATAATTTGTGGTTTCTTACCTTGGAAATCAACTTTTGTATAGGCTTTGAACGGAACATGTACTGTGGTATCCTTAATGGTTCCAGCAATACTATGACCTCTTGTGCAGGTCTTTGCAGCGTACTCAATATTTTTTCTGATATATCCTTCGAGAAATACTTTATTTGTGGGTGGAATATATCTGCATTGTGTTAAGAATACCTGTTTCTCAACTCTCTTTATCTCATAGGCAGGCTCATTCAGCCGAATCTTTGATTCAGAATCAATCTGAATAACAAATTCTGCAAGGACTCTGGGGATCTTAAAATCTCCACCCCACCATTTATAGTTCTCAGCTGGAGGAAGAGTTACAGATTTTATTACATCAGCCTGGCATTCCTCAATACAGTTAGACATAGCGCTAACCTCAAAATTAGAAACCTGGATAGGGTTTAAAGATTTACCCTCCATAAACGTTCATCTCCAATCATATATTATTGTAGGAATTGATTGATATCATTTCCTAATACATATTATTCAGTATGACGAAAAATGTTAATAAAAATCGAATTAGGGAGAATAAAATGAAGTTATATGTATATTGTTGTATATTTGAGATACACCCTTGCATGTCCCGAGGTTGACAAAGGATGGTAATCAGCTTATAATGTAATAGCAAATGATAATTATTATCAATTGAAGTAAAATATTTACATAACGAGCTGGATACTTAATAAACAGAGAGGGTTTTTCATATGACATTACGGGATGCAAAAATTGGAGCGGCTTATATTGTAAGTTCGCTGAATCTGGATATGGTAACGCGGCGGAGGCTGGAAGCTCTGGGCCTTACAAGAGGAACGGTAATTAGTATTTTAAATAGGAGCCGAAACGGCGCTGTAATTTTAATGGTCAGAGGAAGCAGGCTGGCCCTAGGAAGTAAAATTGCTGATACTATTCACATGAAGGAGGCATCCTAATGAAAAGTGTAATCCAGGTAGGCTTTGTTGGTAATCCAAATTGCGGCAAGACTACATTATTTAATGCATACACCGGTGCTAATTTAAAGGTGGCAAACTGGCCAGGAGTTACTGTAGAGAAGAAGGAAGGCGCCTTTAAGTATCATGACCATCGGTTTAAGCTTGTGGATTTACCCGGTATCTATAGCCTTACCTCCTATACCATGGAGGAGCGGCTGACCAGAGAATATATTCTGGACTCGAATGTAGATGTAATTGTGAATATCGTTGATGCCTCTAGTTTGGAGAGAAATCTTTATCTTACCCTACAGCTGATTGAGCTTGGTAAGCCGGTAATATTAGCCCTCAATATGATGGATATCGTTGAGGAAAGAGGCATGGAGATTGACCTCCACCGTCTTCCTGAGATGCTGGGGATACCGGTAATTCCTGTTTCAGCAAGAAAGAAAACAGGACTAGATATACTGATGCATACAGTCGCTCATCATAAGGATAAGAAATTGGACTATAATCTGGAGCATCATCATGAGAAGCGTTATCAGGGGTATAAGCTTGATGATAAGCATAAAAGCAGTTATAAGCATAAGCATGAACATCACAATGAATATACGATTGTTTACAGTGATGATATAGAGGATAAGATTGATGAAGTGAGCGAGCTTCTGAGAAGTCGCTATGGTGATATCGAGAATCTTCGTTGGCACGCCATCAAATTGATGGAAATGGATGAGGCTGTTATGTCAAAATTTCCATTAGAGCTTAACAAGATAATTAAGCATAGTTATGAAGAAGAGATTATAAACCAAAAATACGATTTTATTGAGGAGATTATAGAGGAGGTTCTTGTTAATAAGCATAAAAAGGCAGCTTCCACTGATAATATTGATCGTATTTTAACACATCGTATCTTCGGACTACCTATCTTTTTAGGAATAATGGCACTGGTGTTCTTCTTTACCTTCCAGATCGGTGATTTGATCAAGGGAGTATTTGAGGTGGGCTTGGAGGCCTTTTCTAATGGGGTTCTCTATGTGCTTGAGAATATTCATGCGGGAGTCTTCATGACGTCTCTTATTGTTGATGGGATTATAGCCGGAGTAGGCGGAATATTAACCTTTTTACCCAATATATTCATATTGTTTCTTGCCTTAGCCTATCTGGAGGACAGCGGTTATATGGCGAGAGTCGCCTATGTCATGGATGGAATTATGGGTAAGCTTGGCCTATCTGGACGAGCATTTATCCCGATGCTGCTAGGCTTCGGTTGTACGGTTCCTGCAATCATGGCTTCCAGATCCCTAGAAAACATGAGGGATCGAAGAAAGACAATTCTGATTACTCCCTTTATGTCCTGCAGTGCAAGACTGCCAATTTATGTTCTGTTTTCACAGATGTTCTTTGGAGGTAATGCAATGCTTGTAGCCTACTCCATGTACTTGATCGGTATCGTGGTAGCCATATTGGTCGCCTATGCCATGAAGACGAAATCGGATCAGGGGGTAGGGAATAACCTGCTGATTGAATTACCGGAATATAAGTCACCAAATGTAAGAACTATCTTTATTTACGTATGGGAAAAAGTAAAGGAGTACTTAACTAAGGCAGGAACTACAATATTTGCTGCATCTGTTGTGATCTGGTTTATCCTGAACTTTGGACCTAAGGGCATGGTTGAAGATATGTCAGAAAGCTTTGGAGCGATGATCGGTATGGCGATAGCTCCGGTATTAAAGCCGGCGGGACTTGGAATGTGGCAGGTTGTTGTAGCCTTAATATCTGGAGTTGCGGCAAAGGAGGTTGTAGTATCCAGCTTTAGTGTGCTGTTTCAGATTGGCAATGTTACATCTCCTGACGGAATGGCAAGCTTAACCGAGGCCTTGGCAAGCTATGGCTTCGGGGCTCTGAATGCTTATGCTTTAATGGTGTTTAGTCTTTTGTATATTCCCTGTGCTGCAACGATCGGTGTAATTCAGAGGGAGATGAGATCTGCAAAGTGGACCATTTTCACAATTTTCTTTCAGCTTGGGGTCGCCCTATTAGTTTCTACTCTGATTTATCAGATAGGATGCTTGTTCCTATAGGGATGGTGCTATTCTTGTTACTAAGTAAGCCGCAGTCGGGAAAGCTCGCGAAGCAAGCCTGGAAGGTGTCGGGGAGCTGACACCTTGGATCGAAATGTTACATATACTTGTTATGGAAGGAGAAATCATATGGCAGGTATTATTCTTGGAATTATCATAATTGGATACACAGGCTATGTAATTTATAAAAAGACAAAGGATGTAAAGGCTGGAAAGTCCTGTTGTGATGGATGCTCCTCATGCCAACAGAAGAATAAATGTGGGAGAGTCTAAGGTAGCCAAATGGAAAAAAAGAAACAGCCTTTTGGCACCCTAATCCTACATTTGAAGTTCATTGTTATCTGGTTGATGAAAGGTTTTAGGGATTATTGTGGAATATAGATATATAATGAAAAGACATTTGATATGTGATAATAGTCCATATAAGATGTAATCCCAGCCAATGCTAGAGATAATTATTGACCTTGAAAACCGGATTATATTAAATTGAGGTTTACGAATCCTTGAACATTCCTTACGGAAAGGTGTTCTTTGATGAGTAAGCCTCTTTCTGGTATTAAGAGCCGCTTTCATGGGCATTATGATAGTCTAGTAGCTTTTTTGATGGAATAGCTTTGGACATATCGCTGATAATCTTTGATATCTTCATAATTTTATTCAAATAAAAAAGGAAATGGAGGTAACGTGTAGAATATTAGTAGTATAGATAGGAAATCATCTTTTACACAGCAGAATCAATTGTACGGTAAGGAGGGATTGTTGTGGAACAGAGAAATAATATCAGACAGATGCTTGAGATTAGGGAACATGAGATACTCAGTCCCTATGCGGCCTTTTCTGATCAATCTCTTGGTAGGGATAGATATGAGGAGCCCTGTGATATTCGACCGGTGTATCAAAGAGACCGGGATCGGATCCTGCACTCCAAATCATTTCGTAGATTAAAGCATAAAACTCAGGTCTTCCTTGCACCAGAGGGTGACCATTACCGTACCAGACTCACACATACCTTAGAAGTATCGCAGATTGCAAGAACGATTGCTAAGGCATTATTACTGAATGAAGACTTAACCGAGGCCATTGCCCTAAGTCATGATTTGGGACACACCCCCTTTGGACATGCTGGAGAGAGAGCTCTCAGCCGGGTATGCCCTGGAGGCTTTGAACATCATTTGCAAAGTATCCGCGTCGTAGAGGTATTAGAGAATCATGGTAGGGGACTCAACCTGACCAAGGAAGTCCGGGATGGGATAAGAAATCATCAAACGGCTGGAACTCCGTCTACATTGGAGGGAAAGATTGTAAGGCTGTGCGATAAAATCGCATACATTAATCATGATATTGATGATGCAATCCGCGGACAGATTATCAGAGAGGAAGACATACCAAAAGAGTATACAGATATACTAGGCCACAGTCTGGGGAAACGATTAGATACCCTAATTCATGACATAATAAAAAACAGTGAGAATAAGAATGATATTATCATGTCTCCTGATATTCTTTTAGCAATGAAGAAGTTGAGGGAATTCATGTTTCAAAGTGTTTATACCAATAAGAAAGCAAAGAATCAAGAGGAGCAAGCAGAGCGGCTTCTGGAAACTTTATTTCGTTATTATCTGGAGCATTTGGAGAAGCTACCGGAAGAATATCTTCAGAGAATGAGGACGATGGATGAGCCACCATTTCGCGTTGTCTGCGACTATGTCGCCGGCATGACCGATCGTTATGCAGTCGCTAAATTTAAGAATTTAATGCTCCCGTCTGCATGGAGTGTATATTAAGTTTACTTTATTCTGTTTAAGTTTTATACATAAGATTATCAAGTTATTAGGTAGGAGGAGCGCATCATGTTATACTCGGACGAGTTGTTAGAAGAGATAAGAAGCAGAAACGATATCGTAAGCGTCATTGGCTCCTACATAAGATTGCAGAAAAAGGGTAGTAATCACATGGGACTTTGTCCGTTTCATAACGAGAAGACCCCCTCCTTTTCAGTCAGTGCATCAAAACAGATGTATCACTGTTTCGGTTGCGGTGTTGGTGGCAATGTCTTTACTTTTATCATGGAATATGAGAACTACACCTTTCTTGAAGCTCTACGTTTTCTCGCAGAGCGGGCCGGAATAGCTCTTCCGGAGCAGGAGTTTAGTGAGGAGCAGAGACGCCAATCCGATTTAAAGGGACGACTTTTGGAAGCCAATAAGCAGGCTGCCACATATTTTTATTATCAATTTAAGCATCCGGAGGGACAAGCTGCATATAAGTACCTAGTTGATAGAGGATTAACAGAAGACACAATAAAGCATTTTGGGTTAGGGTATTCTAATCGATATAGTGATGATTTATATCGCTATATGAAAAAAATTGGATATGAGGATGAGTTTTTAGCTCAGACAGGACTGGTAACCATAGACGAGCGCCTTGGTGGAAGGGATAAATTCCGAGATCGGGTTATGTTTCCGATTATGGATGCCAATCACCGTGTGATTGGATTCGGTGGTCGCATCATGGGCAATACAGGACCAGAGGTACCCAAATATCTCAATACTCCTGAGACAAGAATATTTGAAAAAAGCCGCAACTTATATGGTCTGAATTTTGCTAAAGCCTCAAGAAAGACCTTTTTTCTGATCTGCGAAGGCTATATGGATGTTATCGCCTTGCACCAGGCTGGCTTTACCAATGCGGTAGCGGCACTGGGAACAGCATTTACAGGATTTCATGCGAACCTTTTAAAACGATATACCAATGAGGTGGTATTAACCTTTGACAGTGATCAGGCAGGAACTCAGGCTGCTCTTCGTGCAATACCAATATTAAAGGATGCCGGCTTAACAGTAAAAGTAATCAACATGAAGCCCTATAAGGATCCGGATGAGTTTATTAAAGCTCTTGGTGGGGAGGTGTTCCAGAACAGAATTAAGGAGGCAAGAAGCAGCTTTTTCTTTGAGCTTGATGTGCTGCAGAAGGAATTTGATCTGTCTGATCCGGAACAGAAGACGAAGTTCTTCCATGAGACCGCTAAGAGATTAACAAGCTTTAGCGAAGAGTTGGAACGTAATTTTTATATTGATGCAGTAGCGAAAACCTATCAGATTGATGTGGAACAGCTTCGCAGACTGGTTAATAAGATCGGCTCCCAGCTTGTTGCCGGAATTAGTGAACCGAAGGAAATAAGGGGAACGACAGCCAAAAGCCGAAAGGGACCGGAGGATGGAATATCGAAATCGCAGAAGCTTATGCTAACCTGGCTGATCGAAGACCCAACCTTGTTTGGTAAGATTAAGGGAATTTTGGGACCGGAGGATTTTACTGAGGGTATCTACAAGGAGGTTGCCAGACTTGTGTTTGAACAATATGAGAAGGAGCAAGCTGTGAACCCGGCAAAAATTATTAACTGCTTTGAGAGTAAAGAGGAACAGTCAGAGGTGGCTGCCCTGTTTTCCGCAGGCATTCATGGAGATATGGACGCGGCTGGATGGCATAAGGCTTTAACGGATACAGTAATGAGATTGAAGGAGAATAGTCTGGATATGCAGAGCCAGAAGGCGATTGAGGTGAATGATACCGCATTGCTTATGAGGATAATTGCTGAGAAGACGGAACTCAAGAAACGTAGTATTACCTTTATAAATTGATGACAAGAGGGGGGTTGTAATCTGCTTCTATCACTTAACCGGAGTCAGATAAGGTTCTAAACTCCGGGTACATACAGGAATTGCATATTTCATCAAATGATGGTTAAAATATAAAAAGAGTTGAAGAAGGAAGGATTATCTATGGACGAAAGTATAGTAAAATTTACGGAAAGGCTTAAGGAGTTATTGGTTTTTGCCGAAAAGAAAAAGAATGTCCTCGAGTTTCAGGAAGTAAATGATTTCTTTGCGGATATGGAGCTTGATCCCGCACGGATTGAGAAGATTTACGATTTCTTGGACAAGCATAATGTCGATGTGCTTAGAATATCCGAAGAAGATGAAGAGGATATCATACTGGAGGATGAGGAAATCGAACCCTTAGATCTTACCATCCCCGAAGGTATCAGCATAGAAGATCCTGTCCGAATGTACCTGAAGGAGATCGGGAAGGTTCCCTTGTTAAGTGCTGATGAAGAGATTGAGCTTGCCAGGTTGATGGAGGATAAGGATGATGACTACGCGAAGAAACGTCTGGCGGAGGCAAACCTTCGTCTGGTGGTAAGTATTGCAAAGCGTTATGTAGGCAGGGGAATGTTATTCCTGGATCTAATCCAGGAGGGTAATCTGGGACTTATCAAGGCAGTAGAAAAGTTTGACTATCGTAAGGGTTTCAAGTTTAGTACTTATGCTACCTGGTGGATCAGACAAGCTATTACTAGAGCAATTGCAGACCAGGCTAGAACAATTCGTATTCCGGTTCATATGGTAGAGACGATTAATAAATTAACCCGCGTACAACGTCAGCTTCTGCAGGAGTTAGGAAGAGAGCCTTCGCCGGAGGAAATCAGTGAGGTAATGAATTTGCCAGTGGATAGAGTTCGAGAGATACAAAAGATTTCTCAGGAACCGGTTTCTCTTGAGACCCCGATTGGTGAAGAAGAGGACAGCCATCTGGGAGATTTCATTCAGGATGATAATGTACCGGTACCGGCAGATGCGGCAGCATTTACTTTACTAAAGGAGCAGCTGGTAGAGGTATTAGGAACCTTAACGGAGAGAGAGCAGAAGGTTCTCAGGCTTCGCTTCGGATTGGATGATGGTCGTGCACGTACACTGGAAGAGGTAGGTAAGGAGTTTAATGTAACCAGAGAGCGTATTCGCCAGATTGAAGCAAAAGCGCTTCGAAAGTTAAGACATCCGAGTAGAAGTAGAAAACTAAAGGATTATTTGGAATAAGTCATGCTGTTTGGGACTTTGCAAATGATATATAGTTAGGTATTGAATCAGGTGAGAAGGGCAGTCATATAGCTTTATGTAGATTGGACAAGGAATATCCGGTCTGGGGAAGCTATGGCAGCCCTTCTTTATTTCATAGAAAATTACGTCCCATGATACAAGATGAATTGATAAATCAATTCACTTGTCATGAATAAAAGCCCTCCGGGCAGGATGCGCACTTCGCGGATAGGAAGTTATTGCTTCGCAAACCGCTCAGGCGCCAAAGAGTCAGCAAGCTGACTCTTATTATAAGGTCCATAGGATGGAAAACATATGTGGAAATCAGTCGGAAATAATGATAATATATAGCTAATAGCATGGTGCGTCTGAGCTGGCGGAGAATGTGAAACGGTAGCCGGTAGAGCCTATGTGGAAGGATAATGAAAAGAAACGGAGAAATATATGCAGCTTTCAAAACGCTTACATGCCGTGGCCAGTTTGGTTACTCCGGGTAACAGAGTTGCTGATGTGGGCTGTGATCATGCCTATACCTCCATCTACCTGATAGAGAAGGAGATAGCGAACAAGGTCATAGCCATGGATGTGAATCAGGGGCCGATAGATAGGGCAAAAGATAATATTGAGAAATATGGTTATTCTAATTTGATAGAGACTCGTAAGTCCAATGGTTTGGAAAGACTACAGGAGGGGGAGGTGGATACCATACTCATTGCAGGAATGGGAGGTGCCTTAACGATACAGATTCTTGAAGAAAAGCAGGAGCTTGTGCAGTGTGTTAAGGAACTGATACTGCAGCCACAGTCCGAGATAAATAAAGTAAGACTTTTGCTACAGGAACGGAACTTTTTAATTGTCAAAGAGAATATGGTCATGGATGAAGGCAAATTCTATATGATGATCAAAGCGATACCCAAAGAAATGGTATCGGAACCGGTTCAATATGAGCTTACAAAAAAGGAACATGTTTATTATGGCAGACTCTTATTGGAGCAAAAGCATCCGATACTTAGAGAATTCCTTCTATGGGATCTGGGATTATGTGAGAATATTCTTAGTACTCTGAGGACAGAGAAGACTGAGAATGCGAAGATCCGGGAAAGAGAGATGGAAGAGAGAAGAGCACTGATTCTTAGCGGACTGGAATACTATCAATAAAAGAAGGGGTAAGGTATATATGGAAGAAAAGCAAATGAATGTGAAAGTAGAGATTAACGGTAAGGAATATGAGTATCCGATCGGTACCTCGCTTTTAGATATCAGTAAGGATTTTCAAAAGGAATATAAAAGCCAAATCATATTAGCTTTCGTGAACAACAAATTACGTGAGCTTTTCAAGCGTGTCAATGATAACTGCTCGATCCGCTTTGTCACTGTAAGAGAGGACGCCGGCAGCAAAACCTACCAGAGAGGTATGGTACTGGTTATGCTTAAGGCGATTTATTCAGAGTTTGGTAACGAAAATGTAAAAAAGGTATCCGTGGAATATGCAATCAGTAACGGTTTATATTGTGATTATCAGGGGCTTTTTCCGATGACGGAGGATCGTGTTCAGGCAATCAAGAGACGCATGCTGGATATTATCCAGAGGGATATTCCGTTTATGAAACGCAGTATAGGAACGGATGATGCGATTGAGCTGTTTCGTCATTATCGGATGTATGATAAGGAAAAATTATTCCGTTATCGTAGAGTATCGAAAGCCAACATCTACAATCTAGATGGGTTTGAGGATTATTACTATGGATATATGCCTCCGAGCTCAGGGATGTTAACCTATTTTGATCTCAAGCTATATCATGAGGGCTTATTGCTGTTACTACCCAACAAGAAAAATCCCACCGTTGTAGAACCTTTTGTAGATCAGCCGAAGCTCTATGATACCCTGAAGGAAGCAAATCAATGGGCACAGATGATGGACATTCCCAATGTAGGTGCGCTCAATGACGTTATCGCCAAGGGAAATTTGAACGAACTGATTTTGGTGCAGGAGGCACTTCAGGAGAAGAAGATTAGTGATATCGCTGAAAGTATCAAGAAAGCTGGAGGGAAGAAATTCATTATGATTGCCGGGCCCTCCTCCTCAGGAAAGACTACATTTTCCCATCGGTTAAGTATTCAGCTGAAGGCCCATGGATTAAAACCGCACCCAATCGCAGTTGATAATTACTTCGTAGAGCGTGAGAAAACTCCAAAAGACGAGGAAGGAAATTATAACTTTGAGGCGCTAGAAGCCATTGACTTAGAGCAGTTTAATAAGGATATGACTGATTTGATGAATGGTAAGACGGTAGAAATGCCTGTATTCAACTTTGTAAGCGGAAAGAGGGAGTATAAAGGGGATTTTCTGACCTTAGGTTCGGAGGATATCCTGGTGATTGAGGGAATTCACGGCTTAAATGATGCCTTATCTTATTCTTTGCCTAGAGAAAGTAAATTTAAGATCTATATCAGTGCATTGACCCAATTAAATATTGATGAGCATAATCGTATTCCAACCACAGATGGTCGTTTGCTAAGACGAATGGTAAGAGATGCCAGGACAAGAGGGGCTTCGGCACAGAAAACGATATCTATGTGGCCATCGGTTCGACGTGGTGAGGATGAGAATATTTTCCCCTTCCAGGAGGATGCAGATGTTATGTTCAATTCTGCATTGATATATGAACTGGCTGTGTTAAAGCAATATGCAGAGCCGATTTTATTTGGAATTGATCGTAATTGTCCTGAGTATGTGGAAGCAAAGAGATTACTGAAGTTTTTAGATTATTTCATTGGTGCACCTAGTGAGACGGTGCCGAAGAATTCGATATTAAAAGAATTTGTAGGCGGAAGCTGTTTTAAGGTATGAGCAGCACGATAAGCCGGGTTATGTCTCGGATGATCATCTATCTTGACCACATGTTACCATGTGGCTCCAGTACCTTACGCGTATAAAGTACGCGATGCAGGTACTACGCGACCTACCCTAAAGCACGACGGGCAGCCGTATCGCTTTATGTTCGGTCTTGCTTCGAGTGGGGTTTACATAGCCCCTACTGTTACCAGTAAGGCGGTGGTCTCTTAAGCCACCTTTCCATCCTTACCAGAGAGATGATTGCAAGCAATCATTTTCTCGGGCGGTATATTTCTGTTGCACTAGCCTTGGAGTCGCCTCCACCGGACGTTATCCGGCACTCTGCCCTATGAAGCCCGGACTTTCCTCACCTTGTCAGGCGCGATCATCTGTGCTACTCACAGGTTGTATTCTATCACGGAAACAGAAAAATGTAAATCAGAATCAACTGGAATGAGTAATTTACTATAATTAAGCAGAAAAGGCTATTAATCCTGCCTATTGAGCAGAGCTGATAGCCTTTTTATGTATCTGGGAAGGTGATTTCGTCAATTTGAAAGAAGAGGCAGGATGATTAAGGAAGTTGTCTATATTATTAAGAAAATTTTAAAGATTTTTATCATGGTATATGTTATTATTAGGATAATCTAGTGAAGATGAATCCTAAACTATATCTGGAATGCTGAACGAGTTAGGGTTGTTTAATAAAGAAGTTATGTGGATCGAGGTTTCGTGGAATGAAGCTCCTTGTGAGGAATTGTGTGTTCCTCTTCTTATAGAGAGATTATTACTCGTGAAGGGCACACTTGACATGAATTTTACAGAAAGGTATGGTCATGGTCATTATGGAACAGGTCGGAATTTTAGTGGTGGATGATGATAAGGATATAGCTGATTTGGTGGAGATACATCTGGTTAGTGAAGGATATCTGGTGCACAAGGCTAACAGTGCAAGGGAGGGCCTTCAAACTCTGGAGACAGCTGACATCAAGCTGGTTATACTAGATATTATGATGCCGGGAATGGATGGGCTTACCATGTGCAAAAAGATCCGTGAGACAAGTACAGTGCCGATCATTATGCTGAGTGCTAGGTCAGCTGATCTTGATAAGATAATCGGACTCGGAACGGGTGCTGACGATTATGTAATTAAGCCCTTTAATCCACTGGAGCTGACGGCGAGAGTTAAGTCCCAGCTTCGAAGATATACTAAGTTCAATCCGAACTCCCACGATGAGAAGCAGGATAAGGAAATTGTCTTGGATCATTTAATTATTAATAAAGAGAATCATAAGGTGAATGCCTATGGTAAGGATGTTAAGCTGACACCGATTGAGTTTGACATATTGTACCTTTTGGCTAGTAATGTAGGCAGGGTTTTTTCTACGGATGAGATTTTTGAGAGAGTCTGGAACGAGAAGATGTATGAAGCGAATAACACGGTAATGGTTCATATTCGCAGGATCAGAGAAAAGATTGAGATGGATTCAAGAGATGCCCAGATCATTAAAACAGTATGGGGAGTAGGTTATAAAATTGAAGAATAGTATTTTCAAAAGCTTTCGATTCGAGATCGTGCTGTATAGTATTTTAAGCCTATTGTATATGCTGCTTACTATTGCCTTATTGCATATTGGAATCTATATTGTATTAGGTAAAAGCTTTCAGGAGCTTTCAGGAGCCTCGGCTGCTATCATTACCGTACTGACGATAGTTGCCGGGATTATTCTGTTTATCACCTATTTTCTTATGCTTACTAAGAAATTCATCTCCTATATTAAGGAGATGATAGACGGTATTAACCAGATATCCCAGGGAAACTTTAATAATCGTATCGAGATTAATAACGAGGATGAATTTGCATTACTGGCTGATAAGCTAAATCAGATGGCAGATGATATAAATGAATTAATGGAGAATGAACGTCGGAGTGAATATGCAAAGAATGAATTGATTACAAGTGTAGCCCACGACCTTCGCACACCCTTGACCTCCATCATCGGCTATCTGGACCTGGTGTCTTCTAAGGAGCTACCTGGGGAAACGCAGAGAAAGTATATTGATATTGCTTATAACAAGTCCAAGAGGTTGGAGAAGCTAATCGATGATCTCTTCACCTATACTAAATTCAATTTTGGAGAAGTTAAGGCAAATATTACTGAGGTTGATATGGTGAAGCTAATTAATCAGTTGGTTGATGAATTCTATCCAAGCTTTTCTGAATATAATCTCGAGTATGCTTTCCGTACTAAATTCAATTCCGCAGTAATCAAAGCAGATGGAAATCTTCTTGCAAGGGCCTTTGCCAATCTAATCAGTAATGCAATCAAATACGGAAGAGATGGTAAGAATATCATTATAGACCTAGAGAAGGAAGAGGGCGGTATAGTAATCGCCGTAACAAACTTTGGAGATGTGATACCGAAGGAGGATTTAGATAGGATATTTCAGCGTTTCTACCGAATTGAAACCTCTAGATCATCTGAAACAGGCGGCAGCGGGCTTGGGCTGGCAATTGCACAGAGCGTCATAGAGATGCACGGAGGTAACATATCGGCAAGAAGTGATGAAAACGGAACAGTATTTACTGTGAAATTGAAAAATGAAGCTGATACAAATTAAGCCATTGATTATTCCTATACAAGTCAGTACATTCTGATGTACCGAGAACACTTGTAGGATTCATCAATGGCTTTCATTTGTAACAATAGAAAGTTCGCGAAGCGCACTTTCTATTGCTTGCAAAGCTATGAAAACGGAAGAAGAAAAAATATAAATTAATTATAGCACATATTTACAGGAAAGGTAGTTTATTAATTAAAATTAAAATATTGTTAATATTTTAGTTGTAATTTGTTCGCAAATCATTGTGATTTGCTGACAATGGAATCAGCAAAGGACAATAATTTCTTAGATATTCTCAGCTTCTGATAAATGGCTGCATAGGTAATCTCATTAATTCCTTCTATATAATTCTGTGGATAGTTTCTGGTTAACCCCTTATTTCTTAATATTAGTACGGCTTTATTATAAGCAATGGCTGCTTCAGTCTCGCTATGATATTTACCAATCAGATAGTCACCGTTAATATGAATTTTGGCGACATATACGGGGATCCCCTTTCGAATAACTTTTGTGACGCCGTAATATGGATTTACAATTTCGATATTTTGATAGCTATAGTCATGGTTATCACCGTTGACAAACTGATAATCCTTACCGGCAACAGCATAGTTCTTAATACCGTATCTTGAAAGGATGTTAACCTGCATACCGTAATCGGATACAAAGAGATGTCCTCCGCGCCTTATAATCTTGTGGTGAGCATAATAAAAGAGATCCTCTGCATCAAACCGAAGGCAGGTATTGAGGTCTAGATAGTATAGGAAATATCTCTTCCTAAGATAGATCGGATTCTTAAAATAAATAAGATTATCTCGAAAGTTAATCAGTACAACCCACTTGTGGAAGGAAAGCGGACAAGCTTCCGGATACCCCTCTATTTTATAGACAGAGTTGTCCGTTAGTATCTCCAATGCAAGGAGATAAGCTTTATTTGCATCCTCTTGACAGGAATAGCTTCCCAAACTTATATGCTTTCCTCGATAAGTCACAGAGGCTCGATAATAGATTTCTCCATTTTTACTGGAGGATTGATATACTCCGGGCAACATAATATTCACCACCTTTCTAACACTATACCAGATAATATTGATTGCATCAACACAAGTAAAAGGATGAGTAAAATTATTAAGAAGTTGTTACAGTCCATTTGTGTAGAATGACTTGATTTATGCCTTAGAATCGTACTAAAGCAGTAGAATATGTATAAAGTTTGAGAAAACCCCGTAAAATATTTAATATATTGTTAATAAATTGTTAAAATTACCTTGTGCAAACTATACAAAAACGAACCTGATGGTGCATGTAATATTGTTGCATATTTCCTTGACAGGTAAAATATACCATTCATTCATGGTTGTTAATAACGAAATTGCATTAGACTTATTGACACAAAAACAGGCTTTGCCTATAATGCTGATATCATTACCAACAATTCCATTAAATGGAAAATATTATCAGAGAAATATCTAGAAAAGAGGAAAAATTTATGTCAATAATAAATTTGTTTCTTCAAAAGAGAAAATTGCATGAAAGCCAGCATGGTATCATCATGGTGATTATTGCATATGCATTATCTGTAATATTGCTGATTATGGGTTCCGATGTGTTTTATAACACCAATTCAAAAGCAGCAGGGATAAGCACGAAAGCTGAAGAGACACATGAGAAGATTGAGAAAGAGCTGACCAATCAGTGGGAAGCAAACCATCAGGCTTTCTTAATTCAATCAAGATTACAAAATCCTTTTGGTGTTGCAGAGGTTATGCAGACAGGACTTGGAAGTACCAGGGCTTCGAGGGGCTTTACCAGAGAAGTAGCCTCAGTAGACAGCGAAACTAAGACAAGGTGGTTGCTAGGCAATGCCATGAATCAGAAGGAATATGAGACTGTGCTGGATAAGCTTCCTGATTTGACTTCGGTTAGTACTGTAGTATCCTCAGGAGAAAAAGCAATTTCTCTTGCTGAGGATAAAGAGTCTTCTGACACTAAAGAGGATGAGAAGGAGATTAAGAGTCTATCCACGGAGGAAGCGAGTACTTCCTATGTAATTGATGTAACCAAGAAGGAAATCGCTATGCTGGAGCGTATTGTTCAAGCAGAGGCTGGCGGTGAGGATATGGTAGGTATGATATTAATTGTTAATGTGATACTTAACCGTATCGCCGATGATAGCTTTCCTGATTCAGTGGAGGATGTCATATTTCAAAATAGTGATGGAGAATATCAGTTCTCTCCGGTAGATAATAAAAGCTATTGGTCAGTTAAAATATCCGATAAAACGAAGGAAGCTGTAATTAGAGCGCTAAAGGGAGAAGATTACTCGAAAGGTGCCCTATATTTTATTGCGAGAAAAAGAACGAAGTCCAAAAGTGCACGATGGTTTGATGATAATCTGGAGTGGCTGTTTAAGCACGGTGGACACGAATTTTACAAAGAAAAATAGAAGGATGCGTATTGTATCCGGTAGCTTGTCATGTTATAATACTTGAAACTTATGACGTGTGAAAGTGTGAAGGTGATTTTCGTGTTTACGGATACCTTCATATTTTCTATTACCTATGCCAATAAAGCTTTGTCAGGACTTATGATTGGTGATGATATTGATGAAGGTTATGCTTTGGTATAGGAAGGTGTTATGAGAGGGCTTCAAATAAATACGAGTAAAGGGGATTGAAATAGTTATGAACCTAATGTATAGGAGTACAAGAGATTCAAGTATTAGAGTTACAGCCTCACAGGCTGTGTTACAGGGCTTATCCCCGGACGGAGGACTATACGTTCCGGAAGCAATACCGGCTCTCGAGAAGTCAATGGAAGATCTGGCTAAGCTAAATTATCAAGAGCTGGCCTATGAGGTAATGAGCTTGTTTTTAACAGACTATTCGGAGGAGGAGCTTAAGGAATGTATTGCGAAAGCATATGATTCGAAGTTTGATACGCCGGATATTGCACCGTTAAAAAGGGTGGGCTCAGCATTTTATCTGGAACTCTTTCACGGGGTAACCATAGCCTTTAAGGATATGGCATTATCAATCCTGCCTCATCTACTAACGACATCGGCAAAGAAGAACCATGTTCAGGAGGAGATTGTTATACTCACGGCAACCTCCGGAGATACAGGAAAAGCAGCCTTAGCAGGCTTTGCAGAGGTTAAGGGGACCAGTATAATTGTTTTTTATCCCAAGGATGGTGTCAGCAGCATTCAAGAAAAGCAGATGATTACCCAGCAGGGAGCGAATACCCATGTAGTAGGTATCCGTGGTAATTTTGACGATGCACAGACCGGCGTTAAGAAGATGTTTAATGACAAGGAGCTGGCTGCACGTCTTAAGGAGGCGGGCTATCAGTTCTCGTCAGCTAACTCAATCAATATCGGCAGACTGGTACCTCAGATTGTCTATTATGTGTATACTTATACCTCTTTATTAAAGCAGGGTAACATTACAAATGGTGAGAAGATAAATTGTGTTGTGCCGACCGGTAACTTTGGCAATATCCTTGCGGCATATTATGCAAAGCATATGGGTGTTCCTATTGATAAGCTGATCTGTGCCTCCAATGAGAATAAGGTGCTGTTTGATTTCTTTGAGACCGGTAGGTATGACAGGAACAGAGAATTTATATTAACCGAGTCTCCGTCAATGGACATTTTAGTATCCAGCAATCTGGAACGTTTGATTTATCATATCGCAGATAACGATTCAACTAAAACTGCAGAGCTGATGAAGGCCCTCACATCTCAAGGAGCTTATACGATAACGGAGCCTATGAAAGAGAAGCTGAAGGATTTCCTCGGGGGTTGGGCTTCGGAGATAGAGACAAAAGCAGCCATTAATAAGGTGTATACCGAGGAAGGCTATGTGATGGATACCCATACCGCTGTAGCAGCCGGTGTATATTATAAGCTTTTAGAGAAGGCTCAGGATACTGCAAAGACAGTGATCGTAGCTACAGCCAGTCCGTATAAATTCGGCAAAAGTGTTCTAGATGCACTTCAAGTCAACGAGATACCTGAGGATGATTATGAGCAGGCTCTTCTATTAAGTAAGCTATCGAAGACAGATATACCGAAAGCAGTTGAGGATATACGCACAGCTCCTGTTCTGCATACAAATGTATGCGATACAGAGGAGATGAAGGCAGCAGTTGAGAGATTTTTAAAAATAATCTAATTATGACAAATGCCTGACATAAATTTGACATAATCTAAGTGCATATTATAGTCATAGTCAAAGCAACAATAGATGAGCCGCAAGACCTAATCAAACCGTGGATGAAGTCACATCCTAATTCTACATCGGCGGTAAGAAAAGATCTGGCGGTGAATGCTATGAGGAGGGGGTATCCCCTGAAAGCATTTTGACTAAGGTATAATCTGCCTGACGCAGGAAATTAGGGCGATTCAGGGGAATGGTCAATTGGTAAAAAATCCAAATTAGTCAGATAAAAAGACTTGACCTTTTTTTCCTTTATTGTTATAATCATCTTGTTGTTGGAAGATTATATTAGGCGTGACCTTTTCTATGTTTTGCGGGGTTTACAAACTTTGTGAGGGTAGTAAGGGTGGCGCAGGATATAATACCAAACCATATATTTTAAGGAGGAAGTAAGAATATGAAGAAGAATTTCTTTAAGAAGTTATCCTTCGTTCTGGCATTAGCGATGATCGTATCCGTT
>JAEYOQ010000046.1 GCA_023411555.1 Bacillota bacterium
CATCTGTAAATCCAATGACTTTCTGCGTTAATTCGTCTGTATTTCACTCATTTTCATGGCGATTTATTTTTTACCATACTTTGAAGGCTTTGCTACTACTGGTTTTCGCGACAGCGAAAAATATTCACTGCAAATATAGCAGGGACTTACGAAACAAGTATATTGTATTATTGGTACAATACAGTCAACGAATTCGTTAAATATATGGATTATAATTTATTGAAGAATAATATAATTTGATATTAATAGTTTTAAATTTAGCTACACAAACATATGATGGTGTGATTATCATATTCTTCAGTAGGTAATTCGGTATGAAGCAGATTAAAATCCTGATGATTAGTAAAAGAAAATTAAAGAAAAACTTCTTGATATTTATAACCTCAGCCATAAGTATCTATTTGCTTATCTCATTATATTTTATCAATCATTACTACTTTAATACAGAGATAAACGGTAACGATGTATCACTAAAAGCTCATGATGACGCCCCCCGTATTATCAGTAATTTTACCAGAAGCTATGAATTGCAGCTAATTGAAAGAAACCACGAAACCGAGGTAATTACAGGTCAGGATATAGGTCTGCAATATAACATTAATAAAACCTTGGCACAGATTGATCATATGCAAAATCCACTTCTGTGGGTAGGTTCTTTATTCAAAGATAACAGGTATTACATAAAGGACCTATATGATTATGATGCGACTTTATTGGAAAGAAAAATCAGCAGCTTAAATTGTATAACTGGCAAGATTGTAGAGCCAAAAAATGTTGCCTTCAAATATTCCAATGGCTCCTATGAAATCGTGAAAGAGATGTATGGAAATAAGATCAATAAGGTTCAGTTTCTTAAAGTACTTAGTAAATATATCTCAGAGGGTAGATCAAAATTAGACCTACATAATACTCAGTGTTATGTAAACCCAAAGTATACCACAAACTCTAAAAAAACGTTAAATACACTAAAACAATTAAATAGATATGTATCTACTAGAATAACCTATCAATTTGGAAATATAAGGGAGGTATTGGATGGAAAGATCCTAAATCACTGGCTTAGTATCGACGAAGAACTAGAGATTCTATTAGACAAAGAAGAAGTTGCAAAATATGTGAAGGCCTTGAGTAAAAAATATGATACCGTTGGTATCACAAGAGAATTTCGTACTTCTACCGGCAAGAAGGTAGAAGTAAAGGGCGGTCTTTATGGTTGGAAGATTGACCGTACTGCTGAAACCGAAGCCTTATGCAACAATATAAAAGACGGTGCTGTCATTGAAAAAGAACCTGTCTATCTGCAAAAAGCCTTCTCCAGAGAGGGCAATGAAATAGGGGATACCTATGTAGAAATTAATATATCAAAACAGCATCTATGGTTTTACAAGGATGGAAAGCTAATTGTCCAGGGATCCGTAGTTACAGGAAACCCAAACAGAGGTAATGCTACGGTTCTCGGAGTCTATATGCTTAATTACAAGCAAAAAGGAGCAACCTTAACCGGTCCCGGTTATGAAGCACCGGTTACCTATTGGATGCCCTTCTTCGGTAATATAGGTCTTCACGACGCCTCCTGGAGATACCGCTTCGGTGGAGAAATCTATCTAAGACGGGGAACTCATGGATGTGTAAATGCGCCCTTGTATCTAGCAAAAACCGTATACGAGAATATTGAAGAAGGAACTCCTATCGTCGTTTATGAGGAATAGTATGTGCTAAACACTGCTACTCACTCTGAACCAGTAAGTATAAAAGCTCTTAAAGCCCAGTGATTGATAAAGACCTATTGCCGGATGATTTCCGTCCACTACCTGTAGATAAGCTTTCCTTGCCCCCTTTCTCATTCCTTCCTTCAGAATGCAGGTACATAGAGATCGCGCCAGTCCCTTGTTACGAAAATCTTCCCTGACATGGATGGCATATAGACCGACATAATCACGATCAAGGATCCCAAGCCCGGTCCCAATGATCACACCCTCACTTTGTATGGATACACATATGGTTTCTTTGGAGATGGCATTATACATCGTAGGTACGATTGCCCTGTGTATGGCATTGGTTGTCCCCTTCAAATCAAATAGGCCATTAATCCATTCTTTATCGATTGTCTGACTCACAATGACTTCGTCCGTCGATGCCTGAAGATTTGCTTCCTCCAAATCTAGAATCATTACATCCGTGGTATGCTGTATTTCATAATTGCGATTTTCCAGCATATAATCAAAATCCTTTGATACCAAGGGACTGATTTTAAAGATTGTAGGTGTCCCCCATCGCTTGTAGGCAGCTTCACAATATGGTATTTTCTCACGCCAGGAGAGCGTTGAGGTACCGAACTGCTCCACACTATTGGTTCTGTGAGTGTAAAAATGGGAAAAGCGAAGAATCCATCCGTCATAAAGCTCCATCTGATGAGAAGGCCAGGCATTCAACGACAAATCTTCAATTGTTTTAATATTCGTATCCATAATTATTTATTCACCCCTCTTTCGTCGTTACCGAAAACGAAGAATAACCTTTCTTCTAGACTAAATGGCACGTATCCAATAAATCTGTTTAATATGCAAGATACTACACCACTACTTAATTATGAATATTTATACCACAAAGGAGGTTTTATGTCAATTCGATTCTTTCACATTGAAGTCATAGAACTTCTATCCTTCATTATGTCGATTATCGTACTGTTGATTTCGTCCGAAAGCTCATGATTTAAGCCATGCCCTGCTCCTTTAAAGAATCTGTTCTTCATATGGCAGTCCTTTAAGGCTTTTTCTCCACCTAGCTTTTGAAAGGGATCTTCCGTTCCTACAAGAAAGACAACCTTATCCCTGATCTCTCCGATCTCCTGCTCGCTGAAGGTCCTTACTTTATGCCGCCCCATAGCCATATTATTAAATCCCTTAAGTAACCACTGGTAATGTTCCATGATTATAGCATTCTCAGTAAATACCTCCACATGATCACCAGACAGCTTGGCCATCAGCTTCCTTACATTCTTCTTAGTAGGAAACAGCGCCTCTGGTAAAAATATCTTCATCATTGTTTTCATCTGATTACCTTCTCTTCCGACCGGCACTGATCCAGAAATACAGATTGCCTTATCGATTTTCTCCTTACGGCTCAGAGTATATAACTGTACCAGATAAGCGCCGTGGGAGACTCCAAGCAAGGATAATCGATCTAACTTAAGAAAAGAGGCTGCAGTATAATACCACTCTTTTGCTTAAGAAGTTTACCTTCTTCTGCTCTGAGAAATCTTATACTACAGCCTCTAATAAATCAGCCGCTGTATCCTTCAATATTATTTTGTGAAACACCATTTCTTATGTACCATCGGCATCCCTAAGCTACCCATTTCTGGTTAGCTCCGGGAGCCGCCGCTTCGAGAGGTAGGATCAACTGCATCTCTTAAGGCATCTCCGATAAAGCTGATGGACATTACCAGAATTACAATCAAAACTCCGGCGGGAATCCATAGCCATGGCTTGGAGGTCAGTATGGTAAGAGATTGTGCACCATTCAGCATATTTCCAAGGCTTGCTGTGGGCGGTTGAATACCCATTCCAAGAAAGCTTAAAGCAGCTTCATCCAGCATGGAAAGGGCTACTACGGAGGTGGCATACACTAGTATTGGTGCGATGGTATTCGGTAATATCTCCGAGAATAATATATAGCGATTTGGCATGCCCGCTACCAGATTACTTTTTACAAAGTTCGTTTCACGAAGACTCAATACATTGCCTCGCACAAGTCGGGCAATTCCGGGCCAATCTACAAATCCAAGAATTAATATGATATTCCATAATCCAGGCTTAAAGATAGCAGCCGCTACCAAAATGAGTAGAATATACGGAAAAGACATAACCATATCCGTAAAGCGCATAATGACCATATCAATCACACCACCGAAGTATCCGGATACCAGGCCCAGTACCACACCGATGATCGTCGATATTAATGTGGCCAACACGCCGACCAGAAGTGATATTCGTGTGGCGTATAGGAGTCTGCTAAAGACATCACGACCAATCTGATCTGTTCCCAATAAGTGTTTACTACTTGGTGCCCCACTAAAGGATCCTACCATTTCATTGGGATTATAGGGTGCAATAATTGGTGCCAACAATGCTGCCAGAATGATTATGGTAAGTACAGCCAGGCTGGCCAAGGCTAATTTATGACGTCGAAAGCGACGCCAAACTGTCTGTAGATATCTCTCGTCCTCTACCTTATTTTGCTTCATTGTCTCCGTCCCTCCTGCTATTTATATTGAATCGTAGGATCAACAATTGCATATAAAATATCTGTTATCAAATTCGCAGCTAATACTACAATTGCTGATAAGAGACATACCCCCATGATTACCGGATAATCACGATTGGTAATTGCACTCATTGTCATAAGTCCAAGCCCCGGCCATGAGAAAATCTGCTCTACTATTACAGCACCACCGAACAATACCGGAATTTCCATTCCCATTACAGTTACAATAGGAATTAATGCATTCCGAAAAGCATGCTTATTAATAACCTTAAAATTACCAATCCCCTTAGACCTCGCCGTGCGCAGATAATCCTGCTGAAGTATCTCCAGTACCGCACTTCGGATATATCTAATATTGGTTCCAGCCATAGAGGTTGCAAGTACAATAACCGGCATAATCATATGCCTTGCTATATCTCCTGGGCCTCCACCGGTACCCAGGGAGGTCATTCCACTGGAGGGTAACCAGCCTAGCCTAACCGTGAACAGGTAAACCAGTAGTAGAGAAAGAAAGAAGCCCGGCACACTGGTTCCGACAAAGGATAGGGCGACTACGGTATAGTCGCGTTTAGAGTATTGATGGGTTGCGCTGAATATTCCCGCAGGTACCGCAATAATAATACTAACCAATAATGAGACTCCCATCAATAATAAGGTGGGTCCCAGATGTTCTCCAATCATGGATGCAACAGGTTGATAATTCTTGATGGAATATCCCAGGTTGCCATACAACAGCTGCTTCAACCATACAAAGTACTGGACATACACGGGTTGATCCAGTCCGAGGGCTATTTCCTTTGCCGCTACCGCCGCCTCCGATACTCGTGGTCCCTTCAGCATTGCCAAGGGACTTCCTACCGCACACATAATCATATAGTCTACAATAGTAATCCCAATCAAGACCGGTATGGCCACTAATATTCGTTTGATAATATACTTTATCATGAGTTCGCCCTCCCTATCTGACCCACCATAACCTCACATGCAGCGAGACGGGAGCTTCCTTCTTCTACTGGTTCGAGCACCTGGTCATTCGTCCTACAGGAAGCAATTGCATATTTACATCTTGGATGGAAGATGCAGCCGGACGGAGGATTAACATTGGATCCGATTTCTCCCTGAAGAATAATCGTATCATCCCTTTTAAGGGTCGGATCCGGAATGGGAGCCGCATCACAAATCGCACGGGTATAAGGATGGATTGGATTATGGAACAGCTCCTTAGCGCTTGCTATCTCAACAATTTTACCAAGGTACATCACTGCGATTCTGTCACTCACATAATTGACCGCTCCTAGCCCATGTCCGATAAAAAGACAGGTGAGCTTCAGCTCCTTCTGTAAATCCCGCAAAAGGTTTAATATCTGTGCTTGAATCGATACATCTAGAGCGCTTACCGGTTCATCACAGACTATCAGCTCCGGGTTTAGGGACAGAGCCTTGGCGATGCTTATTCTCTGCCTTTGACCACCAGAGAACTCGTGAGGATACTTTCCCTTACAGTTCTGCGGCAAACCGACCAGCTCCAGCAACCGGTTTACCTTCTTATCTACATCCTTTTTTGTCGCTATCCCATGATAGAGCATCGGAGTTGCCAGAATTTCAAAGATATGCTTTCTTGGATTAAGTGAGGAATAGCTATCCTGAAATACCATCTGAAGCTGGGTACGTATCTTTCCTAACTGTCCCTGTGATGCCTTTGTCAAATCCTGTCCTTTATATAGGATAGATCCCCCGGTAGGCTGCTCCAGTGACACAATCAGTTTGCCTATCGTAGATTTACCGCATCCGGATTCCCCCACTAGCCCCAGAGTCTCTCCCTGATGAATACAAAAGTCCACACCATCAACCGCCTTTACGTTCGCTACGGTATGGGTAATTAATCCGGCTTTCACAGGATAATACTTTTTCAAGTCCTTCACTTCAAGAAGTACTTTATCCGCATTTAATGAAGTCATCTGGTCTAATCCTCCTCCCCTGGTGACTGCTTCTGCACCAGCTCTGTACGGTGGCATCTTGCAAAATGCTCCTCCCCCACAGGTACCATCCCCTGTGGTAAGTCACACCCTTCGCTACGATAGGGGCATCTGCTTGCAAAGCGACATCCTGTGATATCCTGATAATGTTCCGGCACGATCCCAGGAATGGATTCCAGCCTCCGGTCAACCTCATCTAATATATTTGGTATTGTCTGCAATAAGGCTTTTGTATACGGATGAGATGGGTTATTAAACAGATCCATTACCTTAGCTTCCTCAACCACTTGCCCTGCATACATCACAAGAACTCTGTCTGCCATCTCTGCTACAATTCCAATATCATGCGTAATTAATACAATTGCCATGGATAATTCTTTTTGGAGATCACGCATAAGCTGCATAATCTGTGCTTGTATCGTAACATCCAGCGCAGTAGTTGGTTCATCCGCAATCAGTAATCTTGGATTACAGGATAAAGCCATCGCAATCATTACTCTCTGGCGCATACCACCAGACAGCATAAAAGGATGTTTTTTCAGCATTTTCTCCGGTTCTGCAAGGCCAACCTTACTCAAGAGGTCTATCGCTCTTATTCTTGCATCTTTCTTATCCAGCTTTAAATGGGATCTTATGCTTTCCGTGAGCTGATTTCCTATGGTAAGTACCGGATTAAGGGAGGTTAGGGCATCCTGAAATATCATGGTCAGCTTATTACCCCTTATTTCATCCAATTCCTTATCTGTCATCTCCAGCAAATTCTTGCCTTCAAACAGAATCTCCCCTTGAACTACTTCACCGCCACGCCCTAAAAGTCTCATTATGGATAGGGATGTAACACTTTTACCACAACCCGATTCTCCGACAATACAAAGTGTTTCACCTTCATCAACGTAAAAACTAATGCCATCAACACTTATTGTCTTTCCCATATCACCATCGAAAATTGTCTTTAGATCAGTTACCTCTAGTAAATGCGACATACATCTTCTCCTATCCCTGAATTTATATTACCTAGTATTCCAACATGCCAAGCCCTCGATACACATGGTGCATCTCGAAGTAATTTAGATGTCAAAAGGTAATCTCTGCTTGTACGAGTGAATATCAGTGCATGTATATTCAGCTTGGCTAGACCGGCCGACGACGGTTGCCTATATTCGACTTGAGACTCAGAAGAAAATCGAGCCAAGTCGTGCGAGATTTTCTTTATGCCATGAGTCTCAAAGGAGAATATACCCAGGAGGGAAAGGCAGCCAAATGAATGTATATCCTTTTGACACCTATAAAAATTGCAAAATGATGAAGCACCGTCGCTGCTTCATCATTTTGCATTATAAAATTCTAATGCTGATTATATTTTACTCTGTTACATCCCATTTTTCAATATGATTAAAGGAACCATATACCGAAGGGGTAGCGTTGACAAGTCTTTTGTTTACCGCACCAAGCGCTTTTATAATATAGGCTGAAAACATAGGAACATCCTGCTGCACTGTTTTATTAATAGTTAAATAATGACCCCTTATCTCATTAATATCGCTGGTCAATTGAGTCTGAGCGAGTGCATCGTTAATATCCTGGTTGGAATAACTGGTCCAGCTGCCTTCTCCACTTAAAAGCCAGCTCACATCGGGATATGGATCAATGGGCGCATAGGTATACTGAACAGCTAATAAGTCGTAATCTGTGGTTCCTACAATGGTCATTAAGGTTGTAAAGTCAACGGTCTGTATCTCCACCTTGATACCGATTGTTTCCAACTGAGCTGCAATTACACTGGCACCATTTACGAAGGTGGTATCAGCGGAATTCACATAGAAGCGTAAGGTTTTGCTTCCATCCCAGCCTGCCTCTGCCAGTAATTGTTTTGCTTTCTCGGGATTATATTCTGTCGGCACCAAGGACGCATCATAGAATGGACTCGCAGAAGATAAGAAGCCGTCTACCACCTCACCCTTCCCATTCAAGAGACCTTCGACCAATAGATTTCTATCAATTCCGTAAAGAATCGCCTGTCTTACTCTCGGGTCAGACACCGCTTCATTCTTTGTCTGGATAAATACCGATTGATTTGTTACTGGATCACCATATACCGCATTAATATTCTCCAAAGCTTCAACATTAGCAAAATCTTCTTGTGGAATTACACCCATCGTCTGTTGTACAAAATCAATCTCTCCTGACTGTAATCCTGCATACAGCTGGCTGCCGGTAACAATCTTAATATTTAACTTATCAATGTTAACCTGACCTCTCCAGTAATTCTCATTTTTCTTATAGGAGATATAATGATTTACATCAAAATCGGTTACCATAAAGGGACCGCTGACTACATCTGGTTTATTAAACCATTCATTAGTAGCAAGATCTGCCTCTGCAATCTTCTCTATAACATGCTTAGGAAGGGTATGAAAATAACGTGCATAGGTGTTCTCGAAGGTAGTTAATGCCATAGGATACTTAGCCGTGAATTGAACTGTCTTGTCATCTAGTGCAATGATTCCGGATATGCTGGTAGCTCCCTCTTCCACAAAGCCATCATCGCCAACACCCTCAAATGCATAATACATTAAGCTCGGATTGGCAATAAGAGGACTTGCCATACGAAGTGCAGAAAAGACCACATCATCTGCAGTAACCGGAGTTCCATCTGACCAAGTAGCAGCATCATCAATATGCACCTTAAAATTAATATTATCCTCCGTTGTGATGGAATCAGCTAACATTGGCTCAAAGCTGAGATCCGGTCCCAGATCCACCAAAGGCAGGAACATCATACCGGTAGAATACTTATTTACTTCACCTGCATCAATCAGCAAAGGATTTAATGTTTTTAATGTATCCGTTACCCCGATATTGACAATCTTCTCCTTTGTAGAGGAGTTATCGGCAGCTGCGGTAGCCGACGGCTCTTCCTGTTTGTCTGAGGTGGAACCTCCCTTGGAAGCATTATTGCCGCAACCCACCAAAAAGATCATCATTACCAGTAATAAGCTGATGAATGATTTCATTCTTTTTCTTTTATTTTTCATAGTAGCTCCTTTCTCATTTTAATTAATAATACATTACTACTAATTGTTTCCTAATTCATACTTATTATATATGAATAGTATATATTTATCTGGATAAATTTTCAACTACTTTCTTTAATTGTTGAATAAATTTTTTCATATCCGAAAAACCGACTTGAAAACCGGTAAATATCACCTTATTCGACATTCTATCATATAATATTATAAGTACACAACAAGATTTGTAAATCTTAATAACCTTGTTTATTTTATACATCGCAACTACCTATACACCCAAATATTCAATATGAAGGGAGCGCCGATCATGCTTATAAAATCAGATAATTGCGATATTCTGGAACACTTCACCCCTGAGTGTTTTATACGAGTTCCCTTATGTCATCAGGAGAATCCCTATTCCTGCGGTGTTGCATGCGTTCAGGCAATACTTGCAAGCTATGGGATTATATATATGCAGGATGTGTTAGCTGAGATACTCAAGCAACAACCAATCTATGGTACGGAGTACAAAAATATCCTTACCTTCCTAAGGATGCTTGGTTTTCAAGCCTCCTTCCACATGGAAATGAATGTAGCTCTATTGAAGGAACTCATTAATAGCGGTATCACTCCTATCCTTATCCTCCAGGCCTGGAAGGATACCAGTATCGATTATACATATGATTGGAAGGACTCTCATTATGTAATCGCCTGCGGATATGATAACAACAGAATTTTATTTATGGATCCCTGGGTCCTTGGTTATTATACCTATCTTCCAAATGATATTCTGATGAAACGCTGGCATAATTTCGATTATTCCGAAACACAGTGCTATTATGCAGGACTGGTCATCACGCACGATCAGCTTCCGTACATCTACAACTATGATATCATTAAGCCTATGGATTGACCTCACTAGTATATGTGACGCATTAAAAATCAATACTAAGCCTTAATGATATTATTTCACAATACCTGTCATAAAATACTCAGGCAGATGAAAATCCGGTTTATCTACAGGAATAAAGGAACTACTGATATAATGCTCCTCTTCCTTATCCTCACTTATTTTATATAAATTAAAGGAAATGATACCCCCTGCCTTCATCATGTCCGTAATGGCATCCGACATGTACAACTCATTGATTAGCTCCAAAGGAATTCTAAGCAGAACACTCCATTTATTTTCTTCGATGCTTACCTGACATATGGCAGAATAGCTCTCCCTCAGGTCACTGATAAAACTTCGATCTCCCTTCGATCCAAACTGAGAGAGCATAGCCCCATTTGCATTTATTTCAAAGTTCATATAACGAGCTCTTTTATCCCCCGGACAAAAATTAAGAAATACCTCCAAGGCACTATCCCGATAAACCGGATCATTGTCTTTCTGATACCTTCGGAGTGGATCGGTTTCTTCCGCTGTCATGGATACTATCCATTCCTTCTCCGGTATCATAGCCATTCTCCCATAAGCCTTTACCGGATAGTCCGTCCCCCAGAGCTGATGATTAATTGGGATGATTTCGCACATATCTAGTTCATCTATTTCCTGTATGCAGGGAATGGTCCAACTTCTATGAGCTTCATTCTGTGTTGTTGTTATTTTGCTGTTATCTTCTTTCATTCGGTGTCTTCCTTTCCGTCAACGTATTGCAGTGTTTGTCTAAGCTGTTCTTTAACGACCTAAGTATTAAAAACGCCGATCTTCAAGTCAAGAAATCATCTCAAAGATAAGCGTTTTATTATGTGTTTCCTTTAATCAGTCAAAACATAATTAAGTACGACATCATTTCCATTCATGTAATCTTGAATATTCGGTTGAAGTAGTATATCCGGTAAAAATGTCCCTACTCCTTCATTCTTATAATGGAACATTTTATTTAATTCAAAGTACTTTGTACTATAGTTTATTAGTAACTGAGAATTTGGCAGATTAATCGAATTAATATCTCCATAGTGATTTAGTGCACCGCCAGTGGGTTCGCCTACGGAGATTGCTTCCTGAACTGCATCCTTTACTCTATATATAGCAAACATACCGGAAGAAATGGTATTTCGCCCTACCAAAATGTAGACTCTGACATCCGTTCCCTTGATACGGTCCGAAAGATACTGTGTAAATGGATTCAGTATCTCGGAATTACCACCAACATTATTTCTCAAATCAATGATAATCTTATCTAGGTCATTTTCATCTATTACAGCAGTCATTTCCTTATTAAATTCAGCAAAACTCTGATCTTCCATATCAGCACATACATTATAAATAAAATAGAGTGCCTTGCTATCTGGCAGATATTCATAGCTATAATATCTATTATATCTCCCGACTAGGACATCCTCTGCCTTCTTGCTAAAATCGGCAGCTTCTCCGTACTCAAGAGCGGAAACAGTATAATCCATCACCTTACCGTCCTTTTCTACTGTAAATACTGCCTCCTGTTCACTTTGAAGGATACCAAGGCCATACATGTAGACCGGTGACTGTAGATAATTCGGAAGCATTGCTAAGACCCATTGGTCATTTTCATGAGAAATCAGTGTTTTAAGCTGGTTGATTACAGAGTCGATATCAAAACCATCTATTTGCAGTACTTGAGAATACATCATCTCCTCTAAGTCTGTACTGGTATTTACGATATAGACCTTATCCTCGAAGATCCAAAATTCCAAAGGATAATGATAGCCGTCCCAATAATTTATGGATGTATGAGCATCCCCAACCAAAGTGATGATCTTGTTGATCTCAGCAAATACTCGAATATTGCCCATCGTATCAACCTTCTCGGCTAGTTGGTCGAAAAGGTTATTAAACTCTTCCTCTGTGATATGATGAAACAAATTAATATGCTTTTTGGGGAGTTCATTCTTTAAGAATAGAATATCTTCTTTTAATAGTCGATTTCGCACCGCATTCGTATTATCGTTTTGTAGTACAACCGCCCGTTTCGTGGTAGAGCCGCTTGATGCATTCGCTCCGCTGCAGGAGCATGTTGTAACAGCAAGAAGTATCAACGCTCCAAACAGTAATATTGATGATTTAAACCACCCTTTCATAATTGTCCTCCTGATTAATAGTATCCTACAGTATTCCATTTACTATCTATGAAGTCATTTACCATGAAGCCATTGGAAATTATAGCATAGTATAATCATTTATTCAATAATAATGGGAAGCCCCATAGGCTTCCCATTATTGTATGACCACACTTACTTTCCGTGATCAGTCTATTTTGTATTTTCAAAACGAGCGATTGCCGCTCCGTATATCTCCAACATCTTATCAAGACCCATCTTGTTCAGATCTGCCAGATAGCTATCCCAGGTATCAAAGGATTTTGTTCCAGTGATAAATTCTGTTCTTGCTGAATCACAATATTTCTTAATATCAGTCTGAATCGCAGTTAACTGGTCATTTTCCTCCGTAGTAAAGGTAAAGCTTGGCCAATAAACATCGGTACCATATTCAAAAAGATTTCTTGCAGTCTGAGCAGGAACCGGCTGAGTCTCACCGCCACCAAAATAAGGATATACCTCCACAACAGGGTTGTTACCACCAACATATGGTGTATATGAGCTTACAACCTCATCAAAGGTAACGGAACCAGTCATCTTAGCATAGATCTCATCTGTCCAGTCATAGCTTCCATCTTCCTTAGCTACACAGGTAGTACCGACATCACCATAATGATAGAATAAGTTACCTTCATCTGTCCAGAAATAATCCAGCCATTGTAAGGTTTCTGCAATATGCTCGTTGGAGCTGGAGATAACTGCTGCACCTGTGGAATGGAAGTGTGCTCTGATTGGTGCCCAAAGCTTGCTTCCTGTCGGTCCCTCTAAGGATTCTTCAATACCTACCCAATTATCTAGAGTATCAGATGGAACGCAGGAAAGATTAGTGAAGGCAAAAACACCAATTCGATCATCCTGTGCCTTAGTTAAGAAATTAGCTCCATCCATGGTGAATAATTCCTGATCGATCAAACCTTCGGTGTATAAACGATTCATATATTGAAGCATACTCTTATAATCTTCACTAGCAGCAATCAATCGAGGCTTGTTATTCTCTGTATCCCAATCAACGATCTGATTCTGCTGACCTCTATTGCTTAAGCCAAAGGCTCCAAGGAAGCAATCATTAAATGCTGCATAGTCCTGTGTGCACATGGGAATTTCGTCGGTAGGATCGCCGTTCCCATTGGCGTCCTGATCCTTGAAGGCCTTTAGTACATTATATAATTCTTCCGTTGTAGTAGGTAATTCAAGTCCTAAATTAGCAAGCCAATTCTTATTAAAGAACATCTTACGGGAAACACGAAGCTCAGGACCATCATTTACCTGAGGAAAAGCGTATATTGCGCCGGATGGATACTGTACACTTGCTTTGGTATCTGCATATTTTGATAAGTAATTCCAATAGTTCGGTGCATAGGTTTGAATCATATCATTTTCAGTAAGGTCTACAAATAGGCCTTGCTCACCATATAACAACAAATCTGAGGATGAAATCTTACAACGTAGGAATAAATCCGGCATATCACCGCTAGCCAATGCTGTGGAGATTTTTTCAGCCCTTTCCGAACCGGATACCTGAATCCAATTGATATGGATATTGGTCATCTCCTCATATTTTTCCCATACATAGATGTCCTCCCAATTGGGCTGCTGATCCCCCTTAAGTACCATAACATCTAAGGTGATTTTCTCCTCGGAGATTGGAAATCTGCTTTTTGTTGCTTCTTCTTGGCCTCCTGCATTCGTATCCTTATTATCATTTGTATTTGATGATGTATTTGGACTAGCTGTCTCAGTCTTTTTCGTCTCGGTAACATCCTCTTTTTTCCCACACCCATAAAAACCTGCACCAATTAATGTGATGCAAAGTAACAATGCTATTAATTTTTTCATAAAATACCCCTTTCCAGACATTATAAGTTTTTTCAATATAGATACTACACCTAATGGTATAACGAATACGTCGTAGGCAATATCGGCTTCACTACCGCACAGACTAAGCCTATCTTCTTATATCAGTCCTATTCTCATAGCTCCGAATTATCCTGATGCATCTTCCGATATGTCATCGGAGTTACACCCTCTATCTTCTTGAATTTACGAATGAAATTACTTTGATCAATATAACCCGTATCAATCAGTATTTGCTTCAATGATTCATTGCTATTGCATAGCTTTTCCTTCACCTTGCTCATACGAAGATTTTCAACATAGTACATCGGTGTACTTCCCATCTTTGCCTTGAATATTCTGCTTAAATAAGATGGGGATATCCCACATTTTTCTGAAATGCTCTCCAAGGACATCATGCTGTCAAATAGATTCTCGTTGATTACATGTATAATCATATTGATTAAATCTGTGTTTTTGTTGCTATGTTTGACCTCATTTCTATGATCGGTTATAATCTCACACAGCTTTCCTATCTGATCGAATATCTTCACATTCTTTACATGAGTCCTTTTTAACAGATCAACCAATATGGTATTCATCTCATTATAAAGCCCCGGATCATCTACATATTCTTTTAATGAGGACAACAGACTATAAGCGATAAAATTCTGATGCTGAACGGAAAAGCCATGGGCATTGATTACAGAATAAAGTTCCCCCATTCCCTTTAGCATCTCTTCCCTGTTCCCCTGTCTCACACTTGTTATAATGCGGGTAGTGATACCGGATACATTCATGGATATGGTTTCCGTGTCAATATCAATATAACGCTTGATATAACGCTCTCCTTCCAGAATACAGAAATACATTGCACTTAAGGCTTCATAAGCGGAATCATAAACCTTATGTAACTCAAGGTAAATCTTTCCCACACCAACACTGATGGTCTGATTGAATTTTCTGGCAATATCGTAATATAAGGTACTTAATACCGGTTCAAACACATCCCACTTAAGCACTTCCTCTGATGCATTCACAATAATGAGAATTCGACTTGGGTTAGTCTGGCAGACAGGATAGCATAACATATCATGCCTATCAAAATGCCCCTTAACATAGGACACCAATTCATCATTAATGTGACTATCCTGAGTTCCGTGAAAATAAGCGACACATGCAATATAATTTGAATATTCAAAGGACATATTATACTCATTCACAGCTGATGTAATGGTAGTCTCATCGTACTGCCCTGCAACTAAGTTCGTAAGGAATAGATTCTGTGTAGTACTCTGTGTTTTCTCCATTAAAGCCAAAAAAGCATTCGATAACAAAAGCTGCTCATTGGACTCATCGCTATCGCCAAGGTTTAGATCCTTTGATATAATCTGTGCCAGCCGATTGATCGACCGATAATTAAATAATACTAGAGCCATGATTGCAATTATCGCAAATATGGTGATTGTAAGAAGCATCAGCAGAAATCCAATCTGCTTATCTGTCAAATTACCGGTAATGTCGTCCCTCCGTATTAAAGAGATATAACTCCATCCGTTATAGGTTGAATCATGCTTTAAAAGTATATAATCTTGATTTTGGATTTTCAGATAGTGGTAAGGCTTCTCTTGTGTTAACAGCTCTACCTTATCCTTAATCTCTTCTTGCAAGCTATCTCTTCCTGAACTGACATAATCATATATAAGTACATCATTCAGATCATAAATCAATATTTCTCCTTCACAATCCGTAAATAGGGAGTTAACAATATTATCAATGTGCCCACCTTCGATATAAGTGATAACATAAGCACTGGGTCGACTGGCCAACAAAGGAATGGGATAGATCATCGTCATAAAGGATTTTCCATTTTTACTTTTCTTTACAGGAAATACCTTTCGATTCGTCTGAATTCTGATTTGATCTAAATACTCTTCCTCATTCTCTTCCTCTAAATTGATATAGCTGTTCCAAAAGGTATGAAACAGCATCTCTCCTTTGGAAGTATATATCTTGTCCTCCTCCGAGGTACGATAGAAGGAAAGATACGATATAAAGCTATTACCTACCAATAATTTACGAAGTGTCATTACCAGCTCGTAACCCGAATACTTATTGTATGACAATGGGACAAAACTAAATTGGTTATCATTACTAATATCAAGAGAAATACTGCTTACTTCACTGATACGTGCAGTAATGCTTTGCTCTGTATTGCTTAACTGCTGTATTTTCTTATCGATGGCATTTTCCTTCATCTCACTGGTAAAGGACCGAAATACGATAAAAATAATAACAGCCAATACTACGACAAATATAGAGATGAGGGGAATCACAATGGATTTTGCAAATTTAGATTTTAATGATTGAATAATTTTGCTTCTTTTTTCCTTCATGAATAGCCCTCTTTCTACTTAATTTACTATCCCTTTACCGCACCAACCATAATTCCTTTCGTAAAATACTTTTGCATGAATGGATATACGATTAACAAGGGTAAACTGGATACAACTATTATAGCATATTGTAAGGATACATAGGCTAGCGAAGCTTCCGCAATCGTCTGACTTAATCCCATATCATCCTTGATTTGCTTACTTTCAAGTAATAGCTTCCTGAGTATCAGCTGAAGAGGATACTTATCCTCCGAGGTCAGATATACCATGGCATCAAAGTAGGAATTCCAATGGCTCACTGCATAGAAGATGACCAATACGGCATATATACTCTTTGATAACGGTATAACTACCCTGACTAGGGTCTGAATATTCCCACATCCATCAATAGTCGCTGCTTCGATAATCTCATCCGGTACCGAATTCTGAAAATAATTACGCATAATCAGCATGTTATAAACAGATATTGCACCAGGAAGAATCAGAGCAAACCGATTATTGATTAGGTCCAGGTTTCTGATGAGTAAATAATTTGGTATCATACCTGCGCTGAAGAACATTGTGAAGGTAATAAAAATGGTTAATCCATTTCTTCCCCAAAAATCTCTTCTGGATAAGGGATAGGCACATATTGTCGTCATAATCAGATTGATTATTGTTGCTGCTACAGTGATAATAACAGTATTCTTATAGCCTGTCAAAATCTTTGCATTACTAAATACGCTCTTATAGGCTTCCAGCGTAAATCTTTTCGGTAAAAGCCATACATCTCCTCTTGTAATTGACAGTGGGTTAGAAAAGGAAGCACTTACAACATATACCAATGGATACATCACAAGCAGAATAATGAGAACGGCCAATACCTTGATTATGATATCAAACACCAGATCAAAGCCACGAGCTTTAATCTTATGTCCCTTTAAAACAGTTGTATTATTATTTTTCAAAGCATCGCCTCCTCTCACCATAAGCTAGTCTCTGTAACTTTTTTAGATATTTTGTTAACAAGTAGCAATAATGCCACATTTACCACAGAGTTAAATAAACCTACAGCGGCTGCATAACTGAATTGCGCACCCTCTATACCACTTCGGTATACATAGGTAGATATTACTTCTGCTGTTCTGACATTCATATCATTTTGCATCAAATAAACCTTTTCAAAGCCTACATTCATTACCTTACCTGCATCCATAATCAGCAAAATAACTGCTGTGGGTATAATCGCCGGTATCGTTACATAACGAATGATATGAAAACGATTTGCACCATCGATTTTTGCCGCTTCAATATTCTGCGGATCAATATTAGATAAGGTAGCAAGATATACAATCGAATTATATCCTGCATTCTGCCATATTCCTGATATTATGTACAAGGGTTTAAACCACGCCGGGATACCAAAGAAATAAACAGATTCCCTTCCGGCAGCAGTTAATAACTGATTGATAACACCAGTACCAGGAGCCAACATCGCCTGCATAATCGCAACCAGAATTACGGTTGAGATAAAATGCGGTGCATAAGTAACCATCTGTAGTGTCTTTTTAAAATACTTATTCGTCAATTCATTCATGATTAATGCCAGTATGATTGGTATCGGAAAACCAATAATCAGCTGCAATGCACTTAAGCTGAAGGTGTTCCATATAATTTCTTTAAAATACGCATTTTGGAAAAATCGAATGAAATGCCCAAATCCAAAGGAGCTCGCCCATGGACTATTCCATGCTCCCAAATTAAATTTATAATTTTTAAAGGCCATGATTAACTCTGCAATCGGGCGATATTTAAAAATTATAAAGAAAGCGAGAACAGGGATCAGCAGAAGATACAATTCCCAATACCTACGGAGTGATCGTCTGGCCGTATTAAATCTCTGGGCACTGCTTATGTTCACTCCGGTATTTCTACTGCTTTTCTTACTCATTAACATCCTGCAACTCCTTCATAAAGATTTAACCTACATCAACTCTTGCCGGCACATGTGATGCAAGTCATGGTTTTATTATATTTGCCCAAGGATTTTTAACAATAGTCCATTTTTGCAGATTTAACATTGTTCAGAATGTACACATTTTTATATTTATCTATTAATCCTTTGTTCAATATTCATTTTTTGTAATTTAGAAGAAGTCATAAATTGAATATAGCAAAGCAAACATTACTAAAATATAATATTCCTCCAAGGGAGGTATACTCATGGCTAAAACCAACGTCATAAGAAAGTATTATATCATTTTTATAGTAATTATATTAGGGCTTACCTTATCCATATCTTTTATTTGGATTAGGTTCTCTGAGAATAAGGAGGCAGAAATGATTCTAAGCAAGAAGGAATGGATGAAGATACATAAGGAAAATCGAATTAAGACTCTCACCTTTAATGTGAAAAATGGTGGAGAGGGTGCCTTCTCGGAGGATAACAGGCGTCCCCGGATACTTAAGATGTTGAAAGCATATTATCCGGATATCATCGGATACCAGGAGGTAACTAAGGATTGGTTGAACTGGTTTGATACGGATGCCTTTTCAGAATTATATTCTTATTATGGTAAGCCGAGACAACCAGACAAAGCAAACAGTGAATATAGTTTGATCATGTACAACCATGAGAGGTTCACCATGAAGGATTCTGGTGACTTCTGGTTGAATGAGGATGTAGCAGCCGATCCTGCCTCGACCTCGACGAAAACCGGATGGGATGCCAGTAGACCAAGAAACTGCTCCTGGGTACTCCTAGAGGATAAGGCTACGCAGCTACAGCTTGTGGTAATGAACACTCATTTTGACCACAAAGGGATACAGGCAGTGATACATAGTGCCAACTTGATGTTAAACATGGCAGACCGTTGGGAGCTACCAGTGATCATAACCGGAGATTTTAATACCTCTGAGGCCTCTGCCGCGTATGAGGCACTGACCAAGGGCAATTATGACAATGCAAAGTATATTGCAAAGGATACCATGTCTTGGGCTACCAGCCCCGGTTTTCTTAATAAAGGAACTCAATTCGGCGAAGTAATTGATCATATATTACTAAGAAAGAATACCTTCGAGGTAGAGGAATATAAGGTAATCACAGAGGATTACGAAGGCGGCAGAGTATCCGATCATTACCCTGTCTTAGCTGTGTTCTCCTTGGATTAAGGACGCCATCGGGATCTTCCGCATATAAAGTATAATAACTTACTAATATTATTAAGGAGACCAAATATGCTAGAAATCATCCGTGATTATTACGTTTTATCCAGTCTGCTGCGCTTGGCACTTGCTCTACTATGCGGTGGTATTCTTGGTATCGAAAGAGGTCGTAAAAAGCGCCCCGCCGGATTTAGGACCTATATGCTGGTCTGTATGAGCTCTGCCCTGGTAATGATGACAAATGAGTACATCAATAATGTCTACGGTACCGGCGATGTGGCCCGTATGGGAGCACAGGTCATCAATGGCATCGGCTTCCTGGGAGCTGGTACCATCATCTTCACAGGTCATAATAAGGTTAAGGGATTAACGACTGCTGCCGGTCTCTGGGCCTCTGCCTGCATCGGCTTGGCAGTGGGAATCGGCTATTATGTCGGTGCTATCATCGGAACCGGTATGATTTTCACAGCCATGGCTTTATTACATAATCTAGATGACTTTGTTATTGCCTCCAGTAAAGCGCTAAACCTGTATATTGAGCTGGAAAAGACAAGCGATATGCGTATGTTGTTCAAACAGCTAAAGAATAATAACATATCAATTACTGAACTGGAGGTTAAAAGAGCCGGAGTTATCAATGATCTGGGACCGGCACTGCTTGTCAATCTTCGCTTGCCTAAAAAGCAGTCAAATACCGAATTTCTTGATACCCTTAGTTCCTTGGAGGGTGTCCTCTACCTAGAGGAACTATAGCTAAATATGCTAATTCAAAGGAGAATAAGCCATGCTACACACGATTCATGAGTTACCTGAGCCATTGCAGGCATATCCCGGCGGAAAAAACTTATCCTGTTATGACTGTAATGATAATTGCTTTCTGTACCATCTGACTCCCGTTTTAACGATACCTCTACCATTCTTCTTATGACCGTGGACGGTTGCAGAGCCTTGTTCCTTGGAGATTCTAATGTAGAGGAATCCAGTATTCTGGTTGCACGTTATGGCTCCTATCTAAAATCAGATATTATTCAGGTGGCTCATCATGGCTATAACGGCTCTAATGTCGGTATCTACTTCTGTGCTGATAAAAACAAAAGGACTGTCTCAAATATGTGAAGCCGCTTACCTTCTAATCGTAAGTTTCATCACATACTGAAACAGTCCTTTGCTATTTGTCCCTATTAAGCCATCTGTCTTCTGGCCAAGCCGGCAAAAATACCGTCCCTTTCTATCAGCTCCTGGTAAGTGCCCTGCTCCACGATTCGCCCCTGGTCCATAACAAGGATTTTATTACAGTTCCTGATGGTGCTCAACCGATGTGCAATAATGATACGGGTAGCGTTCAAGGTGTCCAGACTCCTGCTGACAATTGCCTGTGTCGTATTGTCCAATGCGCTCGTTGCTTCGTCGAAGAAAATAATCTTAGGCTTGTTAGCAATGGCTCTGGCTATCATAATACGCTGCTTCTGGCCGCCAGATATGGTGGAGGCCCCCTCACCAATTGTAGTATGCATGCCCATAGGCATTTCCTTGATATCTTCCTCGATTCCTGCCATTGCTGCCGCTTCCCAGGCATCGTCCATGGTTAGGTTAGGGTTTGTCCCTATAATATTTTGATAAATGGACCCGGTCATGAGTTGACCATTCTGTAGTACTACCCCCAATTGCCTACGTACCGCTCTGACATCCACCTTCGCTAAGTCCTGACCGTTATAATAGATATTACCCGTCTCCGGAGTCTCAAAGCCTAATAAAATACGAAAGAGAGTCGATTTCCCGCAGCCGGAGGTACCAACCAGGGCCACATAATCCCCTTCCTCAATACGGAAGGAGATATCCTTAAGAACAAGAGGTCCGTCACTCTGATAGCGAAAGGAAATATGGCTTGCCTCAATGACACCTGTCAAAGCACCGGGGGACAGCTTGTTATCATCGTCCTCCGGAAGAGTCTGGAGAATAGGCTTAGCTCTTTGATACAACGGAATCACCATATTAGCTCCAATAAGCGAATTAGCAAGGTTCACCATGGAAAGCATAAAGGATACAAAAGCGGAATAGAAACCAATAAAACTGCTTGCAGACATAGACGCTTCACTGCTGGCCTGTACATAGAAGATAACCATGCCGGATATGACCGGAAATGTATTATAAAATACCGCAAGCACATTGGATACCCGCTCCCTGCAAAGGATTAGTTCGTATTGCTTCTTAAAATCATAGGCCCAACGGGCGAAGGCTCTACTTTGAGCACCGGCAATCTTTAATTTTGTTACACTCCCGATCAATTGAAGTAATAATCCGGTTATATGATTAGAGGTAGCAAGCACCTTATGCTCATATTTCACCTTGCGAGCTGCCAGCAGAGTCATTATCAGTATAGATAAAAGAACCAATAAAGCAGCAACCATGGCGAGCTTTGCATTATAATAAAACAATACCGCAAAGGTAAACACCGAAAAGATACCCGATAATATCGAATTTAGGGTGGTTCCGGAAAGTATCATACGAATCCGGCTGATTCCCATAGCACGCATGGCCAGATCTCCGGAAGTATATTGCTTAAAAAAAGGAACCGGAAGACTGAGCAGACGATCCCATACGGCAGCCTGAAGAGCGCCATCCATCTTGCCCTCCATACGCTGGGTTGCCAAAGCACGAGTTAATTGAAATAGCATGGTTGCCAGTGCACTTGCACACAGGATTAGTCCTATCTGCAGCAGAGCACCCATATCCCCCTCCGGAATAACATAATCGAAGACCAATCCGGTGGCTAAGGGTACCGCAGTAGCCAGTAATCCACCAAGGGTGCCCATGATGGCAATCCTGAAAAGATCCTGTTTCCAGCAGCTTTGCAATCCAAAAGTCAGAAGGTCTCTTAGGCCTATCTTCTTCTGCGTAAAGGGTCGAAATAAAACAACTCCCTCATCTTCTATCTGGGACGCCACCTTCTTATTAACAGGGTAATGAGCGTTATTTGTCGGATCATAGAGGACATAGCTGCTAGGTGTTCTGGGAAGCAGGGCTACCGGCCTTCCATCCTCCCTCATATAACCCAGAATTGGTCCTCCATCCTGTCTATACCACCTTCCACTTAAGGATACCTCTCTTGTGCGTATATGGGATGCTCTGGTTATGGCATTCAACGTTAGCTCTTCTTCCTTTAAGGAGGGAATCAATATCTTTATTCTTAGACTCCTTCCAATCAGTCGACAGACATCTGTCAGTGCATTACCACTCTCCTCATAAAAGGCTGTCCTTTTCTCCTTTTGCTTTAAGAGTGCAAGCTGAAGCAAGGAATTAGACATTAATCGTCGATCATTTTCCTGCCTCCTATACTGCTGTAACGCTTCGTCCTCTCTTTGCTTTCTCCATCTTTCTGCCTGAGAGCTCAAGATCCTGTTATGAATACGGCCTCTCTTCTCTGTCTCCTTTATAAAATCATCAATACTACTTCCGTCCTCTGCTGCCGCTAGCTCAACCTCCGCCACGGTTGCCAACCCCTCTGATATACCTTTCAACCAGGTCTGGACCAGCTGAGCAAGCTTTTCTTTCCCTCCTTCTGTATCAAGCAACCAAGCCAGCTGTACCGCTTCCAAACGGATTAAGGCACAGTCAAGGGAGGGGACAGCCTGGACCTTCATTCCTTTTTCACTCATTTCAGAGCCCATACCAAATAGTAGTGACCCCTGGCCTGCCTCAAATAAAAATCGCCTTGCTCCTGTCTCATGATCCGGACTCACGGATGTCAGAAAAAGCAAAAGCTTTCCCTCCAGAACTAGCCATGCATATTCCGGGCTCTTAAGCACATCTCCCATATCCTCTTTATTATCGATTGTTGTACCTTCCCTCTGGAACAAATCTATAATATCCATATCTCACCCGCTCTTTTCCATGTAATATCGAACAAGCCCTAGTCCGATTAACCTGCCTTAATCAGTCCGGTATAAATGCCATTCCTTGCATACAGCTCATTATGTGTTCCCCGTTCCACAATTTTACCTTTATCAAGGAGAATGATCTCATCACAATCTCGAATGGTACTGAGCCGATGTGCTATAATCAGACAGGTACACCCCAGACGTCTGATATTCTCATCTACTTCTTTCTCCATCAAAGGATCGAGGGCACTTGTCGCTTCATCAAGGATTAGTATCGATGGATTATGCAGTATAGCTCTGGCAATTTCAATACGCTGTCTCTGCCCACCGCTAAAATTCCTTCCCCCTTCATCCATTCTTAGATCATAGCCACCGGAACGAGCCGTGATATCCTCATGAATACAGGCATCCTTGGCTGCACGAATAATTATCTCCTCGCTCACTGTCTCATCCCATAGCGAGATATTATTACGTATGCTTTCCTGAAATATTCTGATATCCTGATCCACCATAGCAAGGGAGTTTGTGATCACAGACTGGTTCCACTCGGCTCGAGGTCGTCCATCTAAAAGTATTTCTCCCGACCATGGCTGGTAAATTCCTGCCAGCAGCTTTGCTACGGTGGACTTGCCGCTGCCGGAACCTCCTACCAGCGCAACCCGACTGCCTGGTCTAAGCTTAAGGTTGAAATTCTCAATCAGTGGCGGTTCCAAAGAACTATATCCAAAGGTAATTTCCTTTAGCTCAACATATCCCTCCAGCTTATGACCTTTCTCCTCCTTGGCAGCCTGGAGCTCATCCTCCTTTGGTTTAGCGGTTTCTTTCAGGTCATTATCTAAAGGATTACTCATTACATCCTCTAGTCGTTCGATTTCTCCTTCCATCTCCTGAAGCTCGGCCCCCAGTCCGACAAGCTCCTTCACCGGAGCCATAAAGCCTTCCATTAGACTTTGAAATGCCACCAGCATACCAATTGACATATCTCCCCTGAGTATATAATAGGCTCCAAAAATCAGTACAACCGCATTATTAATTCCATCCAAAAACACAGGCAGTACCCCCAGATACTGAGAGGATACCCCAAGACTCTGTTCGGAATTAAGTGCTTTCGCTTGATAACCTGACCAATTGGCAAAAAAATCAGATTCTGAGCCGGAAGCCTTTAAGGTCTCTATTAACTGTAACCCATTCATACCAGTGGCTATAAGAAGGCCCCTATCCTTTAATAACAGATTGTTGCTATCCTTTCTATGAGCCGAGACTACCTTTAAATAGAGAATATTGAGAAGAGCTATGACCGCTCCCACCGTAGCTAATACCACATTATAGCGTAGCATTAGTAGGTAATAAAAAATAATCATTAATAGATTTAAGATAGCTGAGGTAAGCTTGCCGGACAAAAACTTTGCAACCCGATCATTACTCTGCATCCGGGCTGCAATATCTCCGACTACACGTTGATAGAAGAATACCGGCGGTAGTCTTAAAATGTGCCATAGAAATCGGCTGGAGCTCGCTATCGCCAGCTTCGTCTCCATCTTTAGCAGAATATACTTTTGGAGGAAGGTAAGTACTGCGCGAAATATAGCTGTTATACCCATTCCCAATAACAAAGGCATCACCCAGCTGGTCTGTCCATTCAGAAGTACATCATCAATAAAGCTCCTTGTGAAGACCGGAAGTATTAACCCGGGAATAACCATTGCCACCCCCACCAATACCACATACAGCAGGGCTGCTTTCAAACCGGATAGCCTCTTCAGTAAGATTGCAGCGATACTTCTTTTCTTCCCTTCCTTCTGAAATTCCTCCTTGGGTCTGAAGGACAGCGTCACTCCTGTAAAGGATTGATTGAACTCCTCCTCTGTTACGCTTCGTCGCCCTAATGCAGGATCATTAAGATAAAACCTGTTCTTTCCAATCCCCTCAAGAACGATAAAATGACTGAAATTCCAATGAATAATCAGAGGAAGCTGCATTTCCTTCAGTTGAGCCGGCTCCTTTCGAAGCCCCTTTGCCTCCAGACCATAATGTCTTGCCGCCTTTAAAATATTACTGGCTTTACTACCATCCCGAGATACGCCGCATTCCACTCTAATCTGCTCAAGAGGTACATATTTCCCATAATATCTTAGAATCATAGTCAGTGAAGCTGCACCGCACTCCGCTGCTTCCATCTGCAGGACAGTGGGAACCTTAATTCTTTGCCTTCCCATTCTTACTGCACCCCGCTTTCTAGTTTAGGTATCACCTTTTCAAGCGGTCTTTCTCTGCTAATCACAACAGCTCCCTCCACTAATGTTCCACTGGGAATGGAAAAGGGTGGTCCGGAAGGGGAAGACCATTTAAACCCACTTATGGTATGAGCATCCGTGGTCAAATCAATCTTAACCTGAACCGGTATCCCCCTCTCACTAAGCCTGGTAACCAGTTCTTGACTTCCAAGGGTCTGAAGCATACTCTGGTCCGTTGCTGGATATTCGTCTACGGATACAACCCGACCTATCATAAATCCATATTCCTCTTTATTAACGATACTGGGGATAATCTGAGCCTCCATACCGGATCGAATCCTTCCGCTTTGCTCAGCTGTTACATAGATTACTGCTTCGAGCCTAACGGTGGAATCATACTGCTCCAGGATCGCCAACGTATCTCCCGGATGAATGACACTTCCTTTTTGAATATTAAGCTCCATAATTCGTCCCGATATCGGTGCAAACACTCTGGAACGGTAGTCCAGCTCCTCCCTCAGTTGATTAACCAGGGCTTTGGTCTGTACATATTCCTCTGAGCTTACATTGCTATCCCTCTCCATTGTACTCAGTTCATCAAGTAAACCATTAATTTTGTCCACCAGCTCCGGCTGTGCAACTCGTGCAATGACATCCCCCTTATTTACCATGTCCCCGTTAACAAAACGAATATCCGTTACCTGACCTGTACCGGTAGCATTCAACGTATACACACCCGCATTATTAAGAAGTATTCCGGTTCCTTCTATCTTTGTAACGATACTGCCCATATATCCCCAGGCCACTGCAGCGGATAAAACAAGACCGATAGCAACCATAGCAAGCCACGCTTTGGGTGAGGTCAACCGTATTAACTGATCCAGTTGCTCCGGAGAGGAAAGCCTCTTTAACGATATTTCACGAAAAACAGTTTTGTTCATCCCTTTCACCTTTCCAGACGGCTAAAGGTTCCGTCTATGAATTGCTTTATCACAGTTAAACTTCCCGCTTCGTCACCGGTTTCGGAGAACTCATGCTCTCCGCATACACCCGTCCACTTCCCTAGCTTACGAAGCTCCTTTGCAATCTCTTCACGGCTGTAGCTCTCCGTATTATGTAAAGCACTAACCAGGGCATTAACAGCATCATAGCCAAGGGCTGCATAAATATCGGGCTTCGCCCCATATTTCTCAATAAATCTGCCGGAAAAGTCGATTGCCTCCTCACTACTCTCCGGATCAAAAACCGAACCGATTACAAGGCTTGATGACTGATCCCCTATCTGCTTCGACATCTGTAAGGAATCCAGTGTATTTCCTCCTAGGAATAGTGTGCTGATTCCAATCTGCCCGGCATCATGGATAAATTGTCCACCCTGGGCCATGGCAGCTGCGACAAAGATACCATCATAGCCGAAGGCTTTCCACTTCTCCCTCAGGCGTCTCAATTCCTCTGCTCCAGTATAATCATTAAAGCGGTCAACAATTGTAATTCCATTTTGCTGAAACTGATCCTCGACAGCATCTGCCAGACCCCTGCCATAATAATCATCAGAATAATAGAGAACGATTCTCTTGTGCTCCTTCTCGGCCAAATATTCTGCCAGGTTTTGTGCCAAGACAGCATCGCTCGGAATAATACGGAAGATATATTTTTGCCCGTTCCCGGTAAGCTCCGGTGCAGAAGACGCAGGAGAAAGCATCACAAGACCTGCCTCCTCATAGATGGCAGAAGCCGGTATTGATACATAAGAGCTTCTATGCCCAATCACTGCCATAACTGACTGATTATCCGCCAGGCTTTGGGCGACTAATAAGCCCTTAGACGTCTGGGAAGCATCATCCGCTTTTAGTAATAGGAGCTTCTTTCCCCTTATCCCTCCGCTTTCATTAATCTCCTCCACCGCCATGTCGATTCCTTCCTCGAATAAGGTGGTATCAGCTTCAAATGGCCATGCCACCCCCAGTGTAACCTCCTGGGTCCTACTGTTTGCCTGCATGCAGCCTGAAAGAGTAAGGACAAATAGGAACATTAGAATAGTCCTACTGGCGAGTTGATATAATTTTTTTATCATAACCCCATCCTTTCCTATTTTAATCACCATATAATCGGCGTGATTTATCCATCCTAATTTGATATACGATAATACGCATCGAGTGAAAAAGTATTACATTCATCCTGTAATGAAATCTAAGCCCAAACGTATTAACAGATGATATATCGGTCTTGTGAACACTTTGTCTGGAAGATCGATAAGTAGTAGTAGTAATCAAAATATTCGAAAGAAAATGAGGATAAGCGAATGAATGCAAATGAGTTACATCCCTTTCACCTGTTTCATTATAGGGAAGATTATTTCGTAATCAATGTAGAGACAATGCAGGCCGATGCAGTTGATCAACATACCTTCTCTCGCTTGGAAAAATTAACAGCAAAAGACAGTTTGGCAGAATTGACACCTGTTATGCAGATAAAGCTTAGGCAACCACCCATCACGTATATGTCCCTATTAGTAACCCAGTCCTGTAACCTGCGTTGTGTTTATTGCTATGAGGACAAAAAAAGTGCAAGAATGAATGACGCAACTGCCTTCCGGGCTGTGGATTGGTTAATTAAAAAGTCGGAGGCCATGAGATCACTCAACATCATTTTTTTTGGTGGTGAGCCTTTGCTGAATTTTCCTCTTATAGAAGCAGTAGTCGATTATGCCAAGGATGCAGCAAAAAAATCCGATAAGTATGTCTCCTTTACCCTTATAACCAACGGAACACTTCTGGATGATGAGATAAATCTCTTTCTTCAGAAGCATCAAATTAGGGTTACGATCAGCTTTGACGGTTTGAAGGAGCTTCAGGATTCACAACGCCCCTTTGCATCAGGCTCCGGTTCCTATGACCGAGTCATACCTAAAATCAAAAATCTGCTGAAGCTTATGCCCCAGACGGCTAGTCATGCCGTCATCATGGGAGATAACTCTCCCGAGACAATAAAGGATGCTTTGCAGGAGCTCGGATTTCATCGGGTTACCGTAGCATTGAATTCCCAGTCTCCTTTTACGAAAGGCAATCAGGCGGTTAATACCTCCGACCGTGATACCCGGGCCATGCTCAGCGCTCTGGAAGAGGAAGCAAAGTCTTGGTACGACTTAATTAAAAAACGGGATATTGCTTCTATAAAAAAGCTGACCGGAAGAAGTAATTTATACCTTGCCCTTCTTAGCCTTATGAAGCAATCAAAGAAAAGATTTTTCTGTGGAGCTGGTCAAAGCATGGTAGCGGTTAATCCCTCCGGAGATATCTATTTATGCCACCGTTTTGTCGATCTTGATGATTACAGGATCGGAAGCATTCATGAGGATGAGCTCAACCTGGAGAGCTTTTGTCAAAGTCCGGTTGATGCAAATGATACCTGCAAACAATGCTTTGCCAAGTATTACTGTGGCGGAGGCTGTAAGCATGATCATCTCACCTCCTGTGGCTCTGTCAATGAACCGGAGCAACGAATGTGTCTGCTAAAGCAGAGGGAACTTGAACTGGCGGCCACAGTAGTCAGCCGACTATCTAACGAAGACCGGAACTGGCTGGTCAAGGAGAATTTATTTCCTCCCAAGCCCTGCCCTCTTGATTTCTAAAGGAACGAAAGCTGCCACCCAATCGTTTGATCGATTGAGTGGCAGCTTTTAAGATATATCACTTATTAAAGAATGAGTTGACCTGATTATCACCTAGAATAAATCTACACAAATAATTTCAATAAAGCATCCGCCTGCAACCGCATCCAGTTCGTTCTCGTTCAACTCGGAGCTAACTTCCTCAAGCTCTTCTTTCGTAAAGGTATAACCTTCCTGTTCAACATACTCCTTGCGTGCCGCCTTATCCTCGATGCTGTTCACCTTTTTGGCAAACACTTCATCCGTCTTAATTCTTTCCATATACGCTTTTGCTAAATCAATACTCATTGTTACATCCTCCTTATCATCCTTCATTTTATCATGCATCCACGATGCATTAAATTATTTACATTGCTTAATACGTAACCCATTCATTTGTATTACATATTAATATCAATATTTTCGAAACATGCAATCCGGAGTACATCTATTATATGGGCATTCTGAATAGGATCCACAAAAACCCATCCTCCCTGCTTCCGATGATCCTGCCACCGCCATGGATAATTCCTCATCCAAGAGCTCATCCTCATCCCTCAAGAGGTGATCCGGTGCCCATCCATTGTTATCCTTCTCCTGTGACATGAATATTCTGATAAGCTGATTTCTTAAGTGGTCTCTTACCTTACTTTTCATACTAAAATCTACTTCCATTACCTTCTTCGCTGTCACCAGAAGCTGGTTCACTTCTTCATCTTCGATTTCTCCTGGAATTTCATTCCCCTCCAGAATTTGATCCAGATACTCAAAATACAACTCTGCTTTTGCTTTCTCATTCATCCCAATTTACCCCCTGGATCTCCATGAGACTTCGCATGCGCCGTATTGCCCGAAATAGGATAACACCGATATTACTTTCACTTAAACCAATTGTTTTCGCTATTTCACGATTGGTCATACCGCTCCAGAATTTTAAAGCTATGAGATCTCTCTCCCTATCAGTCAAAAATGCCAGTGTTCTTTTCAGCTGTTGTCTTACCTCATTTGCTTCAATAATGTCTGCAGGGCTTTGTCCAGGTGCAGCCATATTCTCTACCATTTCCAGGGGTGTGTGGCTATCACGTCCTCGCCTACGGTAATAATCCGTTACTGTATTGCGGGCAATGCTGAAAACCCATGCAAAAAGCGGTGCCTTATCGGCACAATAGTATTTCCGCTTCTCAAAAAGCTTATAGAAAACCATACTGGTGATATCATCTGCATCACAATAATTCCTTACCCTGTAGCAGACATAATTATAAATCCTCGGAAAATATTCATTATAAAATTCAGTGAATTCATCATCAAGTTTATATGTGGTTTCAGTTAACGTCTGCATCTGCACGATTATCCTGCTCCCTTCCTTACAGCACTACTTATGCTTTTCCTAATTGGAAGTACCATTGCTGAGTTTCATGCTATCCATTCGATTTAGCACTCAATAAACTGACATTATTCCTACTGTTATGAGTAATTTTAGCATCATAACAGACGTTACAACAATGTACTCAGGAACAGTTTGGAAAAAAATAAAAGTACAGTCTTTTTTATAGAAGACTGTACTTTTAGACAGTTTACACTAGCCTGTATTGATACCACCTTGCGGTATATCAGCTGTGTATTTCATTATTGATTAACCCATTTTTTGCGGCATATAGTATCGCCTGTGATTTATTCTCCAGATGCAGCATATCCAACATTCTACTTATATGATACTTAATCGTGCGCTCGGTAAGACCCAGTCTTTCACCGACCTCTTTATAGGTTGCCCCTTGTGCGATCAGCTCCAAAACCTCCAGCTGCCGTTCGGTAAGCTCCGTCTTTTCTGTATTACGCTTGTTCTGGGTTAAGCAGTCATTTATTCCTCTGCCACGTCTGAACTCCATTACCAATTTGGTCGCTAATCCCTGAGACAAGGGCATCTCACCTTGCTTTACATTCTCTAGAAATTCCACCAGCTTTTTCGCATCAGTATCCTTTAACAGATACCCGGAAGCACCATATCTGATTGCATTGAATAAATCCTCATCGTTATCAGAGGTGGTAAGCATGACCAGTTTAATCGCCGGAAGCTCTTCATGAATCCGCTTAACCGCTTCCAAACCGTTACAGCCCGGCATTCTGATGTCCATAAGTATAATTTCCGGCTTTAGCTTATGAGCCATGATGATAGCTTCATTCCCATTCCTCGCTTTTCCTACCACTTCGACGCCATAGGTTTCTAATAAATATTGAAGCCCCTCCAAAAATAAAGAGTGGTCATCAACCAGCATCACTTTCATATTCATACTTATCATCTCCTTTCCTGGGCATATATAACCTAATCCTGCTTCCCTTATCCGGTTCCGATTCGATGGATAAATGTCCGCCGATTAATGCAGCACGCTCCCTCATAATATCCAAACCGAATTTGTTCTTTACTGTGTCATCCTTTTTTACCGTATAAAAACCCTTACCATTGTCAGCTATCGAGACGGTCATATGTTTATCATCCATATGAAATGAGATATATACCTCATCCGCCTGAGCATGTTTTCTGATGTTATTCAAAGCCTCTCGTATAATATTTTGTATATTCACCTTAACTGACGAGTCAAATGCTTTCTCTATGGAAGCCTCCTCCGAAATATCCAGTTTTACCTGCAAGCCTGTCTGCTGCTCGAAATTCAAGATATCATTCTTCAGAGAGGTGATGAAATCTCTCTCCGCTATCACCGATGTCCTGATACTGGCGATATACTCTCTTATTTCGGAATGCATCTGTTGCGTGACCTTTATTAGTCGATCCAGTTTGTCATACACTAGATCGACGCCCTCATTTACAAGCTCCTGGCGGATAGCTTGAGCCTGCAAATTGATAAACCCCAACACCTGTCCTAGATTATCGTGTAAATCTCTGCTTATTCTTTCTCTTTCATCAATGACAGCCAATTGCCATTGCTGCTTTAGAAACTCCTGCTGTGCCTGCTTTTTCTCAGTGATATCATGAAGTACAGTCAGACGGCCTATGTATTCCTCCTTGTCATATAGTGGGATAAGTAATATCTCAAAAACCCTTGTTTCTTTCTCCCCAATGATCGAAAAATCGGTATGAGCTACTTTCCCATCTTTTATGATACGGATTAATTCGGGTATTCCTATACACACCTCATCAATTGACCTCAGATAATATTTTTGCATCGAGCTTCCAATAATTTTTTTGAATGCGGGATTCATATCCAGTATCCTGTCCTGAATATCCATAACCATGACTCCTGCATCCATCGCTTCAATTACAGCTGTCCGTGCCATAGGAACCAGTTCAAACATCCTATTGTGAAAGATAGACCACAGAATTATTACTCCTGCCGGACCGAAAAACATGGGTGTGATATCAAAGCGAAAGGGACTAATTCCGAGGATATAAATTAAGTTCGGAATAATGATTAAGCTGGTTCCAATGAGTAGGCGGATGGCTTGCTTTTTATAAACCGATCCCTTTGCATATATCGTTCGTAATAGGACAGCAACAGCCCACAGATTTAGCCAATGTGAATATGCTGCATGTATATAGAAAAAAGCACCGTACTTTTTTGCTATCACAGAAAACGTTCCTTGATAAGTCAAATGGACGTCATAGCGTATCAGACCGTGCCATTGATTCGTCCAGACCAAAATCAGCGTAATAGAGGGCAATACAATAAGCCATCTCAATTTGCTCTTATGCTTTTCATAGCTGTGACCAGTCGCCGCCATACAAAGGAAGAGCAGGGAAACCGGAGAAAAGCAATATGCAAAATATTGCATATTGGCCCAAAACAGCTTTACCGGTAATTCTACTGCTGCCATCTCAAGAGCATTAGGAATAGACCAAAAAGTGACAATAAACATGCTTAACACAAAAAAACCCACCCCCTGCGCTTTTCTACGTTTCAGCTGCGCAAAGATCCCTAAGGATAAGGTTAGTAAGCCTGATATCGACAATGGCCAAATGATCGGAATGTATTGATAATACATGCTCTTCTCCTCTATTTCAACGCAAATCGTTATGCCTCATCCTCATCTTACCATATTATACATATTATGACAATCAGGAAGCATCCGTAATATGTAAGTATTCAATTGCGGTACACATGTCTTTTACACAGAGACATATATCAAAGAATTGTTCGCCAGGGAAAGAATTTTAGTTGTAAAAATTGGATTTTCAGTATATGATTATATTATAGAAAGCATTCACTTTGGATACCCGCCTATGAATTTATCATTTATTTTGTAAAGGAGACGATGTATGAGCGAGAATGACACCAAGACAATGTGGGCACTGGTAAAGGAAAAAGCAGAACCTGGTTTATGGATGAAGCGTGTTCCTATTCCATCGACCGGAAAGAACGAAGTAAAAATCAAGATTCACATGACTTCGATCTGTGGTACTGATGTACATATCTATAACTGGGATGAATGGTCCAGGAAGACGATCCCTGTTCCGTTGACCATCGGACATGAATTCGTCGGAGAAATTGTGGAAGTCGGAGATAATGTAGAGGGCTATGAGATAGGAGAACTAGTCTCCGGTGAAGGACATATCGTATGTGGAAAATGCCGTAATTGCTTAGGGGGACATCGTCATCTTTGCAAGGATACCCGGGGTGTAGGTGTTAACCGTAATGGTGCCTTTGCTGAATATCTTGTAATTCCCAGCACGAATGTCTGGCGCTGCGATTCTTCCATCCGTGAAGAGCTCTTCTCCTGCTTCGATCCGCTGGGTAATGCAGTTCATACTGCCCTATCCTTTGATATGGTCGGTGAGGATGTGCTGATTACCGGTGCGGGACCAATCGGTGCCATGGCAGCAGCCGTCTGCCGTCATATAGGTGCACGACATGTCGTTGTAACCGACGTCAATGAGTATCGTCTGGAGCTTGCAAAAAAGATGGGTGCCACCTGTATCATCAATGTATCCAAGGAAAGGGTAACCGATGTAATGAAAGCTCTCGGCATGCGAGAGGGCTTTGATGTAGGTCTCGAGATGTCTGGAAGTCCATCCGGCTTCAATGATATGGTTAATAATATGAAGCATGGAGGAAAAATCGCTCTCCTAGGCCTTCAAAAGGAAGGTACCATAATCGATTGGGATAAAGTAATTTTTAATGGACTAACCATTAAGGGCATCTATGGCAGAGAAATGTACGAAACCTGGTATAAGATGTCAACCATGCTACAAAGCGGATTATCCATCGATGATGTAATCACACACCGGTTCGATGCTAAGGACTATGAGAAAGGCTTTGAAGTAATGAAATCCGGTTATTCCGGTAAGGTTATCTTAGATTGGAATCATATTAACGATTAGGTATATCCTCCCATACGGAGGTACCTTTTGACACCTTAATCCTAATAGATAAGTATACGGTAAGAAAGGATGGAAAGAATGGAACGGAAAGAGGATATTTTGAACCTTTATGCATCAGAACTTCAAGGGATTAAAGAAGCGGGTCTGTTCAAAGGAGAAAGCCCTATTACCTCAGCCCAGGGTTCTAAGGTAACCTTGGCGGACGGGCGAACTGTGCTTAATATGTGCGCGAATAATTATCTAGGCCTTGCAAATAACCCACGTATTATCGAGGCTGCGAAGCGCTCCTATGATGAACGGGGCTATGGACTGTCCTCCGTTCGCTTTATCTGCGGAACACAGGATATTCACAAGGAGTTAGAAGCGACAATCAGCCGCTTTCTTGGTACAGAGGATACCATATTATATTCCTCCTGCTTCGATGCAAACGGTGGCTTATTCGAGACTATTCTTACTGAAGCGGACGCAGTAATCAGCGATGAACTAAATCATGCCAGTATAATAGATGGGGTCCGCCTTTGTAAGGCGAAGCGATATCGGTATAAGAATAACAATATGGAGGACCTGCGTGACAGACTACGTGAAGCGGATGCCGCCGGTGCCAGAATTAAGTTAATTGCTACTGACGGTGTCTTTTCTATGGATGGAATCATCGCAGACCTAAAGAGCATCTGTGATCTTGCTGATGAATATCATGCTCTCGTAATGGTGGACGACAGTCATGCAGTAGGCTTCGTAGGAAAGACCGGCCGGGGATCTGCCGAGTACTGCGGCGTTACAGGCCGGGTCGACATTATTACCGGTACTCTCGGTAAAGCGCTGGGCGGAGCCTCCGGCGGATATACCAGCGGCAGAAAAGAGATCATCGATCTGCTTCGCCAAAGAAGCCGTCCTTATCTTTTCTCCAATACCTTAGCTCCTTCCATAGTCAGTGCAAGCCTTGAAGTATTCGCCCTGTTGGATTCTGATACTTCCCTTCGTGACCGGCTGGAAGACAATACCACCTATTATCGAGGACTCTTAACAGAAGCCGGTTTTGAAATTGTAGAGGGTGTCCATCCTATCGTACCGATTATGCTTTATGAGGAAAAGGCTGCTGTTGAAATGGCACGACGTATGATGGAAAAGGGAGTCTATGTGGTTGCCTTCTCCTATCCTGTCGTCCCCAAGGGAAAAGCCCGCATCAGAACCCAGATATCGGCAGCACATACCAGAGAAGACATTGATTATATCGTTAAATGCTTTAAAGAAGCTCGCTTCTAATAACCAATAAATAAGGAAGGTATCCCTCTTCCCCCCTATGCACAGGCTGACCTGGCTTCTACTGCCTAGTAACCTGGGAGGGGTAAGAATGCTACCTTCCTTTTCTTTTTATCTCTTCTCTTTAAGGCTCTCTTCAGCTTTTTACCAGCTCCTTACATCTTCTTGAAAAAGTGAAGTACAGATACCAGATTATACTGAAGCCTATTACGTAAGCTAGTGGAATAATTAGTTCTTCGATAACCATCTTCTGGACTGTCGGATATTGGTTGGTGCCATTACCAACCAGATGCTCATGCGTCGTTCGATGGACATAAATAATAATTACATAGGTTGTCGAGATAATTGCCCGAACAATTATATAGATCTTAGACCATGATACAAAATTCACTTTCAAACGATAACAATGAAGGGCCGTAAGAATTGTGTATATTAAGAAAGCACTACTTAATATCAAAAAGCTTATCCTTAGCACTGGTTCTGCCTTAAAGGCCTCGTTCACCTGTGCACCTAGAGAAAGTGTCTGTAAAATATCGAAAGTTATCAGCGTCAAGATAAACACAAGAAGAAATCCTCTTTTTTCCTCATGGTACTCATATGGTTTTCTAAACTCATCATCCATTGTCCCCCCTCCTCCTCTATATATGGCACTATAGAATAATCCTCTCATACTTCAATAGAGCCTACTAATAAAATATAATTAACTTCTAAAAGCAATGGAAATTTATACCTGTATTATATCGATACTGATCTAATTATACAAGCACAGAATATAACATATAATTGCAGATATATAATATATATAAAAAGGTTAATCCCTGTCTACAAATTACACAAGAATTTGCTTTATTTCTACATAAAATACGTAATTTCTTCATAGTATAATTTTCCTTATAATGGTATGATTTAGGTACATTTGAGTAAATATGGGGACTGCTCTGATGTATGTATTTGTTCTTAAGAGAGGGGGACGATTATATGCGTATTCGACTTAGTGTTGCAGCAAAATTATTAGATGAAAAAGGGGGAAAAGCTAATAAGTCAGACAAGGAGAAGGCCGACAGCTATAACACTCTATCAAAGCTCAAATTTTTCTCTAGCCTACGTTTTCGTATGATTGCATCCTTTTTCATCCCAATCGCATGTATTATTATTCTTGGACTTGCATCATTTCAAAAGGCTTCCACAGCTATCAAGGATAATTACAAGGTCTCTACCGCTGATTCGGTTAATATGGCGGCAGAATATATGCGGTTCGGCTTTCAGAATGTTATGGCCGCAAGCAATCAGTATGCAAGTGATAATACACTGCTTCGGTATCTATCCAACACTGGGGATATGATGGAATTAAGCAACACCAAATCCACTTATTCTAAATCCATCTCCTCTAGAAGGATCATGGATGAATTTATCGGAAATATTTATATTATCTCGGACTCCGTATTTTCATTGACTACAAGTCAAATAACCTTTAAAGACTTCTATGCTGGTCTTAAAGAAACAGAGATTGGAAAATATCTGATTGAGAATCCGATGAAGACCGTATGGGACGGACAGGATGAATATCTGGACAGTAAGCTTATGACAAAGCCCTCCGATTATACCATGCGTATCATTCGAGGTCTTGGTCGGCTTGATTCTGTTCTAATCATCGATATCAAGGCTGAGACCGTTAATAATATATTGGCAGAATTAACGATCGATAAGTCCGGTATCATAGGTGTCATCAGCCCGGACGGAAAGGAGATTCTGGCTAAAGAACAGGCAAAAGGAGAAATACCGGAGACGGATGACTCAGGGCCGGTATTTACTTCCGAGACCTTCTATCAAGAGGCCACTGCTTCAGATGAAGCAAGCGGTACGAAAGAGATCAATTATGCAGGAGCTCCCTACCTGTTCCTGTACTCAAAAATCGGAGATACGGGAGCTATGATTTGTGCATTAATACCGAAGGCTACCATAGACAGACAGGCTGACGGTATCAAGCAGTTAACTCTAATTACTGTAGTTATTGCATGTATTTTGGCCTTTATAACCGCTTTTATGATGTCCATGGGTGTTGATCGAACAATAAGAGGCATTAATTCTAGGTTGAAGCTGGCTGCTAAGGGTGATTTCACCGTAAAGTTTACCGCTAAGCGCAAGGATGAATTCTACATTCTTACGGAAGAGATACAAGAGACCTTCCAAAATGTCAATGCCTTAATTAAACAAGTGAAAGAATCAAGTAGTGAGGTACAGCTATCTTCTACCGATCTATCCATAACCTCAGAGCAATTCTTACGTTCAGCAGAAAATATCTCCAATGCGATGCATGAGATTGAACAGGGTATCAACCAACAAGCAAAAAATGCCGAGGATTGTCTGAATCAGATGGACAGCTTGTCTCATAGAATTGAATTGGTCAGCGAGAGCACGAGAGAAATCGGACAGATTGCTGATAATACAAAGAAGCGAGTAATCGAAGGAACGTTAACCACGGACGGACTCAACCACCAGACCTCCTCCACCATAGCAATCACTACTGATATCATACGTGAGATTGAAAAGCTTGCAGTAAAATCATCCTCAATTAATAAAATCATCAATGTTATTAATGATATAGCCAATCAGACCAATCTGCTATCCTTAAATGCCTCAATCGAAGCAGCACGAGCCGGTGAGTATGGCAAAGGCTTTGCTGTGGTAGCTAACGAAATCAGAACCTTGGCCGAAAGGTCCAAGACCTCAGTAAATGATGTCAAAAAAATTATTAGTAGTATTCAGGAGGATACCTCCGGTGTAGTAGAAATCGCAAAAAGAGCAGAGAGTGCATTGATTTTACAGGAAAGCGCAGTGAAGAACACCACTGCTTCCTACAATGATATCCATGAAAGTGTAGAGAATCTTATTGTTTTCCTCACCCACATTACAGAAAATATAGAAAACATTAACGAGGCCAGAATCAGCACCTTAGAAGCCATCGAAAGCATCTCTGCCGTATTGGAGGAAATTGCTGCTTCTTCCAACAATGTTAATCAGGTTTCCACTGATCAGTTACAAGCTGTCAACTCCCTGAACAAATCAGTCAGTACACTTAGTACAAACGCCGAGCATCTGGTCCGGGCAGTTGAGAAGTTTACCATCTAAGCTCCTTTTCCTATTGCAAACCCGAAGAAAGCACATTTCGCGAACTTTCTTTTGTCAAGAATTATAAGGACGTATTGCCAAGCTAACCATTACGATTAGATGCAATACGTCCTTCTTAGGTTCTAGTACTTTATTGATACATTCGGGTATTTTATCTTACGTTAAATCCCTCGCTTAAGGTAAAACCCCACCACAAATTATGTGTATTTATTACCTAGGTACATTACAGAATAGTATATTTCATATTTTAAACTTGGCTATGGATTTTTGCATTTCTTCTGCTAATCCCGATAGGCTCTCACAGGAATTAGCAATCTCATTCATGGATGAGGTTTGTTCTTCAATCGATGCAGTCGCTTCCTGAGTACCTGCTGCATTCTCCTCAGAGATAGCCGATAGATTCTGAATAATACCTACGATTTCATTCTTTTTATCATTCATTTCATTACTTTGCTGCTTAAGAAGGTCTATCCGGTTCCTTAAGTGCTCAATGGCAGTAGCTATACCCTCGAATTTAGTATTGGTATAATCAACACTATTGGTCTGTTCTTCAAGATTATCGCCGACCTCACCCATTGCCTTTACTGCAAACTGACTCTTGCCAGTCAGCTCCTCAATATCCTTTACGATGTCACCTGTAAAGCGGTTTGTCTGTTCTGCCAGCTTTCTTATTTCATCTGCAACTACTGCAAAGCCTCTTCCCTGCTCTCCTGCTCTTGCAGCCTCAATTGCTGCATTCAGGGCTAACAGGTTAATCTGACTGGCAATACTTAAGATCATCTGGCTGGCAGTATCTATCTTATTGGCGCTTTCATCTGTTTCTAGGATTACATTACGTACATTGGATGCTGTCTTATTTGTGATATCTGTCTTTTGTACCAATACAGAAAGTACCTCAAGGCCTTCACTCTTTAGTCTCTCCACTTCATCTGCAAGCCCATTCAGTTCAATAATAAGTTCCTGATCCTTCTCAATTAAGCCGCCTAAATATTCGATTTCATCTGCGCCCTTTTCCGTATCGCTGGCCTGATCAGCAGCTCCAGTTGCTATATCCTGCACAGCGTCAGCAACCTCGTTTGCACTTTCTGCCGCTTGCTGGGTTGTTGCAGTAAGCTCCTCTGAAGCTGCCGCAATATGCTCAGCCGATTGAGCTATACTCTCGATCAGTGTTCTTAAATTCTCCTGAAGAACCAGAGTAGCCTTTGCCATAATACCGATTTCATCTTTTCGCTTAATGCTCTTATTTACTTTATGATTATTCTTGGTAGTCATGTCATACTGTGACATATCATTTAATACATCAACCACATTTATGATAGGCTTTGATATCCATTTGCCCAAAACAAGGGTGGCAGCTACACCAAGAAATATGAAGATTGCGATCAAAGTGGTGAGCATTTTAGACATATTATCAATTTCTTTCGTAAAATTATCCATCGGTACTGACAATGCGAAGACCCATTGTGTATTTGGTATCGTGACAAAAGAGGCTACCATTTCTACCCCATTGAGGTCATAATGTACTTTTCCTTCCTTACTAATCCGATAGTTATAAAAATTAGTACCAAAGTCTTTGTATTCTCCGTCCTCCTCCATATCTCTTAATACATTTTTCTGCTCCATAATATAAGCTGCTTCCTTATGAGCATAAAAGGTTCCATCATCTCCAAGAATGTAGGCACTGCCTTCTCCTCCATATGTCATACCATAGATTAGTTCGTTTAAAGACGCACCATCTCTTCTTCCAATCAGTGCTCCGATCACTTTATCTTCGGATTTAATTGGCGCTGCATACATAATTACGGTACTATTCGTAACCCTACTTACCAGTACATTAGAGAAGTTTGCATAACCGTAAAGTGCACTCTTAACATACACACGATCACTTAGATCCGCTTCATTTTTTTCAACTGCGTACCGTGCAATACCATTCTGGTCAACCACAGCCATATCAAGGTATCCCAAATCCTTCGCTTTCCCAGCTAAATATTCCAGCTGCTCCTCTATGTGCATAGTACTTATGTGATTTGCAACCTGCTTTAATATCTCGGTTCGCTGTTGAAGACGAGCATTGATATACTTCGCACCCTGGATCGAGGCTTCCTCTAGTCCATGTTCTGCTTCTTCTAAAGCCGCCTTTTGGCTTAGTATACTAGATACTGAACCTAGACCACCGGCAACTAGTAAAACAAGTACTCCAACAAATAACGCAATTCTGTTTGATAATTTCATATCATTTTCCTCCTCTGTAATACCTATCGCTGCTCTCCCATATTGTCTAACGAAAAGTAAAAAAGACTATGCGACAAATCAATAATCGTATGTCAATTCCGCACATTAACTTCATTGTATTCTATTTTTCTATCATAATCAATTGATTTTGACATATTATGATAAGATATACCATGAATTTTTCTTCAAAGTTTATCTGTGATAAGAAGTTGTAATGCAGAACTCTTTATTGTATCAATTGATAATCTATGTTATACTCGTCAGGAGCTTTACAGCTCAAAAAGTACAGAGGGGGGGGCAAATTATGAAATATGCAAACTTCAAAATGGCTTCCTTTATTCAACGACCGAATCGTTTTATTGCTCATGTTCTAGTGGACGGCAAGGAAGAAATCGTTCATGTTAAGAATACCGGACGATGCAAAGAAATCCTCAAGGAAGGTACTACTGTTATACTAGAGGAGGCCATAGGGAAACAGCGTAAAACAAAGTATTCGCTGATTTCGGCTTACAAGGATGAGGCATTAATCAATATCGACTCACAGATTCCAAATGCCGTAGTATATGAAAGTATAAAGGACAACCTAGTTAAGGAGCTTCCTATCGTAACAAAGCTTTCCAGAGAAGTTAAATACGGTAATTCACGTTTTGATCTCTACTTTGAAGCAGATCAGCAAAAAGGGTTTATTGAAGTAAAAGGAGTAACGCTAGAAGACGACGGTGTGGCGATGTTCCCTGATGCTCCCACCGAACGAGGCACTAAACATATCTATGAGATGATCAAGGCGGTTGAGGAAGGCTATCTAGGTTATATCTTCTTTCTAATTCAGATGAAGGGTATCCGCTACTTCACACCGAACCACATCAGAGATCCGAAATTGGCAGAAGCCTTAAGCATAGCAAAGGAAAAAGGAGTTTCAGTACTTGCCTATGACTCCATCGTTACGGAGGACAGTATCGTACTTGGTGCACCTGTAAGAATTATGTTATGAGATATTTATATCAATAAATAGTATCAATAAGGCCGTTGTATAATGGATTATTTGGCATAAATCCAATACAACAGCCCATTGTGATTTCTGTTCTTTTCAAGTGGACAGCTACTTAAGGAAGAAATTTTGAAGATCCTCAAAATAATTAGCCAGAACCTCTCGATTCAAGCTGTAAAACACCTTATTTGCATTAACCTCAGCCTTTAACAGGCCTTCCTTCAATAATGAATTCACATGATAAGAAATGGTAGCCGTTGATAGCTGTAATTCATCTGCCAGCTCTTTCCCGTAGAAAGGCTTTCGCGCAGCCAGCTCCAGGATATCTACCTTGCTTTTGTCCCCTAACAGCTTTCCGATATTCACAACATCTTCTTTCTTAACACTTTTTCCCGTAATAGTGAAATTCTTATCCATCATAATTCCAATTCGAAGAACCTCTGGCTTAGTGAGGTCATCCACATCCATGGACAAGGCTACACTGAAGGGCTGAAACAAGTGGGGTAGAAGAACTGTACCAGCAGAACGTCTTTCCCAAGAGATACTAAGCTTCTCTTTAATTGTTTCAATAATATCGTTCTCTCTCTGATATTCACTCCAATATTCATAAAAATCAGCCTCAAGCTTACGAATGGAAGCCTGATGTTTGCTTTCCAGCAGTTGGATTGTCTCTGCTAGTAAGCTTTGAACTTCATTATAAAAGACTTCCTGATTATTAAATATCTTTATAATCTCCCATTTCACTTCACTTTCGAATGAGAAGCTCTCGATAAAAGCAATAAGATCAGTTAGATTACATAACTTTTCCTTTGGTGTATTAAGATATTCCTCTACATCGATTAATGCTGCATAGGTTTGGACCCTTTTATCCTCCTCCATGGACTCAAGGGCCTGAGTAAAGGGGATAATCTGATTCCTATAATTATGGAAATCCCACAGAATTGATAGGACTGCGTAGTTCAGGAATCCCCCATATCTGGACTTAAAAAGATATTCAATACGCTCCTTACGATCTGAAAAATGCGACTTCACATCAGTATAGATGGAATGAATGATATGGTATTTCTCCATATAGTCCTCGATAGCATTCTGTTGCTTATTAGCATATCGATCAAAGGTTTCTTCCATTTCATCCTTATTACTAAAAGTATATAGAAGCAAAAAGGCTTCATCTACCAGATTAGCTCGCTGTAATATCTCCAACTTCTTCTCCACTTGTAATAACATCCTCCCCATCATCCTGCTTCATAGCAGCAAAACGCTTCTTACTGCAAAGCATGGTGCTTACTATGAGATCAATTACTCCTGCTATTAAGAATAATACTACAGTTGGGGTAAATCCTGCAAGTATACTTACCAGAAAAGATACTACTGGCATGGCTGCCACACAACATGCGCTAAATATTGCTGATACCCGCGCGATATATTCTCCTTGGATATTCCGAATAAATTCAACATTACAGAAGGTTGACAATAAGGCAATGGTCACTCCCACGATAAAGGAGGTTATTGATACTAATATATATATCAGTACCTCAGAGGTAATAAAGAGTCCTGCAATTACAAAGGTCAGATAATAGACACCGATGGAATATGCACTGAAGGATGCTAACATACGTTTACTCAATTTGCTACTGATATAGGGATATGTTACTGCACCGAAGATCATCCCGATGCTTATTCCAAATCCCAGAACGGATAACATTAGCTCATTTACCTTAAGTACTTCACTAACCAAAGGGGCCTGCAAGCTATTAAAGGGAACCAACACGGCATTTAAAAATACCGCCAGTAGTACAAAATACCGCAGATTAGCATCATTTTTCAGATATGTGAAGCCTCCCTTCAAGCTATCAAGGTATTCCTTGGTATTGATTCTTCCCCTTGCAAGTTTCTCTTTCTTCACTCTTAATGTCATTATAATGACCGCTGACAGGAAAAAGGTTACCATATCAATATAGATTGCCGTTGATAAGGAAAACATGGAGATGATCACACCTGCCGCCCCCAAACCAACCAACTCCATCACACTACTGATACTGGAATTTAAGGATACTCCAAAGGAGTAATACTTTTTATCTAAGAGCTTCGGTAATAATGAGGAGGATGCCGGTCCTCGGAAGGCTTCCGCACTTGAGATAATAATTGTTGTCAGGAGTAACAGCCATTGATTCAGGAATCCGAATAGAAATCCAGTGGCTATAAAGCCGACACAGAGACCACGAATGATATCAGTTACTATCATGATTTGCTTTTTATTCTTTCCCTCAATTGCTGCCCCGGCAAAAGGCTGCAAAAATATCGTAGGAATTCGATTTACACCAAATATAATCGCCGACCAGGCAGCACTCTGTGTAAGCTGATATACCAGCCAAGTCATAGCGATACTATCAATGGAGTCGCCAAAACGATTGATTGCCGCAGCAATGATTGATTTCATATATTCCTTTTGTCTTAGTATCTGTCCATATCCTATCTTTTCTTCACCGTTCATAATAATCCCCTTTCATTGTTAAAGTATAATTACTCTTACTCATTTCTTGTTAGATATTAATCTAACATAATATTCTATATATGTCAATTGATATGTTAGATATTTTTCTAATATATTATTATAATCTCATCTAATATGCCTGTGTATTCCCTATTTGTCCGTCCCTCCACCTATTAATTCTCTCTTTTATTGCTTTATATTGTACTCATGCTCCCTTTGTTTACGTAAAAATAACCTCTAGTATATTCGATACATATCTAATGTACTAGAGGTATATTGGTTTTTTATACAATTCCAGAAGACAATCTGTGTTTGGCGTTACCCAATAATGAGGCTTCAATTTCATCGTTAGAGTAATATTAAGAAGTAACCGTATTCAACAAACCCTGAACTGCAGCCTCCTGTATGCTCGGTGAGCATTATGACGCAGCTTACGAAATAGTGGGGAATTACAAAAGAGCTTTCGCACAAGTACATCAAAAGATGAGGGATGTATGTTATCCTTCTTATTCTTTGGATGTATTATGATACGAAAGCTCCAATTATTCTAATCGATTTACATTTCTTTACGCCATCTGGCAAAAAGCTTAATCTTCCCAACCTCATTCACAATGGTATCCCCTGTGATCGGTTCTGCGTTATTATCCGTATAATCCTTTAGTTTATACCAACCGTCAAAGATATGATCCTTCTTCTCCGGCTCCGGAAGTTCACCGTAGGATTGCCCGACTATAACCTCCATTTCATAGAACTCACCGTTAAAAGGAATTAATTGAACCTTCACAGTCTTCTCCGTCCACCTAGCATACAGTGTGGTGGAAAATGTATCCGTAAAGATTGTATTCGGAGTAATCTTCTCCCCATCGCTTTCTGCTGTATACCAACCGGCAAATTTATAGTTCTCTTTTGTAGGCGTAGGTAATTGATAATAAATTTTTGTTCCGATGTAGACCTTTACTGTTGTATTCTTCAGAATCCCTTCGTCCGGTTCTAGCGTAATCTCTCTTTCTTCTCCTCGCCATCTTGCATATAAAGTATGGTTTAAAGGCTTCAATACCTTAGTCTTCTCCGTAACCTTCACTCCACCGCTGGCAAAGGTATACCAGCCGAGAAACTCATAATTAGCTCTGGTAGCTTCCGGAAGAGGCCCATAGACATCACCATATAAAGCCGGCATATCATAAACACTGGTTTCTCCACCATTGGCATTAAAGGTGACTGACACCATCTTACCAGCCACCTCAGAAGCATAGGCAGTTTCTGACGATATAAACAGCATCCCCAGCATAATAGCTAGAAAGAGTAAATGACGAATTTTATTAAATGCAATATTCTGGCTCTGCATACGCTCCTCCTCTATAGTTAGTAATAACCGATTATTCATTCTAACACCGATTATTACCTCACAGCTTATATGTCTATAGAGCATATATCGGCATGTAAGCCGATTAAGATAAGAAGGGCGGAATTATTTTAGAAAATTACTTCATATCCGTTTCTGGCTGATTCATATGCTCCTAGCATCAAAAGCACCGTCTCCTCCATGGCATCCAGATTCAAAGCAAATGGCTTTTGCTGTTCGATGCTTGTATAAAAGTCAGCAATACAATCCTCGTGTCCTGCACCCCAGTAGCTTTTTCCATAGCCTAACTTTCCTTCTATAGGAATCTGAACGACTTCACCGTTCTTATGATAACAGGTGACGTTCATATCTTCGATTCGGATGACCATATGCTCACAATTCACCTCGATTAAGGGCGCAGAATCCGCATTATAGGCAGTTGTCGCATAAAAACACACTACTGCCTCCGGATACTTTACATAGGCACTCATCATATCCTCTACTTCAATAATCCCCTTCAGATGATGGTTGCCTATGACTGCATCCACACTTTGGAGGCGTTGCCCAACCAAATAATGAAGAAGATCCAGAGTATGCACAGACTGATTAATCAAGGCTCCTCCTCCTTCATACTCAAGCCTGCCCCTCCAATCATTCTCCGAATAATACTCTGCCCTACGGTTCCAGGTTACAAAGCCCCTGGCACCAAGCACCTTTCCGGCTTCACCTGAGGTTATCATTTCCTTCACCTTTATGATACTGGAATTATAGCGATTCTGAAAGCATAGCCCTAGCTGACATTCTGAAGCTGCAGCTGTCTCTTTTAATTCCTTCCATTGTTCCTTTGATATCACAGGTGGTTTTTCCATGAATACATGTAGCCCAGACTTTAGTCCATGGATGGCCATAGGTGCATGAAGATAATGGGGTGTACAGATATGGATCGCATCTATTCTCTCCTGGTCTATCATATCCTCCATGGAGGCGTATGCATTCCCACCGTATTCTGCCGCAAAGGCCTCTGCCCTCTCCAGTTTTATGTCTGCATAAGCAACAAGCTCATGTTCAGAACACTTCTTCAGACATTTTGCATGAGTGACAGCAATGCCCCCGCAGCCTACAATACCAATTCTCATTTTATATTACCTCCTGACCCATAGCTTCCAGCCGTGGAAAAGGTCATTTCTGTAATGTTATCCTTCTTTCTTGAGGATGCTCTCTTCTCATTCAATAGATTGAGAAACAGATCCTCATCAAAGGGGATCTCTACCGGCTTTCCAAGCCAGCTTGACAAATGCATCGCATTGGATAAGGTGAGACCGTGAATTCCTTCCTTCCCCTCTGCTACTAATGGCTTACCTTCAAGTATTGCTCCTGCAAAGGCTCTCATAATACCTGCATGCTGAGGGTTTTCTCCATCAGAAGAAACCTCTATCCAGTTCCCTTCCGGCTTTTTAAACCCTTCTGTCGCCGTATAGCAATACTCTCTCTCATTTACCGTAAGCTCGTACATCATCAGCTTATCATCCTCACAAACCAGCTTTGCCCTCTCAAGGGTAATCTCAAAGCGATTTGCTCCCGGTGCATCTCCCGTTGTGGTTACAAATACCCCTGTTGCACCATTCGGATATTCCAGATAAGCAGTAACATCATCCTCCACCTCAATGTCATGCCATTTCCCATTGTGGCAAAAAGCCTGTACCTTACTTGGCATTCCGCAGATCCACTGCAGCAAATCCAGATTATGAGGACATTGGTTCAGTAACACTCCACCGCCTTCTCCCTCCCAGGTTGCTCTCCAACCGCCGGAATTGTAATAGGCTTGGGTCCGATACCAATCTGTGATAATCCAGTTTACCCTTTTTATCTGCCCATAGCTTCCACTGTGAACCAACTCATGCATTTTACGGTATAAATGGTTAGTCCTCTGGTTAAACATCATAGCGAATACCACGTTGCATTTGTCTGCTGCAGCATTCATCTCTCTTACCTGCTTTGTATAAACACCGGCAGGCTTCTCGCAAAGCACATGAAGTCCCTTCTCAAAAGCAAAAGCCGCCAGTCTGGGGTGGTCATAATGAGGAGTGGCGATCAGGACAGCATCACAGCTGCCGGATGCAATCAGCTCTTCTCCGCTTGAATAAATCGCTACACTCTCAGGTAATTTTTCTTTGGCCCAGTCTCTTCGCCCTTCCCTTAGGTCTGCTACCGCTGACAGTGTAAGCTGCGCAACCTCTCCATTTAAAATCGTATTACAGTGATTACTACCCATATTTCCAATTCCGATAATTCCGATCCGAACCATATCCATTCCTAATCCCCCTCGTTCATTATTATATACTCCATCCAATAAATTAACATTTAGTCCAACAGTTGAGGCTAAGCAAAGCTTAACGATATCCTAGGGATGCCAAATTCTGATAGCTCTTTTTCAAGCATTCGAAGGGACTTTCCTGGCAGATATCCTGCTCCACCAATAGGTATTCGCAATTGGTTTCCTTCAGTATCTTTAGAATTCTGTCAAAGTTCATGTTACCCACCATTACGGGTGCCATAACTGCTTCATGGTGCAGAATAGCCATATCCTTTAAATGTACACATGGAATGCGATTTTTTAGACGTTCGATCCATTGGCATACATCCAACCCTGCTGCCTGAAGCCAATAGGTATCCAGTGTAAACCCCATCTCCTCCGAAGAAAATCCCTCCATCAGGTATTCTATATAATACTTCCCATTTACCTTCTCAAACTCAAAGTTGTGGTTGTGATACATGAAAAGCATCCCTGCGTTCTTTATCTTTACAGCCGCTTCCTTATAATCCTCACAAAAATGCTCAATCCATTCTGGGTTACGGTATTTGTCAGGCATACTGCCTAGTCCGATATAATTGCTTCCCATCAGCTTATGATCTTCTATCAATTGATCTGTATCATTGATTATCCTATTTGGATCAGTATGTGTTAATACTATCTTTAAACCATGCTTATCACACAGCTCCCTAACCTTACCTGGCTTTATAGAAGCTCCTATAGCTGATATCTGAACTGTTGTATAGCCTATTTTTGCAATCTGCCCTAAGGTATAATCCAAATCCTTCTCAGTCTGAGTATAAGAACGTACCGTATACAATTGAGCACCTAAGATCATATCCTCTTCCTCCTCCGTTGCCTGTTTTCTTCTATTATAATGCTATATAACATAATTCGCCATTGCAAATGTTATATGATATATTGCAAATATATCCCTATTTCTCTATAATGATTATGACGTGATATAGTATGTGTGGAAGGTAAGGCTCACTCCACCAGGACAGACTTATTTTCTAGAATAAGATAAGAAAGGGAATAAATATGGCTTCTCTCAGTGCGATCAATACCGAAAAGGTTCAATTTAGCTATAGTCTTTCCAATAATATATATCCGGCCTACCAGATCCATTGTCACAATGTCTATGAAATCTATTACTTTATTGAAGGAGATGTAGATTATCTGGTGGAGGGTAAGCTATATCAGCCTGCACCCCATAGTCTTTTACTCCTATCTCCTCATGTATTTCATGGAGTTAAGGTTAGAACAGATCACCCCTACCGACGCTTCGCCCTGCATTTTCACCCGGATTTATTGCAGCACGAGCGACGCCCCCTCCTTTTATCCGCTTTCCCGAGTAACGAAAAGCATTCTAATCGTGAGGTCTATTATGAGAATCTAACGAGTACACAATTAGTAAGCTTCTTCGAGGCACTGGTAAGCTTGGCAGACCAATCCGAGCAGCTGAAACGCCAGCTCCTGCCAACCTATATCGAGGCAATCCTTGCTCAGCTAACCCTTATATGCCATACCCATAGCCCGGTACAGGTGGAAGCGATTACTTCTCAAACGATTACTGATATTATTGCATACCTCAACCTACACTTAACAGAAGTAATTACTCTGGATCAACTGTCGGAACACTTCAATATCAGTAAGCATTATATGAACCGTGCTTTCCGTAAGGCTGCCGGTACAACAGTCTTTGATTATCTCATCTACAAAAGGGTCATCTATGCCCAACAGCTTATGATAAACGGATATACGGCAACTGAGGCAGCTCTACAATCGGGATTTCGAGATTACTCGGTCTTCTACCGCGCCTACCGCAAACATCTGGGTCACTCTCCCGTGAATGACCGTTCCTTTACGCATCTATAATATAGAACATATGCACCAGACCCTTCGAAAATCGGTGTAGCCTTGAAGAGAAGTACTTATTTCATAACTTGTAATGGAAAACAGGAAGGCTGTAATCTTCTGTCAAACCCAGAGCTTCTTGCCGAGCTTTTCTCCGAAACTAATAAGAACCAAGAACTCCTATTTGCTCCCTCACATCCCGATAAAAGCTGATTACATAAGTTACTTACTGTTCACACCGGTCAGTAATGTCGTCGGTACTTAGGTTCTGTTCTTTAGAACCTTATGTACCGCTATGTAATGCTACTAAGCGAAAGCGTATCCGATTTCGCAAACATTGATCGAACTCATATATCAAGATTAACCAAGTGTGAACAGTAACAGATTTTCGAATCGGAGTATATGGAATAATTCCCGTTTCTTGCTTTTTTGGAAGGAACAGGCTATAATAAGGTATCATCATACTTTTATAGAAAGGGTTCTAATATGTCGAAGGTAAAGCGCATCGCCGCTATAATTGGTCTCATATTCATCGCTGCTATGTTCCTGATCACCTTATTATCCGCTTTTTTTGCATCAGAGTATTCCCATGGTCTGTTTATGGCAAGTATTTTCAGTATCATCGTAGTTCCACTTATGCTCTATATGTTTATCATGGTTTATAAATGGGTTCATAAGAAGGATGAGCCAGAGGAATAGTGTGAATTAATGAAATAATTATCCAAACTTCAAAGGGTAGGTACAGGGCTCCTGCCTAGGATTTGCTTAAATCCTAGGCAGGAGCCCATTCTATAGGTGACCATATCACTGCTGCTTCCCTTTTCCTTTTATCTTCTTGAAGTATTCCTGTATCTTCACCTCATATCCATTATCCGAGGGTACATAAAACACCCTGTCCTTAATCTCATCCGGAAGGTATTGCTGGTCTACGTAATGATTCTCATAGCTATGAGCATACTTATATCCTAGACCATGACCGAGCTTTGCCGCCCCTTTATAATGGGCATCCATTAGATAAGCCGGAATGGTTGCTGTCTTCTCGTTCTCAACCACACGCATAGCATCGTCGATAGCACAGATTGCCGAATTGCTCTTCGGTGCGCAGGCCACATATGCAGCAGCCTGAGCCAGAACAATCCTTGCCTCCGGCATACCCAATCTCTCTACAGCAAGAGCAGCACTGGTTGCTACTACCAAAGCATTAGGATCTGCATTAGAGACATCCTCTGCAGCACAGATCATGATTCTGCGGGCAATAAATGCTACCTCCTCACCTGCATAGAGCATCCTGGCAAGGTAATAGATTGCCGCATCAGGATCAGAGCCTCTCATACTCTTAATAAATGCAGAAATGGTATCATAGTGATTATCTCCACCCTTATCATATCTTAACACCCTCTTCTGAATACATTCCGAAGCCACCTGCAGAGTGATATGAATCTTACCATCCTCAGACCGTTCCGTAGTCAGTATACCGATCTCAATGGCATTGAGAGCGGCTCTCGCATCACCGTTAGCTACATCTGCGAGGAAATCCAATGCTTCCTCATCAATATCTGCATGATAGGCACCCATACCGCGCTCTACATCATATACAGCTCTGCGAAGCAAGAGCTTAATATCCTCCTTGTCTAAAGACTTCAATTCAAATATTATAGAACGGGACAATAAAGCAGAATTCACTTCAAAATAAGGATTCTCGGTAGTAGCACCGATTAATACTATCGTACCGTCTTCAACAAAAGGTAGCAAATAATCCTGCTGTCCCTTGTTAAATCGATGTATCTCATCAATGAACAAGATCGTCCGTTTTCCATAACGCCCTAGATTATTCCTTGCCTCCTCCACGACTGCTTCCATGTCCTTTTTCCCTGCAGAGGTCGCATTAATCTGCGTAAAGCTAGAGCTGGTCGTATTAGCGATAACCTTAGCCAAAGTAGTTTTACCGGTGCCCGGCGGTCCATAAAAGATAATTGAGCTAATTTTATCCGCTTTAATTGCCCGATATAACAGCTTGTCCTTACCAATGATATGCTTCTGACCAACGACCTCCTCCAGAGTAGTCGGGCGAAGTCTTGATGCAAGAGGAGACTCCTTCTTCATCGTGTTATCTCTCATATAATCAAAAAGATCCATAAAATCACCCTTCCTTTGTAACAAAATATCTCGGCTATAATCGATTATATCCTTAAAGACCTTCCCTATTATGTCAAGTAGATATAAACTTACGACTTGAAAAAATCGAAAGAATGTGCATAATAAAAAGATATAGCCTGTTTACAAGCATTGTTATCGCAGGCGCGTTTATTTTGCCTAAGCGTAAATCAAATAATACAATTTTACTTTATATAAAAGGAGTACTTATGAATATACCGAAAGACCCCTATATACTACTAAGCTTTATCAACACTAAACTAAGAGACGATTATCCCAGCCTAGAGGACTTATGCAAAAGTCTTGATATAAACCAAATCGAGCTGGAGAGCAAGTTATCCAGTATAGACTTTTCCTATGCCAGAGAAGTGAACCAATTCACTGCCGCCAATTAGCTTTATTTACACGAAGCTTCTTACTTATGGTGAGCAGAAATAGAAAGAATAAAGCTCCTGCTGCCGCTCCGCAGCTATCTAAAAGAACATCACTTAACTGTCCGCTTCTGCCGGCGACAAAGGTCTGATGGAATTCATCCGATGCCGCATATACCGAAGTGATGAGAATTGATAAGATTGCCCCCATACGATTGCCCTTCCTATGAAGGATAAAATGATAGAACCATGCTGCAGCTAAAAGAGCATATTCCGTAAAATGTGCTGACTTTCGAACAATATGATCAAGCTCTAGAAGTACCTGTTGTCTTGTATCCTCCTCATAGGGTTGATCAGTGATGGTTTCATACGTATGCAAAATAGTATGGGATATCTTCAAACTACTTTCACCCGAGATTGTAGCAGGTTTCGAAGAAAAGCTAAAAATGATTACCATAATAAGAGCAGCCGGCAACCAGGAGATATATTTTAATTTCATTGGGACCTCCGAGATTCTAGTATTATCAGTAAAGCAAGACGAGGTTCTATCTATCCCCTCTATCCAAGACTTACCCTATATGATACCATATATATGCTACCAATAGCAATATTGCTTCAGCAGAAAGGAACAGTTCAAATGAAGGAAGCGTTTAAGACCATATATGAAGGTGGAAGCGGAGAATTTGTTATGAAAAAATCCAGATTCATTGCCACGGTAATGCCTGTAGAGACCGAAGAAGCAGCTCTTGAATTTATTGAGGACATGAAGAAGAAATACTGGGATGCTGCACACAATTGCTCTGCCTATATCATCGGAACAGACCTTCCTTTGATGCGATGCTCTGACGACGGAGAACCGAGTAAAACTGCCGGTAGGCCTATGCTGGATGTTCTTATAGCCCATGAACTTACGAATCTGGTCGTTGTAGTCACCAGATATTTTGGTGGTACTCTTCTTGGGACAGGTGGTCTGGTAAAGTCTTATCAATCGGCTACCATAGAAGGGCTAAACCAATGCAAGATCATCACAAAAGAGATTGGAATTCGTACCAAGCTGACGACGGATTATAATCAGGTTGGTAAGTTACAATACTATATAAATCAGGAGCAGCTCACCCTTCTATCCTCAGAATATACTGATATAGTCCAACTAGAGTTATTGATTCAGCCCAGCCGTATGGGAGCCTTTGCAAAAAAAATTGCTGAACTCACAAATGGTTCAGCAATTCCTGATGAGATGGATAGGGTATACTTCTCTAACATTGACGGTGAAATACACCTATTTGATTCCTGCTTATAATCCCCGCGTTACAAGCTCATCCACTATTTCCACCATTGAAATCGGTGTGACTTCAAATTGAAACAGTTTCTTCAGAATCCTAACAACACTGTCTCTCGAAGTAGATATAGCTGCTACTTCGTCTGATTCTACTGAATCTCCTAGATACCTCGAAATCCTGATCCCATACAAAGGGGTCTCTTTGTCTTCTTCTGATATACTCTCCGTTAGACAATAATCCAGTTGCATACTTCTTGTATCTTCCAGTGTAACTCGGTTGCAAAAAAGTAGCTGTACCTGTTTCATTTTTCATTACCCCCACATTCATAAAATTAGAAAATTGCTGACAATTTTCATTATACACAGTAAATTACCATTGTCCAAGTCATATTTAACGCACCATTTTATCGCGTTCGTTATATTTCGACACATATCCACGTTTTGTGTGTACAAAATGGGATAGTTATTGAATCCTTTGCGTTTTCATGTATTATTCTAGTAAGTTGGCATCAAATTAGTACGAAAGTACGTCAAAAGCACCTTAGTGTATACATATTTACCCTCTATTTGGTATATTATGGGTATACAACAAAATTAAGTCTTTATTTCATATGACATATTTGCTATAATGTAGTCTAGTGAATAAGGTGGATAGCTTTGCTCATTAAATGACTTTAGACAGACAGTAAAACGTATCTATGCCATTATAAGGTTAAACTTCTTTTCACCTTATAAGGAAGAATGGAGTTAAATATGGATTACAGTAAACGAGGAATTGAAAACAAGCAACATTATATAAAATCAACCTCGAGAAGACTAATATCAAAAACCAGAATAATCCTATTTCGATTATGTATTATAGCATTTCTGGCTTTTGCTATTATAGGCTGCATCGCGGGTTTTGGATATGTTAAGGGTGTTGTTGACAGTGCTCCAGATATCTCGCAGATTAATGTGGCTCCTAAGGGCTATACAACTACAATCTATGACAAAGATGGTGTCGCAATCGAGAATCTAATTGGTGCTCAGTCCAATCGTGTTTATGTTTCATTAGCGGATCTGCCAGAGCATGTGAAGCACGCGTTTATCAGTGTAGAGGATAAACGTTTCTATGAACATAACGGCATCGATGTACGGGGAATACTACGAGCAGGTGTAATTGGACTCAGTAGCGGCAGATTTTCAGAGGGCGCCAGTACAATTACACAGCAGCTATTGAAAAATCAGGTATTTGACGGAGGTCGAGAGACAGCCTTCATCGCTAAGCTGGAACGAAAAATCCAAGAACAGTTCTTGGCCATTCAATTAGAGGATCGACTGGATAAGGAAACCATTCTTGAATATTATCTTAATACCATTAATCTTGGTTCTGGAACCTATGGAATTCAGACTGCTTCCAGACGATATTTCAATAAGGATGCAAAGGATTTAACCTTGTCAGAGGCAGCTGTCATCGCAGCGATTGCTCAGCTTCCGGTCTACCGGAATCCGATTAATTATCCAGAAAATAATGAAGCCCGCCGTAATGAGATTTTAGATGAAATGCTGGATCAGAAATATTGTACCCAGGAAGAATATGACGAGGCGAAAGCAGATGATATATATTCCCGAATTCAATCCGTGAACGAAGAGCAGGATAATTCCTCTTATTATAGCTATTTCGTAGATGAATTGATTGATCAGGTTATGGAGGATCTTCAGTCCGAGCTTGGTTATACTCAGACACAAGCCTCAACACTTCTCTATAGCGGTGGCTTAAGTATCTATACCACACAGGATTCGACCATACAAGATATCTGTGATGAAGTGTTTGCCGATGAAGAGAATTTCCCCAAGATAGGAACCTCCTTCTATGAGCTCACTTACGCACTGTCGATTCAGAAAAATGATGCTAAGAAAACTACTGTACATTATCACGGCAATGATTTACTCGAGTATTATAAGGATTATCCAGATCCGGAAGGTCTGTATGTTAACGATAACGGAAGCAAATTCTCCTTACTATTTATTGATAAAGAGGATATGCAGGCTAAAATAGATGCTTTCAGAGAGGCAATGTTGGAAGAAGGCGATATCATTCTTGGTGAAAAGGTTGATATGACTCTTCAACCTCAGATTTCCTTCGTAGTTATGGATCAGCATACAGGTGAGGTTGTGGCGATTGAAGGTGGACGCGGTGAAAAGACCGGTAATCGTACCTTAAATAGGGCGACCAATACGGTAAGACAGCCCGGTTCTACCTTTAAGGTGTTATCAACCTACCTTCCTGCACTTGATAGCCTCGGTATGACTCTTGCAGATGTTCAGGATGACGCAGGCCCTTACTACTATCCCAATTCAAAGAAGGAAGTAAACAATTGGACCTCAAAGAAGGAGTATGCTGGTCTTAGTTCCTTACGAAAGGGAATCTATGACTCCATGAATATTGTTACTGTCAAAACCCTCGTAGAGGTGACTCCAGAACTTGGTTATGATTACCTTCTCAAATTAGGCTTTACCTCTCTAGTGGATTCCCGCAAGGAAAGTGATGGCCGTGTTGTATCCGACATCAATTATCCTATGGCACTGGGTGGACTGACAGATGGTGTCAGCAATCTTGAGCTTACGGCGGCTTATTCTGCTATTGCCAACAGCGGTGTCTATACAGAACCCATCTTCTATACAAAAATACTGGATCACAACGGGAAGGTATTGCTAACAAAGACTCCATACCGCAATCAGGTAATGAAGGAATCTACCTCATATCTGTTAACCAGCGCAATGGAGGATGTTGTAAAGATCGGCACCGGTACTAACTTAAAGCTCACAGCTATCGATATGCCAATCGCAGGAAAGACTGGCTCAACCTCCGATTACAATGATCTATGGTTCTCGGGCTTCTCGCCTTATTATACTGCTACTGTATGGTCTGGTTTTGATAATAACCGCAGTCAAACTGAAAAGACCTATCAACGTAAGATCTGGAAAAAGATTATGGAACAGATACACATACAGAAGAATCTTGAAACAAAATCCTTCAAGGTTCCAGACTCGGTTGTGACCGCAAAGATATGTACCAAATCCGGCAAGCTGGCGGTTGAAGGGGTCTGTGATCACTACCTGGGTGGAAACACCACAAAGGTTGAATATTTTGCAAAGGGAACCCAACCCACCGAAAAATGTGATATTCATGCAAAAGCATTGGTATGTTCTGAAACACATGATTTAGCTACGGATTATTGCCCGTCCGTGGAAGAAGCGGTATTTCTGAATAAGACAGAGACCTCAGTGACTGCAGATACTCCATATATCTATCCCACTACCTCTTGCAAGATTCACAAACACGGCGCACCGATTACTAACGTACCGACTACTACACCAGATACTATATATGAGGATGATGAGATGTATGAGGACGACGAATTTTATGAGGATGAATTCGAGGATTTTCCCTATTAACAGAATTCATAACGAAAGCCACAACATAACATAATCCAAGGCTTGTAAGTATTTCAATTTAAATCTTACATTGGTCGAAATTCCTATGTAGTAGAAAACAGGGTTATATTCTTCTGTATTAAGAAGATATAACCCTGTTTTGATTTATCCATTATCATCGATGAACAAAAAATGTGCATTATTGTTTTATAACCTGCATTACACTATGATTTCATCTTTGGACCAAAAAACCAGGAAGCGATATAAGCAAAGATTAAGGCTGCAGAAATACCCACGGCAGAGGCTGTGAAGCCACCCTTGAAGATACCAATGAAGCCATCCTTATCGACTGCTTCCTTTATACCCTTGAATAATATATTACCAAATCCAGTCAAAGGAACACCGGCACCTGCACCTGCCCACTTTGCAAAAGGCTCATAGATTCCTAATGCCCCAAGAATTGCACCGAGGCATACCAATATGACCATGACCCTTCCCGGCATAAGCTTTGTCTTATCTAATAATACCTGAACCACGGCGCAAATTGCACCTCCCACCAAGAATGCTTTTAAAAACTCCATATGGCTAACTCCTTTCTATGATTACTGCATGGGCAATACCTGGTACCGAATTACCTTCGTTAAAGCTGACCTGTGATAGTAAGGCTCCGGTAGGGATAAACAGTACTCTCTTCCAGACACCTTCCCGCAATTGTTTTAATATATAGCCTGCCAAGGTTATTGCGGAGCAGCCACAACCACTACCTCCTGCATGCGTATCCTGCTTGTCCTGATCAAAGATTTCAATACCACAGTCCATATGATTCCCGGAAATATCATACTTTTTCTCGTTCAGCAGATCGATCAATATATTCTTTCCCACATAACCAAGATCTCCGGTTATAATCTTATCGTAATAAGATGGTTCCACTCCCAAGTCCTCAAAATTCTGCTTGATCGTCTCAAATGCTGCCGGAGCCATAGCCGCTCCCATATTCATGGAGTCCTTCAAACCATAATCCACAATCTTACCAATCGTAACACCTTTTATTACTATCTGAGCCTTCTCATTCTTCGGAGCAAGACTCTGATCACCAATGATAACCGCTCCGCTTCCAGTTATGGTCCAAGAGGCAGAATATGGCCTCTGATTTCCATAATCTAAGGGAAAACGAAATTGCTTCTCGGCGCCAGCGAAGTGGCTTGAAGTTATTGCCATAACCCGGTCTGCAAATCCTCCCTCTACAAGAATGGAGCCAATCGTCATGGCTTCTCCCATGGTAGAACATGCCCCATAGATACCAAGCAGTGGTATCTCCAGTTCAGCAATACCAAAGGAGGTGGCTATGAGCTGGCCTAGAAGGTCTCCTCCGATCAGATAACGTATATCCTTGTTTGCCAAGCCAGCTTTCTCTAGAGCCTTTTGTGCAGCTCGCCTCATGAATTCGCTTTCTGCTTCCTCCCAGGTCTTCTTCCCTGCGAGTGGATCTTCCTCAATCATATCAAAAAGAGTGCCCAGAGGACCTTCTCCCTCTTTTTTTCCTGCTATCGATGCTGCCGATATAATACACGGCGGTTTATGAAATAGGATACTCTGTTTTCCAGCCATTTTACTTTGATTATTACCTTGTTTTTGCATTCATTACCTCCGCTTAATTTACTAGACTACCTTCAGCTGTTTTAAGATATAATAGATGAGCCCGAGCGCCCAAGAAGTAAAGATACCATACAAAATCACCGGTCCCGCAATCGTAAAGATCTTACAGCCAATACCGAAGACCTGTCCCTCCTTTTTATATTCCACGGCCGGTGCTGCTACAGAATTCGCAAAGCCTGTTATGGGAACCAGAGTCCCTGCCCCTCCAAACTTTGCTAGTTTCTGATATAATCCCAATCCGGTAAATAATATCGATAAAAAGACCAAAGTTACGGTATTATAAGATTTTGCAACCTCCTCCTCAGCTCCGAGATACTGATAATACGTAATAAAGGCCTGTCCTATAGTACAGATAATTCCTCCGATGATAAAAGCTTTAAGGCAATTCTTAAATACACTAAAGGTAGGTGTTGTCTCTTTTACATACTGGTTATACATTTCATTTCTCTTCTGTGTATCCTGTTCCTGAACCACCTTTGAGACTGATTCTTTTTTATTATTTGCCATGATTACATCTGCTCCTTTCCTACTCATCCATTCTCTAGCCCAAACTGATGAACGAAGTTATAACCGGGGCCAGAGTCTCTATCCCGCCTCTGACCAACGTTCCATCATAATGAGTCTCTCGTGCCGCACTAAATAGCTCAACACAAAGAACGATTGCAACTGCCATAATTAGGACAAAGGCCACAACCCATACAATCTTCCTCTTAGTAGCCATACCGCTTTCACACTCCATCTTTTCCTTTTGAATGTGGCTAAGAACCGTATATAGGAAAAGCATCAGTTGATATCAACTGATGCTTTATTATAGAAGCCACAATTTCTCTTCTCTTATTATATGATTTTTATTTTTTACTATTCTGGTAATATATGTCATAGTAAGAGCATGAAACCCCTATCTTTGTGTTAGCTTGATCTTTCCTAAACCCCTTAGCCTTAAGGATTTTTTGCTTATACCTATCCTTTGTGTTAGTTTGTGCTTTTAATAAATCCCCTTATCCCTAAGCCTTTGTGTTAGTTTGTGCCGAGGAAGACGCAGGCACAAACTTGGAAGTGTGAATTATGCTTTTCAATAATTCACACTATGCTCCGAGCTTTTCTCTCATTATTTTTAAAATCCTTTTTTCCATTCTGGATACCTGTACCTGTGAGATACCAAGCTCCTTGGCAATATCCGTCTGGGTTCTATCCTTAAAGTATCTAAGCTTGATTATTTCTTGCTCCTTTTCGTCTAAGGAAGCGATAATTTCTTTTAATGCAAGCCTGTCTACTAAATTTTCACTCTCATCCTTTGTTTCAGCCAGTTTATCAATTAGAAAGATGGGACTTCCATCTCCCTGGTATATAGTCTTATACAGTGATTCAACTTCTGCACCTGTCTCAAGTGCCATAATAATTTCTTCTTTATCTATATCAAGCTCTAATTCTATCTCTTCAATCGTTGGCTCTCTCCCGTAGATATTACCGAATTTTTCTCGTACGACTCTGATCTTCGTTGCCGTCTCCTTCAATGACCTACTTACCTTAATCATCCCGTCATCACGGAGGAAGCGCTTTATTTCACCAGTAATCATAGGTACTGCATAGGTAGAGAATTTTACATCGTAGGAGGAATCAAATTTATCGATAGCTTTAATCAAACCGATACTTCCAATCTGAAATAGGTCCTCCATCTCATGACCACGATTTGCAAAACGTCTTACAATACTCCAAACCAAGCCAACATTCTCTGTTACTACGCGGTCTCTGGCCTCTCTGTCTCCTTCCTTCGATAATCTAATCAATTCAAGCGTATCCACACTAAACCTCTCTCCTTTCCTCTGCAGCTTAGAATTATGTACGATCTGCAAAACGTCAATTTACCTTCTGATAGGCTTCCTGTGTATACTCCTTCATTCGTTCTGCTTTTCCCACCCTTTTCGTCATTCTCACCAAGGTTCCGCATCCAACCTGAGAGGTAACCTTTAGATCATCCATAAATGCTTCCATAAAAGAAAATCCCATACCGGATCGTTCTAACTCGGGTCTAGAGGTATATAGTGGTTCCATCGCTTTCTCAATGTTCTCTATTCCAACACCATTATCCTTAATCTCCACTATGAGTTCATTGCCTTCAATAATACAATGCATCGTAATCATTCCAAACGAGTTGGCATAGCCATGAATAATGGAATTGGTAACGGCCTCTGACACTGCGGTCTTAATGTCTGCCAACTCTTCAATGGTAGGATCCAACTGGGTAGCAAAGGCGGCTACTACTGTTCTTGCGAAGCTTTCATTCTGTGATTTACTTTCAAATTCTAAAGTCATTTCGTTCCTATCCTTCATAGTGATTTTAGTCCCCTTTCAATTTCTAGAAATCCTCTATTGTTATATCAGGTTGTCTGTATAAGCTTCAGAGCAGTTTCAACTGTATCATATCGTTCAATAATCTTATAAAGTCCGGATAGTCTAAAAATCCTATCCACTGAAGAATTTACATTGACAACTGCTGTCTTTCCCCCGATAAAAATAACCTTCCGATATCTTCCCATTATCACACCGATACCTGCACTATCCATAAAGCTCGCACCAGAAAAATCAAATATAATATGCTTAATATTATATCGGTCAATCAATTTATCTGCCTTTTCTCTGATTCGAACTGCATTATGATGATCTAGTTCATTATTTAACCGGATGATTAAGCACCGTTCATAGATATCGTAGCTAGTACCCTCCTCTCCTTTGATTGAGGTCATTCCGTTTTGCTTTTTAGCGTCTTGCATGAGTTGTTCCCTCCTGGCTCTTTGAAATACTGGTTTTAGCAACCGTAAGAAGCAAGCTTCTCCGATTCGATTGTGTGCTTATTTTGCGAACACGAGTATGAAAAAAAGACCTTTAATGGAATGGGACTCCCCATTCAACATAAAACGTCTTTCTTCCATATCATCTTATCTTCGGTTGTTAAAGTGATCTTGTCGATTACTGTATTTCCTTCAGGTAATCCTTAGCATTGTCAGCTCTGTTGGAATCAGGGTATTCGGTCAATACAATATTGTAATATAGGGTTGCATTCTCTTTATCACCTAGTTTATGATACGATCTACCGATAAAATAGATTGCATTTACATCCTTTGGATCGTAGATTAACGCCTTCTCTAATTCCTTAATCGCTTCATTATACTTACCATCACCGTATAAGTCATGTCCCGCATCGTAATAATCCTCTGCGGCATCAGGATATGATACCTCTCTCATCAACTCGGCCAGAGTAACTGCTGTATCATTCTCAAATTTATCTTCCTCAACAGTAGCTAATTTATCAGCAACTGCCGTGTACTTTCTGTTCTTTTGCGACTTCTCAAGCTCCTGTAAATAGAGCTGAGTAGCTTCAAACAGAGTATCATATATTCCATCCTTAGAATCTGAAGTAGTCAAACCTTCAATCTGACTTTGTAAGGATTGAATTTGATGTTCTAGCTGCACCTTATCCGCCTTGAGAGAGTCGATTTCATTCTTCTGTTCCTCAATCCTTGCTATACTGGAGCTATAGTCAATATTCTCCGTATCCGGATTTGCAGCCCGTCTTTTCTCAATCGTTGGTACAAGTAATATGGCAGAAACTGCTATACCAATCAGTATACCGATCACAAGATTGATAAAAACCATGATATTGGGCTTGTCCTCTTTATAAGAGGATATTGGCATGATTGCTCCGGTGGTAGGAATACTCGCTTCCGGATTGCTCTCTAAGTCCTTCACAGTCCCTTCCAGTGCCTCAAGCTCCTTCAGATAGCGTAGGGTCATTGTATTAGATACATCTATTTTAAGCGCCTTATACAGATACTTTTTAGCCTTATCGTTCTCCTTCTGCTTCATAAGGAGAAGTGCCAGAAGATGATAGGCACGAAGGAAGCGTGGGTTTAAGCTTACCACCTTCTTCAGCTGAATAATAGATAGATCATCGCTTCCCTGTTTTGCATAATTTAAAGCAGTATTATAACGCTTAATCGCCTGATTCAATGCATCAAGCTTTGTCGGATTGCTCTGTACCTTATTGATATATTCTTCGGCATCATTCTCAGTTGACTGGATATGACGACTGATTACCCATTCACTTAAGGCTGCTACTGTTTCTCCCATCTCATAATAGATCAGACCTAATAGATTTCTAGCATTGGTATTCAATTTATTCAGTTCAAGGCTGCTTTTCAAGGAGATGATGGCTCCGGATAGGTCCCTTACCCTCGCTCTCGCTAAGCCATTATTATAGTATTGATTGGACGCTCTATAAATTTTGCGATAAATCGTCATGTCTGTACCACAACGATCACAGCGCTTCTTCTTGTCCGACATATTGCTTCCACAATTCGGGCAAATCATATCATCCCCACCTGTCCGTTTAATCTTTTCGTTATTTATCCTTGTTCCCCTTTAGAACTTCCTTTATTATGTCAGTAACATCTGTAAAATCATTATTGGTAATGACATCCTCTGCCTGCTCTACCTCCAGGCTTGGTTGGAACTTCTCAAGCTCTTCATCAAAATTAATCATCGTTGATCCTCCGATATTGTTAGGTAGATATAATATTTCCTACGATTATAATCATACTATAATAGTTAAAAAAATCAAGAGTTTCTAACATTATTTAGGAAAACATTATTATCATTATACCTTATAATACATAAATTATCAAATAAATTCAACCTATTCCATTCGACAAGGATAGATTAATCATTGATCAAACTCATATAGATACAATGCTGACCATGTGCGAACAACAACAGACTACACTGCGATTAACCGGATTACACTAGCATTGAAATCCCCCCAAGTCATGTCCTTTGGTTGATTGACACCATAATTCATTAGCTGAGCTCCGGTCACCACAAACTCACTATCATTCATTCGATAACGATAAGCCGGATCTAATCCATCGAGGCGTACCCGATACAAAGGACCGTTCGGAATAGCTAGACCACGATATAAGAAAAGAATCGCTTCCTTCTTATCCTCAGACACAAATAGGAAGGAGGTATTATCCCCTTCAAAGGGGCTGGAGAGCCGATAGAAATCACCATATTGTACTAGTCTGCGTATAGATTTATAGAATACAACCTCTCTTTTAATCAGCTGCTTCTCTTCCTCACTTAATCTGGTGACATCCAGCTCATAGCCAAAATTACCTGCCATGGCAACCCTATGACGAAAATCCAAGGAAGTGCTTCTTCCTGTCTGATGATTGGGAACGGCTGACACATGTGCGGTCATTGCACATACAGGATATACTAGTGAGGTACCATACTGAATCTTAAGACGCTCCAATGCATCGGTATCATCACTGGTCCAATTTTGCGGCATATAGTATAAGATTCCGGGATCAAAACGTCCACCGCCTCCGGAGCAACTTTCAAAAAGGATGTCGGGGAAACGATCTGTAATAATATCCATAACCTGATATAAGCCCAGGATATAGCGGTGAGCCGTCTCCTGTTGATTCTCACAGCCAAGTAATGCAGAACCGATTTCCGTCATATTACGATTCATATCCCATTTCACATAGGATATCCTTGCGCTCTGTAGTATACTTGTCATCATCTCAAGTACCGCCTCTCGGACATCCTCTCTGGAATAATCCAAAATCAGCTGGTTTCTTGCCTCAGACCGATGTCTGTCCGGTACATGAATACACCAATCGGGATGAGCACGATACAGATCACTATCCGGAGATATCATCTCAGGCTCAAACCACAGACCAAACTTCATACCATAGTCTTCTATCCCTTCTGCCAAACTCTCCAATCCATTCGGGAGCTTCTTTTGATCAACATACCAATCTCCTAGACTGCTATTATCTCTATTGCGTTTTCCGAACCATCCGTCATCCAAGACCATCATCTCAATTCCCAGCTCTGCTGCCTGCTTAGCGATCTCTTTAATCTTCTCCTCATTGAATTTAAAATATGTTGCTTCCCAATTATTAATTACTATAGGACGCTCGCTGTTCTTATATTTGCTCTTCATTAAATTATTACGATAAACCCGATGATAGGTTCTGGACATTTCGCCAAGACCCTTGTTAGAGTATACCATGACTACCTCCGGAGTCACAAAGGCCTCACCAGGCTGGAGTAGCCAGGCAAAGTCAAAGGGATTAATGCCCATCGCAACTCTTGTTGTTGAATACTGATCAACATCAGCATAGGCAATAAAATTGCCGCTGTATACAAGGTTAAACCCATATACCTCACCGCTATTCTCTGTTGCCCTTTTATCCATAATGGCAATGAAGGGATTCTCGGCATGTCCACTGGCACCGCGTCTGCTTTCAATTGATTGATTTCCGTGGGTCAGGGTCCTTCTGACGATATGACGTTCTCTCGCCCAGCTTCCTGATAAGCTTAACAGGTCATAATCAAAATGATCAAAATCCAAACTCATACTAAGTGCCCGTAGCAGGCGGAGCTTCTGCCCTCCTTCATTATGAAAGCTTGCTGACCTTACGATTACATCTTCCTTCTCAAACACACTATATGTCAGCACTACCTTCAGCTTTATCAATTCGTCCACCAAAGTGATATATAATGTTTGTGCCTCCTCTTCACCGGCTGTCAGACTTGGCAGACCAGGTAGCTTACTCTTTCCCTTTACAATCTCGTGAGATTGATAGCACAAATCTGTAATTCGCGTTCCGTTTTCCAGCTGTACCTGATATGCCGGCATACGTAAATCCGTATTGCCATAGGACGGATATTCGGATGGCATCGTGTCTAAGGAGAAGGAGGTGTCTTCGTCCGGATTAGGACTAAAGGAACACCGCCCTGTACTTTGGCATAACTCAGACACCACCGGTTCATGAATTTTAGCACCGTAGTATATATGTTCTAAATACTTATTCTTCGTGACACGAAGGATATAGGTACTTGTCTTTGATTGTAATAAGAAGCTTTTATCTTTCGATTGATACTTGATCATTGTAGCCCTCCAAGGTGATATTATTATTAATATAATAACATAAATCAACGAATCCTCAAGACCTTCCTATTGTAAATATATTGTGATAATGTTATATATCATATGTTTTATTAATAATCTAATATGGATAGTATATATATCTTTCTCATATAATAATAATGGAACAAATACGCAATACGGATGTACTTATGAACAAAGAGCCAGCTTGCTGACTCTTTCGCGCCTGAGCGGGTTGCGAAGCAACAACTTCCTATCCGCGAAGTGCGCATCCTGCCCGGAGGGCTTTTTATATCATAGGATGTAATTTCCTATGATATAAAAAAAGAAAGGTATCCATGTAAAATGAGATACCTTCCAACAGTTATTTCCATTATTCATTTGACAAACTAGGATTAAAGTGGTAAATGTTTAGTATATTTACCGTTTCTGTTTAGGTCGACGATCACAAAATATTTTATCGATAGGAGCAATCGTATGATAAAATCAACCTTACGTTTAATCAGTTTGCTTTCCAAGAAAATAAGGGATGACCATATTGCTGCATTTTCAGCTCAAGCAGCCTTTTTCATTATCATCTCATTTTTTCCTTTTATCATGTTACTTCTTAGTATTGTGAAATATTTTCCGATTGAGGAGGAAAGTATGTTCCAGCTATTAAGCCAAGCCTTTCCGACTACTGTCAATTCCTTAATTGAGTCAATTATCTCTGAAATATATCGTGTGGCTGCCTCCACCACCCTAATCTCTGCGACTATCGTATCTACCCTATGGTCTGCTGGAAAGGGCTTCCTTGCCATTATGAAAGGGTTAAATTCCGTATATGAAATTAACGAAACCCGACATAATCTCCTGTTACGAGCCATGGCAGCTCTATACACCCTGATATTTGCTATTATGGTTATCACAACCATGCTTCTCTTTGTCTTTGGCAACCGACTCTATTTTTGGATCGAACATAAAATCCCAGTGATAAAGGAGACGGCCTTTTTAATTATCAGCTTAAGGACCATCGTCGGTCTTGTTACTCTTATCATATTCTTTCTTCTCATTTACATTGTGATACCGAACCGCAAGACCAAGGTCCTAAATGAACTGCCGGGCGCAATGATATGCTCAGCCGGATGGATGGGCTTTTCCTATGCCTTTTCCTACTATATTGATAATTATTCTAACTATGCTTCCATGTATGGAAGCCTTACAGCTATTGTACTTTTTATGCTATGGCTGTATTTCTGCATGTACCTTCTTTTTCTTGGAGCCGAGTGTAATCTACTGTTCGAGAATAAGGCCTTTATCCATAAAATCAAGTTAATCTATCGTAGATCTGATAGCGAACCGATTATTCATAGATAAAGCCAAGCTCGGTACCTTCATAGAAATAAGCCACAATATCTTCATAGCCTACTCCTGAGTCGGCCATTGCTTTCACGCCATTCTGACTCATGCCTACTCCATGTCCATAGCCACCACCAGTAAGCGTCAAACTGCTTATCCTATTATCCTTCTCGTTTTTATCGATGACAAAAAAGGCACTGGGAAGCAGACTTAGCTTCTTTACTTCACTGTCATCCTGCCTGGTTACCGTAGAGTAGGCCGGAGCCAGTAATGTTCTGATATTATATTCTGTGATTACCTTAACGGTATAGTTGCTACCCTCGATTAATAATTCTGTGATAATTCCACTGCTTGCTCTTTTTAGAACAGTGATATCCACAAGCTCACCTATTTTATCCACCGGACGACTCTCAAAGATTGCTACTCCATTCTCATCCTCACCGGTTTTAGTTAAAATCAGCTCAGGCTTAGCATTATACCTTTTCGATAGGTTCTCATCTATTACCTTCTGAAGATCCTTTGCTTTCATAGTCACCTTCCACCGATACCAGTTAAAGCTGCTGTCATAGGTGACAAGCTTTTTCTCTTCTAGGAACTTTCGAAAAGTTTCTTCTGTTGAAAGATCTGCATATTGATCAGCAAGAGTGTCTGGATTGTCCGCTCCCTCTTCCTTCTTATCCACGTTTAGCACCTTACCTACAAGGTAGGGATAATTCGAGTTGCCCGGCCATACATAATTAGCCTCTGAGGTATGGCCACTGGAGGTCGAGAAATAGTAAGCAGTAATCACTTCTCCTTCATATTCTATAACCTTTCCGTAGGTATCCTTCACAGCAAGGATGGAATCTTCATTTTCTGAAATATTATTGTACACCTGATAGGATACGCTATCATCAACATGAGCACCATAGGAGCTCAGACTGTTTGCAAGCAAATGCTTAAAGGCATAGCTTCTTGCACATACTGCCTGTACCCGCAGTGCTTCCAGACCATAATAGGTAGGCATCTCACTTGGTATCACCGCATAAAGATATTCCTCTAGGGGCAACTCGTTGATTACTAATAGCCCTTGAGCTCCCTCTGCAATTTCTATACTTCCCCGGTAACTTGGATATCCGTCCGATCTCTCTAGGGAAAGGAGCTTAATCCTGGAACCTTCATCCGAAACTGTTACTGTTATTCTACCCTTTGATAGCAGCGCATCTCCTGGTTCTATGGTTACGTTATCACCTTTCTTGTAGGAACGCTCCGTTTCCTTATTACTTATAGTGAAGTCACCTGTGGCCGTTAACTCCACTTTATTATGATAATAATCTCTATAACCGGAGGTCATGAGCAGTACCCTGATATTCTCTGCTTTAATACTTTCTGTGATGAGGGCTGCACTTATCTTTCCCAGTGATACTACAAAATCTGTATTCTCATAGCCTACCAATATACTACCCGTAGGCTCCATAGAGAGCTTGCCATATAATTTGTAAATTCTAAAATCCTCATCCAGTGTTACCTTACCATAGCCTTCTATCTCAATATAATCCTTGCCGGTCTGCAACACCTTACCATGGATGATTTCAGGCTTTTGCAGAACCTTAATAATCTTTGAATCCTCAATCGTTATATCACTAACTACCTTTTCAATCGATGTCTCGAGCTTGTACTTTGTAGTAAAGCTTTTGTTGATACCGTTAATAAAGGTGTCAATCTGTAGCCCCTCACCCTTTTGTATCCATACATTCTTTATCACTATGGTTTCTGTAGAAACCTCTTTGATATAGATAAGCTCCTGCTCACTAATTAATACCTTGATACCTTTGTCCAAATATTTCGCAACCAAATCCAGCTTTTGCGTACCAAAGTCTTTTTCGTAGCTTTTCGCATCACTGTAATAAAACTTTCCTTTATCAGTTACCATACGAGGGAATCCTTCTCCATTCTCCTCATTCCCTAATACGAACAGAGTCTCCTCCTTAACCCTCTGCTCATTAAGCGGAGTAGCTGCGATTACCGCGTTATATAATTCTAAAAAATCTCGGAGCTTCATGGGCTGTTCAGAATTGGTAAAATCAAAGGTTATCCCTGAATATACCGTCTGATACTCCGGGTTACTTAATATCAGTTTATCCATAATCTCTTTGCAATCACCATAAGTCAGAGCCTCCATCGGAGCTCTTTTTATTTTGCTCTCAATGAGGCCCATCTTCCATACTGCATTTATATAGGCATCATACCAGCCTGACATATTTTCATTTTCATAAGTAATACCCATACTCAGGCTTTCTCTCTCTGCCTTATTATATCTAAGGAAGCTTAGCAAACGGAATGCCTCAGCCTGAGTTATCTGATCGGTCTGAACTACTGTGTTCTCCGGTTCCTCTGGTTTTTCCTCCTTGATACCTCGTATTACATTTACCGTAAATACAACAATTACGATACCAATACATATTCCTATCAATATAAGCTTTCTCTTTATACTCATAGCTGCTCCTATTCCAGGCCTTGATTAACCTATTGATATAGTCATTATCCCATACGCTAATATATTATGTCAATGGAACTAATATGCGTACAAGTTTATATTTCATAGCATAAAATTTTTTCAAATACTAAGTTTTATTCTCCTATAGCATGCCTGGCCTTTTACTTCTTTATCTGTCTTAGCGCACACAAAAGGCTACTTCATAATCTAATTTGCAGCCCATTTTTAGGCGAACAAACTTATTATGAAGCAGCCTCTTCTATAGCACTATGCTAGTGATTCTATCGTGCTTGTTTCCCTCTTTTTTATTCTGTTGTGCCTAACTCAATAACAGCCTTTACTATATCATCAATTTTTCTCTTATCCGCAAAAAATCTAGTCTCAATATTCTTAATGATATAAAAGCTCTCATCATAGGGCAGGTAGGAGGTGGTAAGTACAGTACCTTTCTCGTCATTCAGGTGGTAGGTGATGGTCAGATACGGGGTGCGCCCCTTCTCATTGACCTCCCCTTTTATCGGTGCATCATATTTCGCCCCTATTATAATCTGGTAGAACTCCTTGAAGCTACGCTCTTTCACCTCATTGCCATTATAGAAGTAAGTTGTCGTAACCTCCTCTTCTCCGGCCTCGTTCTTACCGGTAGTACGCTTCAGACTTATGGTATATTGGACACCCTCAATCTCGATCTCTATCCTATCTACCATATCTATATTCGGAATAGCGACAAATTTATTCATGACACTGAAGGCATCCACCTTAATCATCGCATCAACTGTATCCTTGTCCATTGTATAAACGGCAGTATCTCCATCAATCAGAATATAGTAGTTATTATTTTCATCCAGACCACCGACTGAAAACTTATATTGCTTAGGATCATAATAGGTCTTCTCCTTTATCTCCTCGCCGGTATCAGGATCCTTCTCCGGCTTATCAAGCTTCTCCTTTCGGGTCTCCAGATAATTTAGCTCTACGACAGATACAGGGTTATCCAGGCCGTATTTACTCAGGTCTCCGGGGTTATAATCTACACATTTGATATAATCGATTGAGGTATATTTTTCTCTAAGGGTAGCAACCTCATCGCTGTCAGCGGTATATTCCTGTGTATAGGGCTTTACCAAATACCAAGGGAACATTGTGGATCCACTGATATCGAGGCCATTATCCTCTTTATATACGAGCTCAAGATCCTCTGTGTCACGATTGTTAACCGAGATACGCCGAATATTGCCTGCTTCAATAGCAGGTCCTTCTGCTACCTCCGTCATTTCCGTCTGATTAAATTTAAGTCCTGAGCCATAGGAAACAGGAAGTAAATAGACCTTGCTATCCTCATTCACCAAGGCATAATATCCTTCTCCTGTTACCGCCCTATTGCCAATCTGGAGAGTTACCTTTGTTCCATCGGATAATACTGCCTGAAGAAAAGAAACGGGATCCTTTAATCCATAATCCTCCAGTTTCTCAGCCTTCTCTGCAATCACCCTCGTTGCACTGATATCATCAATCACACCAATCATGTTTTTTACACGGGCCTGATTAATCGGACGGTTCCTATCCTCCTGTGCGATCCATACATCTCCTTCCTTTATGAAGGTTAAGTCCGTATCCTCATAGATATAATGTAAAGAGTTAATTTTCTCAGTTTCTATTGTTGATAAAGCAATTGCCCCATTTTCTGCCTCTTTCTCCGATGCGGGCTCTCGATTCGTATACCAGAGGTAGGAGCCGATCAAACCTGCCAGTGCGAAAAGAAGTAAAATCAGCGTAACCGCATTCTTTTTCTTTCTTTTTGCCATTATTTCTTCCTCCTCCTTAAGCTAACAAAAATACCGAATCCCAGGACAGCTGCAGGAATGATAATAACAATGATACCTCCCCATGTTAAGGCTTGTGCCTGAGAAGGGTAGATATAGTCTGCTGCAAGACTCTTTGTGGGTATATACAAGGTAGAAACACTATCGCCGGCAAGGTAACTTATAGTTCCGCTTAATAACTCCCTGTTACTATAGCCTAAGGTACTGTCATCAAAGGTAAATTCCGTTGTAAAAACAGCCAGATTTGTTTCTATTCCTTTATATGTATCCGTCGCAAGAAGTCCTACATTAAAGGGGCCTTCATAATCTCCTGTCTGCTTTTCTGCTGTCTTAATATTTGTGGGATCCTTGGCATAGGAATCCTTTGAGGTTGTTAATAATGGGGTTATACTGATAGAGCTTCTTTTTGTATCGGTAGCCTTTACAGCTATACTTTGCGGCATTATAGCCGGAATCTTGGAGCTCTTCGCTCTCGAGGTAATCGTATGGCTCTCCATCTTCGGTAAGAGATACATCGGATTATTGGAATAAATCATACTCATATCGGCTTCAAACACGATGCCATTGACTACCTCTACGCCATAATACTCAAGCAATGATAGATAATTCTTAAGGCCGGAGATTTTATGATTTACAGATGTGATCATATTGCCGCCAGCGGCTAAGTAATCCTTAATCATATTAATCTCGTCATCAGAAAAATCTGTTGCAGGAGCATTCACATATAAAATACCGCAATCCTCAGGTATACTCTTCGCAGAAAGTGTTTTAATCGTTTCTATTGCAACATTCATCTTATCAACTGCTTCCTTGAAACCACTTCCTATCGCTTTCTCTCCATGTCCTTCTACAACATACATTACGGGAAGCTCGGCCGTGGTGACAAACTGGATCGCTGAAGTTAATTCTCCTTCCACATCTATGCCTGTGGTAGTATATGAATAGGTATTGTAATCCATCTCCTGTACCAGCATATCGCTATAATCGACATACTTTGCTCTACCATTTGCATTGTTTACAACAATAAAGCTATTCTGAGAAACTTCCTCCTCCGTATATTCCTTAGCAAAGGTCGGATATAGGACAGGGTCCTTATATTCCAGCGTAATTTTATCGGATAGCCTTTCATATTTTTCAACAACCTTTTTAAATACCTCCAGCTCATTACCGGATTGTACCAAGTAATAAATTGTAATATCATCGGTCAGATCCGCTACCAGCTCCTTGGTATCCTTAGTTAAGGTATACATTTTCTGGGGGCTTAAATCCACCTGGATATTTATTTGTGTTACCATCATATTAATAACCAGTATAATTATGAATACCACAGCGGTCATTGTTGTGATATACATTCTTCCACGAAATTTTCTTCCGGAAAAGGACGCCTTGATTTTCCCGAAAAAGCTTACTGTCTCATTATTGTTTAAACCTGATTTCTTCACGGTATCATTCTCCTTTCCCTAGCTAAATCTTTTCTTATTAATCAACTGAGTCGTTAAGAAGATAAATAAGAAGGTTACACTTACATAGTATACAATCGCAGCTATATCTAAGGTTCCATATGCAAAGGAAGTATAGCGATTCATAACGGACACCCATCCAAATACATTAATAACAGAACCGTCCAGTAAGGTGGGCTTTAAATAGTAGATTGCCGTCAGTGCTCCTTCTCCCAGAAGAGCAAGTACCACTGCAATTGTCACATTCTTTACCATGAGATAAATAATGGCACAGATTACAAGTAGAAGAACCGAAAAGATTCCGAAGGCCGCCTTATTACTTGTGGGTAGCATGGCTGCGATACCATCCATTAAAATAGTAAATATGAATACAATAAACGTAATGACAGCTGCTACTACCTGACTTTCCGTTAAGGAAGAGATAAAGAGACCAATACTTAAGTAGGCTGCTCCCAGTAAAGCAAAGCCTAATATACCGGAATAGGAAGCAGCCATGGGTACTGTCCCATACATCTTCAGAATTAGAGGGAAGGTACAAACAATCAGTATGACAACCCCATAGATTGTAAATACAGCCAGAAACTTTCCAAACACAATGGAGGAGGCAGTAACGGGAGAAGTATAGAGAAGCTGATCTGTCTTCTGTTTATTTTCCTCTGCCATCAACCTCATTGTTAATAAGGGAATCAACAAGGCTACAATAAAGGTAATCGAGGATAGGGTCTGCTCTACACTGGCAGAACCATATAATAGATTCTGTATTACAAAAAAGATACCGATGATCACCAAGAAGATGGCAATGAAAACATAACCGATCATCGATGTAAAATAGGATCGTAGTTCCTTCTTATATATTGCCAGCATCTGAGTATACCTCCTCATCATTCATTATAATATCAACTGCCTCATCTGCCTCTTCATCAAAGGCTGGCGGAACGTCGAGCTCAATAGGCGTAGGCTTTTCTTTGCTGGTAACCTTGAGGAATATATCCTCTAGACTCATACGGATGGATTGCATCTCAAGAATCGGTGTCTTTGCATCACAAAGAACATTGAAAACCTCCTCGCGAATATCCTCCTTCTCTCCACAGTACACTGTCAGTTCGATTACACCATTGCTGATTGGCGGATGCTCTTTAATCTTTCTAATTCTCTGTACCTTCCTCAGTGCATTCACTATCGTAGTTTTATTTCCCTTAACCGATAATCTCATGCCTCCCGTTGCTCCAAGGCGGTAACTTAGGTTCTCTGGCTTATCACTTAAAATATGCTTTCCTCTATCAATAATCATTACCGTATCACATACCGCACTTACCTCCTGCATGATATGTGAGCTCAAGATAATTGTATGCTTCTTACTCAATTCCTTAATCAGTTCTCTGATCTCAATAATCTGTTTTGGGTCAAGACCAACCGTTGGTTCATCGAGAATAATCAGCTCCGGATACCCCATAATTGCCTGAGCGAGTCCTACTCTCTGCTTGTATCCCTTAGACAGATGCTTGATCAGACGCTCTGACATAGCGGTTATCCTTGTAGCATCCATTACCTCCTTGACCATCTGATTTCTTTCACTTCTTTTTATCTTCTTTAAATCAGCAACAAAGGTCAAGTATTCCCGGATTGTCATATCCGGGTAAAGCGGCGGAAACTCCGGCAAATAGCCGATCATCTTTTTCACTTCCTCCGGCTCTTCCGCAACATCTACACCATTCACCGTCACAGTACCTTCCGTAGCCGATATATATCCTGTAATAATATTCATAGTTGTAGTCTTACCGGCACCATTCGGCCCCAAAAAACCAAGAATTTGCCCCTTCTCAACAGTAAAGGACAAATGATCTACTGCGGTTTGATTCCCGTAACGCTTCACTAGATTATTTACTTCAATCAAAATCTTCTCCTCCTTATCATTTCAGTTTGTCCCTATAACCAAACTTGTTCTTAACCTACTTAATGATACAATTTATTTTTGTAAATTTTGTGAACAAATTTATCAAAAATGTGAAAAATTTAGTTATATCGATACCATTTTCCAACCTCGTATCCCATAATAAAGAGATATTGCATAAATAAGCATTGCTTGATTGCGGGTTGCGAAGCAATAAGATACACAGGACGCAATTTCCTAATGAATCAAAATAAGGAGATGTTTTTCAACATCTCCCTTAATCTTCTCTATTCTTTTCACTTATCGAGTTTTCTTTTCGTTCATCAGGTCACTCATCTTATACATTCCAGCCGCTTTTCCTGGTAAAAATTTCGCCGCTTGAACTGCGCCTTTTGCAAAGATCGCTTTCGAATATGCAACATGCTTAATCTCAATAACCTCATCTGTTCCTGCAAATATTATCTCATGCTCGCCAACGATGGTACCTCCTCGAACTGCAGAAATTCCAATCTCCTTCTTCTTTCTAGGGACACGTTCCTTAGAGCGATCATATTGATAGGAGTATTCATCATTCAATGCTTCATTCATAGCATCTGCTAGCGCCAGAGCAGTCCCGGACGGAGCATCTACCTTATTATTATGATGACGCTCCACAATCTCAATATCAAAACCCGCATCAGCAAGAATAGCAGTTGCATCCTTCAGCAGCTTGGTAATCAGATTGATACCCATAGACATATTTGCTGACCGAAGGATAGGTATTTGGGTAGCTGCTTGATCGATCAAATCCAGCTGGTCCTTAGTAAACCCCGTAGTACATAGTACGATTCCTATGCCACGGTTTATTGCGAAATCAAGCATATCCTCCAAATTCACCGGCGCCGAAAAATCAATGATAACATCTGCTCTAACATTACATTGGGTAAAGCTTTGGTATACTGGGTATTTGTTATTGCAATTCTGAGCGATATCGATACCGGCTATAATGACCGTATTTTCATCTGCATCCACCATCTCTGATATTACCTGTCCCATCTTGCCGTTACAGCCCTTTAAAATAATATTTGTCATATAATTTCTCCTATCCGATGTATGTTAAGCAGTTTTAATACCTACAGCATTCATTTCCTTAAGCAGTCGCTCTGCATTTGCCGGTTCCATCTCAGTTAATGGCATCCGTAGATGTCCTACTGAAAAGCCCATGAGATTCATCGCTTTCTTCACTGGAATCGGATTTACCTCGCAGAAAAGTGCATTAATCAAGGGTAGGAATTTCAGTTGTAATTCGCGGCTTCCAATAACATCTCCTTCCAGATACTTCATGACCATATCGTGAGTCTCTCTCGGAGCGATATTGGACAATACGGAGATGACACCAACACCACCTAAGCTAAGCATCGGCACAATCATATCATCACAGCCAGAATATACATCCATCTTTCCCTCTGTTAACTGCAAAATTTCCGCAACCTGAACGATATTTCCACTGGCTTCTTTAATTCCGATTATATTATCCACATTCTTATGCAAAGTAGCAATCGTCTGTGGAGTAATATTGCAGCCAGTTCTGCTCGGAACATTATATAGGATAATCGGAAGCTTTACTGAATTGGCTATTTCTGTAAAATGACTAATTAAGCCCTTCTGAGTTGCCTTATTATAGTATGGAGTTACAAGTAGTAATGCATCTGCACCATACTTTTCTGACTCCTGTGACAGATAAATCGCAGTGTCTGTTGCATTCGAACCAGTGCCGGCAATTACAGGAACCCTTTTTGCCACTTTTTCCACGGTATAACGAATACAATCCAGATGCTCCTCGTGAGTCAGGGTAGATGCTTCACCGGTCGTACCGCAGATGACGATACTGTCCGTACCCTCTGCGATCTGAAATTCAATCAGCTCCCCAAGCTTCTCAAAATCCACCTCATTATTCGAAGTAAATGGTGTTACAATCGCTACACCTGCGCCCTTAAATACAGCCATCTTTCATTCCTCCTAATCTTATTAGTGCTTGAAAGGTATGGTCTTTAACCATGGATTAAAGTGCAAGAAAGAGTTTCGCTTGCGAAACACTCTGAGCCCGCTATGCAGGCTTTGATGTGTGTGTATCCTGCACGGAGTGCTTTATTTCATAGATTGCATTATGCTATGAAATAAAAAAAGCCGACTATAGAGTCGACACTAAAGAATAACTATATGATATCATGATAGACTACTCCCTCCCATGACCCATCAGTTCAAACATTCTTTAGGCAGCGCTCCATCAAAGTCATTGATGACAGTCATATAATTATTCACCATATGCCCAGCAATAATAAATCAGGTTATTATCACTTCGGCACTATTTCCTTTCACTGCGTTCATCTATGCCTGACATATCCAGCAGCTACTCATAAACCGTGCACCTCTACCCTAAGCATTTGTAATTGTGATTACATATTATCATCAACTATATTTAATGTCAACCTACATTTATTTGATCAATCTATTACTTTTGCCTTATAAAGATCCATTTCAAGCGATATCGAAATATCCCTTATTGCTAAATTCAGTGCCAGCTTGTATCAAAGGAAGCAGTGTACTACGAATCGGAAGAAACACGCTCTGCGAGTTTCCTCGGTTATCACAGGCATAAATAAAAAATTCAGATATCCGAACAGAGGAAACTATCACTGCTGAGATATCTGAATCGGTATATTTTTCAATTATACATCGTAAATGAAGGATGTATAAATAATCAACGAACAATGTTAGTCCGGTAGCCCATCTTATCTGTGACTTAGTACTCTTCTAAGTACTCCAGCTTGCTAACCGAAACCTCATAAGCAATCCGCTTTTCAAACTCAACCTCATTTATTTTCTTCTGATACTCTCTGCTCTGAATTCTACCCCAGATCTGAACGTGACCACCTACGGCAAAGGTTTCTGCGAATCTTGCATTTCTTCCCCAGCAGATACAAGGAATATAATCCGACTTCCCATAAGGTCTGTTTACTGCCAAAAGCACATCTGCGATTTCTCTTCCAAGCGGAGTCTTACGATAAATAGGGGGCTTACAAACAAATCCATCAAGGAATATATGATTCGGCTTTGCATTCTCAGATAACTCATCTACCATCTTTACCTCACGAGCAAATACAGAAAGCACTAATTTGTTCTTGCTCTCTTCATGGCGGTTATAGGAACGAAATTGCCCAAGCACCTCGACAAACTTCCCCTTATAATCCTGTTTTACATCAATGAGCCGTTCGGATACCATAACCGGTATCATATCATAGGAATTACTTAACCTGCTGACTACTACCTCCAACACATAGAAGCCTTCGCCGAAAACATCATGACTGAACGTAAAATCACTGATTACCTCTCCTGCAATACTTACTTGATTGTTATCAAATACTTTATCTGTCATTACCGTACCTCTCCTTCCTTCCGGCGTATTTTTACGCCATTCTGCTCTAAAATGTGGTATGAATGCGCAGCATAATCAATAGCTACTTACATTCACCTATGATTAAATATATGCTCATTTCCATATTTTAGAAGTAAAAATATTAATTCGATTGTATTATTTACAATTTTTGTTATTTTATACAAAAATAATTTAAATTTTTATGGAATTTTTTAAACACACGTTGCTTTTTTAATAGACGAATGCTACAATAATACGGTTGCAAAATTGAGAAGTCTATTGCGTATTAATACGCAGATTGGAGTTATAGATGAAGCGAGAGGATATTCGAAATATCGCTATAATTGCTCACGTTGATCATGGTAAAACCACTCTTGTGGATGAACTACTAAAGCAAAGCGGTGTATTTCGTACCAATCAAGCCGTTGTTGAAAGAGTCATGGATTCAAATGCTCTGGAGCGGGAACGCGGTATTACCATCCTATCGAAGAATACCGCAGTTCAATATAATGGTATTAAAATTAATATTATAGATACACCGGGTCATGCTGATTTTGGCGGTGAGGTGGAACGTGTCTTAAAGATGGTAAATGGTGTAGTCCTGGTTGTCGATGCCTTTGAAGGACCGATGCCCCAGACTAAATTTGTATTAAAAAAAGCATTGGAGCTATCTCTGCCGGTTATTGTATGTGTTAATAAAATTGACCGTCCTGAAGCAAGACCTAATGAAGTTGTCGATGAAGTGTTGGAATTATTGTTAGAACTAGATGCGAATGACGAGCAATTGGATTGTCCCTTTGTATTTGCATCAGCAAAGCAGGGTATCGCTACCCTATCCTTAACAGATGAGCCAGCGGATATGGCACCACTATTTGAGACAATTGTTAATTATATCCCTGCACCGGAAGGCGATCCGGAGAAGAGTACCCAGATATTAATCAGTACGATTGATTATAACGAGTATGTGGGACGTATCGGTATTGGTAAGGTGGATAATGGTATCATCCGTGTTAATCAGGATGCAGTTTTAGTGAACGCCCATGAACCTGATATGAATGTCAAAGTAAAGATTAGTAAACTTTATGAGTTTGACGGTTTAAAGAGAGTCGAGGTAACCGAGGCAAACATCGGTTCCATAGTAGCAATCTCCGGTATAGCAGATATTCATATCGGTGATACCATATGCTCTCCTGAGAGTCCGGAGCCGATACCCTTCCAGAAGATCTCAGAGCCCACGATTGCAATGTACTTTAATGTAAACGACAGCCCCTTGGCAGGAACAGAAGGAAAATTTGTCACCTCCCGCCATCTTAGAGAACGATTGATGAGGGAGTTGAATACTGACGTAAGTCTCAGAATCGAAGAGACTGAATCGACAGAAAGCTTTAAGGTATCTGGTAGAGGCGAGCTCCATCTCTCTGTTTTAATTGAGACTATGAGACGAGAAGGCTATGAGTTCTCTGTGAGTAAGGCAGAGGTCCTATATAAAACAGATGAGAGCGGTAAGAAACTAGAGCCTATGGAGCATGCCGTGATCGACGTTCCCGATGAATTTACCGGAACGGTTATCGAGAAGCTAGGACAGCGTAAAGGCGAAATGATCAATATGCATACCTCTGGCAGTGGACATACCCGAGTTGAATTCTCAATTCCCGCTCGTGGTTTAATCGGCTATCGCGGAGAATTCCTAACCGACACTAAGGGTACCGGCATTATCAATACCTTATTCGATGGTTATGGCCCTTATAAGGGAGACATCCAATATCGCAAGACTGGCAGTCTAATTGCGTATGAGTCTGGAGAAAGTATCACCTATGGCTTATTTAATGCGCAGGAGCGTGGTATTCTGTTCATTGGTGCCGGTGTCAAAGTGTATGCAGGAATGGTTGTCGGACAAAATCCAAAGACTGAGGATATCGAGGTAAATGTATGTAAACGTAAACAGCTTACAAATACCCGTTCTTCCAGTGCCGATGAATCCTTAAGGCTTACACCTCCTAAGGTTCTCAGCCTTGAACAGGCCTTGGAATTCATTGAAACAGATGAATTACTTGAGGTAACCCCTTCCAGTCTTCGTATCAGAAAGAAAATTCTTGATTCAACTATGCGTGCCAGAGATCGAAGAAATAAAAACTAAATATAAGCATATTTTCAAAATGGTCTGCTTCAGAACCTATAAGTTAGCATAAGACAATGATAACAGTACTCCCTAATGCACTGTTATCATTTCCTGCTAGCGTAATAGGTTTTGAACAGATCTTTTTGTTATATCTAATTATCACATAAAATATCAACTCTGTAAATATTATGAATATTATAATATTTATTTGATATTTTTTTAACATGTATATGTAAAAAAATAATCATCTGCATAGCTCTTTAATATCAACAATTCTCTTATCCGGATACCTGCAGATCTCGTGGCAGTTCTTAATCTGGTATTTGTCGAGGATATCCTTAAAATATGCCTTCAGGGTATCCTTTGCAATAATCTTATTATTATATTTATCTCTTGAAATCTTAGCCAATGATTTTTCATAGGTTGTCATAGCATGTAGTGCTTTGGGCCCATACCAGGTGAATGCATCCATAACAGCATCTACAAGTTCTATCTCCTCTTGTAAAAGGTATTCTTCGCCACCCTCCAAGAGATGTATACCACAGCGCTTCATTCCCTCATAAAGCTTTAAGTAAGGTATGTTTTCATTATTAATGCAGCATTCCTCCTGAAACAATTCCTTTTCATAAAGAGCCAATGAGAAAACCTGTGAATAATAGAGCATATACTGTATATAGCTAGGACATATTTCCGCATTACATTTGTTTACAATATAGTATGCAACCGCATAGATCTTCGAAGACATAATCTTTGACATAACAGCCTTCTTACTTTTCTTGAAGGCTACTCCTGTCAGACAATCCTTCTTACTACATAAAAGGTCGTAATAAAACTCTGGATCATCCAAGATAGTCTTTAGTTTATTGGAATACTCGTACGTAGGAATATCGCCCTCTATATAGCGGATGATTGTTGTCTCCCCCCAACCAAGCAGTTTCGCCAATGGCTTTTTCCCTATACGATATCGTTCAAGAATTACCTTGATTTCTTCAGCAGAAATGATAGCTTCATTCCTCATTTCAATTCTGTTACCCTTCATCTCCATACCCCTCAGTTCTTTTATTTGCATCTTCTGTATAGACTCTGTTTTTCTACATTTTACCATTTTTTCCAACTCTTGTACATGAATATTTTGAATTATTCTATGCATAAATTTTGCAAATAGTACTCTAAGCCTTTTTTACTATAAATCAAAATTTTCTGAACTCATTTATATCCTTTGCTATAATTTTAAAGCCTCTTATGGTACGATCAAACAGGCCAATCCGGTATAGCTTTACCAATACCATACCAATCGGAATGCCGATAATCATACCGAATACACCATAGAAACGATAGCCGATAAACATGAAGAATAGGGTAGCCAACGGATTTAGGCCAATACTATCGCCTACCATCTTCGGTTGCAGGACCTGCTTTATCACTTGACAAATCAGATAAATAACAACAAGACCAATTGCTCTGATATAATTTCCTGTCAATACATCGATAATAGCCCAAGGCCATAATACCGCACCGGTACCAAAGACCGGGAGTACATCTAAAAATGCAATTCCCAAGGCAAATAAAAAGGAATAGTCAACCTTTAATATCTCAAAGCCAATAAACAATATTATGGTAATGACCAACATAATCTTAAATTGTGCTTTGAAATAGCCTCCAAATGCAGCCTTGAAGTTATCATAGACTAAATGCCAATAGCTTGTTATTGCTTCCGGAATATACTTCGTCAGCTTAGAAGTGATTTCATTTCTAGTGGCTGCAAAAAAGTATGCAGACAGAATAATTACAATTAGTCCGAGAAAGCCTTCTGCTACATTCTGCACGAAAATTCCGGCACTTTTCATAGTGACAGGCTCCATCTGCTGAGAAAGGTTTGATGCATAATTTCGCACCCCTTCAACCAGATTATTTAGATTCGTCTGGACACTGATAGGTAAGGTCTTCGAGAATCTAAGGATAGCCTGAGTCAATTTGTCCATTTGCTGTTTGACATTTTCAATTATAATCGGCATATCCTCCATCAGAGACCGTACTTCCTTCACCAACAGTGATATGATTAATACCGTTACTGCAATGATTGCGGAAATAACAAGAATCAATATAATCGCTGAACTGTGCTTTCGGTGGATTTTAACTCTCTTCTCAAGAAAATGCACTAAGGGATTTGCTATCAAAGCAATAATCCATCCTATAACAAAGGGCATAAAAAATTTAAGTAATACAGGCAGTACAAAAATGATTAATAATGCACCGGCCATTACTATCACAAAGTTAACAACAATCTTTAGATAGAGTAAAAATCGATTCATAACTCACCTCTCAACACTTGTACGATCAAGTCCTGATTATCGTTCCTATCTAGATTATAATATATTTATCTATAAAATAACAATCTATTTTCTTCATATACCTATGTGATTTTGTAATAAAACATATTAGTTGTCCTAAATTATTCGATTACACTCAACATAAGCCCTGTTCATGAGGTTGCTACTACTTATTACTTCCCCCAGTTCCACCAACCATTCGAAGCAGTAGGGTTAAAAAGAAAATAATTGCTGCCAAAATGACAATAGTAGGCCCGGTGGCAGTACTCATATAGTAAGAAAGGATTAGCCCTAATATACCTGAAAACAAGGATATCAATACAGAAAACAGATGATATTCCCTGACATTTGCGGCTATGTTTCTGCTTGCAGCTGCTGGCAGGATAAGCAAGGCATTAATGATCAGAATTCCAACCCACTTTACCGAGAACATGACGATCACTGCAATGATAATGCTAAAGAGGTCTTCCATTCTTCTTATGTTGATGTTTTTACTTTTAGCCAGGGATTCATTAACACTAATGGCGTGCAGCTTATTAAATCCGACAAACCAAAAACTGAGCGTCAGTAAAAATATCACCAGGAGCAGAAGGATTTCCTTAACCGAGATGCTCAGAACATCCCCTACCAGTAGAGCTGAATACTTAGCGAAGTTACCTCCTCTGGACAGTATTACAAGACCAATTGCCATGCTCAAGGATGCAAATACAGAGATAACCGTATCGGTTGATACGGTTTTCCGGCGTTTGATGCGGTTTAAGAGCAAGGCAAATACTATGGCGAACACCAGCATAGAAAGATTTGTGTCCGTCACACCAAATAATGTACCCAGTGCAATGCCGGTTAATGCTGAATGACCTAGGGCATCCGAAAAGAATGCCATACGGTTATTCACAATCATCGTCCCAAGAATACCGAACAATGGAGTGATAATCAGTACCGCTAGTAAGGCATTTTTCATAAAATCATATTCTACCCAAGAGAAGGGTAATAGTATTTCAATCCAATTATATATTAGCTTCATCTTTAACTCCTATCCGAAGGATTTCTTAAATTCATCGCTACCAAGAACCTCCTCCGGAGACCCTTCCTTCAGAATTGTTTTATCTAATAGAATTACATGATCTGCATAGTTTCTTACAAATTCAAAATCATGTGATACAATAATCATAGCAAGATCAAAGTCCCTCTTCAATTTAGCGATATTGTCATAAAACAGATGCATTCCGTTCGAATCAATGCCTGAAACAGGTTCATCCAGTAATAATAGATTTGGAACCGGCGAAATGGCAATCGATAACAATACTCTTTGCAGCTCACCACCCGAAAGATCACAGGCACGCTTATCCAATAAATCCTGTGCTTCAAATATAGCCAGCTGTTCCTTTATATACTTTACTACTTTGGGATTCTTACGAAGGAATAAGGGAGAATTACTAACATAGCCTGCAAATAAATCGTATACACTCATAGGCGTATTCTTCTCCATATTAAGGTATTGAGGAACATAGCCAATCTTAAGGCTTTCCAGCTTATTGCTCTTTAGGTCGCTAAATTCTATTATTCCCTCGTGTCTGATTTCTCCGAGAATTGCTTTAATTAATGTAGACTTACCTGCTCCGTTCTTGCCAATTATGACAGTAATCTTACCGCAATGTATATGAAGATTTACATCTTCAATAATCACATGATTACCATCTCTCACACTGATATTCTTCATCTTGATGCAATGTAAGCCGCAGGCAGTCTCATGAAGCTTTGCCGAACTGATATGCTTACGTGACATTTTCATTGGAATCCCCATGTAATAATCTTACCTTTCTTAAGTCTTAAGCCTATAGCCTATATTTTCTTTAATTTATCAGCTCTTTCAAGGTCTCAACGTTACTTTGCATGGCTTTCAGATAAGAGTCCTTAGCTCCGTCTCCGGTTACCGCTGAATCGATAATATATACTGTGGCATTTGTTTCTGCCGCTATCTGACTGGCAATGGAATCACTGTACTGTAATTCGGTAAAGAGATAATGTATATTGCCTGCCTCTACCTCATCGATGATTTCACCAATATCACCTGCGCTTAATGATGTATCCGAATCTAGAGGAACTGTATGAGCAACGGTTATACCAACCCTATTAGCTAAGTAGGCAAAGGCATCATGGAATATTACAGCTTCTCCTACATTTTCGTTATCTAAGGTTAACTGACCTGCCAAATCACTGATTTGCTGATCAAGCTCCTTAATCTGGTCGATATACATAAGGCTATTATTATTCAATTGGTCAGCTACAGCTAGGCCTGTCCCCTTGGAGGTCTTAATATAATTCAAGAGTCCTTCGGTAACATTCTCAATCTGTTCGATATAAAGCTTCGGATCAAGCCACACATGTGCATTCCATTCTCCATGGTCATGCTCCTCCTCTTCTTCCTCTCCCAACTCACCCTCATGGGTGTGCTCTGAATCAGAAGGAAGCATCTCTATTCCTTCACTTGCATCGATAATAGTTAGATCCGGATAATTAGTCCTAATATCCTCTAGGAAGCTCTCCATTCCTCCACCATTAATCACCATGACATCTGCATCAGATATAATCTTCATATCCTCTGTGGTTAAGATATAGTCATGAAGACATCCCGTATTCAATTCCGTCAGACTCTTCACTTCAATCTCATCGATGCCGTCTGTCAGATTCAGTCCAATCATGTATACAGGATAAAAGGTGGCTACTACCTTCAACTTGTCCTCTCCCAGCTCCCTATCTGTGTCATTATTCTTTGTCACTAGTACTATGATTACTGATCCAATCATAATCAGGAATGCCATGATTCCCAGTAAAATTAGAAGTTTTCTTTTCATAATTTATCTTTGTATAATGAAAAACCTTTATACTATTCCTTTCTTATTAAGCATTTTCAACAGTTTGGAGTAACTTAACATGCTAATTGCAAACCATTTGCAATAATTATTATATATTAAAGTATTACCTTCTGTCAACTCATTTAGACTATAGCATACAAAGCTTACATAATATCTCGCTATATCATTAAGATATGGGATCTATCTTTCTCGACCATTCGCTTTATATTTCTTCGGTATTATTATTTCCATTCTATTATTCCAATTACTAACTATAATCTCGCAACTTTGAAACATAATAGCTAAATTAGGCTCTATTATTTAACAATAGCGTAACCATAAGAAATACGACAAAACCGCGCCTGCAAATAGAATTACTTAGTCCAATAGCACCAATAAGATTGTAAAACTTGCTAAATTAAATATATATTACATAATCAGGCTAATCTCAGGCTAATCTCCCAGGCTAATCTCCAGGATTACAACATTTTTACAATCTTGATTACATTGTCCATCTAGTGTATAATAAGGCAGTATTATTAATAAGAAGGAGAAATTGGAATGGCAAAGCAGAATTTAAAGCAATATAGCAATAGACCTAAGTCTTCTAATGAAGAAAAAAAGCAATCAAATCTAACGTGCAAGAAATCTACTCCTGTTAAACCGGTCAAAGAGAGTATCATATATTTACTTCCAATCATGTTTGTGGTTACGATACTGCCACTAATCGTTAAGATGCATACGTATTCAGCAAATCTCTCTCATTTTAAGTGGTTTTCAGTAGATGATACTGCAAATGATTTCTTTCTCTATTATAAACAATTGTTTTTAATCCTTACAGCAATAATTATGACTATCTTTCTTTTGTATAAATATAAGAAAGATAAAAAATCTATTACTTTTCCAAGGATATTTATTCCCCTTGGAATCTATGCTTTATTAGCCTTACTATCCTCCGTCGTAACAAAGTATAGAATTTATAGCTTTACAGGTACCTTGGATCAGTTTGAGTCTGTATTTGCATTATTATCCTACTGTATCCTGTCATATTATTCTTTTCTAATCGTAAAAACGGAAAGCGACTTAAAGCATATCATACATGCGCTTTTATTCGGTACCTTAATTATGAGTTTACTCGGTCTATCACAGGTCACCCACCATGATTTTTATGAAAGCGATTTCGGATGGCGCCTAATATCAAATGCAATATATGCTAACTACAAAGCTGATTTTCCAACTATTGCAGGAGAAAGGAGGACATATCTATCCTTATTTAACCCGAACTACGTAGGCGTATATGTCTCCCTTATATTTCCCATCATACTCTATATGGCTATTTTCACAAAAAAAATATGGCTTAGGTTTGCTTATCTTGCTTCAGCCATAGGCCTACTAGTATGCTTATACGGATCTCGTTCAACTACAGGATTTATTAGTGTCATCATAACGGTATTATTATCAATAATTTTTCTTTGGAGATATATTATTAAATATTATTTTATATCAATTCCGATCTTTATCATCGCAGTATTAAGCTTGTTTTTTATTAATTCTTATACTGGCAATTATATTGGTAGACAGATTAATAAGATTAAGAATATACAGAAAGAAACACCTTTATTAGAAGATGTTCAAACAAACGATGATAATCTGATAATACAATATGATGGCAATACCTTGAAGGTTGAATTCTCTATATTCCAAGGTGAAATTTGCAATTTTATATTTACCGATCAGTTAGATAATATTGTTACCTCAACGATGGACTCTGTTAACGGTCCTGTAACAATAACCGATACGCGCTTCCCCGGTTTCGTATTTACTCCTGAGTTAAATAGAGATGGTACAATTATTTTCAAAGCAGATTTTGATAATAAAACATGGTACTTTACTAATCAGTATGGAGATAAGACATACTACTATGTTAATGTCTATGGAAAGTATGACAAAATCGTCACCGCTGCCTCGGCTGTCTTCAACGGATATGAAGCTTATGCCTCTGGTCGAGGATATATATGGTCACGTACCATTCCGCTCTTGAAGAACCGCTTTTTCCTCGGCTCCGGAGCAGATACCTTTACCCTAGTATTCCCACAAAATGATTATGCCAACTATAAAACATATGGTTTTGAAGGAAGTATAATGTCAAAACCCCATAGTCTTTATCTACAGGTAGGAGTACAAACTGGTATATTATCACTACTGGCAATGCTTACATTTTACGGATGGTATTTTATATCAAGTATTAGAATATATCTTAGATGTAAATTCGATAGTTACTTCTGTGTTGTAGGTGTAGGTATCTTTATAGGCAGTATAGGTTATATGATTAGTGGTATTACAAATGATTCAAGTATCACAACTGCTCCAGTATTCTGGCTTCTATGTGGTATCGGAATAGCAATTAATAGATTAATTAAATCAAGTAATCATAATACTGTTAGTTAATAATCTATCCTTTATAAAAGTCTTAAATTAATATGTAAACACTTATAAATCAGCTTGATAGATAACTATTAAGCTGATTTTTTGCTCTTTACTAGGATTTATGGAAGAGAAGAATTAATAGATAGAGGTAGATAAGGGGATGAGGACATAAAGTTGGTCACAGAAAAAGAAATGGATCGGTCACCTTCAAGATTGGGGACTAATCCATTCTCATGGTAGTGTAAAATAGTTTGTGTCTCTGGTAATAAGTACCACTTTTCTGGTGAGAATTAGATATGAATAATTCTACCAGAAAGGTGGTTTTTATATGGCTATTGCAAAGGAACAATTACGACAGATTATCAAAGAAAACGACATTCAGAGTGTTGGAGACATCTACAACCTACTAAAGGACAGCTTCAAGGATATGATGCAGGAAATGCTTGAGGCAGAGATGGATGTTTCACTCGGTTATTCGAAGAACGAAAAGGGCGATTTGCTGATAGAAAACAAAAGAAATGGCTATTCACCTAAGACAGTAAAAAGTCAGTATGGGGAGTTTGAGGTTGAAGTTCCTAGAGACAGAAATGCTGAGTTTGAACCCAAGATCATACCCAAATATCAAAGAGATATTTCCGGCATTGAAGAAAAAGTTATATCTCTTTATGCCCGTGGCATGTCAACCCGTGATATTCATGATCAGCTGCAGGATATATACGGTATCGAACTGTCTGCTGAAATGATAAGTAAGATCACAGATCGGATTATTCCTGATATTAAAGAATGGCAATCAAGACCGCTTAACCCTATGTACCCATTTGTATTTATGGACGCAATACACTACAAAATCAAGGAAGATGGAAGAATTATTAACCGTGCTGCTTACATCGTTCTGGGTGTCACTTTAGACGGAACTAAAGATATTTTGAGTATTACGATCGGAGCAAATGAATCCTCGAAGTTCTGGTTGGGAATGCTTAATGACTTGAAAAATAGAGGGGTCATAGATGTGTTGTTTTTCTGTGTGGACGGGCTTTCCGGCTTTAAAGAAGCAATAAACTCTGTATATCCAAAAGCTCAGGTACAAAGATGCATTATACACATGCTACGCAATTCTTTCAAATATGTATCTTATAAGGATATCAAAAGATTCGCAGCTGATTTTAAATCAGTATATAAAGCTCCAAATGAAGAACTGGCCTTGGCAGAACTGGAATCATTCAAGGATAAATGGGGAAAAAAGTATCCCTATGCGATTAGCAGCTGGGAAAGTAACTGGGATGTCGTCAGCCCCTTCTTCCGCTTTAGCGATGATATCCGTAGGATCATGTATACTACTAACATCATAGAGGGGCTGAACCGTCAATTCAGGAAAGTTACTAAGACCAAGAGTGCTTTCACAAATGATACATCCCTTGAAATAATGCTGTACCTGGCATCCATGAATGTAATTAAAAAATGGACACAACGTTACAGGAACTGGGACATGGTATTAAGCCAACTTGGACTTCTATTTGATGATCGATTGGCTCAGTACCTGTAAACAGAATAAGCAACCGGCGTAAGTTTCAAAAAATCTGAATCTATACGCCGGTTAACTATAATTCCGTCGGCACTATAATTATTGCCGAGAAACTCATATTTATTCCAGAGGCCGGGTGTGGGCAGCGCCCACGTCTGCTTGTTATGCTTTAAAATATATATCACGTGAATAAGATAACCAATAATTGGATAAACTATTATTGAACATATATTTCGACAATGATTTACATATATAATTCTTACGAAGAGCTGGTATTAATCATTTAATTTCAGCTTCGGACACAAAAAAATTTACACTCTCATTCTCATTTGGAAATATCGCTCATTGTAGAATAAGCAATAGTATATTTCTCATTTCAAACTCCAAAATTACTTTCCATCACATGACTATCAATACTATTACTCTATTCAGACTTACAAAAAAGCTACGATCTTCTGATGATTTGAGTTGTCCTTATCTGGTAAGCTCAGCCTTTTTCAGAATGAACAGTCATACAATATATACAATCAAATGTTGTATTATAGTATCATTCAAAGTATTCATTATGTTGATTACTTAAGATCACTTATCAACACCAATCTAAAGATTTCAATGTTACATATATCCATATATAGATCACGATACATTTTAGCATTTGGCCCTTAAACCCCACCTTATATTATTTATACCCTGACATATCAATACACCATCTTTTAAAATTTAGTTCTAAACATCTCTAATTCAGTTCTATGTACAGCATCCAACATTGACTTATTCAGAAGTACCTGCGACTTATTTTTTTACTCGTACAGGACTTTAATAAACGATTTAGTATATACATAATCGTCTGATAATCTTCTAGGTAAATCTAGTATTTCCTAGTTCGAGAGAAATGCAACTATACACCGGAACTTTTCTGAATCAATACTAATTTCTTTAAAGTTCAAGTTCACAAATGGACTTACAGAGTGCTCTAACAATCAGATCAAAGTCCTTAAAAGAGTCTCATATAGGATACTTAAATTTAATCGCTTTAGAAACAGAATATTACATACGAGTCGCTAGAATAAAAGAGCAAAAGGCAGGTTTATTCAGTATACTTAAATATACATTTAGAATCGCAAAACATAAATACAGCTCTAAATCTAGTAATGGAGCAGAATTCAAAGAATCCTACCCCAAGACTTGACAAAGAGCCAGAGTCAAAAAAGGAGCTCTTGCTCCACAGCCTATTAAGCTGTTTTGCAAAAGCTCCTTTATTATTATTAGATTGTTAGCAAACTATTCTTTAATTATTTAACATAAAGAACGATTCCGCCTAAATCAACTTCATGCTCGATGAAGTTAGTTCCATCGATATCTTCATAAAGTTTGATCTTTCTTACAGTAACTCTATTTCCTTCGATATAGTAATCATTGCCAAGGAAACCAGTCTCTGCACGGAGAGTCTTGTCACCAGCACTGAAGGATACTAACTCGTTGATAAGAGCAGCTATATTGCTAGCGGAGATAGAAGTACCAACCTTATCGGTGATATAACCCTTAACGGACTGCTCAGCCTTAGGTTGAGTATTCTTTACCTCAAAGCCTACTGAATATACAACCTTATTATGAGTTGCAGAAGTTCCAGGTGTATTAGTGTTAGATGCAGCTACTACCCAAGCACCTTCCTTAGCGGTTGAAACAACTGATCTACCACTTACAGTCTTTGTAGTAACTAAATCAATCTTTTCGCTTACGATGATACCAGAACCAGTTACACCATTAGGTCTTCTAACTTCGATTGTTGATCCTAATGTGCTCTCTAATGCAGCTACAGTTGTTTTGCTAAGCTTAACGCCTGCAGAGTTATATGCATATACTGATAATGCAACTTCAGCACTAGATACAGAAGTACCAGACTTCATATCATAGGATGTGTCATCAGCTTCAATTCTGTAAGATGCAATTGCTGTATTAGAACCAGGATCCTGAACAGTTACAGAGAAGTTTAAAGGAATTTCAACACCACTATTGAGGCTGTCTTTAATCTTAACTGTATAACCATATGTTCCAGCAGCGATACCAGCACCATTAAATACTAAACCAGAACCAGTATAAGGATTAGTAGATGCAGATCCATTGTAAGTAACCTGTGCAGTTGCATTCCATGCACCACTAGTCTTATAATCATTACCAAGCTGATCCTTAACCTTGAAGGATATAGTTGTAGGATCGCTAAATGCATTACTTAAAGTAAGGGTCTGTGTGCTTAACTCAGCAATAGCAGCTTTTCTAGTACCTACTACAGTAATATCTACAGCACCAACCTGTACATCATTGTAAGAAACAACTACTTGTGCAGTTCCTTCGGAAACACCATAAACAATACCACTTGCACCAACAAATACTACTTTATCGTTGGAAGAAGTATACTTCCAAGCTAAAGGTCCATATGTTGCACTCGGAGTACCTGTATAAGTAAAGTTACTTGTATACTTATCATTTCCGTCTGCATCTTTGCCCTTTAACACAACATAAAGCTGTTGGCTATCAGTCTTAAATACCTGATTGTTAGTCTTGTTGAAGTTTGTAGGTGCGCTAGATACTGCAGTATCTTTAAGAGTCCATGCATAGATCTCGCCAGCTACTTCCTTAGCAACCTCAACACAAGTGATTTCTGCAGTTGCAGAAACATTACCAACTTCCTTACCATCGGTATACTTGTAAGTATGGAAGGTAGATGTAACTTTAACTACTTCGCCAAGCTTATACATATTTATCTTTAAAGGTGTTACTAAATATGCATAGTTGTTAGCATCTTTCTCAGTTGTAACTCTTCCTAACAACTCATCATTAGCAATATTTACACCGTCTTTGTTATAAAGAGCGATATCAAGTTTAGTTTCTTTTCCAACCTGAGCTGTTGTTGTCTTGATTGCCATATCTACAACGTCTTCTACCTTAGCTGTAGCAGCAACAAACTCTAAAGACTTCATGTTAGGATATTCAACTACATAAGTATAACCCTTGCTTAAATCGTAGTTTGTTTCGATAGTAGCAGTCTTGTTATCTGCGCTCATAGAAACACTCTTGATACCTTCAGAAACCTTAGCTGAACCAAGTACATATTTTACAGTTAAGTTCTTAGTGATATCTTCTTTAGTCATAGCAGAGTCAAATGTCACATCAAACTTCTTAAGGTTAACCTGCTTAACAGCTACCATAGAAGAAGCAACAGTTACTTTGTATGTAGCTTCTGCAGTTACATAGCTTGCATACTTAGTAGCGTCTGTTAACCAGCTTGTGTACTTAGCCTTGGACTGGAATGAACGAGCAGTAATTGTATACTCGCCAGCCTTGTTAGCTGTGAACACGCCTGAATCAGTGATAGTTGCGTCCTCGCTAGGAGATACGGACCATCTTGTGATAGCCTGAGAACCTTTTTTCTTGTTAGCTACTGTAACATAGCTTCTGTTAAAGTCATGAGCAACGCCTACAGCAACCTTGCCATCTTCAGGAAGATTGGTAATTGTTAACTCTTTGATGTTGTCTCTAACAAGAACGGTAGCTGTAAGCTCTGCAACTTCTTCACCCTTCTTATCGGTGATAACTACAGAAACCTTAGTTTTACCAGCACCAGTTGCTGTTGTGATACCGTTGCTCTTGTTAACGGTAGCTACATCTTTGTTTGCGGAAGACCATTTGTACTTCCAGCCTGTTACTTTGTTTGAAATGTTGAAGTCAAACTCGTCTTTGCCATCTACGCCAAGATGTAATGTCTTGTCAGATGCATTAAGCTTCGGTGCCTTAGCAGCGAAAGCTCCTGCAGCAGGAGCGAGAACGGATACGATCATCGCTAATGCCAGAACGAAGGATAACTTCTTAAAGAAATTCTTCTTCATATTCTTACTTCCTCCTTAAAATATATGGTTTGGTGATATATTTTGCGCTTCCAATACTATTTTCACAAAGTTTGTAAACCCCGCAAAACATAGAAAAGGTGACGCCTAATATAATCCTCCAACAACAAGATGATTATAACAATAAAGGAAAAAAAGGTCAAGTCTTTTTATCCGCGGAAATTGGATATTTTACCAATTGACCATCCTCCTAAACCGCTCTAATTTCCTGTGTTGTATCGATTACATCTTAGTCAAAAAGCTTCCTGGGGGATCCCCCCTTCTCCATAGCATTCACCGCGAAATCCACTTCACTGCATCAGATGTAGAATAGGATGTGACTTCATCTAATGCCGCAGCTGACCTTGCGGTTCCTGTACTGTTGCCTTGACTATGCTTATACTATGCACTTCGGATGTGTCAAATTTATGTCAGGCATTTGTCACAATTAGATTATTTTTAATATTTCCTCCACAGCTGCCTGCATTTTACCAATTTCACAAACTTTTGTATGTAAAATCGGGGCGAAGCGGATCTCTTCTACCGCTTTGGGAATATCGGTACCTGATACTTTCTTAAGTAAGCGCGCCTGGTCATAGTCATCCTCCGGTATCTCCGTG
>JAEYOQ010000055.1 GCA_023411555.1 Bacillota bacterium
TCAGCACTTGGCTTCGGTGTATCGGAATCTGGCTATTATAGAGACTCATCAACGGTTTTACTTTCCCTGAATCCGTTTGAGTGATACTTTTATATTACTTAGGAGGTATTCGTTAGATGAGAAAACGGAAAGAGTTATTTTGCGTATGCTGCCCACATTGTGGAAGCATCGTTGCCAAGACTTCTTCGACTGAATATACAGAGAATAAATGTTCATGTGGGAGAAAAGTTGCATCATGGGTGGAAAATGGTTGCATTATGGTTTTTGACGCAGAATGTAATGAATCTTATGAGATGGCAGAAAGACTAAAGTTATATCATAAAAAACTGATGGTAGAGCAGTCATAATTTTTACCAATACAAAATTTCATACATTGAGACATTGGAGGAATCGTCAGATTAGGCGAAGAGCTTTTTACATCTATGAAAAGCTTGGGAATCTTCAGAGGCGGCACCGGTGTTCAAGAGTTTGTGATGAGCTAAAAATGGCATTGACAATCCAATAGGTGACTCAAATGGTTGAGCGCTGATTGTTATTAGAATCATTAAGAGCCTGGCAAAACGTTAACAGTAATTCATAGGACAAGTGGACAATACCACTTCCTAACAGAATTATTTGTGTACCGTTTTGCCGGGCTTTTATTTTTTTGTGCATTTTTAAGAGTAATTTTACACCTGTTAACGTTTACAGGCTCCAGAAACGAAAGGAGCATGTATATGTATTACGATTTAGAAATGAGTGGAAAAAGAATTAGAGGATTACGAGAAGCAAAGGACTATACACAGGAAAAATTAGCAGAGGAAATTGGAATGTCTCAGAAAACGATTGCAGCTATTGAAAATGGGAAGAAAGGAACCACCATTGATACATTGGTGGCAATGGCAGATGTATTAGAAAGCTCGCTTGATTATATTGTCACTGGCAAAACAACAAGTGCAGAAATAGGAACTATGTTATCCGGTCTTTCTGTTGATAGGAAGGAAATGGCTCTCAAGATTTTGAAGGGTATTCTTGAAAATATATAAATTCTTCAAAGGAGTAAATTACTCCAACCAGGGGATAAAGTGTAGAAGTAAAAAATTATAGAATTGATACATGGTCAGCAACGATTGAACGCAAACAGTTCTTGGTTATGTGTAATACATAAAAGAAAAGCAATAAGCTTTGCTCAGAGAGAAGCGGGATATGTTGAGGATCTGAAATATGACAATTGAATAAGACACGCATATCCCGTGATTTTCTATTTCGCCTCTTATTTTTGTGAGGGGTGGCAGAATCCCATTTCGTGCGATGACAAACCTGATGGTAGTTGATTATGAGAAACAATAGCATTTGCCTATGAAGGTTTTGAGCAGAGGATTTTGCCTACCAGAGTAGCTTCTGGAGGATGAATATATTCCAATGAATGAGATAGATGGCGCACCTGAATTTCAGCCAAAGGCATTTTCAGAAGGTGGCACTTTTCGCAAGTCCAAGATGGGCATGGATACTACGAAGTGATTGTAGCTAGCAAAGGATATGTTACCCGAGAGGGGAGTACCAAGAGGTGGTTGAAAGACCGGGAAGACTTTTGTCTTCCCACACAAGTGGATTTATGAAGGAACCTGTAGATGATAGAAAAAATGGACCAAGAGTACAGAGCGTATTCTCATAAGTCCCCTTATGTGAGGAGACAAGCTGGCTGGTGTATGACGATACACCATTCTCAAACATAAAAAACGATAAAGAGAAGTCAGATGAAGATTTATAACTGGCAGATTGGAGGACATATGGATGTAGTAATATTTGCAAAAAGTAGTAAAGCTGCTGATATGATAGAAGCATTTGCAAAAGAGAAGGAGATGCAAGTAATTGATACAATTATCAATGAAGAAAATTTAATTGGAAAACTGAAGTGGTTTATTGAACGAGAAAGAATTCAGGCGGTTTTAATTAGCTCAAGTATGGAACTTACAACAAATAAGAAGGAACTGAGAGACTTTTTAGAGTTTGCAGCAAATCACAATGTATCCGTGAACAGCAAAGAATACAATTGGATGCCAATCAGAATAGAGCCATGGGACGGTGGTTTTGGATGTTAAGTAAAGCATTTGTTGTTCCGTTTCCAGCAGAACATGCAGTGATGAATGCAAATAATCGTAAAATTGTGGCTTGTCCAACGGAACAGGAGGCAAATGAATATATTAAAATGATGGAGGATTCTGATAATAATGAGGATATTGACACCGAGAGAAAACCGCTATGATAATAGTAGAAGTAGCTCAAATAACCAAAAGCCTAGTTATCATGGATATGGTAATAATGGTGGAAGAATAACAGGCAGTTCTGAGAATGTAAGGATTAGTATTCCACACAAATCATTTGGAGAAAGAAGATCGCCGTATGGAAGCAGTGGTTCACCTGAAAATGTAAAAGAATCAATGAGTATGCCGTTTTATAAGCGATTAGATATTGTCCTTGTGAGGTATGCAGAAGATTATAATCAGTGTTTGACAGGTGGAACCAGACCTGCACTTGTTATCAGCGCTACTAAATTAAATGAAAAATGTCCGTATATGGTGACATTTCCTATGACAAAACATATGAAGTATATTGATTACGAGTACAACGTGTTCATAGATAAGATGGATTGCGTAGGATTAAAAGACAGTGGCATGTGCATGTGTAATCAATTTCGGTCTGTGGATCGCAAGGATGTAATAGATAAGTTCGGTTATGTCGTTGACGCTAGATTAAAAGAAAAAATTGATTTAGCAGTTATAGCGGCACTTGAACTTGTACAAGGAGGTTTACATGAATAACCTGGAATTAGCAAAAAAACTGGCTGTTCTTGGTATGATATTTCATGCAGGATTGATCACTGAGGATGAGTACAGTATCACTAAGAATCGTATTATGATGGATTACAATGTAGTAAGTTTTTTAAATAATTAAATGTATGGAAGGCAAGCTGAAATCTTTTTGGTTTGCCTTCTTTGTACATTCGTTCATATTTTTATCTTGGTGTATAGTAAAGCCAGAAACAAGGAAATACATTTTTTCTGGTTTTACTATACTTCAAGGAAGGAGGAGCTAAAATGGCACAAGTTGAAGTGATTAAGGCAAGTGAAGGAACTGTAAATAGAAGAAGAAATATTGTTGGATCAGGAGTAACCTTTGATAGAAAGAGGGTTGCAGCCTACGTCAGGGTAAGTACTGATGGAGAGGAGCAGTTACAGAGTTTCCAGTCACAAAAATCATATTATGAAGAAAAAATATCAAAGAATAAGGATTGGGCGCTAGTAGGTATTTATGCTGATGAAGCCATAACTGGAACCAAAACTGCAAAGCGTGATGGATTCTTAAATATGATTGATGACTGCGTAAATGGTCTGGTTGATGTTGTTCTTACAAAATCAATATCTCGATTTTCTCGTAACTTGGTCGATACGCTACAGTATGTAAGATTACTGAAAGAAAAAGGTGTTGCGATTATTTTTGAGAAAGAGAATATTAATACTCTTTCTATGGAAAGTGAAATGGCACTGGCATTATTAAGTACTCTGGCACAAAACGAAGTTGAATCTTTATCAGCCAATGTGAAACTGGGCATTAAGATGAAGATGAAACGTGGAGAATTGATGGGATTTAATGGCTGCCTTGGCTACGATTATCATCAAGAAGATAAATCAATTTCGGTGAATGAAGAAGAAGCAGAAGTGGTTCGATATATCTTTGACCAGTATATTCAAGGCTATGGCGCTTATACCATATCAAGACAACTTGAAAAGCTTGGAAAGAAGAACAAAAAGGGAATTGTAAAATGGACGGATTCAGGAGTTCTTGGAATAATCAAGAATGAAAAGTATAAGGGAGACCTTTTACTAGGAAAGTCTTTTACAGTAGATCCGATTTCAAAGAGACGTTTGGAAAATATGGGTGAGGAAGAGCAATATTATTTGAAGAATCATCATGAACCAATTGTTTCAGAAGAAATTTGGGATGCTGCAAAGGAAATCCGTGAAGAAAGATATCGTATCAATAATACCGTGATAAATGGTACTAGAATGAAAGCAACTCGTAAGTACGCTTTGAGCAGTATGTGTGAATGTGGATTTTGCGGGAAATTTCTTTCCAGACGTTCACATAATCAGGATACACATAATAAGAAACCAGTGTGGAAATGCAGAACGGCCACAAATGTTGGTATTGCAAAGTGTCCTAATAGTAAAGCAATTGATGAAGTGATTATTGAGAATGCTTTCCTAGAAATGTTTGAACTTCTAGCAGAAAACTTTGATGATGTACTTGAATCCGTGCTTAAGTCCGTAGAGGAGACTATATGCAATGATGAAAGCGCAGCAAAGCTTAATCGGATTGATAAATCACTCAGTGCATTAGAATCAAAGCGAAAGAAATTGACCGACATGTTACTGGATGATAAAATTACTAAAGACGCTTATGACGAAAAATACGATGACATAACTCGTAAAATTAAGCAGGAAAAAGAAGAAAGAAGCCTTTATGCTTCTAACGTCAATGCACAAAAAGATGTTGGTCAAAGAATGAGGGACATTCGTATTCTACTAAATGAAGCAGAAGGAATGAAGAATTTTGACCGCGTTGTCTTTGAGAGTATTGTGGAAAAAGTCATAATCGGTGAAACAAAGGCAGATGGCAGTCCTGATCCGTATAAGTTGACTTTTGTACTAAGAGGAATTGATGATAGGGCTGTACCAGATGCAAAAAATCGATATCTAAATCTTCGTAAGAAGAAAAATAAACACCAGTAGAAGAAAGTGCATGTGCCGAAATTTTAGCTACTGTTTGGAAAATTGGTAAATGGTAGGAGCGATTTGGTGGAAGAGAAATCCAAACTACAGTCTAAAGAAACACATAGCCAAATAAGAAATATAAGATAGTTTTATAAGCTGTTACCAAATTGGTACACAGTGTGTACCGAATTGAGCTGGTTACATTATGGATGTCTGCTGAATCTATAGGGATGATCCTTACAGGGGAGGCAACTATAAAGAATTACTTAATAGTTCAATTTCAACATGGCTAACTTAATACAATTGTCAAATTAATATTGCAGTTGGATTAAAGGTCATGAAAATCAAGTATCAAAATTTATGTTATAATTTGAAAGAAAAACAAAATAATTCACCAAGTAGAGAGGGATGTTTGAAATGAACAAACACGATTACTTAGTGGATAATGTTAATAGTAAAAGCCCTGTGGATAGCGATCACGAAGTACGTTCAACGCAAATGTGTTCTTATCAGCAGGACGAGTCAACCGAAAATTGTTCTTTTCAGCAATGCGGTGCATGTGGAGACGGTAGTTCTCTTGTCTCGGGCTTAGGTTGAGACTATGGAGCTATTGTCAAGAGAGACAAATTCAAATTCAGGTTCCAATCAGACAATGCGATTTATGATGAAGTGTTAGATTTTCGATATGAATTGAATAAGAACACTATAGAGGAGAAAATCAGTAGATGATTATAAGAAATGAAAAGAAAGACGATTATAGAGCTGTAGAAGAAATGATAAAGAAGACATTTTGGAATTTATCCGTACCAGGATGCAATGAACATTATTTTGCACATCAGGTTAGAAAAAGTGAAGATTATATTCCTGAACTGGATTTTGTGTTAGAAGAGGATGGAAAGATTATTGGTCACATTATATATGTGAGAGCAAAACTTATTGCAAATGACGGTACTCAAAAAGAGATTTTGTCTTTTGGACCATTTACAATTCATCCGGATTATCAGAGAAAAGGATATGGAAGAAAGCTTCTTAATCATTCATTTGAGGTAGCGAAGAAACTGGGATATGACACGATAGCAATTTGGGGAAATCCAGAAAACTATGCATGCTATGGATTTAGAAATTGCAAACGATATAATGTGTGTTTGGAAGAAGATGTATATCCTGTTGCACTTATGGTGAAGGTGTTAGAAGAAGATGCTCTTTCAGATAAATCTTGGATATATATAGAAAGTTCTGCTCATCAATTAGATGAGAGCGGGTTTGAAGCGTTTGATAGTTCTTTTGAGCAGATGGAAAAAGGTTATTCATATACACAGGAATTATTTTATATTTATTCAAGATCAAATGTATTACGATAATTGTAGCTTAAATATAGCGCTATATAAATGAATGGTTGTGGTTCACCTTACCAAAGAGAAAGCGATAATAAATTTCAGTTTTTAAATTGACATGTTTCGTAATCATTAACTATTGTGCATCATTCTTATTAAACGAATGTCGTTGATATGTTCCCTAAAACCTAGTAAACTGTTTGAAATGGTTGATATGTTCCCATGGACGCAGACATCAATAATGAGCACTCGAGCCACGTGGAGACGGTGGTCCTTTTTAGTGACAAAAAGGTTGACGGACATGTTGGGATAGATTTGGACGTTGAGAAGCTTGAAGGAAAGTCAGGAACTGCAACATAGGCAGAGATTAAGGCTTATATAGAGGAAAAGCACGGATTAAAGGTATCAAGCCTTTATATCGGTCAGATTAAGAATAAAGTGGTCTTGAGAAGTGTAAGAACTACAGTGTAGGCTCTGGTGAAGGAAGGGTACCTACTTGTCCGCCTGAGAAGGAAGAAGCTATTATGGAGGCTTTTAAGCATTTTAATTTGCTATAGCAGTATTACGGGAAGGAGATATAAGTATGAGCAGCGGATTTCAAAATCCTATTACAATAAAAGATGCGATTGATAAAATTCATAGCAGGCAGTTTCTTCTTCCTGCTATTCAGAGAAAATTTACATGGAGTAGTAGTCAGATAGAAATGCTGTTTGACAGTATCCTTCGTGGTTATCCAATCAATTCCTTTATGTTATTGTAGATAGAAGAATTGTTCTGAAGGAGTATCTAAAGAACGTAGTAGGTTCAAATTAGCAAGGGATATCGAGATTAACTAAATGGCAATACCCGTTATAGGTAATTAATCTATAACGGGTATTTTTGTGCGTCCAGCATGGGCGCAATCTCATGGGTTCAAGTCCCTAACACGCCCTAGTAGTGGAAAGGAGACCTTGGAGATTGAAAACACATCGTTTTCTATTGATACTGATTGGAAATTGGGCTTTATTGTACCTTTACGATGTTTTACGATTGTATATCCGCACTGAAACAGTAAAACTCACAATGCTTAATACCACACACCAAGCAAGTGTCAGCCATATGCTATTCCCTAAAGGCAAATCAAGTGTCAAAGCTCTTAAACTGTCAATCATCGGTGTCATAGGTTGCATCGCTGCAAACCATCGAATACCACTTGGCATAGTATCAACGGGTGCAAATCCCGAACTCATAAATGGTAGAATAAACAAGGGCATCAGTAGTCCACTTGCCCCTTCTACCGACTTTGAAATCATTCCACATAGTACCGCTATTAGAGTGACTGTAATGTTAATTAGCAAAAGAAGTGATATAACGAAAAGCCAATCTATAAACCCTGCCTGTGGTTTAAAGCCGAGAATAAGGGCGGTTAGGATAATGACAATATTAGAAATTACACCTCTTAGCATACCTGCACCTATATGACCTATCAGAACAGCAGATTTTGATATGGACATACATCGAAAACGGTCTATGATACCCTTTGTCATATCAGTTGTAACATTCATAGCCGAAAATTGAGATGCTTGACCGATACTTTGCAAGATGATTCCCGGTACAATAAAGTCAATATAATTGAAATCCCCTACATCGGATATGCTTCCAAATATTGTACTAAATAATAACATTAAAAAAAATGGTATTATTGTTGCCGTTAGGAGTGTTTCAGGATTTCGCAAAGATAAAATTAAACAGCGTTTGAACATGACCCATGCATCAAAAAGTATATTTATGTTAGATTTTTTCATGTTGACTGCGCTCCTTTCTTTCGTCAATTAGTGTTAAAAACACTTCTTCTAATGAGGGCAAATTTTGTTCTATGCTGTCAGCAATAATACCATTTTCGGTTAAGAGCCTTATTGCTGTATTGGCTTTAATCTCACTATCAAAATTAAGCCGTACCCCTCTATCGGGCAATATTTCTTTTAAGTACTTCGGTGTACCCTCTGCGATAATTTTACCATCATGTAAAATAGCAATATGATCAGCGAGATTTTCAGTTTCTTCTAGGTATTGCGTTGTAAGAATCACTGTTGTCCCTTTCTTGGCCAATTCTTTTATCAAGTCCCACATAGCAATGCGGTTTTGGGGATCAAGTCCCGTTGTAGGCTCGTCAAGAAAAAGGACATCGGGGTTGCCCATAAGACTCATTGCTATATCAAGCCTACGCCGCATACCCCCCGAATAGGTGGACACTTTTCTATTGGCAGCATCCTCTAAATTCGAGAAAGTCAGCCACTCGTTTACTATGTTTTTGATATTCCCCAGATGTTTAAGTTGTCCGATAAGGGTTAGATTTTCTCTAGCTGTCAAAACTTCATCTACCGCCACAAATTGCCCTGTTAGGCTGATGCACTTACGTACGTCGTCGCCATTTGTCGCTACATCAAATCCGTTAATAACAGCACTGCCAGCTTCTGATTTCAGTAGTGTAGATAGGATTTTGATAACTGTTGTTTTTCCGGCACCATTTGAGCCGAGTAGGGCAAAGACACTACCTTTGTCAACAGTAAAACTGACATCTTTCAAAACATGTTTTGCCTTATAAGATTTTTGTAGTCCTGATACTTCGATTATTTTTTCTGATATTGGTCGTTTAAATCTAAGTAGAAGTAATTTGTAGCCTCTTTGAAATGAATGATTAATTATGTAGTTATGTATTTTATTTTGTTATAATGAGTGGTAATATATGGATAGTAGAGTGAGCGAATCTGAGAAACCAAACTATTGATAAAAGCAATAATCTTGCTAGTAAAAGTCAAGATAAATCTGTTAGAAAAAGATATTAATATCAAACAAGTGCGTAAAGGTTCGCTATAGTTTATTGATGATAAGAATAAATCATTACATAGAAAGAAGGAGACAGAAATGAAAACAACGAAAACAATATCATTAATTATTCTGGCACTTTGTTTACTTGCTACTGCAGATTTAGGTTACAACTTTTTTGCCAGTTTTATACCCGAATTAAATGACGGCATTGCAATATATGGTGTTTTACCACGTCTTATTTTTGGAGACAGTCTATGGAGCATTGCAAGATTTTTTAATGCTTTTGCTATCGCTATGTGTATTACAATTTTTGTAGCTATTGAAAATATTACAATTTGTATTATCAATAAGAAAAGTTGTCAATAAAGTTAACGAACCAAAAGGGGTATTTGCAAAAGGAACAGAACAAGGGTTGTATCTATCATATGTAAAATGTGTACAGCTTCTAGTACTACTTGCGATACTAATTGACATAGGACTCAACATTGGTATAATTTGAAATATACCATAAAATAAGTAATAAGTGAGGATGAAGCTATGGCATTTCAGATCATAGGGATATTAATTTTGCTAGCCTTTTACGGTTGTTATTTTATTAAAATGTTCCGGCAGAAAAAGCAAGGGATACAAACGGATCAGATAGGAAAAGGAAAAACTGGCTTTGTGAAGTTTATTGAAATAACAATGAAGGTAGCTACTTTTCTAGTCCCGGTCATTGAGTTTGTAAGCATAATCTTGAACACGTCACCTTTACCAGCCTGGACACGAATACTAGGCATTTGCTTTGGGGTAGTTGGTACAGCTGTATTCGTCACATCTGTTATCACTATGAAGGACAGTTGGAGAGCCGGGGTTTCAAAAACCGATAAAACAGAACTCGTTACATGGGGGATTTATCAGATTAGTCGTAATCCTGCTTTTCTAGGCTTCGATCTGGTGTACATAGGAATCCTGCTCATGTTCTTTAACTTGATATTATTTGCAGTATCTATCTTTGCAATGGTTATGTTCCACTTGCAGATAGTAAATGTTGAGGAGGACTTTCTCATGACTGCATTCGGTGAGGAATATATGGCGTATCGGAAAAGAGTATGTCGCTACATTGGAAGAAAGCGGATATCAATCTAAGGGTTATTTAGAAGCTAACTGGGACTTTGTTCTAGTTGGCATTTTTCATTTGTCCTTTTTAGCCAAGTCCTATACCGGTATGCATATCAAGGCTCACAAAGCCTTTGAATAGGCTGGCTTGGTATTATACAGCTAAAAAGCTGGGAGTAAAAAGGCCGCTTGCATATAAACCGTATCATTATTAGGTGAAATGGAATTGTAGCTCAATGTTCTAAACCTATAGGCGCCTAATCTATTATTTATACTAAAGAATATAACCCATATTTGTATTGACAGCTTTAACTTTCCGGATTTAGATGTCGAAAAAAATGGATAACCATGCTATAATATTCCTAATTATACTATACGGAGAAGGAAGAACTAGATGATAAAGCTTGTAAAATATTTAAAGGGTTATCTTGCTGAGGCTATCATGGCGCCTCTTTTTAAATCTTTGGAAGCCGTATTTGAATTACTGGTTCCAATGATTGTTGCCAGAATCATTGATTTAGGAATTGGGAAAGAAGACGAGCAATATATATTTAAGATGTGTATTTTGCTGATCGTATTAGGAGTCCTTGGATGGGGATCTTCAATCATAGCGCAGTATTTTTCTGCCAAAGCGGCAATAGGTATGGGAACTGCTCTGAGAGATAATTTATTCCGGCATGTGATGAGTCTTCCCTTACACGAGACGGACAAGATTGGTCGGGCAACTTTAATTACACGGCTAACGAATGATACCAATCAGGTTCAAGACGGAGTAAATCGCACCTTCCGATTGGTGCTGCGCTCACCTCTTATCGTAATCGGTGCATTTATCATGGCAGCGACCATCAAGAGACAGGAAACGATCGTCTTCGGTTGCGTGATTATTTTGCTAAGCATGATCGTGGCTGTCATCATGAGAAAGAATATCAAATTATATCGGGTAGTCCAAAGCAAACTGGACGTAGTTCTGAATGAAAGCTCAAACAATCTTACCGGAGTTCGAATTATTAGGGCTTTCAGTCGTGAGAAGGAAGAGATTAGGATCAGTGATGAGGCAAATGTAAGGCTTGCCAAGGAGCAGATACATGCCAGCCGTATATCAGCATTGATGAATCCTCTTACCTATGTTGTAGTTAATATGGGTATCATAGCAATATTAAGAAAAGGCTCACTGGACGTACAGGCCGGAACCCTGTCCCAGGGGGAAGTGGTGGCACTGATTAATTATATGTCGCAAATTCTTACGGAACTGATCAAATTTGCGAACATCTTAATACTTATGTCAAAAGCATCCGCATCGGCAAGGCGTATCAATGAAGTATTTGCTTTAGCCGACACTATGAAGCAAGGATTACAGGACGCCTGTGCAGAATATGACAGACTTAGCGAGGCTGATACTGTGCCTGCAGTTGAATTCCTCAATGTGGGCTTTGCATATCCTGGTAGTTCCAAGGAGGCAATCTCTGGTATCAGCTTCAGTGTAAAACCGGGTGAGACCTTGGGGATTATCGGAGGAACCGGTTCCGGTAAGAGTACAGTAATCAAACTGATGTCAAGATTCTATGATGTAACCAGTGGTAAGATTATGATAGCCGGAAAAAGCATAGAGGAATACTCGTTAAGCTCTCTACGTAAGACAATCGGTATCGTTGAGCAAAACATAAGGTTATTCAAGGGCACCATTGCATCGAACCTTCGTTGGGGAGATCAGAAGGCAGATGATGCAGAGCTAATGAAAGCAGTTGCTATGGCTCAAGGAGCTAATATTATTGAAGAGAAGAAGGATGGCTTATTATCGGAAGTCCAACAGCTGGGTAGAAATTATTCCGGAGGTCAAAAACAGAGACTTTCTATTGCTAGGGCCTTGGTTCATAAGCCTAAGATACTAATCCTGGACGATGCTTCTTCGGCACTGGATTTTGTAACGGAGGCTGCTCTTCGAAGAGAAATTTCCGCTATGAGTAAGGATACTACTGTGATCAATGTAACTCAGCGAGTTTCCGGAGTCATGCATGCTGATGCAATCCTTGTTCTGGATAATGGTCGTGTGGTTGGGTTTGGCAGACACGAAGACCTAATCAAAAGCTGTGAAGTGTATAAGGAGATCTGCCTGTCACAACTCTCCCAAGAGGAGGTTGCATATGAGTAAATCAAAAGTTAGAATAGATGCGAATAAAAAAGGTACCTTGCTTCGAGTTATCGGACTCATAAGACCATATCTATGGAGATGTATTCTAAGCCTGCTTTTGGCTATTATCGTAGTGGCATCAACTCTTTATATGCCTGTACTTATCGGAAAGGCAGTGGATCTCTTGCTCGGTAAGGGTCTTACGGATCTGGAGGGAGTAATAAGGATTATCCTCCGTATGGGAATAATCATACTGATAACCTCTGTTTCTCAATATCTTATGGATGTCATCAACAATAGAACAGTCTACCGTGTGGTACTGGATATCAGGAAAATGACCTTTGATAAGCTTCACAAGCTGCAGATCGCTTATATCGATGCTCATAGTCACGGAGATCTTATCAGCAGGATTATTACGGATGTGGATCAATTTTCAGAAGGACTGCTTCTGGGGTTTGCACAGCTTTTTACAGGAATTCTTACGATTGCAATCACCCTGATCTATATGTTTACAATTAATCCTTACATTGCACTTGTGGTAGTTGTATTAACACCCTTATCCATCCTTGTAGCGAATTTTTTCGCAAAAAGAACCTATACCTATTTTAAGAGGCAGAGTGAATGTAGGGCGGACGTTACGTCGGTAGTAGAAGAGATGGTAAGTGGGCAAAGTACGGTACAATCCTATGATATGACAGAAGAAGTATGCTTGGATTTTGAAGAAAAGGATCGCAGACTGAAAGAGGCCAGCGTAAAAGCAGTGTTCCTATCGTCAGTTTCCTTCCCTACGACCCGATTTGTAAACAATATGATCTATGCGGTGGTAGCAACCTTCGGTGCATTTAATGCAATAAACGGTAAGATTACAATAGGTAAGTTAACAAGCTTTTTAAGCTACGCGACTCAATATACAAAGCCCTTTAATGAGATCTCAAGCGTAGTTACCGAGCTTCAGAATTCCTTGGCGTGTGCGGAACGTATCTTTGAATTTCTGGATGAAGAGGAGATTACGGCGGAGGATACTGCAGTTGAACTGCCAGCAAACATAGAAGGACATGTTAAGCTCGAAAAGGTATGTTTTTCCTATGATAAGACCAAGTCACTGATTAAGGATCTGAACCTTGACGTAAAGCCTGGTCAGAGAATCGCAATTGTTGGGCCGACCGGTTGCGGGAAGACAACGATGATCAATCTTCTTATGAGATTCTACGAATTAGATGGCGGACGAATATCCGTGGAAGGGATCGATATCAAGGAGCTGAAAAGGCATAGCTTAAGACGCAACTATGGTATGGTGCTTCAGGATACCTGGCTTAGAAGCGGGACTATAAGAGATAATATTGCCATGGGTAGACCCGATGCTACCGATGATGAAATTCGGGCAGCTGCTAAAAAGGCTTATGCAGACGACTTTATCAATAAACTCCCTCAAGGCTATGATACGGTAGTTACTCATGAGGGTGGCAATCTTTCGGCTGGGCAGAAGCAGCTTCTCTGTATTGCAAGAATCATGCTTACCCTTCCACCTATGCTAATTCTCGATGAAGCAACCTCATCTATTGATACCCGTACAGAATTACGTGTTCAGGAGGCCTTTGCACGCATGATGCAGGGAAGAACCAGCTTTATCGTCGCACATAGGCTATCAACGATAAAAAGTGCGGACCTGATCCTTGTTATGAAGGATGGACAAATTATCGAAAAAGGAAAGCATGAGGAGCTTTTAGAGTATGACGGTTTCTATGCCGAGATGTACAGGAGTCAATTTGTAGGCAGTAATTTATAAACCTGTTGGCAAAAAGCAGAAGAAAGAATCATGTAAAAGGAGTGGGACAGCATGTAACCGATGAGAGGGTTGCGTGCTGTCCTTTGTTAGAATGAGTGTGGGTCTCATACCGCACTATAATAACAAAGGAGGTATCCAGTTGGATAAGGATACATTATCATATACGACATGGGAATGTAAATACCTATAGTATTTGCTCATTAATTTTAGAAGGCAAGTAGTCATGAATAAAGACTCTCAGGGTAAGTGGATTTTATTCACTTTGTGAACGAAGTTCACAATGGGAGCGAAGTTCACAATGGGATGACGCACTTTTATACTAATACTTTTCATTAGATACATATAATGGTAATATGTGAATATAAAGATGTATTAGGAGGTATGAGGGAGTGAATAGTCTATATAAGTTAGGGGTGCAGGATATTGAAAAAAGCGCGGATAGTATGGTAGGGGCCTTCAGCGATTATCCAATGTTTCAACATATTTTAGGTGACAAGTCAAATCACGAAAGTATGATGCTTTGCTTGAAATTTCTTATTAAATATTCAACTCTGTATGCTGAGGCATATGCAACTTCAAGGGAGAGTGAAGGTATCATATTGCTCTCGGATTATGAAAACTATAGGTTTGGTTTGATAAGATCCATAAGATCAGGTTTATTACCGCTCATGAAGATTGGTTCGGATGTGGGTAAGAGATTTAATGAACTTGACAGCTTTACTCAAAAAATACATAAAAGATTAATGAAGGAAAATCATCAATATATCATACTGCTTGGCGTCAATCCTGATTGGCAAGGCCAAGGCTATGGCAAGAAGCTGATGCGGCCAGTACTAGAATTAGCACAGGAGAAGGGGCAATCCTGTTATTTGGAGACCCATGGAGAAAAAAATGTAGCGTTCTATAATAAGCTCGGCTTTAAAGTGGTTTCTGAAGATCTTATGCCGGGGACGGATATTGTGCAATATGCTATGGTAAAAGAGAAATAAGGGCAAAAGAGGAAGGCTTAATATGTAAGGTAGGGATATGCGATGAAGGAATTTTATACAGTTGGAGAAGTAAGTAAGATATTTAATGTATCGACAGACACGTTACGATTTTATGATAAAATCAATCTGATTAAGCCCTGGAAGACAGGAGAGAATGGTTACAGGTATTACTCCAAAGCCCAGTTTGAAATCATGTCCACAATCATATTGCTGCGCTCAATTGGAACACCTATTCAAAAGCTTTATCAAATCCTGAATAATCGGGATGCTAGTGGGATTGAGTATGAACTACTAAAGTATATTGAAGATATAGATAATAAAATCAATGATCTTCAGAGCATGAAGGCAAAGGCATCATTACTATGTAATAATATCAGGGATACTTGTTATGACGAAGAGGTTACAGTAAGAAGGTTACCCAAATTCTGGATTTTGTCGAAGGAGTTTGGTACGGAAGACGAATTGGATATTGAAGAAATATTCAGGACAAACAATGTTACAAAAAGAGACTGGATATCCTTCGCCAATATTATCTCTACCATTGATCAGGAGAAGCTGAAAGCAGGGGATTATCATACCTACAAGAAATATGGTTTTCTCTCTGAGCATCCTTGCGAAACGGATAGTAAGTATCTGGAGATTATAGAAAGCCGGTTATATGTTTGCTGCAATGCTAAAGTAAACAGGATTGACCATTCTGACATTGATAGGATATATTCCAAAATGATGACTTTCATTGAGAACAATGACTATATCATTACAGGAGATGCCATAGAAAGAAATGTACTTGATTTATATCAAAGGAAGGATAATGACCTTACTATTTTCTTCAAGATATATATACCAATAGAATAATTAGGCTAGACGGATGTAATTTAAGCTAGTTTTCTGCTAATTTAATATGCATAGTGAAAAGTTAAATTTATGAATTGGGTACAATCATGAATTTAACTTTTTTTTTCATGACAAAAGAAAGTTCGCAAAGCGTGCTTTCTTTTGTACGTGAAGGCAAAGTGATGTAGTAGCCATGTGTTATTGGGGATTACGAACGGGTCTGCGATAATCGGAGAAACTCGTATCGTGTGTTGCTTCCGGTTTTACGGTTGTTTTTTCTTGACCTTGGAGTAACTCCAAGGTATATAGTGAAATCAGAGGTAAGAAGGGATATGGGAATCGCTATATAGAATAATTATAAAAATTATGGTGGGGTGTGCTTATATGAGAAATATGATTAAGAAAGTAGGAGCGCAATATCGGTTTAGTAAAGGTGGATTATCATTCAAAGAAAAGCTAATCTTAGCTCTACCCGGTCCGGCTTCCGTAATTGGACCAATTATCATACATAATGCTCTCATTAAATATTATACGGATATTATTCATATTAATCCTGTCTATATCGGATGGATCTATTTTATATATAACTTATGGAATGCGATTAATGATCCACTGCTTGGAGTATTCGTTGACCGGTTTAAATTCAAAGAAAGTAGAGGCAAATATGTCTATCTAATGCGTGTTACAGCTCCGGTCATGCTACTGTCTATCTTCGGTATGCTTTTCTCGAATCCATCCTGGAGTGATTGGGTTATCTTTGCCATATTGCTGGTGGAGCTGTTTATCTTTGATACAGCTTATACGGTCTACAGTGTAGCCTATCAATCCTATTTTCTTATCGCTGCACCCAGTAAGGAAGAACGAGTTGATGTTGATGTAATTCGAACTTACATCGGTAATGCACTGGGATTTCTTACAACCATCGTACCTACCCTTTTATTGGTCGGCAATGGTAATAGAATGTTAATTATACCGATTTTCACAGCAGTGATCGGGGTAAATGCCTTAATGTATCTGGTGGCCTTGCGTACTCTAAAGGATAAAGCTGAGCTTTATACCAATATACCCCAAGAGACAAAGCATCAAAATTTTAGTGAGGTGTGGAGAGAAGCGATCGATATCATTAAGTCAAAATCCTTCCTTACATATCTCCTGTATTATATCACTGCTAGAGGTGCCATTGCCTATTACTTCACGCCTTTTCTGTATTTTATGGATAAGGTGGTGAAGACCTCAGGCTTAGTAGCTACCATAGCTGACGTTGTTCCTGGTATCATTATGCTGGCAATCCTTCCGGTTATTGGAAGCCTAATAAAGAAAATCGGAAGTAAGAGCATAATTATCCTTTCCTACATTCCTGCGTTGTTCGGTTTTTTTGGATTGTTGGTAATAAAAGAGGCTTGGCAAGCCGTGATATGCTACACCTTTATTGTAGTCAGTCTGAATATGTGTCAAACGGCTGGAGTTACAATCAACGGAGCCCTAATCGATGAAAATGAACGAGCTACGGGAATAAGAAAAACGGGATTGTTTAATGGAATCTTTGCTCTACTTACGACGACCTTAGTCAGCTTTCAATCGATTATCTTTACCAATATCATCAATTGGTTCGGCTATGATGGTAATGCAGCCATTCAGACTGAGCGAGCGATTCAGGGTATCCGAATTGGCGCTGGGTTAGTTCCCCTGATTATGGGGGCAATTGGTCTTGTCCCAATTCTTTTGTTCCCGATTGGAAAGACCTTAGAGAAGGAGTTATCCGAGTATAGCGCAGGGTTACGAAGAAGTTCTATCAAGTCTCAAGAAATAGATGACTGTGTCAAAGATGCGAAAGGAAAAGTGTGAAGATGCCGCTGAGAGGTATCTCGCCGGGAAAGGGGTATCATTATGTGTATGAAGCTAATTTCTACTCAGGGAGATAAATTTATTGACATGCAAGGAAGGCATACACTCTTGCATGGAATCAATATGGTTTGTAAGGAAAAGGAGAGAAATTATATTGGAGATTATAGAGAAGAGGATTTTAGGAACCTGAAAAATTGGGGTTTCAATGTCATAAGGCTCGGAATATTCTGGGACGGCGTAGAGCCGACACCGGGTCAGTATGATGAGAATTACCTGTCTAGGCTTGATCAATTGATTGAGCTGGCAGGAAATAATGATATAGGTGTGATCCTTGATATGCATCAGGACCTTTTTAGCTGTATCTATTCTGACGGCGCGCCTGAATGGGCAACCATCATTGATGGGCAGGAGCATATTAAGACAGACTTATGGAGCGAGGCTTATTTACTTAGTCCGGCGGTCCAGACAGCCTTTGATAACTTCTGGAATAATAGGGAGGCTGCTGACGGTATCGGAATACAGGATCACTTTATTCATATGTGGAGACATATAGCCGCCAGATACAAGGAGAACAAGACTGTCATTGGATATGATATTCTAAATGAGCCCTTTATGGGCTCAGACGTAAATCGCTTATTAACTCAGCTATTATACACGTTAGGCAATATGATATCTGATAGTGAGCCGGTGGATATGGAAAAGCTTATGGCGAAGTGGCTTGATCCGGAGCAGAAGCTGGAGCTGATGTCTCTGCTATCAGATAAGGACTTATATCTAAAGCTGATACGAGAAGTGGAAGGAATATCGAAGCAATTTGATATAACATATCTATATGATTTTTATAATAGAACCGGTAGAGCAATCAGGGAGGTAGACGAGAATACCATTATATTCCTTGAAGCTAATTACTTTAGTAATGCAGGAATGAAGTCGGGCCTCAAACCAATTGTAGATATTAATGGAGTGCCGATCAAATTTCAGGCTTATTCTCCTCATGGCTATGACCTGCTCGTTGATACAGAGATGTATCATCTGTCCAGTAACGCGAGGGTTGATGTGATTTTTGATACTCATAAAAGTGTACAAGAGGAACTACAGCTTCCTATGCTGGTGGGGGAATGGGGATGCTATCCCAATGCTACCGAAGATCAGCTGCCACAAGCAGTCTATCTGACAAGCTTATTTGAAAGGTACCTTGCCAGCGATACGTATTTTGATTTTTCTCATATCTATAACAATCTCATAACAAAGGCTGTTATCAAGGCATATCCTATGAAGGTAGCCGGAGAAATCATAAGCTATAGCAGTAACGCAATAGATGGAAGCTTTCGTTGTATCATTAGGGAAAGGAAGAATATGGATAGTAGTATTATATATGTACCGGATATCCAGCTGATTGGAGATATCTCTGTAGAACCTTATGATAAGGGATATAGGATAGATAAGCTAGAAGGTAGTAATTCTGGATATATAATTATTCCAGCATTGGATTATGTAGCTATAAGAACGGTTGTTATTCAAAAGAAAATCACATCCTAAGGGATGGATGTTAGAAGGGGTTGTTGCAAAGGTAAGCGTCATTAGCTCCATATACTTTGCAACAGCCTCCGCTAGCTTCATGGTAATGTCATCTAGGTATTAAGTTCTGGTAATTCTCCATATAACGCCTGTATTAGGTATCAGTATATTTTTATTTTCTATCATATTGATTCCCATATCAACTACATACATAGCACCATCCGGCCCAAATGCGATATCTACAGGCCTGCCAAATCCGCCCTCTCTTGTGATTGTTGAAGAGAATCCGGATTTATTAATGGCAAAGGTGCTAATGGAGCCGGTAAAATTATTTATTCTCGAGATCCTGTGCCCTGATCCCAGATATTGAAGCAGTGCTTCGCTGTATATCCCCGGTCTGGCACTACCGAATTCAGCTACATATATATCGCCTCGGGGACCAAAGCTGGAATTATAATTGAACTCAAAGCCAATTATGGTTGATCCCGGAGGGAAAATAGCATAAGGTCTTGGTGGTGTGCCGGGGTGGTTTGTAAGTAAAAATTCTAGTGGGTTACTATTTTCTGGTCTAAATCGATCCAGTGTTACCGGTTCTCCTCCGGCATAGTCGGGCCAGCCATACCATACCCCGGGTATCACAATGTGAATTTCATCGGGGGCGTTAGCTATAGGCCTACTTCCCCTGATGTCATAGCCATTGTTCGAAGCAAATAATCTTCCTTGTTCATCGAATTTAACATAGGCAGGACTTCGTAACCCCCAAGCTACGAGTTCGAGATTAGTGCCATCCGGATTAGCCTTTAATATACTCCCGGATGCTTTTGTGACTCCCTTTCTGACTTCATAGGGATAATTAACTTCGCCAAATGCTGAAAAAGCTCCGGTATAAACAGTCTCAATAGCTGTTTCTAATAATAAATTTTTGGATGGAAAGTTCTGGCCGTTTAGCAATATATGTCCGCCGGGGTTATCATGGGCATAGGGAAACTGTGTTACCCATTGATTATCTTTACCAACTATACCTGAGTTAGTAAGAGTACCCTGGCCAAAATACATTTTATCATCCCTACCAAACGCCACCCGACTGTTACTATAATCTCCGTAGCTTGGCAGTCCGGTAATAATATTACTACGACTGCCGTCTTCTCGAATAAGGGTAACCATACCTCTATGGGCTACATAAATATCACCAGATCGGTAAGTGATACCGGTTAAGGGAACATTAAAATGATCAGCGATAACTTCTAATTGATCATTGACTAGATGTGATATAGTGGGATTGCCGTCTGTATAGCCGGACGTAGCAAGGAACATCTCTCCTTCGTCGGTGAAAAATATGCTACTTGGTGCATTCAATCCTTCCATAAACACTTCGATTTTATAGCCGGCAGCTATATTTATATCATTGGGATTGAGGTATCTGGTACCCATTACTCCATCTTGCTGGCACATGTTTATCCACATTTCATTATATCCATCATACATAGGCTTTCCATAAGCTTCTCTTTTTTATATTATATGTCGAGGTAATGTTGTAATATAATCAAGGCAAAAAATGAAAAATTATATTGACAATCAAATAGGGTGTGCATATACTGTATATATCGATATACACGGTATATGCACACCCTACATATATTTAATGAATACTATAAACAGGAGGTTGCCATGGAATACGCATTAGAAGTAACAGAAATGTATAAGCGTCTGCAGACATTTGAATTAACCAATATCAATATCAAGCTTGAGTCGGGCTATATCATGGGGTTAATTGGTCCCAATGGCTCAGGAAAGACGACCTTTATTCATACTTTACTAGGTTTATATAAGCCAACACAAGGATCTATAAGGGTATTTGGCTATGATTTGATGGAGCAGGAAAGGGAAGCGAAAGCACAGATTGGCTTCGCTCTTGATGAAAATCCCTTCGCTGACCACTTGTCAGCCAAGGACAATGGCAGAATGTATGGAAGATATTATCCAAACTGGGATCAGAAGACCTTCGATAAATATTGCAGACAATTTGAGTTTAACGCGAGGAAGCCCCTGAAGAAGCTGTCTAAGGGTAATCAGATGAAGTTTCAGCTGGCCTTTGCCCTATCCCATAATGCGAGATTATTGGTATTAGATGAGCCAACCTCAGGACTGGATCCGGTTTTTCGTAGAGAGTTAAAGGAAATTATGTGTGATATCATATCGGATGGAGGTCGTAGTATTCTATTCTCTACACATCTGACAGAGGAGCTGGATAAGATAGCCGATTATATTACTTTTATCTACAACGGAAGACAGCAGTTCTCTTCCTCTAGGGAGGAACTATCGGAGCAATACGGTTTGGTCAGAGGCTCGAAGAAGGATATAACGGAGCTTGGGAATAGCAGTATAGTTGGGATGCGATGCAGAGAGAGTATGACAGAAGCCTTGGTTCGAAAGAACCAGGTAGTGTTACCGAAAGGCTTAACCTTATTGCAGCCAACCATTGAAGATATTATGTATTATACAGTGAATTACAATTAGAGGACATGGAGTATAGAATGACTACATTAATAATTAGAGAGCTTTTGATGGATATTCGGAATATGTTTCGTGGGTGGAAACTGATAGTACATCTAGTCTTGCTAGGACTCGTTATCCTTATGAGCCTCACAGATGAGGCAGCAGAGGTAGGGTATACAATGATGTTATATTGTGCCCTTAGCACCTCCTTTATAAGAATTAAGCTTGATAAGCTGGTATATCTGCTACCAACGGGAAAGCAGGATCGAATGAAGCATGTGATCATTAAGTATTTCGGACTGCTTCTTTATAATATTTTACTATATCTTTTTGCGATATCGGTAGCTATTCTGCTTTCCGACTATCGTTTTTCCCAGGAGCTACCCACTATGTTATGTATTGTTATCCCCGTGCTCATGGCCTATTGCTTGTTAAATATGGGAAACGGATATAACATGGGCAGAAGTTCGGATGAGAGGCTGACGAAGAAGTACAAGAGGTGGTACACTATCTCATGCTTGATGGCATTTCCTACAATTATTTTTTCCTTCATGCTAAAGATCACCTCCATATGGGAACTCTTATCAGGGATGGTAATAATCATTATGACCCTTATATCCTATTGTCTCGTATTTGTGGGCATATTTTTTCAGATATCAGTACTCAAGAATACGGAACTTAGCGAGGAGAATGTCAAAAGGGTTGAGAAGCTATAAGGATAGAGTACGGGAAAGGAGGAGGAGCAGTGAATATCGTATTTTCAATCAACAGCAATGTGCCCATCTATGAGCAGATAATAAATCAAATCAAGCTAGCTATCATGAATAAGGAGATCCTGCCTCATGAACCCCTGCCCTCCATTCGTAATTTGGCCAGGGATTTACAGATCAGTGTCATCACGACCAAACGGGCCTATGAGGAGCTGGAGAAGGAGGGATTGATTTACTCTCTGCAGGGTAAAGGCTTCTATGTCAACGAGCAGAATACCGACCTACTAATGGAGAAGAAGGTCGTCCTGCTGGAAGGTCAGCTGGCTGAGCTGATTCGGGAATGTCGGGCCGTAGGAGTTGACGCAAAGGATATCAAGGACCTTATAGATATGCTGTATCAGGAGGCAGAGTAGATGATGTGTGAAACAGATAATATTGTTCTCCAGGTTAAGGGCTTACACAAGCGACTGAAGGACTTTCGGATAGAGGATATCAGCTTTGATATTCCTGCTGGCTATATCATGGGATTAATCGGGCGAAACGGAGCCGGTAAAACCACGATTATGAAGCTCATACAGAATGTTATCGTTAAGGACGGGGGGAGTGTCAGAATATGCGGCTATGATAACCGTAGACAGGAGGCTAAGGCGAAGAGCGAGATTGGTTTCATCGTCGAGCAGAGTCCCTTTATCAAAAGATATACCCTTCTGGAGAATGGGGAGCTCTTCGGAAAATATTATAAGGATTTTGAGATGGATCGATACCGGATGTATTTAAGAAGGTTTAAGCTCGATCCAAACAAGAATATATTATCCTTGTCGAAGGGGATGGAATCTCGTTTTCAGTTAGCCTTTGCACTTGCCCATAATCCGAGATTATTGATTATGGATGAACCGACAGATGGACTGGACCCGATCTTTCGACGTGAGTTCTTAAATCTGCTCCAGGAGCTGATAGCCGAGGAGAGAATGGGGATTTTATTCTCTACCCATATTACAGGGGATCTGGATAAGGTGGCGGATTATATTACACTGGTTGATGATGGAAGAATACTACTATCAGAGGATAAAGAGAACCTAATGGAACGTTATCTTATCCTAAAAGGGGAAAAGTCATTACTGGATCGTATCCCTAAGGACTTATTCGTAGGAGTTTCCAGCCATCGTCATGGCTTCGAGGCTATGACAGAGAAGTATGAGCAGATGAAACCATACCTGACCGTAACCGATAATCTATTGGTTCAACGGGCTACTTTGGAGGATATCATGTATTATTATAGCAGAAGGGAGAAGAGATGATGGACAGACTTAAGGTGGTTGACCGTGCTTTGTTTGTGAGGCAAATTGGTGGAATTAGTATGATTGTCATCATGGATGTAATTTATCTGGTCATAAGTCCCTTCTATGGCAGAATGGAATTTGATACGGTCGGTGGTATTATCCTTTTTGTCAATATGCTGAATACCTGTATCCTATACCATAATTTCCTTCTGTCTAGAGGGGAATCCGGCTTTGAGCTTAATACGGAGAAGATAGTATATTTCCCAACGACAAGACCACGGTTTTTATTAAATAAATACTCAAGAACGCTTGTATTTCTCCTAATTCAAATACTTCTAACCCTTGTGTGCCTATGGCTAGGAAGGTTTGCGGTAAGAGGAGAGATGGAAAGTCGCTGTTTCCTTTATGGATGCCTATTTGTATTGATTGGGGTACTTGCTACCTCGGGGGCAGCAATTCTTTTAATGCATCTGGCACCCTGGGGGTTATATCTGTCAATGCTTCTGTTCTACCCGCTCATGCTACACAATCGACAATTGGAACAGTTTACATCCCAATTTATTCTTACAGGTTCTAACGAGATAATATATGTTATTCAGATTATAGCCATCGCCTTTACTCTTTGGTTGCTTTTATTGGGAATAGGAGTCAAGATTTACGAGAAGGTAACCTAACAGGTTGTGAGAGGTCTGATAGGAAGTGAGGAGCTTATTATATGGAAGATAGGAATATCAGTGCATATTCGAAGGAAATTTTATGGAGGTACATAGTTCGTAAAAACAGAAAGCAAAAAACTGAATTTATCAATCGAACGAAGGAAATACTGGAAGAACAAGGATATTCAGTTAGGGTAGAGCAAGGGGGACTGGCTCGGAGCAGAAATATTGTGGTTGGTGACATTGAAAAAGCAAGAGTTATCTATACTGCACATTACGATACCTGTGCTGTTATGCCAATACCAAATTTTGTGACACCGAATAATTTATTGTTTTATATCATCTATCAGCTTATGCTAGCGGCAATCATACTCGGATCAGGCTCACTAATTGGGCGGCTGGTATCCCTATCTACGAATGAGCTGTTCGGCTCAATTGTTGGGATGCTTCTTGCTTTGTTATGCTGTTATCAGATCATGGCAGGGATAGCTAATCCCAATACCTATAATGATAATACATCAGGCGTAATTACTCTGATCGAGATAGCTATGAGCCTGCCAGCGGAGGAGCGAAGCAAGGCAGCCTTTGTCTTTTTTGATAATGAGGAGCTTGGATTATTAGGATCATCTATGTTTTATAAGAAGCACCGTAAGAATGTACGAGATACCGTTGTAGTTAATTTTGACTGTGTATCGGACGGAGACTATATTCTTGCGATCGCCAATAAACGGATGATAAAGGACACCGCTTTATATGAGTTAATGAAAGCGAGCCTTACCTCGGATCAGAATAAGAAGGTGGATTATCTATCTGCCTCCAGATCCTTTTATCCTTCGGATCAGATTGTCTTCAAGAAGTATTTTGGGATTGCAGCAGTACGTAAGGCTCCTATTCTTGGTTACTATCTGGGAAGAATTCATACACCCTTTGATACAATCTTTGATGAGAGGAATATAAGGCTGCTATCGGATGCCATGGTTAATTATACGAAGCGGCTATAAGGATAAGAAAGATAACTACTTACACTTTAATCCAGCTTCAATTATGATGGACACCCGCTCGGCTTTACTATAAAATAGGTTAAATGATAGATGGGTATAGGAGTAAATTGCATGGCAGAATATAAGGATTATCGTAAATCGGAAAAGATTAAATCATTAAAAGAGGGAGTTTATCCAGTGGAATATTCGATGAAAGTCATCGCCCATATTCATACGGATTTTCCGACCAAGTTCGGAATCCCGAGACAGAGTGGGGTTGTAGATGAGCTGAAGGCTTCTATTATATTCGAGCCGGAGTATCGCAATCCGGAGGCATTTCGCGGGATAGAAGGCTTTACTCATATCTGGCTTATCTGGGCCTTCTCGGAGACCATGAGGGATACATGGTCTCCGATGGTACGGCCTCCGAGGCTCGGTGGTATCAAGCGAATGGGAGTCTTTGCGACCAGATCACCCTTCCGGCCAAACTCCATCGGACTTTCCTGTGTTAGATTAGAGCAGGTGGAGCTATATACCGAGAATGGACCGGTGCTTCATGTTTCCGGAGCCGATCTGATGGATAAGACCCCTATCTATGACATTAAGCCTTATCTTCCTTATACAGACAGTCATCCTGAAGCCCAGGGAGGCTTTGCAGACCCGGTGAAGGATCATGCACTGGAGGTCGTTTTTCCGGAGCAATGGCTGGGTATGATACCGGAGGAAAAAAGAGATGCTCTCATGGGCGTACTTGCACAGGATCCCCGGCCGGCGTATCAGAATGATCCACAGCGTATTTATGGCTTCGAATTCTGTGGCCTTGATATTAGGTTTACAGTAAAGGATAAGGTACTGACAATTTATGAGATTGTAGTATTATCATAGCATACTGAGCGATTGATATGGTTATCAGAATATGGTAAAATATGTATTGTTGTAAGGAGCCGATTGATGAGTCTCCTTCATAACGAAGGATAAAGAAAGATAGAGGGGTAGGATTATGGAAACAGATAGATTGATACTTCGAGGTTTACAGCCCGGAGATGAGAAGCATATATTTGAGATACGTAATAGCGATTATGTCATGAAATATAATGCGATGAAGCCATCAACCATGGAAGAGCTACAGGAAGAGATCAAGAAGGAAATGGAGTCTGAGGACACCTACTGTATGGTGCTCAAAGAGACGAACGAGTTTATCGGAATGATTTTTTTAAGCCAGGACTCCCTGCGCTACAGAGTCAACGCTTTATGCTTATCGTATTATTTGGGAGAGCAGTACGCTTCTAAGGGATATATGACGGAGGCACTAAGAGAGATTATTCGATATGTATTCGAGGATAGAGGGGTTGATGTGCTATCTGTAAGAGCCTTTAAGGCCAATGAGGCCTCCATAAGGCTCATTGAAAAGCTAGGCTTCGTATATGAAGGCTGTATTCGTAGATGTGTAAAGGGCTATCAGGATATCATTTATGATGATATGGTATACTCTATATTAAAAGAGGAGTACAATGCATGTCTATAGACGAATAGAATCTATTCTTAAGCTGTCTGTTTGAAAAGCAGTATTTAATGGCATAATGAGAGGGAGGAAATATGGTAAGTGAGGGAAAAAAATTAGCTGTTGTTACCGGAGGTAATTCCGGCATGGGTAAAGCAACGGTAGCAGCCTTAGCCGATCAAGGATATACTGTAATTATGCTATGCAGGAGCAAGGCTAGAGGAGAGACAGCACTTCAGGAATTACTGGAGAAGAAGGGACGAGATATTCGACTGATGCTATGTGACCTCGGTCATATGGAGGATATACGACGTTTTACCGATGAGTTTAAATGCCTTTACACCAGACTGGATGTATTGGTCAACAATGCAGGGGTGATTTCCTTGGATCGTAGAGAGACCTTTGATGGCCTGGAGGAGCAGTTTGGTGTCAACCATATCGGACATTTTCTTCTTACTTTGCGGCTACTGGACCTTATGGACCGGGGGAGCAGAATTGTAGTCGTAGCCTCCGGAGCTCATAAGGTGGGTAAGATTCACTTCGATGACTATAATCTTAAGAAATATTTTCATGTGATAAAAGCATATAGTCAATCCAAACTAGCCAATGTACTATTAGCCCGTGAACTGGCTGTGAGGGTAAAACCTAGAGGAATCCTCGTTAATTGTTGTCATCCGGGAGCGGTAGCAACCTCAATGGGAATAGATCGCAATACCGGTTTCGGCACCTTTATCACCGGATTATTAAAGCCGATATTTTTAACATCAGAGGAGGGTGCTAAGACAGCGGTATATCTCGCTACCTCGTCGGAAGGTGGCAAGGTGACAGGAAAGTATTTCTACCGTTGTCAGATGGCTGCTACCTCAAAGGCAGCGAAAAGTCGCAAGCTTGCAAAAAGGCTTTTTGAACTTAGCGAAAAGCTTACGGGTGAATATTTATCCGTTTAGACATGATGATTACAGGAAGGAGTTAATAACTATACTATGGAAAACCAGAATCCAAACCAGGAGATTATGGACAAGATGACAAAGGTATGTATTTGCAAAGGCATACCCAGATCTACGATGAAAAATGCAATTAGAAACGGAGCCAAAACCTTAGCAGAGGTGCAAAAAGCCACGGGTGCAGGTAGCGGCCCCTGCGGTGGAAGAAGATGTACACCAAAGATATTGGAGCTTTTAGAAACCATGGCAGAAACCCAGGAATAGAGAGGCTAAGTATTACGATCAATGGGAGGGTAATGATCCTAGTATGGGATAAGGCTTCAATAAGGTGAGGTAAAATTACGTGGAGGCTTCGTTATGTTAGGTAATGATAGATTAAAGCAATATGCTTTATCGGAGCTGGAGAATATCAAGGTTCATGGGCGGACTACGAACCAGATGGTGCCGTTAACCTTGTTTTGGACTGGCAGTGCCTTGGAAGTGAATGCTAAGAGCTCAGAGCTTTGGATAGAGATTGAGGCAGATTATGCTATGTATGAGCCCTGGATCAGCATAATTATCAATGGAGCCTTGGTGGGGCGCTATATGATTACCGCCGGTAGACGTTGGCATTGTATATTTCGTGGTATGAATGAGAAGGTTGTCAAGAATGTACGAATTGTTAAGGATGTACAGGCTATGAGCGATGACCCTGACGCTAAATTGCAGTTTCATGCATTTAAGCTTGATGGTGAGTTTCTGCCGGTGGAGGATAAGCCCTACCGAATTGAATTTATCGGAGACAGCATCACCTCAGGAGAAGGTATCGTAGGGGCGAAGTCCGAGGAGGATTGGATCTCCATGTGGTTTAGCGCAGTTGATAATTATACTGCGATGACGGCAGATATGTTGAATGCCGATTATCGGGTCATATCACATAGCGGCTGGGGGGTTCTTACTTCGTGGGATAATAATCCACATAAGAATATTCCGGATATCTATGAGAAGGTATGCGGTCTCTTACAGGGTGAGATGAATGAAGCCTTGGGAGCACTCCAGGACAATGATTTTATCACGTGGCAGCCGGATATCATCGTAATCAATCTTGGAACCAATGACAATGGCGCTTTCCATTCGCCACAGTGGAAGGATGAGGCGACTGGTGAGAGTCACAAGCAGCGCTTAATGGAGGACGGCAGTTACCATGAGGAGGATCTCCAGGCTTTTGAGAAGGCAGCTATGAACTTCCTGATTAAGCTTAGAAGCCATAATCCAAAGGCGCAGATTGTCTGGGCTTATGGCATGATCGGAATTCCTATGATGCCCTCCATCTATCGTGCTGTTGAGGCATATCAGAGGTTCTCAGGTGATAAAAGAGTGTCGGTATTCCAGTTGCCCAATACGACCGATGAGACAATCGGAGCCAGACAGCATCCCGGTAAAGCAGCACATGAAAAAGCGGCTAAGGAGCTGGCGGATTACTTGAAGCAATATCTAGGGTAATTAAAGAACTCAGAAAGCTGAATTCTTTGGTATTGAGAGGTTTGGTTCACAAGCACACAAAGGTGTAATAAATCGATATGATATAAAAAAGCTTGGTTGGATTATCGACAGGTCCTTCTAAGCTTTTTCTATATTTTTATCGTTTAATGGTTGGTATGAGACTAGTTAATCAGCAGGTCTAGTACTTTCATGTAATTATCCTGTATCTTATCCTCTTGTGTGTCGAGAGAGTTTACCTTGGCAGCCTCAAGGTAGGAAAGGGTGACAGGGAGGTACGTTTCTATTCGCCTCCGATATTCCTGTGAGAAGAACTCCTTGCTTCCACAGAGGGATGTATAGATTAGCAAATTACTACTTTTATGAATAAAGGTTTTGAAGGTGTCATTTTCAGCGGAGTAGGTATTCATAATACCGTTCAGAAAATGAAGGAGTTTATTCACCAGCCTTTCCTCCTGTTCCATGGAAAGATTAATGGTGAACAAGGTCTGATGACCTTTCTCACTGTCCTCTTTTATATCCTGAAGATCATCCGCCAGTTGAAGGAAAAAGCCAAACCCCATATAAAAATGAAAATCAGCAGGTGTCAACTCCTTGTTAATAAGGAAACGGTCCACCAGCACGGATACACCTCCCTTGAATAGCGAGATGTATAATCGATCCTCTTCACTAAGAGTTTCAGTCTGATTTTGCTGGCGAAGACTCTCCTCCTGTGCCTCCAGCATCATAAGGAGTAAGGTGTAGATACGATCATCCTTGTCTCTGGGGTAATCAGATGCTATGGCCTGAAGTAGATCACAGGTCTTTTTATGATGTTCACAGGCAGGGTGAACCTCTTTGCCCATAAGCTTATCGCGAATTAATTGATTATACTTCTTTTTCTCATGGGATGAGAGCTTCATACTATCAATATAATTATCAGTAAAGGGATAGAGCATGCTATACCCAAAAGCTGCATTACTGAAGCCTGATTGAACTAGGTGAATTACCTTAAACATGGCATATACGATATAATTGCGAATTCCTTGCCCGATCTCATAGAATCTTAGCTCTGGAGAGAAGAGGCGTACCTGCTTCGTAAAAATCACTAGCTCTTCATAGAAGGCTTCTATTTCTTCTTGCTGCATTGCTTCATGGATACCGATTATGTTCTCTTGACAAAGGACCTGAAATATATTATTCAGTGTATCCTTCTTCCATTTGCTTTGTCGAAATGACAGTTTGGGAGGCTTACTGGTCTGCTTCCGTAAATATTCAGAAATTCTATTGGCATATACTTCATTTTCTATTTTCTTTTCAGCAGATATCTCTTCTAAGAAATCAGGAAAGTCCTCACTGGCAGCAAGCCATTCCTTCCTTAATAATTCAATGTGTTCCTTGACGTCCCTTCGAATATCCATTCTATATCCCCTCACCCTTTAATATGTTCCTATACCAAACACCACAATTCAATAGTCCCCTTATTATTGAGGTGGTAATTATGGTAATTATAACATATTATTTCCAGAATGCAAAAGAAACCATTACTTCTCTGATGTAGATAAAGGTAAGCTGGTAAAAAACCCGATACCTATTAAAGCGTATCTATGTAAAGAATGTGGCATGGTCTTTTTATAAAAGGAATATAGTTGTCAGGATTATGAATAAGGCTGCTGCATTATGCAACAACCCCTATAAGTATAAAGATAAAAAGGATCAGGACTATCCATAGGTCAGTCCTGATCCTTTAACTTCTTCCTGATTTTATTCATGATAATAGAAAGTTGCGGAGCGTGCTTTCTATTATTTATGCTTTGATTTACCCAGATAAGCAGCCTTTACGGATTCATCATTAAGAAGCTCGTGGCCGGTACCGGCTAAGGATATATTTCCGGTCTCACACACATAGCCGTAGTGGGCAAGCTTCAATGCCAGATTAGCATTTTGTTCTACCAGAAGGATGGTTACTCCCTCTTGATTTACCGTCTTAATAATATTCATAATATCATTCACGATGATAGGAGCTAATCCGAGGGAAGGCTCATCCATCATAATAAGCTTTGGCTTGCTCATCAGAGCACGACCAACCGCTAGCATCTGCTGCTCACCGCCGGACAGTGTGCCGGCCATCTGCCAGGAGCGTTCCTGTAATCTGGGAAACAGCTTATAGATCCATTCAATATCCTTATCAAGATTATCCTTGCGTAGGTAGCCGCCGATCTTGAGGTTTTCAAGAACCGTAAGGTTTGCAAAAACGCGACGACCCTCAGGTACAAGGGTAATCCCCTTTTCTACAATTGCATTAGTGGTTTTACCTGTAATCTCCTCACCCTGATAGAGTATCTTTCCACTTTCCGCCTTTACCAATCCTGCGATGGTACGAAGAATGGTGCTCTTGCCTGCACCGTTAGCGCCGATCAGAGTTACAATCTCACCTTCGGGAACGTTCAGGCTGATACCCTTAACAGCACGGATACCACCATAGGATACATACAGATTATCTAAGGTTAATAAATTATTCTTCGCCATCTTCCTGTACCCCCAAATAAGCTTCTATAACACGCTGGTTATTCTGTATCTCCTCCGGAGTTCCGGAAGCAATCAGCTTTCCGAAGTCCAGCACATAGATACGATCGGAAATATCCATAACCAGATCCATATGGTGCTCTATCATAAATATTGTTAGATTGAATTTCTTGCGAATATCATAGATGAAAGCAGTCAACTCGTCGGTTTCCTGCGGATTCATACCTGCAGCAGGTTCGTCTAAAAGCAATAGCTCAGGGTTTGTTGCCAATGCGCGGGCAATCTCCAGATGGCGCTGTTGGCCATAAGGGAGGGAGCTTGCCACCTCATCCTTAACTTCGGTAAGCCCGAGAATATCAAGGAGCTTTAAGGTGTCTTCACGCATCGCTTTCTCCTCCTTGTAGTTGAGGCCAAGGGTAGCCGTGAATAAATTTGCTTTTTGACGCATATGCTTTGCAATCAGTACATTGTCAAATGCGGTAAGTTCCTTGAAGAGGCGGATGTTCTGGAAGGTTCTTGCCACACCAAGCTTTGTGATCTGGTCCGGAGTCTTTCTCATGGTCGCTGTATACTGGCCTTTATTCTGTCCGGCATAAAGCTTCTTCATGTTGCCCTTAGGGAAATTGCTGGTGATCATATTATCCTTGAAATACACTGCACCGTTGGTGGGAGCATAGACACCGGTAATTACATTGAAGGCAGTCGTTTTACCCGCACCGTTTGGTCCAATCAGAGAGACAATCTCATTCTGTTTTACTTCCAGGGACAGATTATCAACTGCTACAACACCACCAAATTGCATTGTGATATCACTTAATTTCAGAACGGTATTACTCATTCTTAGCACCTCCTCTTTTCGAAGAGAATAGCTTCTTCAGTCGGTATTCCAGTCGATCCCAGGAGAATTCGTTCTTACCCATAATACCTCTTTGATAGAAGAGAACGACTAACAGTAAAATGATTGAGAAGATAACCATACGAAAGCCTGTACGGAAGAGAGGAATCTGAACTCCTCCGATGGATAAGGGGTTGTCAAAGAAGCGCAACCACCATTCCTTACTTGCTGTTACAAGCAGAGCTGCAAGGACACTACCGGTAACACTACCTATACCGCCGATGACAACAATCAGTAATATATCATAGGTCAAGGATACACTGAAGGTCTTTGAGTCAATGGACCGCATGAACATAGCCAGCATACCGCCACTGACTGCGGAGAAGAAGGAGCCGATAATGAAGGACATCTGCTTATGCTTGGCAAGATTGATACCCATAGCTTCTGCGGCTATTTCATCCTCGCGGATCGCACGGAAGGCGCGTCCGTAGGTACTACGCAGCAGGAGAACCATTAGCAGTACGCAGACCACCATTATAACAAAGGTTTCAAGAATGGAATGAAAGCCTGGGATCTTCTTCAGACCATAGGAGCCATTGGTAATGGTATCCATCTGGGGACTGGAGATAATCGCACGCATAATCTCAGAAAATCCAAGAGTAGCAATGGCTAGATAGTCGCTCTTTAATCGAAGAACAGGGTAGCCGATGACAGCAGCAAACAGAGCCGCTACCAAGCCACCGACGATTAGGGCGATATAAGGTAATAAAGCTTGTATAAAAGCAGGACCTGCTTCCAGCCCATTCTTAAAGCTAAGGATTGCAGGAGAGATACCGCTGATATAATATACATCGGTGATGCTGTCCACAGGGATTAAGAAGATAGCGGTTACATAAGCACCGATTGCCATAAAGCCTGCTTGGCCCAGAGAGAAAAGGCCGGTGAAGCCGGTAACCAGATTCATGGAGACAGCTACGACGGACAGAATAATACCTTTTTGTAAGACAGTATAAGCCATACCATATTGGTTTTTATTTGCTTCCAGAAAGAGTAGTAAAGCAAGTACAAGGGCACCCAGGATGGCGGTATAGATTTTTTTTCTTGATTTTTTCATACGAGCCTCCTAGACCTTATCTATCATTTTCTCACCGAACAAACCAGTCGGACGGAAAAGTAGAATAATAATTAATAAAACAAAGGTAAATGCATCGCTATAAGTGGAATATCCAAAGGCTACAAGGAAGGTCTCACAGATACCGATGATAAAACCGCCTACAACAGCACCCGGAATACTGCCAATACCACCTAGAACCGCCGCAATAAAGCATTTTAGCCCCGGAAGTGTACCACTAAAGGGAGTAACGGACATACGGTCAGTAAAATAAAGTATTGATCCAATGGCAGCAAGGAAGGAGCCGATGACAAAGGTGGTACTGATGGTATTATTGATTTTGATCCCCATCAGCTGGGCCGTCTCAAAATCCTTGGATACGGCACGCATAGCCATTCCGACCTTGGTATGATTGATTAACAGCATCAGACCGATTACCAATAGAATAGTTAAAACCGGTGTAATAAAGGTTACCAAAGAGGAAGAGATGCTTCCTATCTGGAATATTTTTTTTAGGAAGGGTATTTCCGGATATGCACGGGGGAGTGCAGTAAATAAATAAGTTGCCAGATTCTGCAGAAGATAGGAAACACCAATAGCAGAAATCATAATTGACATACGCGGTGCAGACCGGAGTGGCTTATAGGCAACTCGCTCAATTACAACGCCAAGAACTACGGTCAGAATACAAACCAAGGGGATAGCGATCTGCCAAGGAAGGGTAACCATGGAAAAAATCATAAAATACCCGGCCATCATAAAGATATCTCCGTGAGCGAAGTTGATGAGCCGGAGAATTCCATACACCATGGTATAACCGATCGCAATTAAAGCATAAGCACCACCGAGGGAAATTCCTGTCAGCGCATGCTGGAAAAAGGTTGATATAGTCATGAGATGTCCTCCAAAAACTTTAAATCATTCAATAACATCAATAAAGGGCTGCCTGCAAATACCGAAGGCAGCCCTCACACTACAATTCATTATTTTGCGACAGTTACAGTCTTCAAGAATTTAAAGATACCGCCTTCAACAGTCTTGATAAATGCCATATCCTTGTTAGCATCGCCATTCTCATCAAAGGAGATAGAGCCGGTAACGCCATCGATCTTTACATTTACTAATGCATCACGGATTTTAGCTGAGTCAGTAGAGGAAGCCTGCTTAATTGCTTCCAGAGCCACTAGATAAGCATCATATCCAAGTGCGGATACAGCCGGGATAATCTCAGACTGATTATTCTCTTTTAAGTAGGACTTAAAGCCAGTAATAAAGGATTCTGCCTCTTTTGTTGCAGGATCTGCATCATCGAAGAAAGTGGAGAGAACAACACCTTCGGCATACTTGCCTGCATTATCAATGATGGTAGAATTCTCCCAAGTATCTCCTGCCATGATGGGACAGGTTAATCCAAGCTCACGAGCCTGTGTAATAATCAGGGGAGCAGTTGCAATAGAAGAAGGAGCAAAGATGACATCCGGATTAGCTGCCTTAATATTCGTTAAGATAGCCTTGAAATCAGTTTGATTCGTCTGAAATTGCTCTTCACTGACAATTGCGCTATCACCTGCCAGTTCCTTGAAGGCTTTTACGAAATAGCTTCCTAAGCCAGAGGAATAGTCATCGCCTAACTGTGTAATAACAGCGGCTGTCTTTGCACCTTCCTGGAATGCATAGTTGGCCATTACCGTGCCCTGGAAAGGATCAAGGAAGCATACACGGAAGTAGTAATCATTACCAAGGGTTACCTGAGGATTGGTACAGGAAGCGCCGATAGCAGGAATCTTAGCTTCTTTGAAAAACTCACCGGCAGCGATGGATACGCCGGAACCATAGGAGCCCAATACTACTTTGACACCAGAGCTGATTAAGCTTTGAGCTGCACTGACCGCTTCTGTCTTATCACTCTTATTATCCACTTCCACTAATTGGATATCATATGTAACACCATTGATTTCAACGGTAGGATACATTTTGTTCGCGTAGCGCATACCAAGAACCTCCTGGAAGCCACCGCCGCCGTTCTCTCCTGTTACCGGTTCGAATACGCCGATTTTAATTACTTTTCCGCCTTCATCACCTGCTTTTGTGCCACAAGCACTGAACAGACCTGCTACTAAGCAGAGGCTAAGTACGAATGTTATCACCTTACGTTTCATAATATTGACTCCTCTCTACGTCTTTCTATCAAAGACATTTGTCTTTGTATACTTTGTCAGTATATCACGTTAAATCATACAAAGCAAGAGTTCTTTTTTTTTGATATTAATTTGTCAATACATAGAAATACCTATGCGAAAAGGGAGTGTTCCAAAATTAACATTACAAGTTAAGATTGAAACACTCCCTTATAAAGGTATAATAACACCTACTCCTTCCTACAAAGAAAAGCTCCGGCATCCTTTGTGATATGAAGTCCTTTACGTCCTAGCTTCTGCTTAAGAAATTGTTCAAAGGAAGTCCTCAGATTGCTTAAATACTGTCTCTGGTTACCATGGCAGGAGTAGATATAATCGGCAAGAGGGACAGGATCTGTGACAAGGAGGGCGTCTTCAAAGTTGTGTCTCTCTATGAAGGAAAAATAACGGGATAATTCTAATTGGCCATAGTCCAGTCCAAAGATATCAAAGAGCTTTACATCGGATAAAGCAATACGTTCGTCGAATTCCTTCACCAGAAGCTCTATTTCCTTCATATGCTGCTTGCCATAGGTACTACAGCAAAGGTATCCTCCCTTCTTGAGGACGCGGGAAAGCTCCATTAATACCTTTTCTCTATCCTTAGCATAGAATAGGACATGATTTGCTATAACCAGGTCAAAGGATTGGTCCGCATAGGGAATGGTATGAAAATCAAAGCATTTAAAATCAAAGCTTTGTTCTATCTGCTCCTGTAAGCTCAGATTCTCCTGTGCATTTCGAAGCATTCCAGGGGAGATATCCGATAGGATAATGTGAGCCCCTGCAGGCAGGCGATTCATATTATCAACCCACAGCTGACCGTTACCGCAGCCCACCTCCAGTATTCTCTGATTCTGCTTAATTGGCAGTAAATCATAAAGCCAGCAAAACCACCCTTGAGGATTAATAGAATAATTCCGATGAAGATTAATTCTGGCATCCACATTCACAGAATTCTTATATTGCTCTGACAAGGTTTCTTCCATATTAAGTAGATGAACGAGGCCAATCAGCTTATTCCAGTCCGGTGTCTCCGAGGTATTAATATACTCATTCGCTTCTGCGATTATTTGCTCCATATGTCGTAGTTCATCCAGTTTACCCTGTATTAATTTAAGCTGAAGTAAGAAGGCTTCTCGTATAAAATCGGTATCCTTGTCTCTAGAGGTAATCTCAGCAATATCCTCCAAAGAAAAGCCAAGTCTCTTGAGTACAATAATCCGCTGAAGCCTTATAAAATCAGTATCCGTATAATAGCGATAACCGGATTCTCTTACATCTGTAGGCTTTAGTAAGCCTTTGTCATCATAGTAGCGAATGGTTCTAACGGATACATTGGCCCGCTTTGCGAATTCTCCGGTAGAATAGATACTTTTATCCTCCATTACAGCTCCAGCCTCCTGTGTAAAATAGATTGATAGAACCCCAAGCAGCTTCACATGCATATATGCATGCAAGCTGCTCGTGTTTCTATTGAGTAATCAATGTAGTATATAAGCAGATTATATCATATCTGGCTTTAGAGCTGTAGAAATTCTTTGTGCTCTAGGTACCATCTTATGGTTTGGCGAATACCCTCTGAGAAATCGGTGAGGGGTTGCCAGCCAAGCTCCTTCTGAAGCTTTGTAGAATCGATGGCATATCTTCGGTCATGACCCTTTCGGTCTGTGGTAAAGCGGATGGGGGAGGCCTTCTGTCCAAACTCAGTGATTAGAATATCACGAAGGATGGTAACAAATTCGAGGTTTGATAGCTCGTGATTTCCGCCCACATTATAGACCTCACCCAGATGGCCATGCTTTAATACAGTATCAATGGCTCTGCAATGGTCCCTGACATAGAGCCAATCCCTAATATTGCTTCCATCCCCATATATAGGAATTTCCTTTCCTCTGAGACAGCATTCTATACAGTGTGGTAGGAATTTTTCTTGATATTGATAGGGACCGTAATTATTTGAGCAGCGGGTGATGAGGATGGGAAGATGGTGGGTCTCATAAAATGCCTTTACCATCATATCGGCGCCAGCCTTGCTTGCTGCATAAGGATTTCTGGGATGAAGCGGGGTTTCCTCAGTAAAATACCCTCCACCGGCTAGCTCGCCATAGACCTCATCGGTAGAGACATAGAGAAAGCGCTTGGAAGCCCTGTCTTCCCCTTGCCAAGCCTCATTCGCGGCATTCAAGAGATTCAGGGTACCAAGGACATTGGTCCTGGCGAATTCCGTGGCAGAGTCAATACTTCGGTCCACATGGGTTTGTGCTGCAAAATGTACGACATAATCAATATTCTCCTCTGAAAAGAGTGCAGTAACCAGCTCCTCATCACAGATATCACCCTGAATGAAACGATAATTTTCAAAATCCTCATAGCAGCTTACATTACTGCGGTTACCACAATAGGTCAGGCTATCCAGATTGATGATACGAATATCTTCTGCTCCATGGCTCTGAGGTGTCTTGCTTTCAACCCCTTGGTTTTCTTCCATAAGTAAATGAATGAAATTTGAGCCGATAAAGCCGGCACCTCCTGTTACTAAATACGTCTTCATAATATAATCCTCCACTCTAAGTTTTGTGATCAGCGCGCTTTGTGTTTAGCCGGATTGCTTCCGGTACAGTTGTATCTTATTGGGTGACGCTAGGGAAGAGTCAAGAGGTATTTTTAATTTAATAAAATTTGTTAGGTACTATTCTTGATATTGAGCATATTTTATTGCTGTGCTAAGATAAGCTATCAATATTACATTCAGAAACCTCTTGATGCCGTTAGAACATATAGGCATGGGTAAATTAAGAGATATTGTGGAAATGGAGATGAGTAATATGATTTCTGGATTAAGCCATATCACATTAATCGTAGCGGAATCATCTATTTGAACTGCATACTGGAACTCTTGAAGAGAGATTAGAACGTTATTCAAAAGGTAAATGAAGAGGTTAAGAAGAAAGCTTTGGAGACTTAATCTTGATAAATATGAGCAGAAGGAGTAAAATATAGCAAAAGGGAGCATTGGATGCTAAATATCTGGATGGTTAACTTTTAATATGTTGTTCGTGGAGGATAATATGAAAAGGGTAGTAATCACAGGAGGTACCAGAGGAATCGGATTATCTATGGCCCAGGAATTCTTAAAAAAGGGCTGTAAGGTAACCTTAACCGGAAGAGGAACGAAGGAATCGGAAGAACTGATTAGAGAACTAAAGCCTTATGAAGGAAGCTACCAATATGTGTCCTGCAATGTCAGACATATCAGTGAAGTAGAAGCTCTATGGGAAGCTGCGGCAAAAAAGTGGGGTGGCATTGATATCTGGGTGAATAATGCAGGGCAGAATGTTCCTCATGAGTTTTGCTATAATACAGGGGATTCCTATGTCGATGCCGTAGTCGATACCAATATAAAGGGTGTTATATATGGATGTCAGGTTGCAGCAAGACAGATGCTTCTGCAAGGGTATGGACAGATCTGGAATATGGAGGGCCTAGGCTCCAATGATATGATTCAGGTGAAAACCGTATTATATGGAACCACGAAGAGAGCGCTTACTTACTTTACCAGAGGCTTGGCGAAGGAATTGAAGGGTACTCCTGTGATGGCAGGCTTATTGTCTCCCGGTATGGTGCTTACGGAATTCATGACTAAGACGCCAGACGGAGAGACTTCTCCGGTATTGCAGGATAAAAGCTTTCAATTTATCTTTAATAATGTGGGCGAACGCCCTGAGACCGTGGCAGCTTTCTTCATCCCTAGGATTTTGGCCAACAAAAAGAATGATGCCCATATTGAATGGCTAACGAATACGAAGTTCATCCTTCGAATGATTAAGGCTCCATTTGTAAAGAGACGATTAATATAGTAATTTAACATAATTATCATAGAAGCCCGGCTAAGAGACGAGACCCTTAGCCGGGCTTTATCATATCAAAAACTACGTGTCAGTATGCTGACACTTTCGCAACCCGCAGTCAGGCAATGCTTGCTTAGCAAGCCTCAAAGGGGCTTTTCAAAATGTATAGTGAAACATCCCCTTGTTAAATGAGCTGAATATTTTGTGCTCTTTTATAATAGTTTGATCTCGCCATACATATTTATATTAGGAAGATATTAAGTTCAGGTGGTTGTTACGATGTTTGACATATCAATGCAAAATACCTTTCAAGCACTAGTTGACGCAATAATTCCACGGACTCCCGGACTAGCGCAGGAATATGGAAGGATACAATATTATGGTGCGTTGGATCTGGAGGTTGATCAATTCCTGATTTATGAACTAGACCACTACTTTGTTCCACTGGCAATGGAGACTGCAGAAATTCTTGATGCTACCGCAACCCAATGGAGGAGGAAGCAGGGCTATAACGGACCGGTGAGTTTTGCTGTGTTGCCTCCCATCGAAAGGCTTAGCGTCTTGGAGATGCTGGCGCAAGAGACACAATCTCCGGAGACCATGTCATACCTATCCCAATTGGACCCTGGCCTATGGCGGACCGTATTCTCAATGTTGGATACCTATACACTAATGGGCTATTATTCGGAGTGGTCCGGCTATGGAACGACAAAACTAAATCCTCCCGAAGAACGTGTTCTGGAATTCATGCCTCTCAGCTGGCAGCAGATAGGTTACCCAGGGCCTTCTTTGGGATATCGTGTATTAAGGGGCACAACTTTGGAAGAATAATTATGTTGAGGGAGAAGAAGGGTGGAGATTATGAATAGGAGTTATGATGCGGATGTAATAGTAATTGGTGCCGGAGGCGGAGGTGCAGTTGCAGCCAAGGAGCTTGCAGAGAAGGGGGCCAGGGTTATCGTTCTGGAGGCAGGCCCCTGGTATGGTAATCGCAAATGGCCGAATCCGAACTCAGAGAGTGGTGAAGTAAGCAGCTCCAGCTATGAGGATCTTAGTATAGATATACTAAAGCAGTGCTTTACCGATCTGGAGGAGGATATGAACGACTTGGTAACAGGGAAGCTTCGCTGGGGGCCGGCAAACCGTAACCTTCCTCCTTGGACAAGAAAAGGGGGAGTGGTTTGGCAAAACAGTGGTGTTGGTGGCACCACCCTTCATTACTTTGCGAACTCACCTAGAGCTTTGCCACAAATGGTAAATAATATATGGCCGATTAGCTACGAAGAGCTGCTACCATACTATGAGAGGGTAGAGGCCGGGCTGCCGGTTCATCCTGCACCAATCACACCAAAGGAAGCGTTATTCTATTATGGTGCAAAACAAGCCGGTTGGCAATTCAGTAATTCTCTTAATGTAACGGAACCCTGCTATAGGCAAGGGATTAATGCAATACTTGGAGTGAATCCTTCTATTAATAATCCTGATTTCGATATTCAGAATAATCAGTCTGTTGGGTGCACCCTGAGGGGGCATTGTGTCAATGGCTGTCATATGGGACCGACAGTGGAGGCGGTAGCAAAGCGGTCCACATTAGTAAGTTATATTCCACCGGCACTGGCAACCGGTAATACTGAGATTAGGCCAAATTCCTTTGTGACGAATATACTGACAAGCGGGGAGGAGGAAGAATTACAAGCCACCGGTGTGATATACAAGAATACCTGGACAGGAGAAACCACAACACTATCTGCCAGGGTAATCGTGATGGCAGCAGGAGCAATCGAATCTCCGCGTCTGTGGCTGAATTCGGGATTGCCTGAGAATTCTTGGGTTGGAAAAGGACTTATAAACCATTACTTCGATACTGTAGCAGGCATCTTTGATGAACAGGTATTAATGAATATCTTAGGGGCGTCTGATATTAAACCATACGTAGGACAAAATTCAGCTGCACGGCTGGATATTCCTGAGGTTGGCACTATGATTACCTATGGTATGAGTCCGGGTATCTTCTCTACCTTTGCCTATGCTACCAGCGGGAAAGGTTATTCTGCCCTGCGTCAACCGGACCCACAAGCGGCTTGGGATCTGGAGGGAATTGTGTCGGGAGAACAGCTTAAGGATTTTATGAGGCAATATAACAGAACACTTAGTATTATGCTGTTCGCCGATGATGATGTTAATCAAAGCAACGAGGTTGTCCTTGATCCAATACAAAGGGATGATTATGGATACATACCGGTGATCCGTTATCGCCCTAGTGAGACAGATATAAGGAGGAGAGATCAGTTGGCAACCTATGCGGCAGAGCTTCTGCGGGCAGCCGGAGCGAGAACTATAATCCGAGCTAATTGGCCACCGGAATTGTACATCCATATAATGAGCACCATGCGGATGGGCTTTGTTGTTGATACAAATTGCGAAGCATATCAGGTGAAACGCTTATTCATAGCAGATAACAGTGTGCTGTATAACGGTCTTGGAGGGCCAAATCCTACTCTTACTACCCAGGCCTTGGCTACAAGAACTGCGGATAGAATATGGGAGAGATACTTCACTAATATGGGATAAGAAATAATGTGCCACAGATTATCACTTTAATAATTTGTGGCACATTTTTATCGTATAGGAAGACCGTCCTATACGATAAAATCGCTCCATTAAGGATGCAACTTCACGGATAGGAAGTTCCTGCTTAGCAATCCGCACTTGGGAGTGAACTATAATTTTCGCTGTAATGAGCCTTGAAAAATGGCTTTATAATAAGGTTGACAAATGTGAGCTCCCTCTGTATAATGCCTGTAAATTTTGGATATTTGCATTTGATCAACCAAATAGTTAATCAAATGCAAGGTCTTTAGGAGGGCTGTCATGAATTTAAAGGTATTAAGGAATACGATGAAAAAGGACTTGCTGACGAAATTCAGAGCATATCCGATCGACTTCTTCATAGGTAATGTGTTAACCGGTTTTTATACTATCTTAGGAGCTTATATGATGTATAAGCTTTTATTTGAGAAAAATATGGCCGCTAGCTTTACTGCCTATACGGGAACCAGTGATTATATCAGCTATGTTCTGGTTGGAAGTCTGACTTATCTGTTTGTAGTAAGAACCTGCCTGAATGTAAGCAGGAGCTTAATTACGGAGCTAAGAGAGGGAACTTTGGAGAGTTTAATGCTGGCTCCCTTTCACCGGGTGGAATATTTTCTTGGCAATATGCTGATTCAGACCGTAACAACGACGGCAGAAGTGCTTATTTCACTGATCATTGCAATTCCCTTTGGGGTTCGATTTCCCAGCTTCAACTTAGCCGGTTTTCTAATAGCGGTATTCGTGGCTCTTTATTCGTTCTTTGGGGTATCCATGGTTCTTGGCTGTATCATGCTCTATACCCGCGACACCTATATCTCGCAGAATACCTTATTTGCATTTTTGTTTCTGGTGGGTGGTATAACCTTTCCTGCTCAGTATCTTCCTTTATGGTTAAGATACTTGGCCGATTTGATACCAATCACCAGAGCCATTACATTGATTCGTAACTCGGTGCTCTTAGGGACTGGAGCCGGGGACCAGCTACATAGTATATGCGGTGTCCTGCTGTTAAGCACATTTTATCTATTAGCAGGTTTTTATCTAATGAAGAGATGTGAGCGTATTGCGCTGGAAAAAATATTCGGATAAGGAGTAGGACATGATTAGAGCAGAGAATTTGAAGAAGGATTATATTGTGAAAGTAGGCAAGGGAATTAAGAAGGAAAAGCAGGTCATACATGCAGTAAAGGATATATCTTTGCAGATTGAGAAAGGAAAAATTGTCGGCTTACTTGGGATTAACGGGGCAGGGAAGACGACAACAATGAAAATGCTAACCACATTATTGGCGCCAACAGCGGGGACCTATTTTATGGAGGATATTGATGCTGTTAAATATCCCATGGAGATTAAGAAGAGAATTAATATGATAGCCGGTGGAGAGAGGATGATATACTGGCGACTCACTGCATATGAAAATCTCTGGTATTATGGTCAGCTCTATAATGTACCCAATCATATTCTTAAGGATAGAATTGAGGAGTTATTAGTACTGGTAGGACTGGAGGGGAAGCAGGACATTCCCGTGGAGACCTTCTCGAAAGGGATGAAGCAGAGACTGCAGATTGCCAGAGGCTTGATTAATGATCCGGAATATCTCTTTTTGGATGAACCGACGATTGGATTGGATGCAGTCGTATCCAAGGAGCTTCGGGGACATATTAAATATTTGGCTAAGGAGAAGAAGAAAGGGCTTCTTCTTACCTCCCATTATATGAAGGAGATTGAAGAGCTCTGCGACTATATCTATATCCTGAGCAATGGAAGGCTGATAAAAAAGGGTACAGTAAAGGAGTTAGCGGAGGATACCTTCAATCGGAAGGATTATGTCCTTAAGCTCTATGAGCATGAGGAGTTTGTACCAGGCTATCTGGAAGAGAAGCTTCGCTGCTTTGATCCGACCATAATAGTCAGTACAAATCAGGAGGGAATCTACATAAACAGTAGTGAGAATATCTCCTTGGAGCTCTCGAGGCTGTGTACACAGGAGAGATTATTCATTCGTGAAATGTATGAAAAAGAACCACTTTTGGAGGATACGATACTTCAGCTTTCTAAGGAGGTGGCTAGATGAGAGCATTTCTTAAGACCTTTGCAGCTGAGATTAAGAAGCAGCATAAGAATTATTTTCATTCTAAAACTATATATATATCATTGTTCTTATGGCCCTTACTTAGTTTCATCACCTCCTATTATGGTTTCCAAGCCTTTGACCTGTCAAAAAGTAAAGTGACTTTCATAACGAAGGACAATGTGGTAGTATATCTATTATTGGGTTATATGTGTATGAGCTTTTTCCGCTCTCTGGTACAGTCAGCCTGGAGATTTTCCTTTGAAAGGTATAACGGAACACTGGAGCTGATCTATCTGTCACCAAGCAATAGGGTGGCTGTCCTTCTGGGCAATGCAGTATCGTCTATGTTTGAAAGTGTAATATTAATCGTTGTATTTACTGTAGCTATCCTTATCATCAAAGCGAAGGTGCTATATGTTCAGATGCTGCCCTGTCTGGTTGTATTTCTACTGGTTACCGGTATGGCTGTAGCATGGGGAGTTTTCTTAAATTCCTTGTTCCTCTTTTCCAGAGACTCGGGGTTTTTATATACTGTTTTGGAAGAACCGATGGAGATATTTTCAGGAGTAAAGGTTCCTACTATTCTCTTCCCGGTGTGGGCAAAGACCATTGCTGCCGTATTTCCGTTGACCTATGCCCTAGAAGCAGTGCGGCGGGTCATGCTTCTAGGGAGCTCTCTTGATGATATCCGGGAATTTTTACTGATTGGATCTCTTATCATCATAATATTATTTCTTATGGTATTATTCATTCTTAAGCTGGTAGAAAGACACGTTCGTACTACCGGTAATATGGCATTGTTTTAATGTCACAAGTTATTTCATGGGGTTGACAGGTAAGGTTAAGCTGTTACAAGAGATTGTGAGCAGGCAGAAAGGAGCAAGTATGAATATCGGGATATGCTATGACCACGATACCAAAGGAGAATTCTGCTATTCTCCTTTATTTGAAATGCTTGCTTCTATGCATGTGATTACCAAGCCAGACCATCATCTGGATCGGGCCAAATGGATAGAAAAGGTTCGAGAGGAGCTGCCAATAGACCTACTGGAGGATATCAGAAATCTGAGCCAGGCCACCGATGAGTGGATGATTATAATGGATTTTGCTCATATGAATCCTTTCTCTGAGCTGGCCATACCGGATGCCTTGCTGGAACTGGAGAAGCTAGGCTTGTATCGATGGAATAAGATATTTGGCTCTTATCATAAAAGTATTAATACCGAGCAGAAAATGCAAATCCTTCGCGTGATGAAGGACTATTATGAAAAGCTGTTTCAATACGAAATAGCCTATATACAACCCTTTTTAATACGTATTCTTAAAAGAGAGCTGGAGGCCTGCAAGGAAGAAGGGCTTTTGGTCAGAGTGAACCGGTACCATGAAAGACTCAAGGTGGATACGGATGATATTGTGTTCTATAAAAACAAAGAATATCGGTATAAGATTAACAGCCTGAGTAAGATATCAGTGACTGCCAGTACCTTTATCAGTCCTCATCTATTAATGCACGAGGACAAAGGGGCGGTTTATGTGACAATGCTGGTTCCGGTGGAGGAGAAACAGGATATTGTACCACCTGAATTGGAGAACCTGCTGAAGGCTCTAGCTGACGAGACACGGCTTAAGATCCTCCGTGAACTGAGCAAACGACCGGATTCTACCCAACGACTTGCAATCAAGCTAAGGATAACGGAAGCAGGAATATCAAAACACTTAAAACTGCTGTATCAGGCTGGACTGGTTAATAAACATCGTCAGGGTAATTATATTATGTATCAGCTTGATAAGAATGCAATTGATTATCTGCCCTATACACTTTATGAATTCCTATTACAATAATTTCATATAGCATAAAACCTTAAGAAAGTATGAAATTCGATTAGACAAAATATGCTGTTCTGTGATATTATAAGAGAAAAAATTGAGTGATAGAGAGCTTAGTAAGCCTATTTAGTGGAGAAATTGTCAGCTGGCTCTATCATATAAGCATAGAATGAATATTTTGGAAAGGATATGGTATCACGCTCATAATAAATATAAGTGATACTGGGCAGATGTATGAAAGATGTAGTTGTGATCGGTGTCTCAGGAGGTTCAGCTTCCGGAAAGACCACTGTTGCTAATCGGATAAAGGAAGCATTCAAGGATAGTGTAGAGCTGTTAAGTCATGATTTTTATTATCTTCCACATGATGAGTTGCCTTTGGAGGAAAGAGTAAAATTAAATTATGATCACCCCAATGCTTTTGATACCCAGCGTTTTATCAAAGACATAAAGCTGCTAAAGCAGTATAAGCCCATTGACAGGCCGGTATACTCCTATGTGGTACACAATCGTCTGGACGAAACAGTCCACGTGAATCCCGCAAAGGTAATTATTGTAGAAGGCTTTATGATTTATGAGAATGCAGAGCTGAGAGATCTGATGGATATTAAGGTATTTGTCGATACCGATGCGGACGAGCGCTTAATCCGACGTATCATTCGAGATGTAAACGAACGGGGCAGAAGCCTAGAATCGGTTATCACCCAGTATACGAATACAGTCAAGCCCATGCACGAATTATTCGTTGAGCCTTATAAGAAATATGCGGATATCATTATCCCGAGAGGCGGTATGAACGACGTAGCCACCTCCATGCTGATTCATCGGATTAAAGCGATCCTGGCGGAAGATGAGATAGAATAGAAACGACTATATATGCCTCAAACATTGTAAAGGATGTTTGAGGTGTTTTTATCCTTAATTTTATCCAGACTAAACGAAACGTTGATTGTATTAAATTGATATAGATTATATTATTGATTTGAGGTGACGGTAATGAATACAGTGAAGACAGGGGCATTAATAACAGCCTTAAGAAAAGAAAGGAACATGACACAAAGGATGCTTGCCGAAAAGCTGCATGTCAGCGAGCAGGCAGTATCAAAATGGGAAAGAGGCGTTGGTGCCCCGGACATTTCCTTAATCGGCTCCTTAGCGAAGCAGCTCGGTGTAAGCCCGAGAGAGATTCTTACTGGAGAGATGACCTCAAATGAGGAGGATTCAGGCAATATGAAACGGGTCAAATTGTATGTATGTACGGAATGTGGAAATATCGTAACCAGCACCGGAAAGCTGGAGTTAACCTGTTGTGGTAAGGTTCTGGAGGATTTGGCTCCTATAGAGGAGGACCAAGAACATACTCTAAAGATAGAAGAGATGGACGGAGGGTTATATCTAAGCATCGCTCATGAGATGAGTAAGGAGCATTATATCTCCTTTATCGCTTATACGACCAGTGATAAGCTGGTGATCAATAAGCTATATCCGGAACAGAGTGCGGAATTACTAATCTATAGGATGGGGCATGGAATTATTTATTACTACTGTACCAGACATGGTCTGTTCTCGCACAGAATATGAGGAAAGAGGAAGAAGATAAAGGAAGAAAACCACTGGGTGAGCGCATTGCTTAACTCGGTGGTTTTTCGTATGCCGGTTCATAACAAGAGTAAGTTCATGATGTTTGGCTTCTATATGTAAGGGTTGTAATAACCTACATAAAATGTTAAAATATGGACGAACTAAAAACCTATACTCAGGAGGACAGTATGACCAGGAAAATAACTATCCTAACTGTATATTCCATTGCGCATTTTGTGGTTGATTTTGCTTGTGCATTTCTGATGTTTTCGATGCTGAGGGGATCACAGAATTGGTATATCGGACTGCTTATCTATAATTTCTGTGCCTTTGCCTTGCAGATGCCTATGGGACTTATCGCTGATCGCCTTAATCATAATGCCATATGCGCTGCAGTGGGCTGCGGTCTGGTTGCCTTAGCCTTCCCTTTAGGGGCTATGACTATCCCGGCAGCAATTCTTGCCGGAGTCGGGAATGGTATGTTTCACATCGGCGGGGGTATAGAGGTGTTAAATGCCGGTAAGGAAAAGCCAACGCTTCTCGGTATCTTTGTATCACCTGGAGCTCTGGGGATATATCTGGGTACCTTACTCGGTAAGCAGAAGGCACTCCCTGCGATTGTTGCCATAATCGGATTGATTGTCATGATGCTTCTTATACTAATCCTTCAATACATAGCTAGTAAGAGCTTTCGTTCAGACAATGCAGCTCTAGACCTACTGAGCTTGAAGGCTCCATGGGTCCTTGCTGCGGTCACTAGTCTCCTGATGGTTGTTATACTTCGCTCTTATATCGGAATGACCTCCAGCTTTGCATGGAGAAGCAATACGTTCTGGGCCTTTCTTTATGTTGGTGCAGTAGTACTTGGTAAGCTATTAGGTGGAATTCTGGCACTACCCTTGGGGATAAAAAGAACCTGTATCCTATCCCTGGGACTGGCTGCTGTCTTATTCCTTTTTTCCGATATACCTGTCCTGGGAATTGCTGCAGTATTCTTCTTCAATATGACTATGCCCTTGACCTTATGGGGAGTAGCAAGGCTGTTGGCAGGGTGTAAGGGCTTTTCCTTTGGACTGTTGACCTTTGGTCTGTTCTTAGGCTTTGTTCCTTCTTATTTGGAGCTTAAGCCATTATTCTCGCCCACCATCGGCTTCTGTGCCGCTTCGATGATATCCTTGGTAATACTGATGTTTGGACTGCAAAGGGTGGTAGAATAATGGGAATGGAGCTTCTATATTCACTTGGTTTTTCACTTCTGCTGACCTTGCTGCTGGAAGAAGGTCTGGCATTGTTTGTTGGCGTTCGTGATAAGAAGGATATTGTACTTATTGCTCTGGTTAATGTCCTTACCAATCCTCTGGTGGTTATGTCCTATTATCTAGCTGTACATTATAGCCATGTCAATCGGATTGTAGTCGCTTTCATCCTAGAAGTGACGGCAGTGTTAACAGAGGGATATTATTATAGAACCTATGGAAAAACCTTATGCCGCCCTTTACTCTTTGCGTTTTGTGCCAATTTATTTTCCTACAGTATCGGCCAGCTGCTTAATATATTACTATAGAGAGTGTGAATGATTGAAAAGTATAATTCACACTTGGTAGGAAATAAATGAAGGGCTAAGTTAGATTAGGATTTTATTTGAGATAGATAACAGGGAAAAGGTTCTATTAATAGAGGTTAAGAAGGAGAGGAAGACAATGAAGAGAGTTTATTGGAGAGGACTTGGAATATTTGTCTGTATGATGCTTATATTGTTATTATCCAAGCAGGTACAGGCTGATGTAATCTGGACACCGAATGATGATTTTTTTAATAAGCATTATGAGGAATGCGAAAAGATGCTTAGAAGTTTTACGGCTAATGGTGAGAAGGGGTATGTCGAGATAACAAAGGATCCAATATCCATGGTGGCAGTGAAAAATGTATCAAATGGGACTGAGTTCTATGTGTCCTTCACTTACACAGATAAGAAGGACAGGGTCTGGGGCGTCGTAGAATATGAAGACAGTACAGGCTGGATTCTCATGGAGGAGTTAACGGTCATCTATGATAATATCTCCTTTATGGAGGAGCATGAAGATGAAATCCGGGCTTATGAAGGGGAATTTGATGATTATGTTCCCGGTAAGGAACGAATACAATTCTATGAGTATCCGGGCTCCGGAATGGCAACCAGTGCCATGGATATCATGGAAGATAAACCGGAGATTAGCTATACCTATAAGGATGCGGAAGGCCGCTTATGGGGATATATAGGTTATTATTTTGCCCACAGAGGCTGGATCTGTATCGACGATCCGACCAATGCCAATATACCTGGAAGTGAAAAGCAGCCGGAGGCTACTATCATACCACCGGCCACACAGCTTCCAGATCCTTCCGGCTCTTTGATCAGTTTAGAAGTAGTCCTTACTGCGGTGTTAGTTGTGGCTGTGGTCCTTGCTACGGTAGTCATTATAAGGATATTCTGGAAGAAAAAATAAATGGATAGAATACACAGCTTAGCTATGTTATACTGATACTATCAGAATAAAGGAGGTGGGCTTTACATGAAAAGCTTAGATTGTATGGATCGACAGGACATCGTTTATATGGAGGGAATACTGTTTGAATTACAAGAAAGGTGTGGATGTATTGCCAGCCCGCCTGCTAAAAGAGATTCAGGAATATGTCGAGGGTAGTCTGGTCTATATTCCGAAACGCAGCAGTAAAGCAGGCTGGGGCTATGTCAGTGGTGCCCGAGAGGCAATTGACAAAAGAAACAATAAAATTAGGAATATGTTTAATCACGGGGAGACAATAGAAGCCCTTGCGGACCGGTTCCATCTTGGTGAAGACACGATAAAGAAAATCGTATATGGGAAAAAATCGATATAATCGTTCTATTCCTATGCATTTATAATGAACTGTGAGATAATACGAGTGACCGGTCAATTTCGTAGGAAAGGGGATGGTTATTATGATCAAAAGTATAGAGGTGTTTGAAGTTTAATACCCTAAAAAAGGCAGTGAGCTTGCTCGCTGCCTTTTTGAATCCAGAAAGCGTAAGTAAGTCTTAAGAATATTGTAGTTGCTGTGGGAAGTAAAATAGTGGTAAGATGATTGGAGTAGTAGGGTGCGATAGATTTATTTGGGATTAATACATATAGCTTATAATATAATTATTAATAAGAAGTTAGTTGGGACAGATAATATTGAAGGAAATTATTTGATAAAGTCGTTATAAAAGAATGGTGATATCAAAAGAAAGCTGATATAATGAAGCTGTTCGTAAGGAAACACAGGCAAATAATGCAAGGGTAATCAAGCCTAAGTAAGGAAAGCACGTAATAAAAAGACAATACAAATAGGGAAAGGCATAGGTAACAGATTATGTTAATCGAAGTATTAAAGGTCATCTTACTGGGAATTATTGAGGGGATAACTGAGTGGCTACCAATCAGTAGTACCGGTCATATGATTTTAGTAGAGCAGTTTATTCACTTAAATGTTTCGGATGAATTCATGGAGATGTTCCGTGTGGTAATCCAGCTGGGAGCAATCCTGGCAGTCGTAATTTTGTATTTTCACAAATTAAATCCCTTTGCTCCAAGTAAATCCAAGGAAGAGAAGGCATTAACCTGGGATATCTGGTTTAAGGTTTTGGTTGGATGTATTCCTGCTGGAATTTTGGGAGTATTATTTGATGACTGGTTTGACGCTAATTTTTATAATTATCAGACTGTAACGGTTACTTTGATTTTATACGGAATTTTATTCATAGTAATAGAGAATCATAATAAGGGGAAAGCAGCGAAAATTACCACATTCAGTGATCTAACCTACAAGACAGCTTTGCTCATCGGTGTCATTCAGATCCTTGCTATCATCCCGGGAACTTCCCGCTCAGGAACCACCATTTTGGGAGCAATTCTCCTTGGTACCTCTCGTTATATTGCAGCAGAGTATTCCTTCTTCTTATCCATACCGGTTATGTTTGGAGCTAGTCTGCTCAAGATTGTTAAATTTGGATTTAACTTTACTGGTACTGAGCTTGCCGTTCTGGCAATGGGTATGGTGGTAGCTTTTCTTGTCTCTGTATTGGCAATCCGCTTCCTGATGGGCTTTATTAAGAAAAATGATTTTAAGGCCTTCGGCTGGTATCGTATCGTACTCGGTGTGATTGTGCTTGCATACTTTATTTTCCTGGGCTAGTAAGCAGGATCAAAGGCTTAGGTATGAAATATGTTTTTCGATAATTCACACTAACTTAAAAAGAGCGAAAATGTCACTCCGGTATAAACACCAAGGAGTGACATTTTTTGTCTACTTCTCAGATCTACTTTTTTCGTGCTTGCTTTCATGAACTCCGATGACCTGACCATTGACGATTCCAACATCAGCATTATTCTTCGGTTGCATTTTGCGGAGCTCCGGATTGCTTTTTTCTCGATCCTTTATTCTATTCTTGTTGTTATCCATGTTTACCTCCATTCTGTCGCTAAAGGCTATTAGCTATATTTTTTGGATTTTTATATTAGTTCACGCTACAATAATAGAATGCCCTTTTCCATAGGGACATTATTTACAGTTAGAATGAAATTATTGATTATGATGAAATTACCATATAAGTGGGATATATACATTTGAAAGAAACTGGGTTATAATAGCACAGAAACTGCATACTGGATAGAAGGTTTTTGATTCAGAGGGTTTGGCAAGAGGACGTAATGGTAATGTTGAGAATGGACTGGGTTTTATGAGTAGAAATGAGGAGAATAATGACACATACAAGAGAGAACAGTAACGGTATTACGGAAGGTGTGATATGGAAGCAGCTTTTAGTTTTTTTCTTTCCGTTGCTTTTTGGAACATTTTTTCAGCAGCTATATAATACGGCTGATGCGATCGTTGTCGGTCGTTTTGCCGGAAAAGAGGCTTTATCAGCAGTAGGTGGCGCTACCAGTACATTAATTAATGTTTTTGTTGGCTTTTTTATTGGTATCTCCTCCGGTGCCACGGTTACCATCTCCCAGTATTATGGTGGAAGACATAAGGATGAGGTGAGTAAGGCAGTCCATACTGCAATTGCTATGGCCATCGTCGGAGGTGCAATCATTATGGTGATAGGCTTGATCGGTGCACCCACTGCCCTTCGTATGATGGGAACTCCCGAAGAGCTAATTCCAGACTCTATAACCTATATAAGGATCTATTTTGCAGGAATGATAGCCAACTTGATTTATAATGTCGGAGCCGGCATCCTACGTGCAATCGGTGATTCGAAAAGACCTCTTTATTTTCTGATTGTCAGCTGTTTTGTTAACATTATTTTAGACTTGGTTTTTGTAATAGCCTTTCATTGGGGTGTGATGGGAGTTGCAGTAGCAACGGTAATGTCTCAGCTTTGTAGTGCCATTATGGTTTGCATTACCCTGATGAGAACCAGAGACTCTTATCAGCTTAGATGGAAGGAACTACGATTTCACAAAGACCTACTGAGAAGAATCATTCGTATCGGTCTGCCTGCCGGGTTTCAGTCCCTAATGTATTCCTCCTCCAATGTCATCATCCAGGCAAATATGAACAGCTTTGGTACGGATACCATTGCGGCCTGGACCGCATTTGGTAAGATTGACGGCATATTCTGGATGATTATGAGTGCATTTGGTATATCCATAACCACCTTTGTAGGTCAGAATTATGGAGCTGCAAGATACGATCGTGTACGTAGAGGATCAAAGGTATGCCTACGAATGGCATTGTCAGTAGCCATCGGCCTAAGTGTGATTTTATACTTCACGGGTCCCTACATATATATGCTGTTTACAACGGATGCTATGGTAGTGGATAAAGGAATGGAGATACTACGTATTATGGTTCCTACCTTCTGGACCTATGTGTTTATTGAGATTTTCTCCGGTTCTCTGCGAGGGATGGGGAATTCCTTCATTCCTATGCTCCTGACAAGTATGGGGGTATGTGTACTGCGTGTTATTTGGCTCTTCACCATAGTACCACTTAGGCCGGAGATTAGTACGGTAATTTATAGTTATCCAATCACCTGGTCGGTAACCTCGGTGCTCTTTATTGTATATTATATATACTTTACGAGGAAGCAGCTTCCGGCAAGAATGGCATAAGAGTTTTTAGAATAGAAAGGGGTATCCAATGAGAAATATAAAATTAACACTGGAGTACGACGGTAGCCGATATCATGGCTGGCAAAGGCTTGGCAAAGGGGAATCGGAGAATACGATCGAGAATAAGCTGCTGGAAGTGATTAAGAAGATGACCGGAGAGGATGTGGAGCTAAACTGTGGTAGCAGAACGGAAGTAGGTGTTCATGCATATGCACAGATTGCTAATTTTAAGACCAATTCGGCTTTGAAGCTTTATGAGATGAAGCATTATTTTAATCGCTATCTTCCGATGGATATTGCGGTGATTGAAGTAGAGGAGGTACCGGAACGTTTTCATGCAACATTGAATGCGAAGGCCAAAACTTACCTATACCGTATCGCTATTGGCGATGTTCCCAGTGTCTTCGACCGTAAATATACCTATTATTGCTTTAAAAGGCCAGACCTTGCCCCTATGAAGGAAGCAGCCGAGAAGCTGCTTGGTAAGCACGATTTCAAGAACTTTTCCACCGTTAAGAAGAATAAATCCACCATAAAGGAGATCTATTCTATTGACATCTATCAGGATCAAAAGGAAATACAGATCACTATCCGTGCCAATGATTTTCTGCATAATATGGCCCGTATGCTGGTAGCAACATTACTGGATATCGGACTTGGTGCGAGAAAGACAGAGGAGCTTGAAGAAATTCTTAATCCGAACTCAACTGAGGCAGCCAGTGCACCTGCTAATGCCCAGGGATTATTTCTTCAGGAGATTGAATATTAAATTTTGTTTTTATTTTAGGACTAACCAAGAGCATTAGATCTATATTTCTAATACGTCTTATGAACCTTGGAATATTAAATCAGGATTAAATAATAGAATTGCGCATAGAGTACGTTCTATTGTCGTCCCAGCGGGGCTGTTGCATACATGATGCAACAGCCTTTTTTTAAGTAAATTTTTCATAAGAGTAGAAACCATTATCATAGAGGCTAATTTCGACTATGATAATCTGATTGAAAATTATATGATTTTGTGTGTTTTGTATCAATCAAAGCGATAATCATGCCAATTTAAAGCAAAAACAACAACAAAACTAACATGATATTATTTCATAACTGGAAAAATGTTTAAAATAAAGTTGAAAATGACTTGTTTTAATTTCAAAATGAATAGAAATGACTACTCCATCTGTATAGAATTAACATTACAGAAGAGGGAACTATGAATTACAGGACGAGGCAGGACAATGTATATAGGAAAGTTGAAGGAGGTAAGATTCATGGAAGAACAGCGAAAGAAAACGATTGCAGCCCCTGGTAAACAAGGGTGTTTATATTACATAAAAAGAGACTGGCAGTTATATTTGCTGATCCTAATCCCGCTCACCTTTGTTTTTATTTTCAGGTACGCTGCTTATCCGGGCCTTCGAATCGCTTTTATGGATTACAAGCCTGCCAAAGGCTATGCGGGTAGTGCCTGGGTTGGATTTAAAACATTTCAGAAGATCTTTAAGGACGCTGACTTTTTAAGAGCAATCAAGAACTCCATAATCTTTAACCTGCTTGATTTATTCCTTGGCTTTCCGATACCGATTATGCTTGCACTTATGCTTAATGAACTTAGGTATCCGAGGTTTAAGAAGGTTACCCAGACAATCCTATACTTACCTCATTTCCTATCCTGGGTTATCGTTGCCAGTATTGCCTATACTTTGTTTAAGCCGGAGACAGGTCTTGTGAATATTCTACTGCAGAGGGCAGGACTGATTAATCAGGGAATTCCATTCCTGACAGAGAAGTGGCATTGGGCTGTATCCTATCTTTCTATCGGAATATGGCAAAACATGGGTTGGTCCACTATCATCTATCTGGCTGCAATTACAGGAATTAGTGCAGAGCTTTATGAAGCGGCGACCATGGACGGAGCAAACCGATGGAGAAGGATGTGGCACATTACCTTGCCTGGTATCAAGGGAACCACAGTGACCCTGCTGATTATGAATTTGGGTAGATTGATGGGCAGCAACTTCGAACGTTTGGACTCCTTTGGCAATGTTCAGGTCAAGGAATTTCAATACCAATTGGCAATCTATATCTTTGAGAAGGGGCTCGGATCGGGTAATTTCAGCAGAGCAACCGCCGTTAACCTTTTCCAGTCCATGATTGGCTTGCTATTAGTTATACTGGCAGACCGATTTGCCAAGAAACTGGGAGAAGACGGTTTGATATAGAAGGAGGAGTGTTTCATGAGTAAACGAGATCGATATGATATAGAGGAAAGGGACTCCGGCTTTCGCGGAGTTGGAAGGCTAAAGGTCAGCGATGTTGTGATTATGACGATTCTTATCCTTCTGTCATCCACATGTATTATTCCCTTTGTTCACATTGCATCCAAATCCGTCAGTAGCAATACGGCTGTATTATCGAAGGCGGTGTATCTGATACCAAAGGGCTTAAACCTGGAAGCCTACAAATCCATCTTTAAGGACGGACAGCTGACTCATTCCATGCTATATACCATATTAGTAACAACGATGTTCACGATACTTGGTTTGCTTTTAACTACCTGTGCAGCCTATCCCTTGTCCAGAAGGAAGCTGAAGGGTAGAAGTGTAATTGCTCTGGTTTTATTGTTTTCCATGTATTTTACTGCTGGTATCATACCGGAATATCTGCTGATGAAGCAGCTAAATCTGCTGAATAAGATGTGGGTATTAGTTTTACCCCTGGCGTTTTCTCCCTACAATACCTTGATTATGAAGAGCTTTTTGCAGGCCAATATTCCGGAGAGTTTAGAGGAATCAGCCTTTATTGACGGGGCAAGTAATATTCAGATATTGCTAAAAATCGTAATGCCTCTATCCAAATCGATTGTGGCTACTCTAGCCTTGTTCTATGCCGTAGGTCGCTGGAATGCCTATGCAGATGCGAGATACTTTATAACCACCAAGGCCTTACAGCCAATTCAATTATTACTCAGCAATATGGTTCTAAATACCTCGGCCGATGCGGTGAGCTTATCAGAAGCGACCGGGGTTGTAAGTACGCCGGAGGTTTTACAGGCTGCGGCAGTCATGTTTGCGACTATCCCGATACTTTGTATTTACCCCTTTGTACAGAAGTATTTTGTAAAAGGCGTCATGATCGGTGCAGTAAAGGGTTAACCAACAATTAGTGATGCTTGGAGTGGACCAGGCTTTACTATATATGTGTACATAATTAAATATAGTATTTAGAAAAGGGAGGACGTTATGTTATGAAAAAAGAACTCAGAAGAATCCTTGCGTTAGCTTTAATGTGCGCGATGATCGTTACAGCCTTCGCAGGCTGTAAGAAAGAGGATACTGTCACTACAACAGATGGGGCAAAGAGCACTGCAACAGAGGCACCCAAGGCAGACCCTACAAAAGCACCTGAAGCTACTACTGCTGTTGTAGCACCGGGAATAGAAGGCTTTACCCCTTTTGCTGAGACCGTAGAGATAACCGTTCCTGTATATGACCGATCGAAGGAAGGCTATCCTGCAGTGGATAATAATTACTGGACCAAATGGGTTCAAGAAAACTTCGGCGACAAGTATAACATTAAGGTTACCTATGTAGCTATCCCACGTTTTGATGTTATGACTAAGTATAGCTTATTGATTGCTGCCGGTGATACACCGACCATTCTCATGGAATATGATTACCCGAAGGTAGCACAGTGGGCAAATGACGGTGCTATGACAACCATCGATCTGGATGCATTTGCACAGGTGGCTCCAACCTACTATCAGAAGATGGTTGATAATAACCAGCTCCAGTACACTAAGCTGGGTGATGATACATTCTTCGTATTATCTGAAAGACTTTACTATAATGTAACCTATACTCATGCTACCTTTATAAGAAAAGACTGGCTGGATGCAGTAGGCAAGGGAATTCCTCAAAATTATGCTGAGCACACTGCCGCCATTGATGCAATTATGGCAGCTGGTCTTACCGATCAGGCTCCACTGGGCTTATGGCTTCCGAATTCCGGCTATGTAGCGAACTTTGCTTACCGTGATTTCCCAGTCAATGAGGAAGAGTGGGCGATGCACTCCAGCTTAGGAACTCCTTCACTGCCCTGGGAAGCTACCAAGAGGCTGTTAAAGCGGCAGAATGCCGAATACAACAGGGGTTATTACTCTAAGGAGTATGATTTGGCAGCAGATGATTCTCAGGCTAAGACAGACTTTATCAACGGCAAGCTTTATTCCTACGGTAACTACATGGCAGCGAATGTAGATTGGTTAACCGCTTTCTATGAGAATAACCCGGGTGCAGAGCTGGCACTTGCTAGCGTTACTCAAGTTGTTGAACCCGGAGTAGCGGATGTTCCTTCCTACAGAGCAGACAATCCCTTTGGTATGATTGTTGGTTTCAGCTCCTTGGCAACCGAGGACCAGCTAAAGGCTGCTTGGATGTTTATGGAATGGATGAGCCAGGAAGAGACCTTATTCACTTTAGAGAATGGTGTAGAAGGCGTTACCTATACCATGAATGAGAATGGTATCCCAATTGTAGATGCCAACTATCGTGGGGAAGAGATGTTGAATCATAATAACAACATCGATATGACCTGTATTGTTCACGCAAGTAAGGTTACTGCAAAGATTGAGGATAGTATCAGACTGATTACCCCTCAGGGAATTCCTCAGGACTTCTATGATCAACTGCTTCAAAATTATAATAGCCTTGTAGAAGCAAGTAAGTATGCGTATTCCGATCCGATATTCTCTGTAACCATCGATTCGGAAAGCGAGCATTCGGCTAACCTGTTAAGCTTATATCAGGAATACAGTGTGAAGCTGGTTAAGTGTAAACCAGAGGAATTCGATGCTTTATACGACGATTTTAGCAAGAAGTATCTGGAGGCAGGTTATCAGGAGGTTATCGATGAGAGACTTGCGGCCTACAAGGCAGGGAACTCTACCAAGCTTCCGGTTAAATAGTAACAACTAAGTATCCCGAAATGTACTCAAAATTGGGCTCCTGACTATGGTTGGGAGCCTATATTACTACAATTGCTGGCAGCTAGGATATAGTGTTCTTGTCAATAATAGCATAACAATGCATTGTATTAAGGGAGGGCTAGATATGCTTTTAGGTTTTAAGATGAAACTATATGAAGGAATGGAAGAAGAGTATATAAAACGGCACAATGAACTATGGCCGGAGATGATTGACATGCTTCACGAACACGGAGGAAAAAACTATACAATTTATTTAGATCGTGACACGAATATATTATTCGCATCCATTGAGATAGAGGACGAAGAGCTTTGGGCAAAGGCTGCGGATACAGCTATCAATCGGAGATGGTGGGATTACATGGCGGATATTATGGAGACGAATCCAGATAACAGCCCTGTCAGTCAGCCACTGGTGAAGGTATTTCATATAGATTAAAAGTACATCTGACTGACCAATTCGGCTTGATTAGATCCAGCCTGTAAATTCTAGTATAGATGCCTTCGGTGAATTGGATTCGGAAAGAAGGGTCTGCTTTCTCCACACACTGGGTGGAACATGCATCAGCTTGATAAAGCTGCGATTAAAGCTGGATATGGAACGAAACCCTACCTTTTCCGATATGGTAAGGATAGAGTCCTCAGTGCTTCGAAGCAGCCAGCAGGCAGCATCAATTCTTGTGCTGTTCAGAAAATCCAGTGGTGCTGCTCCCATTGTTTCATGGAAGGTTCGACGGAAATGGCTTACGCTAAGGTGACACAGATCGGCCAGATCTTCAATGCAGATGGGCTGCATATAGTTCTTTTGGATATGCTCTAAAGCATTTAAAATCACCAGAATGTTCTCAGAATCATGTTGGAGCTCCTTCTTATTGTCATTTTGGATGACCTCGGTTGAATGAATACGAAGTAACTCCACATACAAGGCTAGCATCAGTCCCCTGACACTGACCTGGTAGTTGGTCCGCTGCTGTTTTAGCTCCTCCACGATGGAGGTTGTGAGGAAGTATACCTTTGGATATTCCATCTTATTCATAATTAGGTGATAATTGCGAATGTTCGACATGGGTTTATCAAAGCTCTTGGGTTGATTGAAGGTATTACGAAACAATTCCTCCGGATCGACAAAGATATAGGACCATAGGCTTTCTGTTCCCGGCGAGCTATAGGTGGTGTGAGGGAGATGCTTGGGTACACAGGTAACATCTCCGGCCTTGAAGGAAATTGGTATATCCTCAAAGTCCATAATTCCACTGTCAGAATGGCAGATTCCAATCTCAAGACAGTTATGGAAATGCAGTCTTCCGCTCTTCTTATCTGAGATTCGCCAACGCTCACCACTGAGAAGAAGAATAGGAAAATTGAGTGGTAGATTGTAATGACGATATTCTATAATTGGTTTTTTCCGCCTGGACATTAGGAACACCTCACTCGTTAGCATATTTCCTATAGATACCATTTATATTATACAGATTTTGGATGGGAATTTCAAGCTGACGATGGGAGTACTAGACGGTAACCATAGATTTCGGTGAGAATGATTAGATATTGATAAGAATATACGGCAAAATACTGAAAAGAGGTGTAGGATAGCGTGAAAATTAATTTTAATGAGACAGAGCTTCTTAACATAATGGATAAGGTAGTACGTAAAACCATGACAATGGATCTAACCTGGGAATGGCCCTGTGGCGTTGCCTATTACGGTGTATCCAGAGCTTATGAATTAACGAAAAGGGAAGAATACCTTGATATGCTGGCTCGTTGGACGGATGAATACCTAGAGCTTGGATTACCGGATTTTACGGTAAACACCTGTGCCATGGGGCATGTAATGATAACCCTCTACGAAGCGACCGGTGCGGAGAAATATTGGGCTATTGTGATGCAGAAGGTAGATTATCTTCGTAACCGGGCACTTCGTTTTGGTGATAGCGTATTACAGCATACCGTATCGAAGGGAAATGATTTTCCGGAGCAGGCTTGGGCTGATACCTTATTCATGGCAGCCTTTTTCCTTCTGCGGGTGGGAAGTAAGCTGGGAGATCAGGAAATTCTTGCGGATGCTTTGAAGCAATATTATTGGCACATCAAGTACCTACAGGACCCGGCAACTGGCCTATGGTATCATGGCTACAATAACATTCTGGGCAATCATATGTCCGGATTTTATTGGGCTCGTGCTAACGCCTGGGCTGCCTATACGATGTCTCGGGTGAAGAAGGTAATGAGGGATTGGTATCTGTATCCAGAATGTATGGATATTGAGTGCTCTCTGCGGGATCAGCTGGCAGCCTTAAAGCTGGTTCAGACAGAAAATGGCTTATGGAGGACCTTGCTAGACGATGAGGAGGGCTACGAGGAGGTGTCGGCTTCCTGCGGTATTGCGGCAGCTATGGTAAATAACAGCAACCCGTTGCATTCCAAGTATGTTCAAAAGGCTTTACAGGGGATTATGAATAATGTCAGTGAGGACGGAAGAGTATTGAATGTCTCTGGAGGAACGGCCGTTATGAAGGATCGGGAGGGATATCGAAAGGTTCCTAAGGGCTGGATACAAGGCTGGGGGCAGGGGCTGGCACTAGCTTTCTTTGCAGATCTCATTGACAATCAAAAGGAATGAGCGAAACAGCAGGAGCGAGCAAGAAATGTGAATGCCTTTGGCATAAGCGAACACAAAGTGTGGAAGGACATGCAGATATATAGAATGATTTGGTAGGAGGAAAGCACATGAAGGATGGGACAAAACGGGGGAGCTTTACCTTACCCGGAGAGGCCGGCTATGAAGCTCTGACGTTGCGTATGGCAGATAAATGGGGCGCTGATGTAATCCGTGACAGTGATGGTACCGTACTTTCAGAGGAAATCGTAAAGGCAGGCTATGATATTTATGCAACGATTTGTATCATACGGGATCATAACCAATGGGCCAGTAAGAATACAGATAAATTGCAGCAGACCTTTTTAATAACGAGTCCTAAGGTGGCGACAGAGGCACAGATTACCATACCTTTGATGGAGGACTATTTTAAGGAGCAATTTAAAGTCAATTTCTCTCAGGATTCTTTGAAATATTGGCAGGTACATGACAGGACAACCAATCAGGAGGTGCCCTCTAAGCACTGGATCTATGACAAAGAGAAAGAGGCGGTGACAATTAGTAACTGCCTTCCATGGCATAAATACACTGTCAGCTTTCTAGCCTTCCGAATATGGGAAGAAATCTCCATGTATAACCATACGACGAATCACTGGGATAAGGAACACCTATTGCAGCTTGATCCAATCCATAGTGAGGTTCAGGAGTATCTTACTAAATGGTTAGAACATTGGTGTCAGACACATCCGGAGACCAATGTAGTACGTTTCACCTCCTTATTCTATAACTTTGCCTGGATTTGGGGCAGCAGTGAGAAAAATAGACATCTATTTACTGACTGGGGCTCTTATGATTTTACGGTAAGCCCAAAGGCATTAGATAAGTTCGATAAATGCTATGGCTATTCTCTGACAGCGGAGGATTTTACTCATCAGGGTAAGTTTCGTGTGACCCATATGCCCGGTGACAGACGAAAAGCTGACTGGATGGAGTTCGTGAATGATTTTGTAATTGAGTTCGGAAAGAAGTTAATCGATATCACACATCGATATGGAAAAAAAGCTTATGTCTTCTATGATGACAGCTGGGTAGGCCTAGAACCCTATAATGGAAGATTTCATGAGTTTGGCTTCGATGGTCTGATCAAATGCGTTTTCTCTGGATATGAGGTCAGACTCTGTGCAGGTGTACCAGTTAAGACCCATGAGCTTCGCCTACATCCGTATCTTTTCCCACTGGGGCTTGGTGGAAAACCAACCTTCATGAAGGGGGGAGATCCTGCACGGGATGCGAGGCAGTACTGGATTAATATACGCAGGGCGATATTACGAGAGCCTGTCGATCGTATCGGTCTGGGCGGTTATCTGCATCTGGTTGAGGAATATCCTGACTTCTGCAATTATATAGAAAAGGTTGCGGATGAGTTCCGCTTTATTAAGGAACTCCATAGTACTGGAACACCCTATAGGCTTAAGACAAGAGTGGCAGTATTACATAGTTGGGGTAAGCTCCGCTCCTGGACTTTGTCAGGACATTTTCATGAGACCTATATCCATGATCTGATTCATGTGAATGAAGCTCTGTCCGGCCTGCCAGTTGAGGTGAGCTTCCTAAGCTTTGAGGATATTAAGCTGGGAGCTTTGCAAGATATTGATGTCGTGATCAATGCTGGTTATGGCGGCTCTGCCTGGAGTGGCGGGGACCATTGGAGAGATGATAAGGTGATTGAGTGTCTTACCGAATGGGTCTATCAGGGAGGGACTTTCTTGGGAATTGGTGAACCCTCGGCTGTTAACGGTTATGATACCTATTATAGAATGTCACATGTACTCGGTATTGATTTGGATACGGGGGAGAGGGTTTGCCATGGTAAGTGGAGCTTTGAGATTACCTCGGTTGAAAAGCTACTTCCGGTAGGGAGTCATATCCCAGAGAAGAAAAATCTCTATCTGACCGATGGTAAAGCGAAGGTACTTATGGCGAAGCAGGGTGTTCCTATTATGACGATGAATGATTTTGGAAAAGGAAAGGGAATCTACTTAGCAGGCTTTGAATTAAGCCTTGAGAATACGCGAATGCTTCTTAATCTGCTTTGCTATGCATCTGGAGAAGGCTTGGATGGGACTTATCTTACGGATAATCCCTATACAGAATGCACCTATTTTCCGGAAAGTAAGATACTGATCATCCTTAATAACAGTGACAAAGAGCAGACCACTTCTATTAAAACACAGTTTGGCACCGTTACCCTGACCCTAGAGCCCTATGATAATAAGCTGCAGAAGTTATTCTAAAATACGGATAGGATTGACTTCTTCCATGTGAGAAATGGTTGCAAATACAAGAAAATATGTTATTCTAATAATATTGGTAATAAAGTATTTTGTTAACAAAATACTTAGGTTGACTATATTGAGTGTGAAAACTCCTTGTTCTCTCGGGTTTGGTGATTTTTAAGTTTTGATAGAAGCGGAGGAAATAGATATGCAGTTGGGAATACGGCTACATGATGTAGAGGCACTTCCATTAAGGGAACGTCTTCATATTGTAAAGGACCAGGGCTTTTCCTGTGCCCATGTTGCTTTGACTAAGGTAATCAATGAATTTTCGGTGGATAATCAGGCACTGACTCCCGGTCTCGCCATGCATCTTAAGCGTTTGTTTTATGATATGGGGATTGATTTCGCAGTACTTGGCTGCTACCTTAATCTGGCGAATCCGGAGCCGGACCAATTAAAGAAGATAACAGAGACCTATATCGCTCATTTGCGGTTTGCATCGTTACTTGGATGTGGAGTAGTGGGTACTGAGACTGGCTGTCCCAACGTGGAATATATATATGAAGCAGCCTGTCATAGCGAAGAAGCATATCAGATATTTCTTACGAATCTGCGACCAGTCATAGCCGCAGCGGAGAAGCTTGGTGTTCTCCTAGCAATAGAGCCGGTTCGCAGTCATATCATCTATGATTCTAAGAGAGCAAGAAGGCTCTTAGATGAGATCGCTTCACCGAACCTGAGAATTATTCTTGATCCGGTCAATCTCCTTGGACTAGATAATTATGAACGGGAGACAGAGGTACTTGAGGAAGCGATTGAGCTTCTCGGAGAGGAAACTGTAGTGGTACATATCAAGGATTATTTCGTAGAGGGAGATAAGCTAGTATCCTGTGCAGCAGGTCTTGGTGTATTCAATTATGAGCCGCTGATTCGATTTATCAAGCAGAGAAAGCCATACATCCACTGTACTCTGGAGGATACAAAACCGGAGAATGCAGAAGCGGCAAGACAGCACATCCAGGCAATATGGGACAGAATGGACGAATACTAAATTACATAAAGATTATATTACAACGTCATTGCACAGAAGAGGCAGTGGCGTTTTTTTATGTAATCTTAAGAAATTCTTTCGAATTCTTTGAAGTAATCCTTTGGATATTATAGTTAATATTAGTAGTAAGACAGCCAAAAGCCAGAAAATGGACAATGCGTGTTATGGTTAATTACAATTGAGGTATTCAAAATTTACGATTAAATGAGGAAGGGTTACTATGGATATTCAAATGTTGACCGAATATTTTTACCGATATGGAGGGGTCGTTATATTTGTAATTGTATTTCTAGAGTATCTAAATCTCCCGGGCTTTCCGGCAGGTGTTGTCATGCCGTTGGCGGGGATATGGGCTGCCAAAGGAGGAATTGGGTTTGGTTGGGCACTGTTATTATCGGTGATAGCCGGTCTGTGTGGAAGCTGGGTCTTATATGTATTAGGTAGATATGGTGGTGATCTCATCTTGAACCGGTATCTAAGGAAGCATCCGAAGCACCGAGAGACCATTGAAAGAACTATGGAGAGGATACGAAATAAAGGTTATGTGGGATTATTTCTTGGAAAGCTGATTCCAATGTTTCGAACCATTATCTCCATTCCGGCAGGTATATTGAAGCTTAACTTTCTTGGCTACACCGTAGCATCGACACTTGGAATATTTGTATGGAATCTGATATTTGTCGGAGCCGGATATTTCTTTGGTGAATCGGTTCTTAAGGTACTGGCATAATGGTGTGTGTACTGCGATAGTAATGATAGATTTGAGGTGAATTTTATGAGAATTGCTATGATGACGAATAATTATAAGCCCTTTGTCGGTGGGGTGCCGATTTCGATCGAACGGTTGGCAACGGAGTTGCGGGAGCTTGGGCATTCGGTTACCATCTTTGCTCCCAGCTATGAAGGAGAAGTAGTGGAGGAGGATGTAATCCGTTATCGATCCTTGAAGAAGAAGGTGAGAGGGGAATATATCATACCAAATGTATTAGATCCGATCATAGAGGAGAGCTTTGCCAGGATGTCCTTCGATTTGATTCATGTCCATCACCCGATACTGATAGGCTATGTTGCTCAGTATCTGGGAAAGAAATATAACATACCGGTTATTTTAACCTACCACACCAGATATGAGCAGTATCTTCATTATCTAAAGATATTTGGTAAAAGACCTGTTACCCAGTTCGAGGATCTAAGGCAAAGGGATGATGCCAGAAACAGGCGAAAACTGGCTGCAGTTGGAGGAGAAAAGCTAGTGGCAGCACACAACCGGATCTTCATCAATAAGTGCGATCTAGTGTTTGCACCCTCAAACAGTATGAGAGAATACCTGTTGGAGAATGGTATTGTCACAGATACCAAGGTGGTGCCAACCGGTATTCTCAAGGAGGAATTTGAGTATAGTCCAGAGGAAGCCCTTAGACTTCGCTGCAGCTATGCTGAGGATACGAAATATCTGTTTTGCAGTGTGTCTAGATTGGAGAAGGAAAAGAACATTGAATTCCTATTAGAGGGCTTAAAGGAGTTTAAGGAAAGGATGGGTGATTGCTTCAAGCTTCTTCTTATTGGTGACGGTGGACGCAGGCAGATTCTTAAGGAGGAGACGATGAGGCTTGGATTGGAGCAGAACGTAATATTCTGCGGAAGTATTCCTCATGATCAGCTTTGTAACTATTACCATGCCTGTGATGCCTTTCTCTTTGCTTCAACCTCGGAGACCCAGGGTATCGTACTACTGGAGGCAATGGCCGCCGGGCTGCCTATAGTAGCAGTTGAGGCAAGTGGTGTACGTGATGTGGTAGTGAACGGTAGAAACGGGTATATGTCAGAGAATTGGATAGGTTCCTGGGTGGATAAACTGGTTTTGCTTACAGAGAAGGAAGAAATAGCACGGGCGATGGGAGGTAATGCCATAGAGGATGCAAGAAGCTATCTTTCGGCGAATATAGCACTTAAGGTAGAGAAGTGTTATCAGGATGTTTTATATCGGAGAAGAATGGAGTCTGAGTATGAATTCCAGAATAATAACCCGGTTACAGGTTGGGTTATTCCTAACTTATCTAAAAATAATACGCCTGACTGGAACAGTAGAATTAAAGAATGAAGACCTGCAGAGGTAGAGGAGCTTGGCAGGATAGGTGAGGATCAGTATAATAGTTTGGTGTGAGATGAAAGCTTCCCTGTAGGGCGAAGGAGAATTGGCTAAGGGAAAGAATAAGAATAATGGATACTGTAGTGGAGGTTTTAATGGATTCATATCATGTGCTTGTTGTAGAAGACGATAAAGAAATACTAGAAGGGATCGGGATATTTCTGAGGAACCAGGGCTATATCGTACATAAGGCCTCTAATGGAGTGGAGGGTCTGGAGATTATTGAGAAGGAAGAGATCCATCTGGCAATTGTAGATATTATGATGCCAAGAATGAATGGAATTACAATGACTATGAAGCTAAGAGAGAAATATGAGTTTCCGGTTATTATGTTGACGGCAAAATCGGAAGAGATCGATAAGGTGACGGGTCTTAACATCGGAGCAGATGATTATGTTACAAAGCCCTATGCGCCTATGGAGCTTTTAGCAAGGGTTAACTCCCAGCTACGCCGGTATATGAGATATCATGGAGCAGTCAATAAACAAGAGGAAAATGTATATATCTGCGGGGGATTGGAGTTAAATGAGAACACGGTCCAGGTTACGGTGGATGGTAATCCCATAAAGGTCACTCCTATGGAATTTAAGATACTGGCTTTATTAATAAAGCATCCGGGGCAGGTATTCTCCTCTGACGAGATTTATGAGAGGGTTTGGAATGAACGTGCAGTTGGAACAGATACCATCATGGTTCACGTCAGAAATATTCGGGAGAAGATTGAAATCGATCCTAAGAATCCAAAATATTTAAAGGTGGTGTGGGGAGTTGGATACAAAATTGAAAAACAACAGTCAAAGTAGGTTAGGCGGAGTTGCCGTAAGCTGTCTTGTGATTTTTGTCATTGCGGCAGCAGTACTGCTATCCTATCGACCGATTTATAATTTTTCTATGAAAAAGGATGAACAGCTCCAAGTACAGCGGGAAGAAGAGATTAGGGAGCAGCAGGAATTTTTTAAAGAACGATTTATGGAGCTTCTGGTACGGGGGAACTATGTATTGTCCTGGGAGCTAAGCAATAAGTATGGTACAGGGCTACGACCCTCCGTAATTTTCTTTGACGAGGAATTGATTGGTCAGAGGGCTGAGGGTGGCACATCGGATATAGAAGTATATGATAATGAGTTTGACGAGATGTTGTATTCTTGGTACAGTGAATTTTATTCGGATACACTGGAGTATTATCCGGGATTAGAATATTACTTCGTTGATAACCAGTCAGGCAGATATCTGACGAATTCCTACAATTCCATTGACCTATTAGCTACGGACGCTTCAAAGGCACAGGAGCTGAAGGATAATTACCCCTTCTATATTGTGTTCCGATATGACGATCAGGGCAAACTTTTGGTTGAAGACTACGCAGGATTTGAGCAAGAGAAGATCGATCAGCTGGTAATTGATTATGAGAATAAAGAGATTATCCGGGAGCAGATCCATAATATTTTCTGGTACCAAATGGTGAAGCAAATTGAGGAACCGAAGAATATGACAGTAATCTATGCCTCCCAATCGAATGACTTCTTTAACTATAACGGTATTGCAGTTATCAATGGAGATCATCCGATGATTATCTTTGGTGATAGCGGCTTTGTTTATATCACTACACTGGCGGTTATGCTAATTGCATTGTCAGCATTGTTGCTTCCGTTTATAAAACCCCTGAGATTAGAGGCGGGGTTACTAACCAAAATTCCCTTAGAGCTTTCTATAGCGGGTGTGTTAAGTACCATGGCATTTTATGATCCTCTGCTAAGAATGGCGTGGGAGACCTGCTCCGACTTCTTGATTACGCAGCCCGGCGAAACTATGTTCTCAGAGACAACGCTCCATGTTCTGGATTATGGCATTAACTATATCACACTGGTTATTCTCGGAGCTATCGTTTATGTCTCAGTATTATCCTTCCGGAGTTTATTTGCTATAGGATTCAGACGATATGTGAAGGAGCGGACCATAACCGGCAGACTATGCTGTTTTATTGTCAGAGTGGTAAGGAAGGGATATCGAAGCCTGGTAAATGTAGATTTGACTGACAAATCCAATAAAGTAATTTTACGTTTGTTAGCTGTAAATTTTGTGATCCTTGCATTGCTTTGTAGTATATGGGTGTTTGGTATCGCTATATTGATCCTTTATAGTATCCTACTGTTTGTATTAATGCGTAAATATGTGAATGATTTGAAGAAGAAGTATCGCATCCTGCTTGATGCAGCCAGCAAAATGGCGGAAGGAAATCTGGATGTGGACATCCAAGAGGATATTGGCTTATTCGAGCCACTGAAGGAGGAATTTGCCAAGGTGCAACATGGCTTCAAGAAGGCAGTGGAAGAAGAGATGAAAAGCGAAAGAATGAAGACAGACCTCATCACCAATGTATCACATGATTTGAAGACACCCTTAACAGCCATTATAACCTACGTGGATCTGTTAAAGGATGAGAATATTACACCGGAGGAACGTGCCTCCTATATCGCTACTCTTGACATGAAGTCTCAGCGGCTGAAGCACCTGATCGAGGACTTATTCGAGGTTAGTAAGGCCTCCAGTAATAATATTGTCTTGAATATGGTTGAGGTAGATATCGCAGGGTTAATCAGGCAGGTTCTATTAGAAACAGATGATAAACTGTCACAGTCTGGGATTGAGGTGCGTTTGAGTCTTCCTGAGGAAAAGGTAGTTCTCAAGCTTGACTCCGAAAAAACCTATCGTATCTTTGAAAACCTGATTATGAATATTGTAAAGTATGCCATGCCGCAAACTCGCGCCTATGTTACGATGGATGTGACAGAAAGCAAGGTTATTGTGACTCTAAAGAATATATCTGCCATGGAGCTGAATTTTCATACAGAGGAGATTACGGAACGCTTTGTACGAGGAGATCAATCCAGAAACACGGAGGGCTCCGGTCTGGGGTTAGCAATTGTAAAAAGCTTCGTTGAGCTTCAGGGCGGTACCTTCGAGATAATAGTAGACGGTGACCTGTTCAAAGCGGTGATTACCTGGATGAGATAAGGCAGTGGTGAATGGGTGCGTTTTAACTCATTGTGGCATATCCAACGGTTTTCATAATTGTAGAGGCTATAAATTGGCAGTTGATAAGATTGAAAAGCTTATTAATAAATAAACCAGTAAAATAGATTAATTATAAATTAAACTAATTCTGTCATTATAGAAGAAAATAAGGAAGCTGGGTCAGGCGGCTAACCATAAAGGGATAACCACTGTCCAGCTTCCTTACTATAAGGGAAAAAGATGAAATTACCTATTACTGATCAACTACCACGGTTCCTGTCAGTCCGTTGATACCATCTCTTGCCTTCTCAAGGAGAGTAATCAGAGAGGAGCGATTAGGCTTAGAGGAAGCGAATTCGATAGCTGCCTGTACCTTCGGAAGCATGGAACCGGGAGCGAAATGTCCCTGTTCAATATACTCAGAAGCTTCCTTGGTATTAATCTTGTCAAGCCATTTAACATCAGGTTTACCAAAGTTAATAGCAACCTTCTCTACTGCGGTGAGAATGATGAATACATCTGCATCGATCTCCTTAGCGATTAAGCAGCTTGCAAAATCCTTATCGATTACTGCACCAACACCCTTTAAGTGATTGCCGACGCGGCTTACTGGGATACCGCCACCGCCACCGGCAATAACGATTTCTCCAGCATTTAAAAGGCTCTTTATGGTGTTAATCTCTATAATTTCCTGCGGACGGGGAGATGCAACAACTCTTCGATAGCCTCTACCACTATCTTCGACTACGGTAAAGCCTTTCTCTCGAGCTATCGCAGCCTCTTCGGCGTTCATAAAGTGACCGATGGGCTTTGTGGGACGCTCAAATGCAGGATCTTCCTCATCCACACGTACTTGAGTAATTACTGTAGCTACGGATTTCTGAATGCCTCGGTTAATTAATTCTTCCTTCAGAGCATTCTGCAAATCGTAACCGACATATGCCTGACTCATGGCAACACAGACAGATAGGGGAGTAAAGGTAGGATGATCCGGATTTTTTCGTCCGTATTCTGCCATAGCCTGGTTAATCATACCAACCTGAGGGCCGTTTCCATGGGATATAACTACCTCATGACCCTCTTCAATCAGGTCCGCGATTGCTTTGGAGGTTTTCTGTACAGCAATCATCTGCTCGGGAAGATTGTTACCGAGAGCATTGCCGCCTAGTGCTATTACAATTCTTTTTTTCATGAATCGATTCGCTCCTTGATATTAATCAAATTTTCTGGATACGGAACGCTCCTCCAGCGCCTTTAACACTGCCTGAGGATTTTCGAATTTGCTTAAGAACATCATAGCAGCGATAACATATGGTTTGTAGCTTGCCTCTTTGTATAAAGGATTGCGATAACGATCGAATACGGTAGCATCTACTTCGCCTTCCTTGCAGCTTACGCCGGTAATATCAGCAGGTAAGCAATGCATATAAAGAGCCTTGCCATCCTTAGTCAGCTTCATTAATTCTTCGGTACAAGCCCAGTCTTTGTGCTGTGCGTTCTGAGCTAATAATTCCTTCTCAAGAGCCTTGATGCCTTCGAAGTCATTGTTACCATATAATTCAGTACGTTTTTCCATAGCCTTGAAAGGAGCCCAGCTCTTCGGATATACGATATCAGCATCCTTGAATGCTTCAGCCATGTTATTGGTCTTTGTAAAGGAACCGCCGGATTTTGCTGCATTTTCCTTAGCGATTTCTTCTACCTCGCTCATAACCTCATAGCCTTCGGGATGAGCAAGTACAACATCCATACCCATACGTGTCATCAGACCGATGATACCCTGGGGAACAGATAGGGGCTTTCCGTAAGAAGGAGAGTAAGCCCAAGACATAGCGATCTTCTTGCCTTTAAGATTCTCAATACCGCCGAACTCATGAATGATATGAAGCATATCAGCCATAGATTGAGTGGGATGATCAATATCACACTGAAGATTAACCAGTGTAGGTCTCTGCTCAAGAATTCCGTCTTCATGGCCTAATTTTACTGACTCGGATACCTCACGCATGTAGGTGTTACCCTTGCCGATGTACATATCATCACGGATACCGATTACATCTGCCATGAAGGATACCATGTTAGCAGTCTCACGAACTGTTTCACCATGAGCGATTTGGGACTTGCCCTCATCCAAATCCTGTACCTCAAGACCTAAGAGATTACAAGCAGATGCGAAGGAGAAACGGGTACGGGTGGAGTTGTCACGGAAAATGGAAATACCTAGTCCGCTCTCGAATACCTTAGTAGAGATGTTGTTCTCTCTCATATAACGGAGTGCATCAGCAACGGTGAAGACAGCCTCTAGCTCGTCTGCGGATTTCTCCCAGGTTAATAAGAAGTCATTATTGTACATTTCCTTGAAATTCAACTTATTCAGCTTATCAATGTAATCCTGTAAATTCATACTTATCTCCTTTTCTAATTACGTGCCATGCGGGATGATGCACGTGGTTTTTAATTAATTAATGGTAACTTTGTAGTGCCTATTTGCAATACAATGTAGGAAGTGCTGCATAAACTGCTGCACATTTTACGAGGTCTTCCTTATAGGTCTTCTCGTTCGGAGCATGTGCCTGTGCTTCAGCACCAGGTCCGAAGCCGATGCAAGGAATTCCATTACGTCCCATGATAGAAACACCGTTAGTGGAGAAGGTCCACTTGTCGGTAAGAGGACGAGCTTTTCTCATAGCATCCGCATCCCCAGCACCGCTTCTTGTGGTTCCGTAAAGGTTAGTATAAGCTTCTTCCATAGCCTTAGTAACAGCATGATCTTCCGGAATAACCCAGGTCGGGAAGTAGCATTCGATAGGGTATACAAGGTTTGTATAGCTTGGTCTGTCATACTGATACATGCTTACGGTAGCATTGTACTTCTTTACGAAAGGAAGGTTACGAATTTCCTCTAAGCAGCTTTCCCAAGTCTCACCTGCTGTCATACGACGATCCAGGGAAACAGAACAGGAGTCAGCAACCGCACAGCGGCTGGGAGAGGTAAAGAAGATCTCAGAGGTGGTTACAGTACCGCGTCCTAAGAAACGAGCTTCCTTCCACTCAGGATTGTATTTCTCATCCAGCATCTTTACAAGACCCTTGATTTCCTTATCATCAGAAGCATCATTTTCATTGAGGTCACGAACATTTTGAAGAATGTCAGCCATCTTGTAGATAGCATTGTCACCACGCTCCGGAGCGGAACCATGACAGGAAATGCCCTGCACATCGATGCGGATTTCCATACGTCCACGCTGTCCACGGTAGATACCACCGTCTGTAGGCTCGGTTGAAACTACGAACTCGGGTCTAACCTTATCCTCATTAATAATATATTGCCAGCAGAGACCATCGCAATCCTCTTCCTGAACAGTACCGGTAACTAATACGGTATATTTATCACTTAATAAACCGAGATCCTTCATGATCTTAGCACCATATACTGCTGAAACAATACCGCCTAATTGGTCAGAGGTTCCGCGACCACCGATTTCGTCCTCTGATTCAAAACCTTCATAAGGATCAAAATTCCAGTTAGCTCTATTACCGATACCAACTGTATCGATATGTGCATCAAAACCGATTAAGGTCTTGCCGGTTCCCATATAGCCAAGAACATTACCCATAGGATCGATTACTACCTTATCGAAGTCTAAGGCTTTCATCTCAGCCTCGATACGTTTGATGTGACCTTCTTCGCCACAGCTCTCACCGGGAATAGCAACCAATTCACGAAGAAATTTGGTCATAGCGGGTAAATAATTTTCCGATGCCTGTTTGATCTTGTTAAAATCCATTCTATTTTCCTCCTTATCTATTTTATGAACATCAAGAATGTTCATAGGCATTCACTCTGATCGTATTGCTCATTAGCTTCTTATATATATGATGAACATCAAGATTGTTCATCATCTTTCACTCCGCTCGCTTCCTTACAAACAAGCCTGCTATGCAAATGTCTTGCTTGCTATGCGAGTGCCTTTCTCGCATTAAGCTCACTACGTTTATTTATAGTCTTTTCCATCCCAAACAATTTCTTTGTAGCGTTCAGGATCGGTATCACCTTCTGTTGAGAAGAGAAGAACCTTTGAGTTCTCATCCAGCTTTAAAGTATTCTTTAATTCTACTAGCTCAGGATTGGTCATAATTTCAACTAACACACCAAAGGGAGCGGCACCGGACTCACCGGATACAACCTGAGGGTCACCTTTGATTGGAGCACTCATCATTCTCATGGCCTTTGCAGCAACCCAGTCAGGAGCAGCAACGAATACTGAAACATGATTCTTTAAGATATCCCAAGAGATGGTGTTCGGTTCACCGCAGGCAAGACCTGCCATGATGGTCTGCATATCACCGTCTACATAGTACTCTTTACCATCACCGGCAACAGCACCCTTGTAGAGGCAAGCAGCAGCATCGGCTTCTACAACCACTACGGTAGGAGGATTATCAGGATACATATTAGCAAAGTAGCCTTGAACAGCTCCTGCCAAAGAACCAACTCCTGCCTGAACAAATACGTGAGTAGGACGATCGGTTCCAAACCCTTTCAGTTGCTCGCTGGCTTCCATTGCCATAGTGCCATAACCCTGCATAATCCAGGAAGGAATTTCTTCATAGCCTTCCCAAGCTGTATCTTGTACTACGACGCCGTTCTGTGTCTGGGCAGCGGCAGCAGCGGCCATACGAACACATTCATCATAATTAACTTCTTCTATTGTAGCAGTAGCGCCTTCTGCCTTAATGTTGTCAAGCCTAGTCTGGGTGGAGCCCTTCGGCATGTAGACAACTGCCTTCTGCTTTAAGCGGTTTGCTGCCCAGGCAACGCCACGACCATGATTGCCGTCAGTAGCGGTAAAGAAAGTGGCCTGACCAAACTCTTGTCTAAGCTTATCGCTGGTTAATGTTTCAAAATCAAGTTCGGATACATCCCGATTTGTCTTCTGAGCTATGTAGCGTGCCATAGCAAAGGAGCCCCCCAGAACCTTAAAAGCATTTAAGCCGAATCGATAGGATTCATCCTTAACATAAAGCTCCTTCAGTCCCAGATAGGATGCCATTTGATTTAGATTTGCCAGGGGTGTGGGTTCATAGCCGGGAATTGTCTGATGAAAGTCCCGAGCTTTCTTCACTTCTGACGCATCCATTACCTTAAGGTTTAAATCGGCGGTTTTGGGCATATTGTTTTTAACCCATTTGATCTTATCCATGATAACCTCCTAGATATGTAATAACATTACTTGTTAAAAGCCTCATGCATCCTGTCAAAATTATCGAGCAACTATCAGCCGCTTAAGAGATATGATATCTCATACCTCAAAAAATCGTCAAAGCGTACACTTATAAAAGCGCATATCGTGAAAAGTTTGTAGCAATGCTCACTTTTTTAAATAGAAGTATGATAAATTTCTTAAGAATTAACCTCTCATGCAAGAAGCTTATGTGCAATTATCCTAAACTGTATATCATATGATTCATCATAGCATATAAAAATAAAAAATCAATATATTTTTCTGCAAAAAATAAAATTTTTGATTTTTTTACAATTTCAATTGATTTTACATTATGTTGGTGATAAACTATAAATAAATGAAATATTATATGCTAAACTGTGAGAAATGCACAAAACATAGGCGATTTGTTGTTGATAAAGACGAATATACTAAAGATCATCTAAAATCAACTTGTTAAAATTTATTTTTTTTAAAAACTAATTAGATTGATTAGTCAAACAATGCAGCGAATTGAACAACTTAATTAAAAAAATTATAGACATATGGGAATAATAGCCTATAATGTCGAATGGTGTTAGTAAGAAAGGAGATAACTATGGTACTGATCGGTAATGGAAGAGTGATAACCAGAGATAAGGACAGACCCTTGATTGAGAACGGTGCTGTTCTTGTAGAAGGAAACCGCATTGTAAAGGTAGGAAACACAGAGGAGCTGAGGAAAGAGCATGCCGAAGCAGATTGGGTTGATGCAAAGGGTGGCTTGATTATGCCCGGCCTCATTAATACACACAATCATATCTATAGTGCTATGGCAAGGGGATTATCTATTAATAATTATAATCCGAAGGGTTTCTTAGATATTCTGGATGGACTGTGGTGGAATATTGACCGCCATCTTACTCTGGAACAGACAAGGCAGAGCGCTATTGCTACCTATATTGATTGCATTAAGAATGGAGTAACCACAGTGTTCGACCATCATGCGAGCTTTGGAAGCATAACAAACAGCTTATTCACGATTGCTGATGCAGCAAAAGATCTAGGTGTCCGTACTTGTCTGTGTTATGAAGTCTCCGATCGTGATGGTGAAGAGAAGATGAAAGCCAGCGTAAAGGAGAATGCAGAATTTATTCAGTATTCGGCAAAGCAGTCGGATGATATGCTAAAGGGTATGATGGGTATGCATGCAGCCTTTACCATATCGGATCAAACCTTCGCCTACTGCAGGGAGAACACACCGGAGTCAGTTGGATATCACATTCACGTGGCTGAGGGTATTGAGGATTTACATGCCTCTCTTAAAAATCATAGCAAGAGAATTGTAAACCGATTAATGGATGTGGGAATTCTTGGACCGAAGACTATCGCAGCTCATTGTATCTATGTCAATGGACAGGAGATGGAGCTTCTTAAGGAAACAGATACGATGGTGGTACATAATCCGGAATCCAATATGGGTAATGCATGTGGTTGTCCCCCTACCATGGAGATCTTCCATCGTGGTATATTAACCGGTTTGGGAACAGACGGGTATACCAATGATATGTTTGAATCCTACAAAGTAGCAAATATTTTACACAAACATCATCTGTGTGATGCAACAGCAGCTTGGGGTGAGGTTCCGGCTATGCTGTTTGAAGGAAATGCAAAGATAGCAAACAGATACTTTGAGACACCCCTTGGTGTATTAAAGGAAGGCTACGCAGCAGATATCATTGTAGCGGATTATGATCCGCTTACACCACTTACAGCAGATAACATCAATGGACATTTACTGTTTGGTATGAACGGAAGTAAGGTAGTAACTACCATGATTAATGGTAAGGTTCTTATGAAGGATAGAGAGCTTTTATATGTCGATGAAGCTAAGGCTATGGCTGATTGCAGACAACAGGCACAATTACTGGAAAGAAGCATTAACGGATAGGAGGATAATAAAATGGGAGATAGGATGACACCGATACCATTTCATAATTTGATGGATTGGATTTTTGAAGAAAAGCAGGGAACCGGAAAAGTCTTTGGAGTAAGAAGACCTTTTATAAAGGAAAAGAAGCAGGCTTTGCACATCTTTGGTGAAAAGCTGGAGCTGCCTTTTGGTCCGGCAGCCGGTCCAAATACCCAGCTTGCACAAAATATTGTGGCAGCCTACTATACAGGGAATCGTTTCTTTGAGCTAAAAACTGTGCAGATTCTGGATGGTGAGGATCTGCCTGTGAATAAGCCTTGTATTTTGGCAGACGATGAGGGTTATAATTGTGAATGGTCCACGGAGCTTCGGGTTCCGGAGGCATTGGAGGAATATATTAAGGCGTGGTTTGCCTTAAAGGTTATCGCTAGAGAATTCGAGCTTGGCGATAGCGATGGATTTATATTTAATATGAGTGTTGGCTATGACCTCGCAGGAATTAAGTCAGAAAAGATAGATACCTTCATCAATCAGCTGATGGATGGACGAAAGGCACCGATCTGGCAGGAATGTATGGATTATCTCCTAGCTAATCTGCATAAGTTTAAGAAGGTGGACAAAGCGTTCATCGAAAGCATATCGCCTAAGGTATGTACCTCGGTTACCGTATCTACCCTACATGGTTGCCCTCCCCAGGAGATTGAAAGCATTGCCACCTACCTTATTAAGGAGAAGCATCTGAATACCTTTGTAAAATGTAATCCTACCCTTCTCGGCTATGAGACAGCAAGAGATATAATGGATCGTATGGGCTATGGTTATGTTGTATTCGGTGATTTCCACTTCAAGGATGATCTTCAGTTTGAGGATGCGGTTCCTATGCTTAGAAGACTTCAGGAGAAAGCGGCGGAGGAAGGGCTGGAGTTCGGTGTAAAGCTGACGAATACCTTCCCGGTAGATGTTACAAGAAAAGAGCTTCCCAGCGAAGAAATGTACATGTCCGGACGGTCTCTAGCGGCCCTGTCCTTATCTGTGGCATATAAGCTGTCCAAGGCCTTTGATGGGAAGCTTCGTATCTCCTATTCCGGTGGTGCAGATTATTTTAATGTGGATAAGATATATAACCTTGGCATCTGGCCAATCACCATGGCTACTACCTATCTTAAGACCGGTGGTTATCAGAGAGGTAATCAGATAGCAAGGAAACTAGAAAAATTGGAATATAAGGAGTTCAGTGGAATTAATGTAGAGGAGCTTGGTGAGTTTATCAAAGAGGTTATGACGGATAAGCATTATACCAAGGGAATGAAGCCACTACCCTCCAGAAAGATTAATGCTCAGGTACCCTTGATCAATTGCTTTATCGCTCCCTGTAATAAGCAATGTCCGATCGAACAGGATATTCCTACCTATTTAAAGTTGGTTAAGAATGGCGAATATCTGCAGGCTCTAAAGGTAATAACAGATAAGAATGCACTTCCTTTTATCACCGGAACGATCTGCAGCCATACCTGTATGAATAAATGTACCCGTAACTTCTATGAGGAGTCCTTAAAGATCCGCGATGCCAAATTAGTGGCAGCCAAGAATGGGTATGAGGAACTTATTAAGGAGCTGAAGCCTTCTGGTCAACGTAAGGATAAGAAGGTTGCAGTAATCGGTGCAGGAGCCGCTGGTATTGCCAGTGCTTTCTTCTTAGCAAGAGAGGGAGCTGATGTTACTGTATTTGAGAAGAGGGGAGAAGCAGGCGGTATCGTAAGATATATCGTACCGGAATTCAGAATACCTAGGGAAGATGTAGAAAAGGATGTCAGCTTAGCGAAGGCAATGGGAGCTAAGTTTGTATACAACCATCCGGTTACTGATCTTAAGGAACTGAAGGATGCCGGTTATGAGGAAATCATATTAGCAATTGGTGCCAATAAGGGTATGCCTCTTGGTATTGACTGTGAGAAGGAAATAAATGCGATTGAATTCCTGGATGCCTGCCGTAATCGTCCCGAGACCCTTACCCTTGGTAAGAATGTTGCCATTATCGGAGCGGGTAATACCGCAATGGATGCTGCACGAGCAGCGAAGAGAATGCCAGGAGTGGAGCATGTATATATCGTTTATCGCCGTACCGTAACATATATGCCTGCAGATGAGGAGGAGCTTGAGCTGGCTCTTCACGATGGGGTAGAACTTCTTGAGCTTCTGGCTCCGGTAAGCCATAAGAATGGTAAGCTACTTTGCCATAAGATGGTACTTGGTGAGATGGATGCCTCTGGCAGACAGAAACCCATAGAGACAGAGGAAGAGGTTATTCTTGATATCGACACAGTAGTAGCTTCCCTAGGTGAAAAGGTGGATGGTTCCTTCTATGAGTCCTTGGGCTTAAAGGTGAATAAATATGGTGTTGCTGAGTATAACTCTGAAACCATGGAGACCTCGGTGAAGAATGTTTATGTAGCCGGTGACGGTGCAGGTGGCCCGGCAACGGTTGTTGAAGCCATCCGTGATGCTTCTAGGGCAGTCAATGCAATTCTTGGCATTGAGCCCAGAGCTTCTATTGAGAACCCGCTTCAGGAGAATGAGATCTCTGAGAAGAAGGGTGTACTGGAAGCAGCATTAAAGGCAGAAGAAGATGGAAAGCGCTGCTTAGAATGTAATAAGATCTGTGAGGCTTGTACTGAGGTTTGTCCCAATAGGGCGAATGTATCTATCTTTGTACACGGTGCAAAGCAGCCCCAGATTCTGCATATAGATTATATGTGTAATGAATGCGGTAACTGCAAGAGCTTCTGTCCTTATGACAGTGCTCCTTACAAAGACAAATTCACTCTGTTTAGAACATTGGAGGATTTTGAGGATAGCGAAAATCAGGGCTTTGTACCCTTGGATATGGAGAAGGCACTCTTTAGAGTACGTCTCGGAGGCAAGATTCAGGACGTAGACCTGAAGGACATATTCTGTGACCTGTATGTAGAGATTAAGAATCTGATGTTAACGGTTTATCATGATTACCGCTACTTAATGCTACAATAATCTATACTAATCCGTATCTCCGAAATATTCAAAGGCTTTTTAATTAGCTGGAAGAATGAAGGGGTTACCAGTAATCAATTGACAGGAGGGATGAAGGTTATGGACCTTTTAATAAAGGGTGGAACGGTCGTTACGGCTGAGAAAAGTTCCAAATTGGATATAAGAATTAAGGGAGAAAGTATTGTTGAGCTGGGAGAGGATCTACCGAGCCTGGGAGAAAAGGTTATCGATGCGGAAGGAAAATTGATATTCCCCGGTTTCATCGATACTCATACACACTTTGACCTGGATGCAGGAGATTTTCATACGGCCGATGATTTTGAATCTGGCACAAAGGCTGCCATTGCAGGCGGAACCACCATGGTCCTGGACTTCGCAACCCAGAACAAGGGGGAGACCCTAAAAGAAGCACTCCAAAACTGGCATAACCTTGCCGAAGGACGCTCCTCCTGTCATTATGGCTTTCATATGTCCATTAGCGACTGGAATGAGACCACTAAAGAAGAATTAAAGGATATGACGGCAGCTGGAGTTACCTCCTACAAAACCTATATGGCTTATGATAACCTTAAGGTGAATACAGGGGTTATGTATGAGATATTAAAGGCGGTCAAGGAGGAGGGAGGAATCATCGGAGTTCACTGTGAGAATGGTGATTTGGTGAACACCTTGATACAGGAGCAGAAGGCTCTTGGTAATCTCTCTCCAAAGGCGCATCCTAAGTCTCGTCCGGATGAGGTAGAAGCTCAGGCCATACATGAGCTGCTTACTGTAGCCAGACTGGCCGAGGCACCGGTGAACATCGTACATCTGAGTTCTAAGCTAGGTTATCAGGTGATTGAAGAGGCCAGAGCGAAGGGACAAAAGGTATTCGTAGAGACCTGCCCCCAGTATCTTTTGATGGAGGATTCCAAATACGACCTACCGGGTTTTGAAAGTGCCAAATATGTACTTTCACCACCTCTTCGTAAGCAGGAGGATATAGAGTGCTTATGGAAGGCATGGAGCGAGAATGAGATCGATACCATCGGAACCGATCACTGCAGCTTCCATTTCAAGGGTCAGAAGGAGAGAGGTCTTCACGACTTCTCTAAAATACCCAACGGAATTCCCGGAGTCGAGCATCGTCCGGTATTAATGTATACCTACGGAGTTGCACAGAACCGGATTACCAAGGAGCAGTTCTGTGCTGCCCTATCTACAAAGCCTGCTAAGCAATACGGCATGTATCCGAAAAAGGGCCTGATAGCAGTCGGAAGCGACGCAGATCTGGTTATATGGGATCCCAAATATCAAGGGGTAATCACTGCAAAGGAGCAGCTTCAGAAGGTAGATTATACACCCTATGAAGGAATGGCTGTTGTGGGTCGTGCACAAGCTGTCCTATTACAAGGAAAGCTTGTAGTGGAGCAAGGGAAGGTTGTCCTGGAGAAAGAAGGCAGTTATGTATTTAGAGGGACTTGTCAGGATCCCAGGTAAAGTTTACAATATAAAGGTACAAATTATATAGATAATAACGGAGGTTTTATTATGAAGAAAGAAGTTATTAATGCGAAAAATGCACCGGCAGCAGTTGGACCCTATGTGCATGCAGTGAAGGTAGGCGATTTTCTATATACCTCAGGTCAGCTGGGCTTAGAGCCGGAAACCGGAGTGATGCCGGAAGGTGTAGAGGCACAGACTCATCTCAGTCTGAAGAACCTTGGTGCTATTCTTAATGAAGCTGGCTTATCCTATCAGGATGTAATTAAGACAACCGTGTTTTTACAGGATATGAATGACTTTGCTACGGTAAATGCAATCTATGCCGATTATTTTAAAGGAGAGGCACCGGCTCGTTCCTGTGTCCAGGTTGCTAAGCTTCCCAAGGGCGGTCTTGTTGAAATCGAAGCAATCGCAGTAAAATCAAATTAATATAAATATATTGACGATTGAAGGTGCTGCAATACTTTTATTAACGCATAAGCAAAGATAAGTCTTGCAGCATCTGTACTTTGAAATCGTACCGCTTTATGGAAGGGGACGTTCCAATAATGGAGGGACTATCGAATAAGACGATAAGAAAAACAACAAAGAAGACTACTATGCCCGAAGGAAATCAGGAATTGATTCAAGAGATTAGTAAGGACCAGAATAAACGAATAATGAATGCTGCTTTGGACGTGGTAAATAAGCAGACTATCGCTGGTACCAGAATGCATCTGATTGCGGAACGGGCAAAGATGGTACAGTCCAATGTTCATTACTATTATAAGACGAAAAATGAGCTGATGGGAGCTCTCCAGGAATATATTTTTGAAGAGTGCTATGCAGCCCGTAGAAAAGAAAAAAAGCATAGTAAGGATACTCTCGAGAGCCAGCTGGATGTATTTATTAATCAGAAGAAAAGATTGATTTTAACAAAACATAAATATGATTTTGCAGAAATTGATTTCTGGGTTCAGAGTAAAAGTAATGAAGAAATTCATGAGAAATTCAATGAATCCTATACGAAGTGGCGGAGGGAAATCAGGGAAGTGCTTGGAAGATATTGTCCATGGCTCGATGAAAAGAGTTTGGAGCTTCTTCCCTATACCCTGGTTTCTCTTATGCAGGGAGCAACCATCCAATATCTGATTAATAAAGAGGAATTTGATATAGAGGGCTATTTTGACCAATGCAAGCAGTTGATACTTAGTCAGATTGAAAGTCTGAAGAAGGATTAGATCAAGGAGAGGAGGGGATTACGATCGGCAGAGATAACTTGGGAATCGTTCTTCTGGCAGCTGGTAATAGCTCCAGATACCATGGTATCAAGCTTCTGGATATGATTGAAGGCAAGAAGATGTATCTTCATATTCTTGAGCTATTAGAGGCATTTCCCCTCAATCCAAAGATCATTGTCACACAGTATGATGAGATTATAAGTCATGCAACGGAATATGGCTTTGACACAATTCTTAATAGTAAGCCTGAGCTTGGCATCTCACATTCTATTCATCTTGGGTTAAAAGCGGCTTTGGAGAAAGAGCCCTCCTTGGATGGGGTGATGTTTGGAGTATGCGATCAACCCTATCTTAAGAGGGCAACCATCGAGAGACTAGTTCAAGCATTTAAGTCTACTGACCAAAATATTGCGGCACTGGCCTGGAAGGATACAATCGGAAATCCTTGCATTTTCGGAAGAAAATATTACGAAGAGTTGTTTGCATTAAAATTAGATGTTGGCGGCAAGAAGGTACTTAATCGTCATCCGGAGGATGTTGTACGGGTGATGGTCGGGGAGGCGCAGGAACTAATTGATATTGATACAAAGGACAGGCTTGTCAATGAATCAAGATCGTAAAGGACTGCTAATGAATCAGTGATAGAAAGGTAGGATCAGACATGTATTCTGTAATTATAAATGATAAGGTATATCAATCAGAAAAGGATATGCCTTTGATGGACTTTCTTAGAGATGAGCTGCGAATTACTTCAGTAAAAAATGGGTGTAAGGAAGGCGCTTGCGGCACCTGTACGATTATTGTTGATGGAAAGACGGTCCGTTCCTGTATCCAGAAGCTGTCAAAGCTGGAGGGGAAAAGAGTGCAAACCATCGAGGGCTTTACAGAACGGGAAAGGGCTGTATTCGGTTATGCCTTTGCACAGACCGGGGCAGTACAATGCGGCTTCTGTATCCCGGGAATGGTGGTATGCGGCAAGTGCTTAATTGACCAAAATCCAGACCCCACGCCTGCAGAGGTGAAGCATGCGATTCGTAATAATATCTGCCGTTGTACCGGCTATACCAAGATAGAAGAAGCAATTCTTCTGGCCGCCAAGATGCTTCGGGAAGATATCCCTGTACCGGAGACGGACCAGACTGTACGGATTGGTGAAAAGGTACATCGTGTAGATGCAATCCCGAAGACCTTGGGAACGGCCATGTATGCAGATGATTATAATGTTGAAGGTATGCTGTACGGGAAAAATGTCTTCAGTAAATATGCAAGGGCAAAGGTTCTTGCGATTCATACGGATAAAGCACTGGCTATGCCCGGTGTAGTTGCGGTATATACAGCAAAGGATATTCCGGGAAACAGGTACATAGGACATCTGGCTAAGGACTGGCCCGGAATGATTGCAGTAGGGGAAGAAACCAAATGCTGTGGTGACACACTTGCTATGGTAGTAGCTGAGACGAAGGAGCTGGCTATAGAAGCGGTAAAGGCTGTGGAGGTAGAATATGAGGAGCTTCCTCCGATTACAAGTCCCAAGGAGGCTGCGGCTAATGGGGCCCATTTGGTACACGGAGAAGGCTATATGCTCTTTGGTAAGATGGTGATGCCAGACAGCAATCTCTTCAGCCATCAGGAAGTAAAGCGTGGAGATGCCATAGGTGCCTTGGAACGTTCGAAGTATATCGCAGAAGCAACCTTTACTCTTCCGCCGACAGAGCATGCCTTTATGGAGCCGGAGACGGCAGTGGCAATACCGGAGGAGGATGGAGTCTTCGTGATCACCGGTGGGCAAGGTGTCTATGATGAGTATCATGAGATTAGCACCTACCTTGGTATTCCGCAAGAAAAGGTTCGCATCCAGAGTGCAACTGTAGGTGGTGGTTTTGGTGGCAAAGAGGATATGAGCGTTCAGCATCAGGCTGCTTTATGCGCCTACCTGACAAAACGTCCTGTTAAAGTATTCTTCAGTCGACAGGAAAGCATTAATTATCATCCAAAGCGCCATGCCATGGAGATTTATTGTAAGATTGGCTGCGATGAAAACGGAATCCTGCAAGGCTTACAGGCTCGTCTTACCTCGGATACCGGAGCCTATGGCTCCTTAGGAGGACCGGTTCTTCAGAGAGCCTGTACTCATATCGGAGGACCTTATAACTATCAAAATGTCGATGTAGAAGGAAATGCTTATTATACTAACAATCCCCCGGCAGGTGCCTTCCGAGGCTTTGGTGTTACCCAATCCTGCGCAGTGGTGGAGCCTTTGATTAACCTTCTGGCAGAGAAAGCTGGTATCTCTGGTTGGGAGATACGCTATCGCAATGCAATCCGTCCAGGTCAGTCCTTGCCCAATGGTCAGATTGCAGATGAAGGCACTGCTATGGTTGAGACCCTGGAAGCAGTTAAGGCTGATTTTGAGAGATATGAGGCTGATCCGGATTATTATGTAGGTATTGCCAGCGGAATGAAGAATTCCGGACTGGGTGTTGGAGTTCCTGATATCGGACGCTGTAATCTAAAGGTGATTGACGGCAAGGTTCATATTAGGTCTTCTGCAGGTGCAATTGGACAGGGGGTACAGACGGTACTACTGCAGATTGTCGGCGAGACAACGGGATTATCCAGAGGCAGTATGGTTGTAGAGCATCCGGATACAAAATATACACCAAACTCCGGAACAACAACAGCCTCCAGGCAGACTGTCTTTGCAGGAGAAGCTGCTCATGTAAGTGCAAAGGAACTGAAGGCTGATTTGGATAAGGGCTTAACCTTAAAGGACCTTGAGGGCAAGGAATACATCGGTGAATATGATTTTAAATCCGATCCGATAGGGTCACCAAAGCCTAATCCGGTGAGCCATGTGGCATATGGATACGCTACTCAGCTTTATATCCTGGACCAGGAGGGAAGGGTAGTAAAGATAATCGCAGCTCATGATGTAGGCCGTGTAATCAATCCCTTATCCTTAACGGGGCAGATTGAGGGCGGAGCAGCTATGGCTCTTGGCTATGGATTAACCGAGGATTTCCCCATTAAAGATGGAATACCACAGGTGAAGCTGGGAACCCTTGGACTCTTCAAAGCAACACAGATGCCGCCTATTGAGATGCATCTAATTGAGAAGAACGAGACAGATTTGGCTTACGGTGCGAAGGGTATCGGAGAGATAGTTGCTGTCTTAGGTGCTCCTGCTTGCCAGAATGCATATTATAAGAAGGATGGAGTATTCCGTACAAAGCTTCCGCTTGAGAATACCTTCTATCATAAATAGCAGCAGGCTATAACAGCTATATTGAAATGAAATAACAGAGCGGACATCACGTATTTATGATACTAAAATGCCCTCCTGGAATAGGTAGATCAGCTGCCTAAGCCAGGAGGGCATTTTATAGTCTATGAATCACACTTTCTATTGTTTTGAAGATTCTATTTCCTTTTGATAGGTCTGAGTATTAGGCCTGAGGATAAACCGATTAAGGAAATTGCCTTTGCCTCTTTGCTTGATATAAAAATATCCAAAGATAGAGAAAACCACAGCTCCAATAAAATTAACGAGTAAATCATACATGGTGTCAATAAGTCCTAAATCAATATAAGCCCTCCAGGGCTCTCCGTTGATTACCAGACTTTCTACATTGACCTTTACCGGTACGTTTAGGCCTTGCTCGTTAAGAAGGACGGACTGGAAGGAAGTCAGATAGGTATCTTTCTGCATATCAAAGCCAAAGAACTGATCCATGGAGAATTCGAACAGCTCCCATAGAACTCCAATGGTCATGGAGAAGCAGAAGGCTACCAGAGCGACGAATAAGGGGGATAGGGAAATGGCGAACTTATCATTCTTATTCAGGATATCGATTAGTGAAAATCCGATGGCAGCTGCAAGAAAGCCGTTTATCGTATGTAGTATGGTATCCCAGTAGGGAAAGATTAGATAGTAGGTTTTAATCTCACCGAGTATCTCTGCGGAGAAAATAAAGAGTAAGATGATCACCTCCAAAGTATCTGGGATATCAATATGGATTTTTTTCTCAATAAAGCTTGGTATCGAAAACAAAATCAAAGTAAGGATACATAGAAAAATATTCTCATAATCCCTGCTTTTGAACTGATCGATAATGACTACAACCACTAACAGTCGCAGTAAAAGATATAGGATGGATAGTCCCTTGTTTTTCTTTCTGTTATTCGGTAAGCTTGTCTGTTTCATAGATACCTCCCTGTTATGTCTTCAGTTCCTTTATTGTATCATGAAAGAAAAGAAATTCAATTAAAAACAAATGAAGAAGTTCGTTCTTTTAAGCAAATAGTCAGTTAGATAGAAGAATCAATCAGACAGACAACAGGACTATATTAACGAGGAGAAATTCAAGCGAATAATCTGTATGTAATATAACAGATAGGCTGTAGAGTGGGTAGGAAGAATTTTTGAATATAAACAGGATTGCAATAGTACTACCATCTTAAAATTCAAGGGTAGTACTAATACAAACCATTACCCAGATTACAGTGCTATAAGGAGCTCTACGAGGTCTATGACTAACGTAGGCTGTAACCGGGTTTGGAGATGTTTTTCAGTGCGTCCTCTGCATGTTCCTGGCAGGAAGGCTCCAAGGAGATATCGCCTAAGGCAACGATACCAACTAGTCGATTACTCTCTACCACTGGGAGTCTTCGTATCTGGCGGTCGCTCATGATGCTGGCAGCGTCATTGACATCCGTCTCTGGGTTAGCAAAGACTACATTATCTGTCATAATATCTCTGACTCTTTTATGAGCTACGTCACCGGACGCAACGGAACGTACGGTAATATCACGGTCTGTGATAATACCAATCAGTTTATCCTGAGTACATACCGGAAGGGATCCACAGTTATACTGCTTCATCAGCTGAGCTGCACGCTCGAGTGAATCATCAGATCTTAAACAAGCAATGTCTTTGGTCATGATGTCTCTTACCTTCAAAAATATCACCTCCAACAATAGCTTACCCTCGGAGGTTCTACTTTACTCTAAGTTCTTTGAGGATAAATCTGCTTAACAAAGGATTAATCATCATCCTCAGTTTGATGGCAGTTTAAAGAATAAGGATTATTTATGCAATCGAATTTTGTGATGGGTTCTGGTCCTCTGACAACAACACGCTTAATTCTAACTACGCCGTCATCATCAGCAGTGATTCTCCAGTCTACCATAAGTATCTTTCCCTCAAGGATTTCGATACCAGTAATTCCTCGGGTATGGATGCAGCATCCGGTATTAAAATAGGGTAGCTCATCATTTTTTGGATATTTCGGGCGGTGGGTATGACCGCAGATCAACATCATCTTATGGTTTTGAATCCATTTTTTATAGTTTCGCTCTACCTTGTGCCGTTTATATAGATTTCGGGCTGGGCTGGATGGGTTTTCAAAGCCAACTACATGCATGAAGCGCCAGAAATAGCGCATTAATAACATGGAGACTACCCATAATTGATCATTCATGAAATCTCCTTGATGACCATGGACCACAAGAATCTCCTGACCGGTTTCCTTATGTTTCAGGACAACGGCTTCATAAGGCTCGAGTTCCTTGAACAGCTCTACCCTTTCTTGGTTGTATTCATCATAGAAGGTATAGTAATTCTCCCTAACATAGCTCTTAGATTTTAGGTATATATTATGATTACCATAGAGTATCGTAAGTCGATGGTCATCGAAAAATCTCTTAAGAGCAATGAAGATATCCGTATGAGCCAGACGGATGTGTTTGAAGGTTGGGTATTCCCAGAGCTCATCACCATCCCCAACCTCCACATACGTATAGCCTTCTTTGTAGTAGTAGTTCAGAGCGTTCAGATAGATTGTCTGGTTACGGGTAAATTCATCGGATACACTGTCATCACCCCGGTGAATATCACTGAAAAAGATATATTTTGATTTGTCATCAAAATATTCTATCTTTGCGTTGTTATAAGCTTTGGATAGACGATTGTCTGTACGCATTATATCACCCCCATAGTATAGGTATCAATGCAGGAAATACTGATCGTATCTCTCTGTGGAACATTAGAAATTATGTATCCCATCGACCTGCTTTAATCAGAAAGGGTATGCTACATAATTTACTAAGTATATTATGAGATTTAAAGAATATTGGTGACGTTTCTTGACGAATCCGAAGAATGGGCCTATTGCGATATACAGATTAGTCTTAGGACAATCTGCTCGCTTTATGTTTACAAGATAATATTATTTCTTGGAGATAATGGAAATACTTGCATAAATCGAGCCTTGTAGTAACAAAGTGATTATCAACCTAATATTTCCTCTATTGGAATTATGTCTATTGCAAATTTCGAAGAGCATGTTATAATCAAAGTATTCCCATAAATTAATCTGGATCGATTTCCTTTTCGCCAACCTCTTTAATCTATCGGAACGTAGTTCGTTGTAAGATTATTTATTTCAATTATGATTTAGGAGGAGTTTGGAATGGCAGACAAGGCGATTGTATGTAAGGATTGTAAGGCGGAATTTGTATTTACTGATAGTGAGCAGGCTTTTTATAGGGAGAAGGGCTTTGATAATGAGCCGGTAAGATGTCCCGATTGCAGAAGAGCAAGAAAAGCTGAGAAGAACAATGGTTATGGTGGTAGAGATAACCGCGGTGGACAGGGTAACAAAGGAAGAAGATATTAATATTTATAGTTTAAACAGGGAAGTAGCAGAGAATATCTGCCACTTCCTTTTTTGTTCAAGCATTTAAAGAGGCAGAAAGGCGACTCTTACCAAATTCTTAAGGTTTCTTTAAATATCCCTCAATGTATTGTCATCGTTACGCCTGGGTGGTAGAATATGGCTGAGCTGGATGATTTGTATAATTAAGGAAAGTGATGTTTATAATTATAAAATAGTAGGAAGAGGAACCTCTATGAGCATGAAAAAGAAAGTTCTTCAAAGGATAATGTTGGATGTTTTCTGCCTCTTAGTACTCAGTTTAATCCTGATTATATGGCAGGTAACAGATGCTGCTGGATTGTCGGACCAACTGGAGAAGGCCTTAACCAGTCAGGAGCGGCTAATTGACTATGCCGTGGAGGGGAGCATTGCCTACACCTTCGTAAGTACAACAGAGGATGTAATCTATGGTGATCGACTATTAGTGCTTAACCAGGGTGAGAATGGAGAATGGATACGCACTTATGAGAATAATTTTTCCGGCCTCAAGCCATGGAAGATAAGGTTGGCAGATATCGACGGAGATGGAGAGAAGGAGCTTGTCACTTCGGTTAGGAAAACCACGTTCTATGATAAAGTCGAGAAGAACAGATTGTTCATATTTAACTATAGGGAGGGGAAGCTGGTAAAGAAATGGACCGGTTCTGATATTGCAGGAAGCTGGGAGGATTTCATAACCGGTGAGTTAGTGGATACAAAGGGTGAGGAAATCATATTTATCACTGAGACCAAAGAGGGACAGGAAAGACTGCTTGTATATCATTGGTTTGATTTTGGTTTTCTTATGCTGGCTCAGGGTACCGATTATAGAGATATTATTGATGTATCGATTGTGAGTGAGAATCGGATCCGCATGACCTATAGCAACGGTCAGAAGGAGACGGACCTATTCATGCTAAAAGACGGAATAATAACGAAGGTTGACTAGAAAAGGAGTGGAGGAATATTTATGAAACGATTTTGTGCAATTATTTTATGCATGTGCCTAATATTATCCGGATGTCAGGGCAATAAGATAAAGGATGAGAATAACAATGGGACCACAGACATTACAGAGAGTCCACTGGAGAATAATTCGGGGAAGGTAACTCCAGAGCCGACGATAAAGGAAGAGAGTTCTTCGCAGGAGGGTTTTCTCAAGCTGGACGATAAGTGGATCTCAGTGGATACGGTAAAGCCGGAAAGGGTGGCTTATAAAAAGCCTTCCTTTGAAGCCAAGGTAAACAACTATGAGATAGCTAAGGATCTATCCAATATTGAAAATATTAATCAATTCAGTGGATTTACCCAAGAGCAGCTTAAGAAGCTGGTGAACAATGGCTTTTTGGTTCTGCCTGCAGGGTCGACAAAGATGTATCATACCTATGATTCGAATGAATATACAGGTATCCCGAATTTCATCACCTCGGATTCGGTACTGCATCTCTATCATCAATTTTATGATAAGTCCTTAATTAATGTGGAGTCGGCATACCTTTATAATGATCTGGATCTGATGACGAAGCAGATGCTTGACAAGTCAATCCTTTTATCGAATACCTTGGAGGATCAGCAGCTGAGGGACCTTCAGAAGAAGAATGTTATTTATTATCTAACAGCCAGGATGCTGATGCTAAACAGTACTGAGCTTTCTGTCACAGTTGATGCGGAGCTCCTTGCGACTGCAAAGAAAGAATTTGAGCTTTGTAGTAAAGCAGAGAGTGTTACTTTATCGCCCTTATTAAATAAGGATCTCGATTACAGCCAATTTACCGTCCGTGGCCATTATACAAGGACAGAGGAGCTAGGTCGCTTTTTCCGTACAATGATGTGGTTTGGGACCGTCCCCTATTCATTTTTTAGCAATAATGTATACCAGTATGAGAATGTGCTTCAGGCACTCTTAATCAGCTATATGACCTTTGCAAAATCGGAGCAAATCTGTGATGCTGAGCTTTGGACCAATATCTATCTGCCTACCTCTCAGTATGTAGGCTTATCCGATGATATTGATGTATTTACGATGAATAAGCTTCGGAAGGAGGTATTCGGGGAGAAGGAGGATCCGAATCTGTTCAATGACGAGGAATATTATTCTAAGCTTGAGGCCGCTGTGAGATTACTTCCGGAGCCAAAGATTCAGGGTAAAATAACCGATTCCTCAATCGACACGGAGAAGCAATTCCGCTTTATGGGTCAGCGCTATGTTCTGGACAGCGATATCCTTCAGGATCTTATTACACCAATCCTACGGCCGATACCCAGCGGACTTGATATCATGGGAGTTTTGGGCAGTAGTCTGGCAGAGCAGCTTCAGTTTGAGGTATATAAGCCTCAGGATAAGTGGGGAGAGTATACCGAGCATTATAAGGGATGGAAGGAGAAGATAGCCGGCTTTGGTCCTGACTACTGGTCTACCAATCTCTATACCGGTTGGCTTTGGACTCTTCAGGATGCTTTAAAGGAATATGATGCCAGTTCGGGAATGCCCTCCTTTATGAAGACCCAGGCATGGAGAAATAAAACGCTTAATACCGCTCTTGGAAGCTATACAGAATTAAAGCATGATACGGTTCTTTACGGTAAACAGGCCATGGCAGAGATGGGTGGACCAGTCGAATATGCGGATTATCATTATGTGGAGCCTCAGGTAGAGCTATATACGAAGCTGCTTTATCTTACCGATTACACAGTCTCCAGCTTAGAACAGCGTGGTATGTTGAATGAGAGCCTGTTAGAGGGAGCCAATGAATATAGGAAGCTGCTGCAGCTTTTGATTGATTGCTCCTATAAGGAGTTAAAGAATGAACCGTTGTCAGAGGAGGAGAACGATCGTCTTCTTCGCTACGGTGGCAGCATGGAGAGAATAATGCATTCCTTCTTAAAGGGTATCGTTGATGAGGATTACCCTCATATTGAGCTCTGTGATATGCTAGTATCTGATATAAGCTCGGCTTCTGGTAATTATCTTACCCTGGGAACCGGCTATTTTGATTATATTTATGTCGTGGTTCCAATGAATGGTAAGCTGTATCTAAGCCGGGGAAGTGTGTATTCCCACTATGAATTTACAAGTACAAAGAGGTTGACAGATGAAGAGTGGTGGGGGCTTAATGGAATTACCATAGTTCACGAGGATTATGCGGACTATCCAAGGTTTGATGAACCTTCCAAGGACCTGCCTGCGCAGCCGGAGTGGATTAAGACCTTTAAGTCCGGTACGAATGATGTTATAATAACTCCATTAGAAGTTATTTGGGAGAACCTTAACGAAGAATAGACGGAGATAAGTGCAGCAATAAGTTTCGCCTTTTGAGAACATACTACAATTAATTATGATTGTAGGAGGGATGTCTCGTGGCAAAGAAAATTATCTACGTTATCTTAGTATTACTTCTTTTGATGGTAACCCTATTTGGACTTGGTCCTGTGATTTATGCCGATGGAACAGATAAAGAGCGGATGATTACCCTGTTGGTGGTCATAGCTCTTTATCTGGTTATTTTATTTACCTTTTATATTATCCACACGCGTTGGAAGAAATAATTCGAAAGAATAAGTCAAGGAGTTGTAATGTTTAATTATAAATTAATCCTTCAGTATGATGGAGGCAGGTATAAGGGCTGGCAGCGGTTGGGTCAGGGAGAAGCAACGATACAGTATAAGCTAGAGCAGGTGTTGACACAGCTTACAGGACAGCCAACGGAGATTATAGGCTGCAGCAGAACGGATGCGGGAGTACATGCTCTGGCTCAGGTGGCTAATTTTAAGTCGGCTCACAGGTTTTCCTGTGAGGAGATTATGAACTACATGAAGCGTTATCTGCCGCAGGACATCGTTGTGACAGAGGCCTCATTGGTGGATGAGCAGTTTCATGCCAGATATCATGCAAAAAGCAAAACCTATCTATATAAGATATGGAATAAGGAATACCCGAATCCTTTTATGCGAAAATACAGTATGCATGTGGACGAGCCCCTCGATCTTAAGGCAATGCAAGAGGCAAGCACTTATATGCTGGGAACTCATGATTTCACTGCCTTTTCCAATGCCAAATCGAAAAAGAAATCAATGCATAGAACCATCTATTCTATCCGATTCGAAGAAATAGATGGCTTTTTCAATATACGTATTCAGGGAGACGGCTTTCTCTATAATATGGTCCGGTGGATGGTGGGAACACTGGTGGCTGTGGGGCTTGGCAGAATAAAGGGTGAGGAGATACCGGAAATATTTGATCTAAAGCAGAGAAACCGCACCGGTGATCTTGCAGATGCAGCCGGTCTTTACCTGGAGAAGATAACTTATTAGAAAGGCAGTCAAATGGATATATATGCAGTGATATTCACTTGTAAAAGCAACCTTTTGACACCTTATTCATAGGGGGATTCATGCATGGTAACATTGACCAAGCAACAGGCTAGGCAGTTTATGCTTCGTAAACATGGTCTATTGGGGGAGTATCGTTTCCAGGGGAAGGAAGGGATTCTGGAATATATCCGTCAGATCGGCGCGATTCAATTTGATCCAATTGATGTCTGTGGAAGGAATGCAGACCTGGTACTTCAGTCAAGAATACAGGGCTATACCAAACAGATGCTAGCTGAATTGTTGTATGAGGACCGTAAATTAATCGATTATTTTGACAAGTGTCTGTGTATTCTACCGATCGAGGACTGGCCTTACCTGGAACGAATTAGAGAAGGTTATCGTACTTGGGGAAGAGGCCGGGAAGCGGTGGATCGAATCGCTCCGGAGATTAAGGCTATCATACGGAAGAAGGGACCGGTCAGCTCCAAGGATATCGGCTTTCAGGAGGAGAAGGTGGATTGGTACTGGAATAGCTCTAAGCTGGCCAGAGTAGCTTTGGAGAGTCTGTACTTTCGTGGGGACCTGGTGATACATCATAAAAAGGGTACCAACAAGTATTACGCCTTGTCCGAGGATTATATTCCTAAGGAGCTTTTGGAGGCAGATGAGCCTAACCCAAGGGAGTTGGATCACCTGAAGTGGAGAGTTCGTCGAAGAATCTCTGCTGTAGGACTTCTGTGGAATAGACCCTCCGATGCCTGGATCTATATCTGGAACCTAAAGGCCCAAGAGAGACAGGAGGCCTTTCGTGAGCTTTTGGAAGAGGGAAGGATTATTCCGGTTACAATCGAAGACTGTAAAGATACCTTTTACTGTGTCACTGAGGATCAGTGGCTACTTCAGGAGGTTATAAAAACCCCTGAATATAAGATGCGTACAGAGCTACTGGCACCTCTGGATTGTATTATGTGGGATCGTAAGCTGATTAAGGAGCTTTTTGATTTCGACTATAAATGGGAAATCTATACACCGGAGAAGGACCGTAAGTATGGCTATTATGTTCTTCCGGTACTTATGGGAGATCGTCTGACGGCTAGGGTAGAGGTAGTAGCGATAAAGAAGACAAAAACTCTCGTTGTAAAAAATATCTGGTTTGAGCAAGGGATAAGACCAACCAAAAAACGATATAATGAGATGGATCGATGCTTTAAGCGATTTATGAAGTTTCATGGTTGTAAGGAAATAGTTTATGAGAAGGTAGCACGTAGGGATACCGATTAAGAGAAAGGTAGTGCTTCGATTATGATGATAGCGACAGCCAAGCTAACTCTCCATATTCCATGGGCACACTCCTTGAAGGAGAAACGAATGGTTGTAAAGAGTCTTTGTACAAAAGTAAGAAATCAATTTAATGTGTCAGTTGCAGAAGTGGAAGAGCAGGATATTCATCAGATTGCTGTACTGGGCTTCGCTGCAATTGCTGGAGGTCGTGCTCAGGCTGATAGTATCATTGATCATGTACTTAGCTTTATAGAGGAGAACACGGAAGGAGAGATTGTCGGGATTGAGAGAGATATTCTGTGATATACACCGCCACTTTAATAATGACAAAATATGACAATAAGTTTTGTTTGTGACGAATTTTGTGTGGTAAATTTGTTTGACTTTGTGTCAAATTGAAGATACAATAGTTGTAATACGTGACCAAAATCAAACAAAAGGAGGTGGATATCATGGGAGATAAGAATCCAAAAAAAGCACCGAAGAAAAAGGGTGGTGCCTCAGCTGCAGCAAGCTCAACAAAGAAGAAATAGTCGAGTAAAATTCCCTCTTTCTATTACCAAAGAGGGAATTTTTATGTTATAGTAGAGAAAAAGTACATCAATACTAAATAAATGTTATTAATTGAATAATTAATATATAATATTTACAAGCAATTCTGAAAGGAGCAGATTTATGTCATTAATTCAATTGGTAGAAGAGAGATATTCCGTACGAGGTTATCAGAATAGAGAGGTCGAGAGAGATAAGCTATTACAGGTACTTGAAGCTGGGAGACTAGCTCCTTCGGCAGTGAACTTTCAACCGGTACATCTATATGTATTAGAAAAGAAGGAGGACAAGGAGAAATTATATGAGGTGTACGGACGGGATTGGATCAAGGAGGCACCGGTGATCATTGCTATATGTGGAGATCATTCAAAGAGCTGGAAGCGGAAGGATGGCAAGGATCATTGTGATATCGATGCAGCAATCGTAGTTGACCATATGACCTTGGCCGCTACAGACCTAGGCCTTGGCACCTGTTGGATCTGTGCCTTTGATGCAAAGCGCAGTCATGATATTCTGGCTTTACCGGAGAATCTGGAGGTAGTTGCATTGTTGACCTTAGGATATGCAAGCGTGGAGCCACCGACAATGAAGAAACGTATTAAGATGGAGGACTTCGTTACCTTCGGACTTTAGTGATAAAAACAGTCACCTACATGATTTTATGAACACCGTATGCCAAAAAGCTAGTGAGGCACATTTTTTGGCATACGGCTGCATGATTAATTATTTATGAAGGATCTTCTCTGCTCTGGGAGCACGAAGCATACTGGCTTCTGGCATATTACATCCTAATAAGGGTTGGAGATAATACTTAAAGGCATCTGTAACGTTATTACCCTTAGCATTGATGAAGTTGTCCGGCATGAGCTTAGTCTTGCCTGCTACATTATGCAGAGGAGTCATCTTATAGTCTACCGAGTAATAGCCGGTACGATTAATGACGATGGAGCCGTCTACATTATGCCAGATAGCAAACTGAGCAGCTTTCTCACCAACTTCTCTTGCTTCATGCTGGTCTATCTCAGAAGAGCAGCCCATGAAGGAGCGCTGCAGATAGCCGAGTGTATCAGAGCGTACACGGCTGATGCCCAGTTTATTCTTAATCTCCTGGGTCAGAAGATCACCCAAGGCACCGGTACCGGATAATTGAGTATTGCCGTGTGCATCGGTACTACTTTTGAACAACTTGGTTACGATCGGTACTCCATGTTCATCCTGAATACCTTCGGATACAGCAACGATACAGCGACCATATTTATCGTAGACCTCTTTCACATCCTTGATGAAATTGTCTAGGATAAAGCTCCGCTCCGGTAAATAGATTAAATGAGGACCATCATCGGGGTACTTCTGTGCGATGGAAGAGGCTGCGGTCAAAAAGCCCGCATTACGTCCCATGACGACACCGATATGTACGCCGGGAAGAGCCCTATTATCCAGATTCAAACCAATGAAGGCCTGTGCTACGAATTTGGCAGCAGAAGGATAACCAGGAGTGTGGTCGTTCATCATTAGGTCATTATCAATGGTTTTTGGAATATGAATAGCTCTGAATTCATAACCGGAGGATTCTGCCTGTTCATTTACGATGCGAACGGTGTCAGCGGAATCGTTTCCTCCGATATAGAAGAAATATCTTACACCGTGAGCTTGAAATACCTTGAAGATTTCTTTGCAATAAGCATTGTCTGGCTTATCTCTGGTGGAGAATAGTGCGGAGGAGGGAGTGATCGCTACCTGCTCCAAATTATGAGTCGTCTCCTGTGTTAGATCAAGAAAGTCCTCATTAATAATTCCCGAAACTCCGTTAACTGCCCCATACACCTTAGTTATCTGTGGAAATTTTCTAGATTCCAGCACGGCCCCCACTAAAGATTGATTAATTACTGCGGTAGGCCCTCCACCTTGTGCTACAACTACTTTACCCTCAAGTACCATACAATCACTTCACTCCTTTACTTTTCGTTAAATGTAGAATAAGATTGGTCAAAACATAAGCAAAATACGTCAGGATTAGTGACTTAGCTGTTGTTCTGGTCCTTAGTAAAAGTACATTACCCATCTTGCTAAGAACATCTGCGATAGTAAATTCTGTGACCGGTTGTAACGCCGAACATGTTTCGCGTAGGTGAAAATCAACAGTCCTTACCAAATATTGTACCACATTTTTACAATAAGTAAACATAAAACCGATAACTAGGTGATTATTCATATAATGAACTAATCTATGATGCATTTGGATTATATGATGTTTGATGATAAATGAATGTATTTAGTTATTAAATATTCTTATATCCTTGCACTCATCAGATTACTTGAGGTATATCGCTTTAGTCCCTTATAAAATAGGAAGAAGGCCAGCAGGCAGATACCGATCGTAAAGGCGATGACACTAAGCAATGCCAGTAAATCAAATTCTATCATTATATGCATAGGTTGATAAACTACAAAACCCACCGGAACGATGGTATAGAGAAGCAGGCGTACACCGTTCTTGAAGATACTGTCTGGGTAGGTACTGAAGTTAACAATAATATTATTCAGATTCTCTGAAAGTAGGTCCGCCCTTGTAATCCAGAAGGAGAAGCTGCCAGTGATTACAGCAAAGGCAGTCATGACTAAACCGCCAAGCAAGGTAAAGAGAGTAAACAGTAATAAGTTCGAGATACTGAATTTGAATATCATGATAACCAGATATCCATAGATCAGATCGCCGATGGCGGAGGAATTGGTTGCTGAGGTAATGATGCTAAGTAGAACGTTCTTTGGCTGGACCAGATAGGAATCCAGTTTACCCTGCAGGATTAGAGCAGACAGTTGGAAGGCCCTATGAAACAGGATGTGTGCAAAACCAAAGGTTGAGGCTGCTAAGCCCCAAAGAACCATTACATCTGAAAAAGCATAGCCGCCAATGTCTGATTTTAAGTGGAATAATAGCAGCCACTGGATCACGAAGGTAGCATTATTTAATATCATGAACAATACATTGGTCAGGAAGGTTACACGATTGGTCATTTCCCTCATGATATTGTATTTCACAGAAAGCAGGATAACTCTTAATTGATTTTTAGCCGCCGTTAACATTCAGTTTTTTCACTCCCCTCTGATAGATGAATAATAATATGGTAAAGGATATCACAAAATAGATCAGCTGTGATAGGATTACCTGCCGGGCCATGCCGGTATTGTAGTCGATGATTAGTTTAGCAGGTCCGTAGGTAACAACAAAAATGGGTGTAAAGCGTATGATAGGCTGGGCCCACAGAGGAAACACCTCTACAGGGAACATGATGCCAAGGACAATAATCATCTTATCGTAGATCCAATGGAAGGGAGTTGCATCCTCAATCCAGAAGGACAAGACACTGATGCTCATCTTCAGGAAGGTATTCACAAACATTCCAAGAATCAGAGATAGTAGAATGGCAGGGAGTTGATACAGTCTTATGTCTGGGAAGGAACCGAGGAAGCAATAACCGATAACTAGGCCGGCTGATAGGAACATAAGGGACTTAAGCGCAATTTCGCCAAGGTGCTTTGCAATAATGTAGGCAATGTAGTGATAGGGTTTATTGATACCGTAGGCAATAGAGCCACTTTTGATGTCATTACTAATCTGATGGCTTAAGGTTGCATTCCTGGTAGAGAACCAGATGATTTCTGTCACTATAACATACCAGATCATCTGGACCTTGGAGTAACCGTTAATCAGATTGGTGGAATCGGAATAGATATATTCCCACAAATTCATAAATACAAAGAGAATCATAAAAAAGGTAATAAAGCCTAATAGAATATTTAATACATATTGAAGACTCTCAATCAGAGTAGCCTTCCATATAAACAGATATTTTCGCATCGTTTCAACACCTTTCTTTGTTAGTCTTGGAGATGGGGGTGGCCTTAACTATAACCTTTTTTGCCGATTCTCCTTGTAGATTTCTGTGATGATATTTTCCAGAGGAACATTGGATATATTAATATCAAGGATGTTGTCTGAGTCGATGAGCTTCAAAGCATCCGCAATCGTCTTCCTAGTGGTATCTACCTCCAGCTTAAGATTACTGCCCTTACTCTTGGTTACGGTAATACCGTCCTCGTCGGACATATCAATCGCCTCTCTTAGCTTTACCTCAACAATTTTCTTATTCAGATAGTGATACTTTAGATTCTCCATAGAATCATCTAGTACGATGCTTCCGTGATTCACGATAATAATTCTCTTACACAATTTCTCAATATCCCCTATATCATGACTGGTAAGAAAGATGGTCGTATTGTATTCCTTGTTCATCTTCTTGATCAGAGTCCGGATATTTTCTTTTACAACCGGATCTAAGCCGATGGTAGGCTCATCGAGAAATAATATCTTAGGACGATGAATGAGAGATGCTACCATCTCGCAACGGATTCTCTGGCCTAGGGAGAGATTTCTGACGGGTGTGTTTATAAATTCCTCTAATTCAAATACCTTCTTAAGCTCCTCGATCCTTTCTTCGGATTCCTCGTCCGTCAGGTCATAGATCGCCCCAAAGAATTTGAAATTATCGTAAGGAGTTAGGTGCATCCAAAGCTGCTCCTTCTGGCCGAAGACAGTACCAATTTGATAAGCGAGCTTCTTTCGCTTTGCGGTCGGATTGATTCCCATAACTCTTGCATTCCCCTCCTCTGGATAGAGAATTCCGGTTAACATCTTAATTGTGGTACTCTTTCCGGCCCCGTTTGGTCCGATGAAGGCAAGAATTTCTCCTTCCTCTACCCGAAAGCTGATATGATCCACTGCCTGTATTGTCTGGTACACAGGCTTTACAATGGATTTTAAGCTTCCCTTAAGTCCTTTGTCTTTTACCTTTACGCGAAAGGTCTTACATAAATCGTTTACTACAATTGCGTCCATATGCCTTCCTCCTTTTATATCGCACTAGTTTATCAAGTACGCCCCAGCGTACTTGTGCGCCGATTTCGTATCGAACAAAGTGAGATAATAAACCACTCGAAATCGTGTGCATCCGCCGGAGGCTATATCATCAGTGTCTTACCCACTGATGATATATAAAAAAACCGCCTTGAATAATAAATAACTATCATGCAAGGCGGAGGTTTTACTATTAAATATAAGCCCATTCCGTTTTTGCATAACTGAAGGAAACATATCTGCCTGCAGCTATGCGACGAAGCTACAAGCGTCAATGTCTTAGGGGTTCAGCGTAAATAAAGACGTACATGGGCATAAAATGTTTCATGGAAGATATCTCCTTTAAGGAATTTTTGCTAGTATAGCACACGAATTTTAGAATTGCAAGAGGATGAAGAAAATTATTTTACAGACAAATGCAGAAGGAAATGCATAAGTTACTGTTCACAGCTAGTTAGAAATAATGATAGGATATCAACGAAAGTTTCCGATCGGAGACGCTTTCGCTTAGTTGCGTTACCTAGCAGTACATAAGGCTCAAAAATACAGAGCCTAAGTACTGACGAACGCAAATACGAATTCTCTGTAGGGAAGATAAGAGAATATTCAACATATTATTGCACAAATTTCCATCCTGATATAGAATTAAAAAAAGGTCATAACGTATATGGGGGGATACTATGCTGGAAGTTAGAGAAGTGAAGACGAGAAAAGAGAGGCTTGCGTTTGCAACCTTTCATACAGACATGTATAGGGAGGTTCCACAGGCGATTCCGAAGCTAATCACCGATGAACTGAATATATTTAATCCAAAGAAAAATCCCGCTTATGAGTACTGTAGGACCAAGCAGTTCCTAGCCTATCAGGACGGGAAATGCGTCGGACGCATTGCAGCAATTATTAATAAGGCCGCCAATGAGAAATGGAACACCAGAAGAATTCGCTTTTCTAGAGTGGATTTTATTGATGATATGAAGGTTTCTGCTGCACTATTTGCGGCGGTAGAGAATTGGGGGCGTGAAGAAGGATTGGTGGAGCTTCATGGTCCAATTGGGTTTAACGATATGGATCAAGAGGGAATGCTGATCGAGGGCTTTGAGGAAGAGGGCATGTTCCTCACTATCTATAACTACCCCTATTACACAAGTCATATGGAGAGTTTGGGCTTTCGAGGTGATACGGACTGGGTGGAATATCAGGTCAAGATTCCGAAGGAAGCGGATGAAAGAATGGATATGCTGGCTGCAGCGGTGCTTAGAAAACACAAGCTTACCCTGATTGAACCGAAAACGAGAAAACAGATTAAGCCCTATATTACAAAGATATTCGACCTATATAATATTACATACGAGAATCTATATGGAACGGTTAAGCTGTCCTATAAGCAGATTATGAAATACTATGATGAATTTATATTACTGATCAATCCCATGTTTGTTAAGCTGATTATCAATGAAGATCATCAATTAGTCGGCTTTGGCTTGGCGATTCCATCTCTGAATAAAGCAGTAAAAAGATACGATGGAAGATTATTTCCCTTTGGCTGGTATCATCTGCTTCGAGCACCTTATGTAGAGTCAAAGGTCCTTGATCTTTATTTGGTTGGTGTTCTACCACAGATGCAGAATAAAGGATTAACGGCCGTCTTAATGAATTCCATGGCAGCTACCGCAAGGGACAATGGCTTTGAGGTGGCGGAAACAGGACCGGAACTAGAGAATAATCATCAAGTACAGGCGTTATGGAAGCATTACGAGACAAGACAACACAAGAGGCGCCGGTGTTGGATTAAGACCATAGAATAGATAGAATCAGGCTGCTTTCGTTGATGCAGTATTACCTAGGTCAAGAGATATCTGACGGGGACTTACTTCAACGTAAAACAGCCCTTTTTTGAGGAGATGGAATGATAAACTATTTGGATTTGGATTTTGAGTAGACATCAAAGGCAACGGCACAAAGGAGTACAAAGCCCTTAATTGCTTGTTGCCAGTCAATACTAATTCCCATAATGGACATACCATTGTTCAGGACACCCATAAGTAAACCACCGACCATTGCTCCGACAACAGTACCAATACCACCGGAGGTAGAAGCGCCACCAATGAAGCAGGCAGCGATGGCATCCATCTCGAAGCCGGAACCTGCTTTCGGCGTGGCTGAATTCAATCGTCCGGTAAAGATAACGCCAGCCAAAGCAGCCAGAAGTCCCATGTTAGCATATACCCAGAACATAACCTTCTTTGTATTTACACCGGATAACTGGGCAGCTTTCATATTGCCGCCATAAGCATAGATGTGTCTTCCGGGAATAGTCTTCATAGTGATGAAGGAATAGATGAGTACCAGTGTAATAACGATAACTAAGACCATCGGAATGCCCTTATAGGAGGCTAAGGAGAAGGTAAATGCATTGATGATCACTATGATTCCAAGCACCTGTGGAACGAAGGTCTTCAGGGAGCTTACCTCAAAACCATATTTTTTCTTATTCTTTCTGTCGTTAAGCTCCTTTAATGCATATAGAATTGATGCTATGATACCCAATGCTATGGATAGGATATTGAGATTACCAATCTTCCCGATCTCAGGAAGGAAGCCGGAAGCCATAAAGGTATAGCCTGCCGGAAGAGGAGCAAGGCTGGTTCCTTGAAGTACGACCAATGTCAATCCACGGAAGATTAACATACCGGCCAGGGTAGCAATGAAAGCGGGAACCCCGACATATGCTATCCAGAAGCCCTGCCAGCAGCCAATCAGAAAGCCGAGGAGCAGGGAAACCACGATGGTGGGAAAGACAGGAATATCCATTTTTAACATCATTGTTGCAGAGATTGCACCGACAAAGCCGGCTACTGAACCAACGGACAGATCCACATTACCACCGGTCAGAATACAAAGGAGCATACCAACTGCAAGGATCAATATGTAAGCATTTTGTGAGATTAAGTTAGATATGTTGAGTGGCTTTAATAAAACCCCCTTTGTTAGCAATTGAAATAGTACGATAACGATGACCAAAGCGATAACCATTACATACTGACGGATATTACCTTTAAAGAAAGAAGCTTTTTTACTCATTGTATCCCTCCTGATTGCTCTGCATTATACAATGCATTATATTTTCCTGTGAGGCATCCTCGGCATTTAACTCACCGACAATTCGACCTTCATTCATGACATATACTCTGTCACACATTCCCAGGATCTCAGGCAATTCAGACGATATCATTATGATCGTCTTACCTGCAGCAGTCAAATCGTTGATAACGGAATAGATTTCATACTTGGCACCTACGTCGATGCCTCTGGTTGGCTCATCGAGAATCAGTACATCCGGATCGGAGAAGATCCATTTGCTGAATACAACCTTCTGCTGATTCCCGCCGGATAAGTTACCGGTTCGCTGAAGGATGCTGGGAGATTTAATTCTTAGCCTTTCCCTGAAGTCCTCAGCAGCTTTTATTTCTTTGTTATCATCAATTACGATACCTTTGCTGATTTTTCGGAAAGCAGCAAGGCTAATATTACGTTTAATATTATCGATTAAGATTAGACCGGCACTCTTTCTGTCCTCTGTAGCATAGGCGATACCATGTTCTATGGCATCTTTAACATTCTTAATATGTATTTCCTTACCATCCTTAATAATCGTACCCTCTATTTTTTTGCCAAAGGAGCGTCCGAATATACTCATGGCGAATTCGGTTCGTCCAGCACCCATCAACCCTGCAATTCCTACTACCTCACCCTTGCGAGTATGGATATTTATATTCTTCAATACAAGCTTCGATTCATCCTTTGAATCGTAAGCGCTCCAATTTTTCACCTCAAAGCAAATCTCACCTATTTGATGAGTTCGTTTTGGGAAGCGATCGACAAGCTCACGTCCGACCATTCCCTTAATAATTCGGTCCTCTGTGATAGAATCGACACCACTAACCAAAGTCTCAATCGTCTTACCGTCACGCAGGATGGTGATATCATCAGCCACCTTGGTGACTTCGTTCAATTTATGAGAAATAATAATACTGGTTATTCCTTGTTCCTTTAATCCTAACAAAAGGTCTAGCAAATGCTTGGAATCCTCATCATTTAAAGCGGCAGTCGGTTCATCCAGTATTAGGAGTCTGACATCCTTAGCCAGAGCCTTAATAATTTCAACCAACTGCTGTTTGCCCATTCCAAGATCTTTAATTTTGGTATCTATACTCTCATGAAGACCAACCTTCTTCATCATTTCCATTGTTTTTATCCGAGTCTTATCCCAGCTGATTACGGGCCCAAAATCGGTTTGCTCATTGCCCAAAAATACATTTTCTGCGATCGAAAGCTGAGGGATCAGAGCCAGCTCCTGATGAATAATAGCGATTCCCTTCGCTTCACTTTCTTTGATACTCTTAAATGTACATACCTGTCCATCGATTATAATATCACCCTCATAGGTTCCATGCGGATACACACCGCTAAGAACGTTCATAAGGGTTGATTTCCCAGCTCCGTTCTCACCCACCAAAGCGTGGATATGGAGGGGTTTAACTTTAAGATTTACGTTATCAAGAGCCTTTACACCAGGAAACGTTTTTGTGATATTTCTCATTTCCAACGCATATTGTTCCATCTTTTCACTCCTTCAGTCATCAAACTGCTTTATGCTTTCATACCAAAAGGAGATGTTTAAAAATGTATAGTATAAAAGCAGGAAAGGACAACAAGCATCCCTCACACACAGGTTGCCTGACATCTTATTGTATTGTATGCCATTATCATACATAAATGTCTGCTATTGTCATACAAAATCAATAATCAGTCCGTCAAACAGTGCATTATGGGATGCATGCCCTCCTTTCCTGCAGTGTTGGCTTATATTTTAAAACATCCCTTTTTTGGCTATCTTACCGTGCTTAGAATTATTTGATATCCTCCGGCTTTAGATATCCGGAATCCATAACTAATTCCTGATAATTATCAATTGTGATAATGAATGGCTCAAGCAGGTAAGACGGAACAACCTTGACGTTGTTGTCATAGGTTGTAGTGTCGTTAATCTCAGGTTCTTTGCCGAGAAGAACAGCATCTACCATATTTGCAGCAACCTCAGCTAGTAAGCGGGTATCCTTCAGGATGGTTGAATATTGGTCACCGGAGATAATCAGCTTAATGGAAGCTGCCTCTGCGTCCTGTCCTGTTACAACCGGAAGATCCTTACCGGTGAGACCAAAGGCGGTTAAGGCAGATAGGATACCTCTGGATAAACCGTCATAAGGGGATAATACACCATGGAGAGTCTTACCATCAGTATAGTTTGCTGCAAGTACTGCATCCATACGAGCCTGTGCAACTGCACCGTCCCAACGAAGAGTTCCTACTTCCTCCTGAGTAACCTGGCCGGAGGGAATGGAGATGGTTCCGGCATCGATGAGTGGCTGAAGAATATCCATAGCGCCCTGGAAGAAATAGAAGGAGTTGGTATCATCGGGTGAACCTGCAAAAAGCTCAATGTTATAAGGGCCATCGCCTTTCAGCTTCTTTAAGCCGTCTACCAATGACTCGGCCTGAAGCTGACCTACACGTCTGTTATCAAAGGTTGCATAATAGGAAACAGCATCCGTATTAACAAGAAGACGGTCATAGGAAATAACTTTTACGCCACCTGCAGCTGCTGCATCAAGTGTATCTGACAGCGTGGAGCCATCGATAGCAGCAATTACTAATACCTTAGCACCCTTTGTAATCATGTTCTCAATCTGGGATTTTTGAGTCGGTATATCGTCCTCTGCGTATTGTAGATCAACGGTATAACCTCTTGCTTCAAGAATATTTTTCATGGCACCACCGTCTTTTATCCAACGTTCACTGGATTGGGTTGGCATTGCTATACCGATATAGTTGCCGGCACCGGTCTGTTCGGTTGCGGCAGGTGTCTCGCTTTTAGCAGGTGCTTCTTTTTCAGTAGCCTTAGTGGGTTCTGCGGTTGATGTGGGCTCTGACTTTTTGCTGCTACATCCAAAGAGAAGTGTTGCAGTCATGGTAAGAAGTAATACAAGTGCTAATACCTTTTTAAAACCTGTTACATTTCTTTTCATAAAAGCCTCCTTTAATTTTCCCTTTTATATGTTAACTATAGGCATTGCTATAGCTCACACCAAAACAAATTGCAAATGTATGTAATGTCTTATTTTTGTTTCGATTGTGTTCGAATTAAATTTCGTTTATGTTTGTATGAGAAGATAATAACATCCCAAATTATGGATGTCAACAATAATTTACTTAAAAGTTAAAAAATATTATGCATCTTTCACAAAGGTATGGCCCAATGGTTCTGTTTGATAATACTATAACAATTGATTATAAATGTTCGTTTCTGTTCGTTTTGTCCTTTGAAGATTTTCGTTATTGTTTTTTTAAATGGAATCATGTATGATAAACATAGCAATAGCCTACTTATGGCAGTTATTGAGATTAATTAAAGATGGGATAATAATATGTTTGCAATCGAACGAATACGAATCATAAAAAACTACTTAATCAAGGACCAGAAGGTATCCGTCGCAAAGCTGAGTGAACTCCTGAATGTTACTGAGGTTACCGTCCGTCGTGACCTGGAGAAGCTGGAGAAAGAGGGCTTCCTAAAGCGTACTCATGGTGGCGCTGTCTTAATGGATTACGTTGATGAAGCAGTATGGGAGGAAAATGATGAGATTAAAGATATTTTAATCTATCAGGAGATTGCGGATACGGCTTACCATTTGGTGAATGATGGTGATGCGATTATGCTTACCAATGGTCCGGTGAATGCCTTCATTGCCAAAGCACTGACTGGCCGCAATAATCTGACGATTGTAACCAATGACCTTTCTATCGCTTCGGCCTTTGTGCATTCCACAACCAATAACCTGATTCTTCTCGGGGGTGATCTGGAGGAGAGTGCTGTTTATGGTCAGATGACGATTGATAATATGAGAAATTTCTCTTTTGATCATATTTTTGTTGAGATAGACGGGTTGAGTGATACCGTGGGTATAACCGTTTCTAGTACCAAAAAGGCAACACTGATCCAGCATGCTATTAAGCTGGCAGAATCGATAACTGTGGTATGTCTTTCTAAGTATTTTGGAGCAAAATCCCTTTATCGGGTAGGAAATTTGGGGATCGCAAATAGAGTTCTGACAGATTCAAATTTGGAGGATAGACATAAGCAATATATTTTCAATCATAATATTCCGCTATTTACTTCGATAGATGTTTATGAAGATTAACATTGTCAGGAGGTTTCCCAGTGAGCTATCCATTGCTTGAGCTTAAGAACATCAATCTTGAGATAATGAATTTCAGGATGTGTGATATCAATATATCGCTCTATTCCGGAGAAGTGCATATGATTATGGGGGAGAACGGCTCCGGTAAAAGTATACTGATGGAAATGATCAGCGGTATGATACAGCCGGACTCCGGGGAGATTTATTTTGAGGGACAGTTGGTAAAGCCAAAAAGTTTGTCCTTTTTTTCCTCCAATGAACTCATCTATATACAGCAGCACACTACTTTGCTGGATAATCTGAGTATTGCTGAGAATCTATATTTTCATAATCTACCATATAAGAACAAGCTACTTCAGACGATTGATTTTGAGAAGCTGAATAGCCAGTTCCAGCAATTGGTAGATGAGTTTAAGCTACCAATAAAATCCACCGATACGGTGAGAACCTTGGGTCTGGCACAAAGGCAGATGATAGAATTCTGCAAGGCTTATATTTCTGAGGCTAAGGTGGTTTTATTGGATGAGCCTTCCGCAGCCTTGAATCCGAGTGAACGAGAGCTTCTATATTGTATTGTCAAAAGAATTAAGGAACGTGGCGCAGGTGTCTTTTATATCACCCATCGCATTGATGACACTATGACTATAGGAGACAGAATCTCAATTATCAAGGACGGAACCTTAGTTGGAACAAAGCTTGTCAGTGAATCAACGGAAGCTGAGATTCTGCATATGCTGGTAGGGACAAAATTCAAGGAACGTTATCCTAAGATGAACCTTAAAAAGGGAAAGGTCTTGTTCTCGGTGTCCGGACTGGGCTTTGAGGATAAGCTGAAGGATATTAATTTTCAACTGAGAGAAGGGGAGATAATAGGGATAACCGGACTAGCCGGCTCCGGTAGGACGCTGTTGGCCAATTGCCTCTTTGGCGCAGTAAAATATGAAGGTCAGATCAGCATCAACGGAAAGCAGGTTCATCTTAGCAGTCCTGCGGTGGCTATCCGTAATAATATAGCTTTATTGCCTGAAAACCGACTTGAGGATTCTATCTTTCAGGAGTTGGATACCAATGAGAATGTTGCATTCCCTTCCCTGCATCGTTTTACGAAAAATCACGTAATTAATTCCTACTTTATGAGGCAGACTGCTTTGGATTATATAAAGAAAATTAATATTCCCTTATTTCGAAGTAGAAGGATATCAGCCTACAGTGAGGGCAGCCTACAGAAAGCAATCTTTGCGAAATGGTTAATGATTCGGGCAAAGGTATTTATATTAGATGAGCCAACCCGTGGTATCGATCTTGCAAGTAAGATTGATATCTATAACTATATCAATGATATGGCTAAGAAAAAGGCATGTATTATCTACATATCCTCAGATATCGATGAGATTATGGGTATCTGTGACCGAGTGGCGGTATTGTCAGATAAGACGCTGGTCTGCGATCTTCCGACCAGCCAGACCACAGCAGAAGAGATTACTGCAATCCAAGTGCGAAGCTCAGCCAGACAAAGATTAGCTAGGGAATCATGAGACTAAAAATATTCGAACTCTCCTTAGGGCAACTTGGTATTCAGCCCTAGGGAGAGTTTTTGCTTGTTACTGTAATAAATCCTCTAAACCTGGTGCGTCCTGGGACAACCAATACTGCGAGCCGTCTGTAAGACGGCAAAGCAGACCTTTATCAATCAGCTCTCTTCGGAGCAGCCATTTATCCTGAAAGGTATGGTTGACTTCAATAATTTCATTGACTTGTTTTTCGGTATAGATAATATCCGGTTCGAATTTTGTTGCAAGATAGTATAAGGCTACCAACTTATTCCGCTTCTTGGCTGGGAACATGGTCAACCTACCCTCCTGATCCTGAAACTTACTTATCTCAGTAAGATATTCTGTCATATTCATACTTAATGCATCCTCCTTTTATTTCACCCAATAATCATGGCAATCCTTGGAGCGCTCCATGAAGCCGTACTCGATCAAATATCTTCGTAGAGTGGGAAAGTCATCATAGATATCCTTAAGTATTTGGTTTACTTGCTCTTCTGAATATACTTTGTTTCGCTCGAATTGCTCTATGATCCGTTGCAGCGTTACAATCTTCTTTTTCTCCTTAGCAGAAAAAATCTTCAGCTTTAGGGGGGAGAGGCTTGAGAATACAGTTGCAAGTATCTTCTCCTGCTCCTCCTTCGTGGTGATATAGCGTTCATCCACCATCTTGGCTCCCTCATGAATGGGAATCAGGGTGTCCTTGTCATTGGGAGGGGTCTCCAGTGCCAGCTCGTATAGGGACAGATATAGCTTGGCCTGCTTTGCTTTCTCGCGAAAGCTGAACTTATGGTGCCTTACGGTGGAGGCTGAGATGTTCAGCTTGCTGGCAATCTCCTGGTCGGACAGGCCAAGCTGCCACAGCTCTAATAGTTCCTTCTGCTTATCCGTTAGCGTATTATATTTGCTTTCCGATTCAAGCAATTGATGAAACACGCTTCCATGCTCTTGCTTTATATGATATTCGATTGCTTTTGATGCTTCAAAATATCGTTCGCCGTATCGGAAAATCTCGCCTAACATAAATACCTTATTACATATCAGACAGTGATAGGTTTTTGTTTCCTTGCAGTAGGAATAACCATGCTTTATATCTTCAATGGGGTAGTCGTCGTAGCTAATGCTCATAAATCCTCCAGGGTGTTTATTGAATGTATAAACATAATATAATATGGTTTATTATATATGTCAACATAAATTGTTGTTGATTGGTATGCTATTACGCTTTTATAAAGTGAAGCTTTCTTAATTATTAAGGTTTCCTTAAGCTACTTGCATATACAAGTATTGGAATGTTAAGATATGGTATCTGAATATCTACATCAGCCCGGGAAAGATATTGCTATTATACAATCTGCAATCAGACAAAGCTTGCTTTGACAGGCTTACACTGGGCGCTGAGATATAGTTTACTAGTAAGAGGTGGTATATGAAAAAAGAGAAGCGTTTACTACGAATATGTATGATATTGATAGGTCTGACAATCGTTAGCTGTGTGGGCTTTTCCTATCTCACCAGGCTAAAGGAGCCGGTATTTATGACCTATTGTGTTGCGGTATGTGCGGTACCATCTGCATCAACGGGGTATGATCAACCCATTCTGGAGCTTCAATATCTGACCAATAGAGATGATACTAAGGAAGTGATGAGTATATCCTTCCAAGAGGCCCCCGAATACCTTTTTACAGCAACAGAGAATCCTCACTTTGGTAACTCATTTACCTTTTTCTCTAATAATGAAACCCAACAGCGTGGCGAGGCCTTAGGACGCTATAGCCTAAGGACGGTGTACCTATATATGGATAATTATTTTATAGGAGACTGGCAGGGTGAGGTTGAGCTGAATAACGCACTGATCTCCTTCAATGATGGTAGCACCTATAAGGTAAACTTGGGTAGAGTATTAATTTATAGTGATGTCTCAGAGGTACCCGCAATGGATATAACGCATTCCAGCTCCTCTAATCAGGGTAATTCGAATACTAGCTATTTTGTCCGGCAAAAGTTGAGCAACCTGAAGTTGGAAATGCCGAATATAGAGGAGTTCGATTCAGTGATGGAGCTGACGATTAACTCTTTACCCTATGATGAGCTTGACGATCTGGAGCTAAAGAGAGGAGATACTCTGTTAATTGAGAATCACTTCAAGGAGTCTAACAATGAAGGAAGCTATGATGTATATGATGTACGTCCAAAGCTTACCTATACCAGAGAGGATGGGACACGGGGCTTTACCCGGATTTATGATATAAAATATCGCCACTATTTTTACAGCTATATGGATGCATTACAATATCTTATGAGAATGGGAGGATTCTGATATGGCTGAAGGCTATCGAATCATATTTTGGGGTATCTTATTTATTACCTTTCATATTAATTTGGGACCAATTCCTATCCTTCCTAACTTCGTCGGATATATAATTGTATTGCGAGGAATTGATCATCTGCAGAGGGAGTTTCCTTCAATCAATTTTAAAAGGGCACACGATACGTCGATGCTGTTAACAATACTTAGTGTAATCGGTTTTCTCTTAATCTGGGCTCCGCAGCAGTCGATTATTATGAGTTACTCTTCATTATTATTCTCCGTACTGGAGGTTCTTCTGGTCTATTATATTCTGGAGGGAAGTATCGAGAAGCTGTTAGCTTTGGATAGTAAGACCTTGGCCGATGATTACCGCAGAGAGCAGAGAATCTATACAGTGCTTATGACGATTTATGTCATAGGTATGTGCATCACTATAACAATAGCCGAATCCTCTTCCATCGCAGTAGCCATACTATTTATCGGGATCTGCTTAAGAATTTGGCTTATGATGATACTAGGAAGACTAAAACGAATATGGCAGTAGCCATCGAATCATTTTGTTGAATTAATATAACGATTGAAATATTTTTGATGGGAGGAGAAGGTGATGGAGAAGGAGAAGAGAATTCGTAAGCTAATCGGCTTTCTTTGTGCCGTTGTGGTGGTGTTGTTAATGCCGGCTTCGACTGCCCTTGCCGATATGGGGCCGAAACCTGAAGTAGTAGTTAAGGTAATCAATCCACCAGAGGGGGAATATTATCTCGATTTATTGACAAGGGATAGTAATACATATAGGAAGCACGAGCTTGACGGCTATGATCCGGAGAAGCTGAAGCTGTTGGATAGCTATGAGGTGGACGGCTGGAGACCCGGCTTAGTAAAGGGAACCCGGGCACCCATGTGGGGAGAATTAACCGGCGTTAAGACGGAGGAAGGGATGGAGCATCGGTTTGGTTATATGGGTGTTCCGGATGATTTTAGGCTGATTATAGTTACGCCGGACAATAGGCTGATTGTGTCGGAGGAGATTCACCGACCTACTCTTAAGACAGTCCTGACCTATGATTATAATCAGAATACCGTCGTGATGGAGAATTATAAGCTTGCATATATCAAACAGTTTCTCGGAACCTGTTCGGCAACTCTTGTCATAGAGGGAATACTATTACTGGTATTTGGCTTTTCGTTGAAGAAGAACTGGCTGGCTTTCTTACTCATCAATCTGGTTACTCAGATTGCTCTTACGTTGACGATAGGAGTACTGTTTCAGAAGGAAGGGCTTCTGACTGCATCCATTGCATTTTTCCCAATAGAGCTAATCATTATAATGTTCGAGAGCATCCTATTCGCTTTATTTCTTAAAGAGCATAGTAAGGGAAGAAGAGTATGGTATGCTATAATTTCGAATGTGCTGAGCGCTGTAGTAGGACTTGCAATAATGATATATATTTATCCGATGACATGATATAAAGGAAGGAGTAAGAACAGGATGAATTTTTGTTGGACAACGTTATATGTTAAGGATATGGAGGCTTCCTTAAGGTTTTATAAGGAGGTTGTGGGGCTGAAAGAGAGTAGAAGGTTAGCCTCGGCACCGGGAATGGAAATCGTATTCCTTGGAGAGGGTGAGACACAGGTAGAGCTGATCTGTAGTGAACAGAAGAAGGATATTTCGGTAGGGCAGGATATCTCCCTTGGGTTTGTAACAGATTCGATTGACCGTATCATTGAGCTGGTGAAGGAAAAGGGGTATGAAGTGCACAGTGGTCCCTTCCAGCCCAATCCTCACGTTAAGTTTTTCTATGTATTGGATCCGACCGGTTGGAGAATACAGTTTGTAGAGAACTTATAGTCACGATGAATAGCTGCTTCCAGACTTTTGATCTTCTTTGCCATGCTTATGGTGTCAAGAGGAACCAGAAGCTTGAGGCAGCTACTTTTATTTCAACCCGCAGTCAGGGATTGCGAAGCAAGCATTGAAAGTACTCCAGGTAAGTGAATTTCTCACCAAGCCTGCTTAGCAGGAAGTTTTTATGGAAAAATTATCTTGACATACTCAGACTATTGCAATAGTATATTGATATACTATTGCAATAGTCTGAGAGGTTAATGTATGAATTCAGTTAAATTATTTGACAGTGAACTAAAGGTAATGGAGATCATCTGGGAAAGAGAACCGATTAGTGCCAAGGAGATCAGCTTAATACTGGGGGAGAGCATCGGCTGGAATAAGAATACCACTTATACGATCATTAAGAAGTTGATCGAGAAAGATATTGTTCTAAGAGAGGAACCGAATTTCATTTGTTTATCGAAGGTGAAAAGGGAACAGGTGCAAAAAGCAGAGACGAGGAGCTTGATTGATCGATTCTACCAGGGATCCAAGAAGGCCTTCTTTGCAGCATTTCTTCAGAACGAAAGATTATCCGAGGAAGAGCTTTTGGAGCTTAAGAAGTTGATTGATGAACAGGAATCAAAATAGTTGCCGCAGGGGGTGTCCGTTATGCTAAGGGAAGCCTTTTATTGGATATTAAATATGAGTATTATAGCGACAGTATACGGAATGCTGCTGTATATACTTCGTTATATTAAGGCTCTTCCGAGAACAGTAATCTATGCTCTTTGGGGAGTGGTATTACTACGCATGCTATGCCCAGTCAGCTTTTCCAGTCAGCTTAGCCTGATGAATATACTATCAAGGCTATTTGATAGAACCCTGGTGAGGACAGTTCCGGTAGAGCACCTTGACCTGACCGTCTCCAACACAATACAAGGAGCTCTGACCTATCAGCCATTCACCTATAAAAGCGACATATACGAGAAATTCTTTACCGTCGCATCGGTAATATGGTTCCTACTTGCCTTGGTCGGTTTGCTTACCATACTTCTAATGTATGGATGGACGATGACAGAAATGAAGAAGGCAACCTTGCTCCGGGATAATATCTATGAAGGATCGATGGTAACTTCACCAACGATTGTTGGGATTCTCCGTCCTCGAATTATTCTGCCCCTTAACATTGAAGAAAAGAAGCTTGAGTATATTCTTCTTCATGAAAAAATACATGAGCTCAGACAGGATAATCTGTGGCGAATATTAGCAATCCTTGCAGCATGTATTCACTGGTTCAATCCCTTAAGCTGGGTGTTTTTAAAGCTATTTTTAAATGATTGTGAGCTGGCCTGTGATGAGGGTGTGGTTAAGAGGCTGAAGCCTGAAGAGCGGAAGGAGTATGCTCGTGCACTGGTGACCTATGCAGATGCTGACCGGATGATCTTCTCTTCGTCCTTTGGCAATAATAAGGTGAAGAGCAGGGTGTTACAGGTGCTGTCTTATCGGAGACTTACCTGGTTTTCGACATTTTGCTTTAGTATTTTGGCGATCGGTGTGGCTGTCTTGCTGCTGACGAATGGGGTGACATAGATCGTATGATAGGATAAGTATTGCATAGGTATGATTTGAGATACGAGATTGTATCTTGTCCGAAGGGGTGATAATTATGAAGAAATATGAGGATCTTAAGCTGGGAACATGTAAATGGACTTCAAGACTTGGCGTCGGTGCAGTAATTCTTATGCTAATCATTTATACTATTGTCTGTTATATGATTATAGACCATGATGATGGTTCTATAAGTAATACCAACGTAAGTGCGCAAATAGCGGATCCTTCCGTCATAGCGACAGGTCATAAGGAGTGGCAAAAGGACATACCTGTTCCCTCCTCTGAGTACCAGGTGAACTGGGAATGTGGGACCTATTACAGCTATATTACAGGAGCCGGAATGGAGGCCTATCTTCAAAGGCTTTTTAAGGAGGGCTGGAAGTGTATAAATGGAGAAACATTCTCTACTAATATCAGGGAGGGAACAAGCTCATACCAGCTTATTAAGGAAGATACCGTCCTACAGCTGATTACCTTCTTTCAGGAAGAAGAGATGCCTCTAAGCAATAGTATTCTGCTTCGGGTGGATTACGGGATTAGTATGGAGGATTTGAACAGTCGTGTAGCTGATACAAGCAATATCCTCACTACGATACAGGAAGTGGTGGATCAGAAGGTTCAGGAAGGGATAATTCCTATTGCCCGTCAGAAAATCATCGGGCTATTAGAGATTTTTATTCCGGAGGCTTATGAGAGGCTTGCGCTTCAAGCCTTTGCGGCAGTCAGTGACAGTGGCTTTACAGGATGCTTCTTGGTACGAAAGGGTGTAGTATCCTATGTGGAGGGTGATTTGGTCAATGCCCTCATCCTGGATATTGACCAAGATGGAAGCGAAGAACTGGTAGATCTGTATTCTACCTGGAAGGATGGTTTATTCCTATATAGCTTAATTGCATATGAATATCATAACCCCATTTTCTTTAGCTCACGGAGCGAGATTCCTATTCAGAAATATAGTAACTGCTTTGTACCTGAGGGTGATTATGAGAAGCTGTCCCTTATCAAAAGAAACGATGAAATACGGTTACTTGGGGAACTTTTAGATTATGGCCCTGTTATTGTGAAGGACCAATCCTTGGTGCTTGAGGATATGGAGCATTTTCCTTATGTCGAATGGGCTATATCCTATGATCAGAGTCTCCTTCTGAGTATGGATAAGGAGCTTCCCAAGGATCCGCCGGATATCAACATTACCGTCGATGGAATTGGACTGGATTATGTGGTTCATAGAACCTGCTGGGAGGGAGAGAAATCAGACTTTACCGTGGCAGCAGCTTTGGAGAAAATTCTTGCAAAGAAGAGTTTTATTCCTAAGGTATATTTGAGCTCTTTCGGAACAGAGTCACTGAAGAAGACAATTGGTATTGATTTTGGTAACAGTATTCCGGATTCCATTCAGGTATCGGACGCAATCCTGAATGAGGACGGAAGGCCCTTATATGGAGATAATTCGATTCAAAATCAGACTGTAAAGATACTGGACTCTTCAAGGGTGAGCTTAGAAATAAAACAGCATTTTGCTCTTTATTTGAGTTCTAGCATGGAGGACTATAACCGTGACTGGAGGAGATTATTCCTGATCACCTGCAAGTGGGGGGAGAAGGAGTGTGTCTATGCTTTTCTAATTAATACAGGCAAGGATCAGCAACTCACAGAGCTGTCTGACCTTGATTTTCTGCAGTGTGAAGGCACCTATTCCAGTCTGTCCTCCACCTGGGGGCTTGGTTTGTCGGTGAATACAGAGATGCTTCCGAAGAGATACGTCATCGAGTGGCAGGTAAATGGAGGAATGATTCGTGGCTGGAATGATTCTACAAAGAAGCCCATCGGAATCACAGGCCAGCATAACGGCTTCCCGGCTACCTATTCCTGGGATGATAATAAGGGAGCGATAATATGGAATCCGATTTCCTTCCAAGATTCAGGAGAGGTTACGGTACGCGCATTCATATATGAAGATGAGAATAAGAAAAATCCCTTGGCATTCGATGAACTTGTGCTTATCAGAGCAGAGAATATATGGCAGGAGAAAACTGAGGCTATGAATAATTGATGTCATTAAGTCCATTAATCAATCAAGCAATTTCCTATTTACAAAGGAAGATTTTTGCTGTATAATTGTTAAATAAATAACAAAAATTTCGTTCTGACCACTAGGGTGCGCCCGCGTGAAAGGCGAAGAATAGAGAACCATATTTAGTATGTATGTAGTATTCCGGCGCAGAAGCAATTTGCTGAGGTGTTGGATCCCTGCAGCTGCTTTTGTTGGAAGATACTGTCCTTACGCCTATTAGACGTAAGGATTTTTTTTTGATTCATAAACCCATCTTAAGAAACGGAGAAGATTATGGCTGATATTAGAAAATTAATTGATCAATTAGAAGAACAAAGGATACTCTCGAAGGAAGGGTTTCTTGAGTTGCTAGCCAATGCTTCGGAGGATGACAAGAACTATCTTCGGGAGAGAGGTAGAGCTGTTGCATGGAAGCACTTCGGCAATCGAATCTATACCAGAGGTCTTATCGAGTTCACAAATTATTGTAAGAATGACTGTTATTACTGTGGGATTCGAAGAAGCAATCACTGTGTTACCAGATACCGCCTTTCTAATGAGCAGATTCTTGATTGCTGTAAGCAGGGATATGAGTTGGGTTTTCGTACCTTTGTATTACAGGGTGGAGAGGATGGTAGCTACTCTGACGAGGATATAGTAGAGATAATCCGAAGCATTAAGGGGAGCTACCGGGACTGCGCTCTTACCCTCTCCATCGGTGAGAAAAGTTATGAAAGCTATCTGAAATTCTATGAGGCAGGAGCAGACAGGTACCTTCTTCGTCATGAGACAGCGAACGAGGAGCATTACGGCAAGCTCCATCCGTCGAACCTGAAACTCGAGAACCGGAAAAAGTGTCTATATAACCTGAAGAAGATTGGATATCAGGTGGGTGCAGGATTTATGGTTGGTTCCCCTTACCAGACACTAGACCATATCGTAGAGGATTTATTGTTCTTAAAGGAGCTTTCTCCCCAGATGGTAGGGATCGGTCCCTTCCTTCCGCATCATGATACGCCCTTTGCCCGTGAAGAGAAGGGGTCCATGGAAATGACATTAATATTAATTAGTATTCTACGATTGATGCTGCCGGATACTCTTATCCCGGCAACTACCGCTCTCGGAACAATCCATCCCAACGGAAGAGAGGAAGGAATTCTGTCCGGTGCCAATGTAGTAATGCCGAACCTGTCACCGACCTCCGTCCGTAAGAGCTATGAACTTTATGATAATAAGATATGTACCGGCGATGAGGCTGCGGAATGCCGCTTCTGCCTGGACAGAAGAATGAAGAAGATAGGTTATGAATTAACGGTTGGTCGTGGCGATTATTGTGAAAAGGAGAAAGATTTATGTATGATGTAATGAGTAAGAAGGCAGAAGAATTTATCAATCATGAGGAAATCCTTGATACATTAGAGTATGCCAAAGCAAATAAGAATAATAGAGAGCTGATTGATGAGATCCTTGCTAAGGCAGAGAATTTAAAGGGTATTACCCACCGTGAAGCCTCCGTTCTACTGGAATGTGAGCAAGAGGATCAAATCCAGAGGATGTATGCGCTGGCGGTAAAAATCAAACAGAAGCTCTATGGCAACCGCATTGTTATGTTTGCTCCCCTTTATCTCTCGAATTACTGTGTCAATGGTTGTGTCTACTGTCCTTATCACTATATCAATAAGCACATTCCCCGTAAGAAGCTGACGCAGGAGGAGATACGCCAAGAGGTGATAGCTCTACAGGATATGGGACATAAGCGTTTAGCCTTAGAAGCAGGTGAGGACCCGATCAATAATCCAATTGAATATATTCTTGAGAGTATCAATACTATTTATTCTATAAAACATAAAAACGGGGAGATTCGCAGGGTAAATGTGAATATTGCCGCAACAACGGTAGAGAATTACCGCAAGCTTAAGGAAGCTGGAATCGGAACCTATATTCTCTTCCAGGAGACCTATCACAAAGAGAATTATGAGGCACTTCATCCGACCGGGCCAAAGCATAATTATGCCTATCATACGGAAGCCATGGATCGTGCCATGGAAGCAGGAATAGATGATGTGGGTCTAGGCGTTTTGTATGGCCTTAATATGTACCGTTACGATTTTGCAGGAATTCTGATGCATGCGGAACATCTGGAAGCAGCTATGGGTGTAGGCCCTCATACCATCAGCGTACCAAGAATTCGACCAGCCGATGATATCGATGCCTCCAGCTTCAAGGATGCAATCTCCGATGAGATATTTGAGAAAATTGTTGCCATTCTTCGAATTGCGGTTCCCTATACCGGTATCATCGTATCTACCCGTGAATCACAGAAGAGTAGAGAGAGAGTACTAAAGCTTGGGGTTTCCCAAATCAGCGGAGGGTCTAAGACCAGCGTCGGTGGATATGCTGCCCCAGAGCCGGAGGAGGAGAGCTCAGCTCAGTTTGATGTAGAGGATACCAGAACCCTGGATGAGATTGTGAATTGGCTCCTATCTCTTGGCTACATACCAAGCTTTTGTACGGCTTGCTACCGAGAAGGAAGAACCGGAGACCGTTTCATGAGTCTGGTGAAGTCGGGGCAGATTGCAAATTGCTGTCAACCCAATGCTTTGATGACCTTAAAGGAGTATCTGGAGGATTATGCTTCGGAGGATACAAGAAAGAAGGGCGATGCATTAATAGAAAGTGAGTTAACCCGTATTCCCAATGAAAAGGTTCTTAGTATCGCAAAGGCAAATCTAAGCAAAATCGCAGAGGGCAGAAGAGATTTTCGTTTCTAAGAGCAAGTCGTTATAGGAATGGAATGCTTATATAATAAAATGCAGAGAGGAATTGGATGGTATGAGTTTAAATAGTACACCGAGAGCAAATCAGCTTCATATTGGTATCTTCGGAAAGAGAAACAGCGGTAAATCCACCTTAATTAATGCCCTCACCGGCCATAATACGGCATTGGTATCTGAGGTTGCCGGTACTACAACAGATCCGGTCTATAAGACGATTGAAATCTATGGAATAGGACCCTGTGTACTCATTGATACAGCAGGGTTTGATGACACTGGTTATCTGGGACAGATGAGAGTTGAAAAGACGAAGCTTGCCATGGAGAAGACCGATGTGGCTTTGATTGTATGCAGTGAAGAGGATATTCAACAGGAGCTGGAGTGGGCAAGGGCCTTCAAGGACCACAAGACGTCTGTCATTATGGTCATTAATAAGATTGATCAGATTAGCAATACCGATCGAATACGGATAAAGATTGTGGAAGCGATGAAGGAGGAGCCGATTAAAATCAGTGCCATCTCTAAGCTTGGTATCGAGAAAATCAGAGAAGAGATTATCCGTAAGCTTCCGGAGGATTTTGATGCGAAAAGCATAGTAGGCGATCTGGTAGGCGAAGGAGATACGGTACTACTTGTGATGCCGCAGGATATCCAGGCACCGAAGGGACGTCTGATCTTACCTCAGGTACAGACACTAAGGGAGCTGTTAGATAAGAAGTGTATCGTACTTAGCAGCACCGCCGATAAATATGAAGAAGCATTGGCTAGCATGGTAAAGCCGCCAAAGCTGATTATTACTGATTCTCAGGTCTTTAAGCTTGTATATGAGAAGAAGCCTGCCCAGAGTATGCTAACCTCCTTCTCAGTTCTATTTGCAAGTCATAAGGGCGATATCGATTATTTTGTCAAGAGTGCGGAGGTCCTTGACAGACTAACGGAGAATTCCAGAGTATTAATTGCAGAAGCATGTACCCATGTGCCTCTACAGGAGGATATCGGTAGAGAAAAGCTGCCAAGAATGCTCCGAGAGAAGGTGGGAGAAGGATTAACCATAGACAATGTCAGTGGCAATGATTTTCCTAAGGACCTAGCAAAATATGATCTCATCATTCAATGCGGTGCCTGCATGTTTAATCGAAAATATGTAATGAGCCGTGTAGAGCAGGCTAAGCTTCAGAAGGTACCAATGACGAACTATGGTGTAACCATCGCCTATTTGACCAATATACTGGATAAGCTTGCAATTGTGTGAGGTAAACTGAGATGGCCTGAATAAGGCTTGAGAATTGGGACATCTAAAGTTATTGATGTTGGATAGCTATGAAGTATAAGTTAACCGGATTAATCCGGAGATAACTATGGATTAGAAGCTAAAAAAGTGGATAACCTACGGCAAAAAGAAGGGGAGTGTGGATAACCTACCTTTTAGAAGTACGAACTATATTCTCTATGGATTTTCTTTTGCTGCAATATTATTTTTCACGAAGCAGAAATTATAATGTAACGGCTAGCGGGGATAACACGCCCGCTAGCCGACTTTATCAAAATAATTATCCTTTATTCATGAAACGATTTCCAGAAGGAACTATCTGTATTGATGAAATCCTTTAGCTCGTCGAAGGTAATCTCAAATTCTGGGAAACCCATGGCATAAGCTGCAATCTCGTAAGGGTAGAAATAGATTACGATGCTGTTATCCTTTAAGTAGAAGTAAGGGGAGTCCGTAATTCCAGTAAAGGCATCTTGAAAGAACATCGTTTCTTCCGGATTTTCTTCTGATATCTTCGTTCTGATAAATTCATCAATGAGGGCTTTATAATCGCTGCCTTGGATGAATAAATCCTTAAAATCATAGAATGCTCCGGTCGTTATATCAATAAAGAAGAATTCCATAATGGGCATACCGTGTGCAGCACCTTCAAAATAGTCATAACCAGTCATTGAGATGGTGAGTAAATTCTTTGTTAAGCTAGCCTTAAAGCTATCATCGACGGATAAACTATCTTCTACGGTGATATTGGCGCGGGATTCGGTAAACTGAGTCTCTAGCTCTTCATTTATCTTATTCTGGATAGCAGTATCTTCTAGCCCTTCTATCTGAGGATAACGAACCATTACCGACCGTAGGGGTTTAAATTTCAGTTCCTTTACAGTAATCCCGTTCTCCAGATAGGTGGTAGTATCCGCCTTCCATAAAACAGTATTGTCCATCCGATAATAAGCAAGATCGCCATCAATCTCAGCCTTTATGATATCACCAAGAAGAATAAGCTTACCTTCTCCATCGAAGCTTGGAAGGGAAGTAACCTCATTGCCGGTGCTATCCATAAAGTAGACATAAGAGTCATTGGAAGCAGAGGTATATTTTCCGTTAAAATGTTCTACATCATATAAAGTATATTCAGTCAATTGCTCGCCGGAGGCATTCATAAGGGCAACAGGATCAAACATGACGCTGTAGGATTCTTTCTCAGGACTTTTAACTGCAAAAAGATCATTGCCAATATAAGAAATAGCACTATAGATTGGTTCTAGCACAGTAGTTCCGTCTACCTTAAGGACACCATACTTCATCGTATCTGAAACACTATAAAGGATATAACCGTCTTCAAAACCATAGGCGTAATTACCGCCGAGGTCCACCTTATAATCTTCGAGAACCTTACCGGTCTTATCGATCAACTGATAACTGTTTCCGCCGGGAAGTGCCACATAAGCTCGATCCTCCTCAGTGAAGCTGTCAGCAAAGATAAAACTGGGTTCAATCATTACCTTACCGTTGATATCAATATAACCATACAAAAAAGTATCCTCTTTGATGTTCATGTAGGCAGCCATGCCATTGCTAAAGGGCAATATGGTATTATTGTTTTCAAAGATTACAGTACCAGAGGTGTTTATTACCTTATAATTTTCTCCTGTTCGTACAATAGCGACACCTTCTGAAAAATTCTCGGCGTAATCATAAGTAGGTTCTATGACAAAGGTCCCGCCTAGGTCGATATAACCATACTTCTCTTCTCCATCAACGATCTGATATGCAGGAAAGAGTTCCGTAGTATTAGAGGTATCCCTTGGAAGCTCCGTGGGAGTTGGAGCTTGTGTAGGTGCTACTGTCGGGACAGTGATAACAGTGTTATTATCTACTTCCTCGGCTTTATCTTTAATGAATATAAAATATACGGATAATACAATAATAAGAGCTGCTAATACACTACCAACAGCTATAATTGCTTTTTTCATAATGCTCTCCTTCATAACTTAATTAACTTTTGCGGGTGATATCTGACTATTATTGAAGATATAACCATTATATAGAGGATAGGTATAGAAGTAAAGATGATAAGTGTTAAGAATCAATTACGTTTGTTTTAATAATTATAACGATATTGCCAGAATCCTAATTGTTGCCTTTCTCTACCTTATTGGGTAATATGTATATATATTGACATATTTCAAGCAAAGTCTGATGAATAGGAGAGTAGCGATGATAAGTCAGGAGATAAGAAGAATTGCACCGGAAATGGATCCGCTAAAGCTCGGGATGGGCTGGAGTACACTGGATCTTGAAAAGGTTCAGGTACTTGTAGAGAGTACTTTTGGTGACAGTCATCCAGGAAGTGCCCATCTTATGTCGCTGGTAGAAAAAGCAATCAGCGGAATTGATGAGCAGGGCGGAAAAGGAGCAAGATATTTTGCTACCGATATCTGTGACGGTATGGCACAGGGACATGATGGAATTAACTATTCCCTTGCTTCCAGAGATACCATAGCGAACTTGATTGAAATACATGCGAATGCCACACCCTTTGACAGTGGTGTATTTATATCAAGCTGTGACAAGGGAGTTCCAGCACATCTGATGGCAATCGGTAGAATTAATATTCCGTCCATCGTGATGACCGGAGGAGTTATGGATGCCGGTCCGGATCTGCTGACCTTGGAGCAGATCGGTACCTACAGTGCCAAGTTCCAGAGGGGAGAGATAACCCAGGAGGAATTCACTTATTATAAGCACCATGCCTGCCCTTCCTGTGGAGCCTGTTCCTTTATGGGTACAGCTGCTACGATGCAGATTATGGCAGAAGCCTTAGGATTAATGCTGCCGGGAAGTGCTCTTTTGCCTGCTACGAGTGAGGAGCTGACCGATTATGCGTACAGAGCAGGAAGACAAGCAGTACATTTAGCTAAGCTTGGACTGAAGGCTAGAGACATTGTAACAGAGAAATCCTTCGAGAATGCAATTATGGTACATGCAGCAATTTCAGGTTCCACTAATACTCTGATGCATTTACCAGCTATAGCTCATGAATTTGGAATAGAGCTAGATGCAGAAACCTTTGATCGTTTACATAGGAACGCCCATTTTATCGTTAATATTCGTCCCAGCGGTACCTGGCCGGCTCAGTTTTTACACTATGCCGGGGGTGTTCCTGCAATCATGGAGGAGATTAAGGCTAGTCTCCATCTTGATGTAATGACTGTCACCGGTAAGACCTTGGGCGAGAATCTAGAGGATCTGAAGAATAATGGATATTATGACAGATGTAGCTCATATTTGGATAAGTTAGGAGTGGCAAGGGAAGAGATCATAAAGCCTTTTGACCGGGCTATTGGCATAAATGGAGCAATTGCCATCTTATACGGTAATATAGCACCCTCCGGAGCTGTTATTAAACATAGCGCAGTTCCCATAGAGATGCATAAAGCGATTCTGAAAGCCAGACCCTTTGACAGTGAGGAGGAAGCGATTGCTGCTGTTCTGGATAAAAGAATTCACCCCCAGGATGCAGTGATCATTCGATATGAAGGACCTAAGGGTAGCGGAATGCCGGAAATGTTCTATACCACAGAGGCCATAGCCTCCGATCCGGAACTGGCAAAATCAATTGCCTTAATCACAGATGGAAGATTCTCAGGGGCTTCGAAAGGGCCAGCAATTGGACATGTATCCCCTGAGGCGGCTGAGGGGGGACCGATCGCCCTCGTGGAGGAAGAGGATTTAATCGAGATTGATATTGAGAAGCGAATCCTAAGGATTATAGGCTTGAAAGGGAAGGAAGCCAGTCCCTCGGAGATAGAACGGGAATTAGTGAGGCGAAAAGAGGAGTGGAAGCCAAGAGCTCCGAAATATGAGAAGGGTGTACTAAAGCTATTCGCAGAGCGTGCGGTATCTCCGATGCAAGGAGGATACATGCAATAGGAGAGTTGCATCAAGCTACGATAAGACATAGTAAATCAGTTAATTGATACAGTAAAAAATCACCTTTCTATTATGAATTTGACAAGGTGATTTTTTATGAGTATTAAATTGAACCTTGTACTTTTCTCAAGGTTAGCTTGGTTTATACATACCTTTACTTTGCATATAGGCAAAGATTGCCTCACCATGCTTTTGTTCCTCTGTTTGTATGTGATTTAGTACATCCCTGACAGAAGCATCCTTAAATTCAAAGATCGCTGTGTCATATGCTCCGGATACATATTTCTCCATCATCAGCATGTCAATGCAAAGATCCTTATCGGATGCGTTTAGGCAATTACTTGTCATGTTTTTCGCATCAACAGTTGCTTGCTGAGAGATTGGGGATGGGCCGGAGCCGCCCTGGCTACTCTGATTTCCCTGACTATTTCCTTGTCCCATGGGAGGAACCTTACCGCTTAGTAATTGATTAATTGTCTGAAGATGCTCTTTTTCCTTCTGGCCATTGGTGCGAAAAACTGCTTTTAATTCTGCATCATTGGCCAGATTGGCATAGCTATCATACTTTAGAATACATTCTTCTTCATGGGTTCTGGCATCCTCCAATAAGTATCTTTCTTTTGTTGTCAATTGCACATTCGTTATCATAATAAACACCTCCGCAGTTATTATTTTCATTTTCTCAAATAATATTCCTACAGATTGAGGTTCATCGGCTCTTCTGCTACAAGTCTAGCTATGAGTACTTTTATATTATTGAGACCTGCATTTAATAGTAAGAAATAGGACGAAAATACAAAAAATGGTATATTTACTTTGACCTGCATCTGTATATCTGTTATATTAGAGGTAAGATAGAAGTTATTACCTAAAATGGCTTAACATATATTTAAATGACCCTATTATCAGTTAAGGAAGGGCGGTAATTTATGTATGAAAGAGAATTGGATGAGGTCATTCGGAAATTAGATATTTTCGATAACACCTATGATAAGGTTCGTATTATAGATCCGGTAGGAAAGAAGATTGTTAATCTCTTTGATAGAGAAGAAAAGGTTACGTCAGAGCACTGCCTTCAGTTCTGGAAAAACGGTGAGATCTGTGAAGGCTGCATAGCTATGAAAGCGTACCGGGAGAAGGATGTGTATGTAAAGCTAGAATATACGGATCATGAAATCTACCTGGTTACAGTAATACCGATCGAGCTTTTTGACAGGACCCTTGTCTTGGAGCTATTGAAGAATATCACCAATAACCTAAGTGTTAATGTAAATGGTGAAAATGCAAACGGTAATTTCCATGCCATGCTTGATAGTCTCAATAATAGGGCAATCAAGGATTCACTAACCGGAATCTATAATCGCAGATACATAAATGAGAAGCTTCCACTCGACTTAATCAGTGCAAATTTAACGGATTATAGCATCTCGGTCATCATGATAGATATCGATTTCTTTAAGAATGTCAATGACACCTATGGCCATCTGGTAGGTGATTATACCCTTAAAAGTCTTGCTAACCTACTAAAAAGAAGTATAAAAAGAGAAAATGACTGGGTTGCCAGGTATGGAGGTGAGGAGTTCTTGATCTGCCTGCCGGGTGCGCCTCTCGATTTTGCCAGGCAGCTGGCAGAGGATATCCGGAGTAAGGTGGAAAAAACTCCGATCGAATATGGAGATCAGAAATTTTACATCACCGCAAGCTTCGGTGTCAGTGCGATGACACCGAAGCCTGAGGCTAATGTGAATGACCTCCTGGAGGAAGCAGATAAAAAATTATATACTGCCAAGCGAAATGGGAGAAATCGTGTTGAGTCGTGAGTCTATACTACTTTAGTTGTTCCTTCTCATATAGAATCTCAAGCTCCGGATGGTATCCTTTATCCATCTTATGCCTTGCTTTACGATTTTCTACGCTGTCAAATATGATAGAGAAATCATAATCCTCCGGATATAGCTCAGAAGCGGCAGCTTTTAGCTGAAGGCGCTTATGATTGATGAATTCCTTCTTTTTCTGAATTTGAACACCTACCTCACCCTTCTCATCCGCTTTTCGGAATACAATTCCGATTTTCTTCTGCGGATATACTACAACACTATCTCCAATATTAAAACGTTGACTTCTAGTGCTTGCCTGTCTAGGCTCCTTATGCTTCTCAATATGGGAGATAATCAACGGAGGGGTTACTTTTTCGGCCTCAGCAGCACCCTCCAGGAAGGAACGGTCTATCGCTTCTTGCTTCTTTTTGTCATCCCTGCAATAGGCTTCCCGATAAGCTATGTCCAGCATATGCTTCGGCAGACCCAGCCTTTTTGCGATATATAGGGCACAGCTTTCGCCGGCCTCTCCAATCTCAAGACGATATAAGGGTTTTAAGCTTTCCCGGTCAAATGCCATCTTAGCATTCACTAAGCCTACTGTTTTATTGGCATAATCCTTAACCTCAGGATAATGGGTAGTAGCTACAAATAAGCAGCCCTTGTGTCTCAGCTCCTCAAGAATTGCAATGGCAATACCCATACCTTCAGCCGGATCTGTTCCTGAGCCAAGCTCGTCAAGTAATACCAGGCTTTCCTGGTTTGTATGGTTTAAAATGTTGATAATATTCGTGATATGAGAGGAGAATGTGGATAAGTTCTCAGTAATACTCTGACCGTCTCCGATATCGCACAGAACCAGGTTGTTCATACATAGTTCGGCATTGTCACAGGGGACATGAAGTCCGCTCTGTGCCATAAGCTGTAACAAGCCAACTGTCTTTAAAGTAACGGTCTTGCCGCCGGTATTGGGGCCTGTAATAACGATTCCAAAATTGTTCTTCCCTAGCTCAAAATTCAGGGGAACACATTCAGCAGGATTTAATAACGGATGCCGTCCGTTATCAATACGGATATACCGGTCTGTGTTCATGGATGCCGGAATCGCCTTCATATCAACGCTGAGTTTGGCCTTGGCAAAGATAAAGTCAAGGGCCTCCATAGCCTCCATATTCAATCTGATCTGAGTAGCATTCTCGCTGACTGATGCAGATAAAACATAGAGAATACGGCGTTCTTCGTTGCTTTCAGCAATCTCCTGTATGGATAATTCCTCCTTCAGCTTTGCAACAAGGGTAGGCTCAATAAAGTAGGTAGAGCCGCTAGAGGATATATCCAGTACTGAACCGCTGACCATATGCTTATACTCCTTCTTCACGGGAAGGACAAAGTGGCCGTTGCGTGTAGCTACGAAGCCATCGGTAAACCATTCCTTTTTACTACGAAGCTGGTTATCCAGCTTTGTTTTCATTTCTGTACGTAACTGATCCATCCTTCGTCGTATATCCTTTAACTCCTTGGAGGCATTATCATCAATCATATTATTTCTAATGGTATTTTCTATTTCGGCAGATAGACCAGTGAGGTCATTGATTGAGCCGCCATAGCCGGCAATACCGACTTCTAAGGCTTCGGCACGCTTTAAAAAGCCCTTCATCCTTCTGCAGGCATTGATGAACAGACCGATTTGAGTCAGCTGCTCAGGGATCAGCATGGCTCCCTTCTCAGCCAGCTCTAAAAGCATTTCTATATCCTTCATTACAGCCAGGGGCGGGGTGCCAATATGATCCAGAATCCTCCTACCCTCAGTGGTATCCTTAATTTTAGCCTTCACATCACGCTCGCTAAGATAGGGCTTCAGCTCCAGAAGCCTTTGCTTTGCTCTCTCAGAAACTGCATATTCGCTGAGTTTTGTCAGTATTTTGTTGAATTCTAATGAATTTATTGATTTTTGCATCATAATACTATAACCATACCTTTCTATTGACATGAGATATATTCTGTATTTCATAAAAAGATTCGCTTCGTAAGCTTTTTATGAATCAAAAGCCCACAGAAAATATCTACCAATACAGCTGGGTAGTATACTCCCTGTGGGCATGTTGTCTTAATTGCAGATCAAATAAGATGAACGGATAAGTCAGTTCACTAATAATGAAAAAAGCATAACAGGATAACCCTATTATGCCTTGAGTATATGAATCTGCACGAACGGAGTAAGGGCGGACCTTGCCTCCTTCAGGTTTCAAGACAGCTATGAGTATTAACTGTAAAGGTAGAAAGTTGGGTACAACAATAAAAGGTATACAACAGGTGTACCCGAACTGATTTAATTAGGTGCTAGTTAGCACAAACCTCTTTTACAGATAATACCGACATCAAAACCGTCCTTTCGAATTTAAAATAATTTACAAATGCATTGTAGCAAAAGTCCATTGAAATGTAAAGGGGGATCATAAAATTATTGCTATTATCACCTTATTTTGTGGCATCTATAGTCTGCTGTAATGCGTTATCCATCATATCTCTGGTCATCATAGCAGGTGCATAGCCATAAATATTTCCTTCAGTATCGATAAAGAAGGTGGTAGGAAAGGCAGAGATATAATAGCTGGAGAGAATTTCACCGGTCTCGTCGAAGACAACAGGGAAGGTGTAATTATTCTCTTCTAGGAAGGAGATAACCTCTTCCTTTGATACGTCACTATTATTCGGATTTTGGGTGCTGGTCGGATTGGCTACACCCAATACAATGATATCACCCTGATTCAAGCCGGTCTCCTGATAAAGTGCCTCGATATCAGGCATCTCCTTCTTACAGGGAGGGCACCAGGTTGCCCAGAAATTTAGGAATACTACTTTTCCTCTGTAATCCGATAGGGTATGTTCATTGCCATATTGATCCATCAGAGTGAAGTCAATGGCAGGATACACCTCCTTCTCCTCACTGGCCTCCGGGGAGGGGCTAGGTGTAGTGGCCGAATCGGTCTCTTTCTCTGATGGGGCTGTAACAGTCTCACCGCCAGTGGTTTCATTACTGTTATTCGTTATCTGATCGGAAGTATCTGAAGTCGTCTCCGGTGTGCTTTGTGATACCTGTGGAGCAAAACGGTTTACATAAGCTGAGATACTGTTCATCCAACCCGTAAAGGTCATGATACCGATTATAATCAATAGGATACCACCTGCTTTCACGGTATATTTTAGTAGCCGTTGATGCTTCTTCAGGAAGTTAAGAGCCTGAGTGGTAAACAGTCCTAAAGCCAGGAAGGGGAGAACAAAGCCTATGGTATAAACCAATACCAGTAGATTGCCCTTAAGGGAGCCAGCGCTGGAGGCGGCCATAATCAACACGGATGACAATGCCGGACCCACGCAGGGAGTCCAGGCGAAGCTAAAGGTGAAGCCCATGAGAAAGGTCACCAGCGGGTTCATATTACGATCTTCAATATTTAGATGAAACTTCCTTTCCTTCTGTAGAAAGCTGATTTCTAAGAACCCAACCTGTACCAAGCCAAGTAGGATGATCAGGATGGCGCCGATACGGGTGAATAGCAATTGATTTGTCTTAAAAAAGGTACCAAGTGCCGTAAAGGACATTCCTAGGATAAAAAAGGCTGAGGATATTCCAATAATAAAGAAGACGGTCTGTAGGAATACTCTTTTTCGATCGTATAGGATGGTGCCGTCTTCCATGGTCCGCTTAGCATTACCAGCCAGATAGCTCATATAGATTGGAATTAATGGTATAACGCAGGGTGAAAAGAAGGAAAGGATTCCTTCTAAAAATACAAGTATAAAGCTGACGTTATCTGTCAGAAAGTCTATAGCCATAGTGCCTCCTTTATAATTCTTGCTAGAGTATAGTTCTAACAAGGAGCGAAAGTTTATAGTGAATTTTGATACTCTAAATTAGTTAAGACCTATTATATATCAGTGGTATAGAAAAAACAACCAACCTACCATTATGAGTGGATAAAAAGCAAGTCTTTCATAAAGGATGCCTCTTAGAAACATAGACAAGTAATGTTAGCTAATTATTTATTAAAAAATATTTAAATAGATGATTGAATTATTCCATCTAAAATTATATGATATATGTAGAAAGTTTAGAAATGGTACTATATAATAACATATTACTATGCTTTAAATGCAAATGAGAAAAGCTTTATAAAATCGCTTCATTAGAAGTGGTGATGAGATATGATGTGAGAAAAGAATGCCGAAATGGAGGGGATAGACGGACATCGAATAAGGATTATCAGATCGGAATATCAATTTGACAATGTATTTTAAAAGTGATAATATGAACTATATTAGTTAAAAATTTTGAATATATTTATATACAGGAGATGTGCTATGCTAGAAAAAGAATTCGAAAAATTATACTATAAATTTAGAAATAATTACTGCAAAGATCTATTTTCCGGGGTGAATGAAGATAAAGACAGCCTAAGTCCTACTGAATCCTATTGCGTTGAGGCGATTTTTCTGATGAACCGACCAACCGTTCATCAATTTGCTAACTATGTTAATATCTCACAGCCCAATGCGACCTACCGTATTAGTAACCTTATTAGTAAGGGGTATGTAAGAAAGGTTTTATCCGAGGACGACAGAAGAGAGTATTTTCTTGAGGTTACAGATAAGTTCTCAAATAACTATGGCATGAACGCTTCCTTCAATGCCCAGTTGATGAATAACATTCGTGAGAAATTCTCACAGGAAGAAATCGTTCAATTAGAAAAGCTCATAAAAAAACTTAATACCATTATGCCATAAGTAAAAAGTGTTGTTATAGCATGTGTATAATGAGGTAAATATTTCGTGATATCAATGGTCTAGCCAATAAGCTGTAAACCAATATAATATACGTTGAATTAATGGAGGAGAAGAATGAGAACGAGAGTTCCAAATCCGATATTACCTGGATTTTATCCAGATCCATCCATCTGCAGGGTGGGTGAGGACTACTATTTAGTTAACTCAACCTTTAATTACTTTCCTGGAGTTCCTATTTTTCATAGTAGGGATTTGGTTCACTGGAAGCAGATCGGCAATGTATTAGACAGGAGGGAGCAGATTGACTTGACGGATACCGGTAGTACAGGCGGTATCTATGCTCCGACTATTCGATATCATGAAGGAACCTTTTACATGATTACAACCAATGTATCCCATGGAGGTAATTTTATCGTAACCGCTAAGAACCCGGCCGGACCCTGGTCCGACCCGGTGTTTATAGGTTCAGATGGTATTGATCCCTCCTTGTTTTTTGATGATGATGGGAAATGCTACTATACTGGAACTAAGGAGCGGAGAGAAGGTCACAAATACTTCGGTGATAATGAAATCTATGTTCAAGAGTTGGATTTAACCACACTTAGTCTGATTGGTGAATCGTATCCAATCTGGCATGGTGCTATGAAGGATGTAGAATGGCCGGAGGGACCCCATCTCTATAAGAAGTATGGCAGGTATTATCTGATGATTGCAGAAGGCGGAACAGATTATGAGCATTCAGTTACCATCGCGGTTGGTGATAGCTTGAAGGAACCCTTTACCGGGTATCGCTGTAACCCGATTCTTACCCATAGACATTTAGGTCGTGATTATCCTATCGTAAATGTCGGTCATGGTGATCTGGTAGAGACACAAAATGGTGAAACCTATATGGTAGTTCTGGCATCCCGTCCCTATGGAGGCTATTATCGTAACCTTGGGAGGGAAACCTTCTTGGTACCGGTTACCTGGGAGAACGGATGGCCGGTCGTAAATAAGGGCATCGGATTAGTGGAAAGCACGGTGGAGGCTCCTAACCTTCCGGAGTCATTGATAGATTCGGTACCTGACAGAGAGGATTTTGAAGGGGAGAGGCTTCCCTTTCATTTTCTGTACCTACGCAATCCAAACCCTGAGAATTATAGCCTCAGTGCGAGAAAGGGGTATCTCAGGATGAAACTGGCGCCTGACCGGATGTCGGAACGTACCAATCCGACCTACATAGGAGTGCGACAGTCTGGTATGAGCTATCAGCTGGAAACCAGGATGGATTTTACCCCGAAGAGCAGCGAAGAGGAGGCAGGACTGGTACTCCTACAGAGCAATCTTTACCATTATCGCTTCGTCTGCACCTTGATAGAAGGGAAAAAAGCAATAAGGGTAGTTCGGTGCTTTGATGGTAAAGAGCAAGTAATAGGTGGTGTGGCTTGCGAGAATCCTGACTCTACATCTGAGAGCCTTATTCTTAGGATAACCACGAATCAACAGGTACTATTATTCTCTTACAGCCCTGATGGTGAACACTTTATTGCGGTTAAGTCGGGGGTAGATGCAACCATGCTGAGCACTGATGTAGCCGGAGGCTTTGTAGGAACGACGATGGGTCTTTATTGCTCCTCTAATCATAGTAAGAGTGATAATTTCGCTGATTTTGATTATCTGGAGTATAAGAATATATAAAGTTATAGAACGCGAGGCTGTCTCAAAATATAAACTTACGATACAGGACAGGACAGCATGCATCCCTCACACACAGGTTGCCGGACATCTTATTGTTTTGTATGCCATTATCAAACATAAAAGTTTGCTTCTGACATACAAAATCAACAATCTGTCCGTCAAACAGTGTATTAAGGGATGTATGTTGCCCTGTCCTATATTTATACCTTACCTTTTGAGACAGCCTCTTGAACTCCGTATTCGGGTAAGGCTCGCTTTAAAAGCCTCGAAAGAGTCGGCAAGCCAACTCTCCGTTGAAAAATTCACAAATTTTTATAGTATCTGAATAAAAATAGCAATAATTCATAATTTTAAGCTTATTTCTGTTGCATTTTTTAGTCGAGTGATTGAATAATATAGTGTAGAATGAAGGTAAGTTATACAGAGAGTAATACGCTATTGGTGAATATAATGATCATTAGGGGGATATAGAAATGCAGGAAAAATACGCATATATGGATGAGACCTTAAGCTTTCAGGAGAGAGCGAAGGATTTAGTATCCAGGATGACTCTAGAGGAAAAGGTTTTTCAGACTCTTTATACTGCTCCGGCCATAGAGAGGCTTGGAGTAAAGGCATATAATTGGTGGAACGAGGCGCTACATGGAGTTGCTCGTGCCGGCGTTGCTACGGTGTTTCCACAGGCAATCGGACTTGCTGCTACCTTCGATGAGGATCTTTTAGAGGAAGTTGCTGAGGTGATTTCTACCGAGGGCAGAGCAAAGTTTAATATGCAACAGAAGTATAATGATACGGATATCTATAAGGGCTTGACGTTCTGGTCACCTAATGTGAACATTTTCCGTGATCCCAGATGGGGAAGAGGTCATGAGACCTATGGTGAGGATCCTTATTTAAGTGGAAGGCTGGGTGTCAGATTCGTTCAAGGAATTCAAGGGCATGATGAAAAATATATGAAGGCAGCGGCTTGTGCAAAGCATTTTGCAGTGCACTCTGGACCGGAGGATGTAAGACATAGCTTCAATGCAGAGGTGTCCAATCAGGATTTACATGAAACCTATCTCCCTGCATTTAAGGCATGTGTACAGGAAGCCAAAGTAGAAGCAGTTATGGGAGCCTATAATCGTACTAATGGCGAGCCCTGCTGTGGAAGCAAGACCTTGCTTAAGGATATACTTCGTGATCAATGGGGCTTTGAGGGCCATGTGACCTCAGACTGCTGGGCTATTAAGGATTTCCATGAGGGACATATGGTCACCTCGACACCCGTAGAGTCAGTGGCATTGGCTATGAATAATGGCTGTGACCTAAATTGTGGTAATCTGTATGGTAACCTACTCTTTGCAATCAGAGATGGACTGGTGAAGGAGGAAACGATTAATCAAGCAGTGATCCGATTAGTTACAACCAGGATGAAGCTAGGACTATTTGATGATCCGTCAAAAGTGCCATTCAACACCATTGATTACGATCAGGTGGATTCAAAGGAGCATAAAAAGTTCAATTTGAAGGCTGCTAGAAAATCCATTGTATTATTAAAGAATGAGAATAATCTGCTTCCGCTGGATAAGAGTAAAATTAAGACCATCGGTATCATTGGACCAAATGCGGATAATCGTAAGGCTCTGGTAGGTAATTATGAGGGGACAGCCTCTGAATACATAACAATACTGGAAGGAATCAGAGAATATCTGGGAGATGGTACCCGTATATTCTACTCAGAGGGATGCCATCTGTTCAAGAACCGCATACAGGGTCTAGGCCAAGAGAACGATCGTATTGCGGAGGCACGTGCAGTCTGCGACAAGAGTGATGTCGTCATAGCATGCTTTGGTCTTGATCCCGGCTTGGAAGGGGAAGAAGGAGATCAAGGGAATGAATTTGCCAGCGGTGATAAACCGGATTTAAGACTTCCAGGTATTCAAGAAGAGGTAATCAAGGAATTATACAACAGTGGGAAGCCAATCGTATTAGTGCTGCTATCCGGTAGTGCTTTGAGTATTCCCTGGGAGGATGAACATATACCAGCTATTGTTCAGGGATGGTATCCTGGTGCACAGGGTGGTAAGGCAATAGCAGAGCTGTTATTTGGTGAATTTTCACCTGAGGGTAAGCTTCCGGTAACCTTTTATCGTACCTCAGAGGAGCTTCCCGAATTTACTGATTATAGTATGAAGGGACGAACCTACCGCTATATGGACCAAGAAGCTTTATATCCCTTCGGTTATGGTTTATCCTATACGAAGTTTGAGATGAGCAATATATCGGTTGATGATGATGAGCTTGAGCCTGGTAAATCAATAAGCTGTAGCGTAGATCTGAAAAATGTAGGTAGCTATGCGGGTGCTGAGACCGTTCAGGTCTATGTGAAGTCTAAGATAGCAGGGGCACCAAATCATCAGTTAAAGGGCTTAAAGAAAGTTTATCTAATACCCGGAGAGCAAAAAACCATAACAATTACCTTAAGGGACGAGGCCTTTGGGTTATATGATAACAATGGTAGGTTGGTACTGAATGAAGGAGAATATGAAATATTCATTGGCATTAACCAACCAGATGCAAGAAGTATTCAATTAACAGGAAATAAACCGTACAGTAAAATCTTGCGCTCCAAAAAAACTATAATTCTTCAATAAGAAGAGCGAAAAGTGGTCGTAAAATAAGCGTCCACTTTTTGTCATGCAATATATAATACCCTATACGATGAGTTGCTCCAATCAATGAAGGAAGAACTTTGGAAATTGTGTGTCAGATTGTGTTAGTTTTCTATTGAAACACAGAAGAATAGGAGAAAGAATATGAATTATCATCAATGCTGGCTTACCTACCATAAGAGGAAGGAATATAAGGATGCAGATTTACTGAGGAAACTCTATTTGCTTAAAGAGAATAATTCCGTAGGAGTAATAACAAGAAATGCAGTCCAGGAGCTTAGCACGGCATTAAAAAATATATTGGATATCAATCTGGAATGTAACATGGAGCTAAATAAGGAGGAAATGGCTTCCCTAACAAATAGTATTATATTAGCGGATTGTAACCATGAAGCTTGTAAGATGCGATGGGGCTCAGAGACGTTGGGGGAGGAAGGTTACCTTATTGATCAAATTGATACCAATATATTTATTGTTGGCAGCACAGAAAAGGGGATACTATATGGTTGCTTTGAGCTAATCCGCAGGATTGCCATGGGGAAAGAGCTACGAGGTCTGAGACTGTTGGAGAAGCCAAGGAATCCCAACCGTATGCTCAATCATTGGGATAATCTGGACGGTAGTATTGAGCGCGGATATTCGGGTAACTCCTTCTTTTTTGAGAAGGAGGAGATCATAATCAATGATCGCATCATTGATTATGCTAGAATGGTAGCATCCGTAGGAATCAATGGAGTGGTTATAAATAATGTAAATGTTCGTGGAAGAGCGGCCTCCAGTCTGATTACCGATTGTTACTTAGATAAGCTTAAGCAAATGGCGGATATATTTTCCGGCTATGGGATTAAGCTTTATTTAAGCGTGAATTTTGCGGCTCCTTTAGAGCTAGGAGGTCTTAGTACAGCAGATCCTTGTGATTTAGGTGTAGCAGAATGGTGGAATAACTGTATTGATAACATCTATTGCAAGATACCGGATTTTGGAGGTTTTTTAGTCAAGGCAGATTCGGAAGGACGTCCTGGGCCCTTTACCTATGAAAGAACCCATGCGGATGGAGCCAATGTTCTTGCCAGAGCCTTGAAGCCACACAAGGGAGTACTTATATGGAGATGCTTTGTGTATAATTGCCAACAGGATTGGCGTGATTATAAGACGGATCGTGCAAGAGCAGCTTACGATAATTTTATGGATTTGGATGGACAATTTGAGGATAATGTAATTCTTCAAATTAAGAACGGACCAATGGATTTTCAGGTCAGAGAGCCGGTATCCCCACTCTTCGGAGGGCTAAAGAAGACGAACCAGATGCTGGAGGTACAGATAGCCCAGGAATATACCGGTCAGCAGAAGCATGTATGTTATCTGGTACCCATGTGGAAGGAAGTCTTATGCTTTAATACCTATGCGGAGGCTACAGATGCTACTGTAGCAGATATTGTAGCAGGCAGGACATTTCACCGGACAAACTGTGGAATGGCAGCGGTGGCGAATACAGGTGATGATTATAATTGGACTGGCCACGAGCTTGCTGCAGCGAATCTTTATGGCTTTGGAAGGCTGAGCTGGAATACAGACCTGACGTCCGAGGAGATTGCAAGAGAATGGATTATATTGACCTTTTCTCACAATGAAAAGATTCTTGCTGTCTTGTCTGAGATCCTACAGAGCTCCTGGTTGACTTATGAAAAGTACACCTCTCCCTTAGGGATTGGATGGATGGTTAATCCAAACCATCATTATGGACCTAATGTGGATGGATATGAGTACGATAAGTGGGGAACCTATCATAGGGCAGATCGAAACGGTCTGGGAGTGGATCGTACAAGGAAAGGAACCGGATATGTAACTCAATATAACGAGCCCAATGCCTCTATGTATGAGCACCTTGAAACCTGTCCGGAGGAACTACTGCTATTCTTCCATCATGTAAGCTATGATCACATACTGAAAAGTGGGAAGACTTTAATTCAACATATTTATGATACTCATTTTGAAGGGGTCGAAGAGGTAAAAAGCATGATAGAGGGCTTACAAACCTTGCAGGAATTATTACCTCAGGACGTGTACCTGCGGATGAGTGAGCGTTTTGAACAGCAGTTAGAAAGCGCAAAGGAATGGAGAGATAGAATCAATACCTATTTCTATCGGAAATCAGGAGTAGATGATTGTAAGAATAGGAAGATATATTACTAAGAGGGACTTGTATTAAGTAGGTAGGTATATCTTAAAGAAGCTGTATGGTGGTCATAGGAGCAGCAAGATAAAGTTCCCGGCTCCTTTGTAGTGTGAAAGTGATCGTGATAGATTAATGATACATGAAAGGATGATGAAGCTATGGAAATGACGTTAAGATGGTTTGGCGAAAAGCATGACAGTGTTGGTTTGAATAATATTAAGCAGATTCCGGGGGTGAGCGGGGTTGTATCCTCCTTACATGATATTCCGGTCGGTGAGGAGTGGAAGTTAGAGGATATCCTTAGCCTAAAGAAAACCGTGGAGGAGAGCGGACTTAAGCTGATTGGAATCGAAAGCGTAAACATTCATGAAGATATTAAGATCGGACTTCCCTCCCGTGAGCAATATATTGAAAATTATAAGCAATCGCTTGAGAATCTCGGTAAAGCAGACATTCACCTAGTGTGCTATAATTTTATGCCTATTTTTGATTGGACGAGAACCGATTTAGCCATGAAATTAGAGGATGGTTCTTATGCTCTGGCTTATGATGAGAATATCATTAAGGGAATCGAGCCCTCCACCATGTTTGAGCGCATGGAAAAGGAAAGTGGTGGCTTCATTCTGCCTGGCTGGGAACCGAACCGCAGAGATGAGATCATGGGCCTGTTTGAGAAATATAAAGGAGTTACCGCAGAGAAGCTGATGGAGAATCTAAAGTATTTTCTAGATTCCATAATGCCGGTATGTGAGAAGTATAAGATCAAGATGGCAATCCACCCGGACGATCCGGCATGGAGTGTATTTGGATTACCAAGAATTGTAACAAGTGAGAAGGCTTTGGAGGAGATCGCCTCCTTGAACGAAAGTATTTATAATGGATTTACTCTATGTACCGGATCTCTTGGCAGTAATTTACATAACAACCTGCCTCAGATTATTCGTAATCCGAAGATCAGTAAGAGAATTCACTTTGCTCACTTGAGAAATATGAAATTTGAAGCTGACGGCGTATTCCATGAGAGCTCCCATCTGTCCTCGGATGGTAATTTTGATATGTATGAGATTATAAGGGCTCTGTATGAGACCGGCTTTGATGGTGTGATTCGTCCGGATCATGGTCGTATGATCTGGGGAGAGCAGGCAAGACCCGGCTATGGTTTGTATGACAGAGCTCTCGGTGTAGCTTACCTAAATGGTCTGTGGGAAGCCATAGACAAGAACAGCAGAAGATAATCTACTGGATTGATGTTGGTACTTATATATTTAAGCTGCACGATAGCTGCAGTATAGGGGGATAGATATGAGATTAAAGGTTTATGATCAGACATGGAAGACGATGGGCTATGAATTACCGGAATATGATAGAAACCAGGTGAGGAAGGATACAATGGAGAGGCCTACCTGGCTTCACTTTGGAGCAGGTAATATCTTTCGTGGCTTTCCTGCAGCAGGAATGCAACAGCTTCTTAACAACAAGACCTATGATAAGGGTGTAATCGTCGCCGAAGGCTTTGATTATGAGATTATCGAGAAAGCCTATAAACCCTTTGATGACCTAAGTCTCTTGGTGGTATTAAAGGCGAATGGGAGTATTGAGAAGAAAGTCATCGGTAGTGTGGTAGAATCACTGGTTGCTGATAGCTCCGATCAGAAGGAGTGGTCCAGACTAAAGGAGATATTTAAGAATGCCTCTCTTCAGATGGTCAGCTTTACAATAACCGAAAAAGGCTACAGCCTAGCGGATTTAGGTGGAAATCATCTAAGTGTGGTGGAGGCGGATTTTCATAATGGACTGGAGAAGCCAAATCATATCATGGGTAAGGTAACGGCATTACTACATGAAAGATACCTAGCTGGAGCTGCACCGATTGCCCTAGTAAGTATGGATAACTGTTCCCACAATGGCGATAAACTGTATACCGCAGTAGAAGCCTATGCGAAGAACTGGGTGAAGAAAGGCTTTGTAAAGGAGGGCTTCCTTAGCTATATTTCAGATCCAAAGAAGGTTTCCTTCCCCTGGAGTATGATTGATAAGATTACGCCCAGACCAGACGATAAGGTAAAGCAGATGCTGGTTGATGATGGCTTTGAGGATACAGAGCTGATTATTACCAACAAGAATACCTATACCGCAGCCTTTGTCAATGCTGAGGAGACGGAATATCTGGTAATCGAGGAGGCGTTCCCCAACGGCAGACCGCCCTTAGAGAAAGCCGGAATTCTCTTTACCGATCGTGAAACCGTCGACAAAGTTGAGAAGATGAAGGTGTGTACCTGTCTGAATCCTCTTCATACGTCTCTAGCAATCTTCGGCTGCTTATTATCCTATCAGACGATATGGGAAGAGATGAGAGATCCGGAGCTTGTAAAGCTGGTAAATAAAATCGGATATTTAGAGGGTATGCCGGTTGTGGTGAATCCAGGTGTGCTTAATCCGCAGGATTTTATCAAGGCAGTTCTGGAGCTTAGACTGCCGAATCCCTTCATGCCCGATGCGCCTCAGAGAATAGCAACAGATACCTCTCAGAAGCTGCCGATTCGTTTCGGTGAGACCATTAAGGCTTATGTTGGACGTGAGGATTTGAAGGTAACTGACCTTACCTTTATTCCACTGACGCTGGCAGGCTGGTGTCGTTATCTGATGGGTGTTGATGACAAGGGCGAGGATTTTACTCCGAGTCCAGATCCGTTACTTTCTGAGTTACAGACTTATGTAAAGGATATCAAGCTTGGAGACAAGGCAATTGGCCCCAATGCACTGAGACCAATTCTCTCCAATGAGAAGATCTTTGCGGTAAACCTATATGAGGTAGGATTGGGTGAGAAGATTGAGGGTATGTTCTTAGAGCTGATTGCAGGAACAGGTGCAGTAAGGGCTACACTTCAGAAGTATCTTGTTTAAAAGGATTAGAGTGTCAATTGTTTGAGTACCGGATAGATATGTCCATAGTTCTCATTCCAGAAATGAGAAATGGTCTTGTCACAAAATTTCTTAATATCATATCCTGAGCCTGGTTTCATACAAAGTACACCGAGCAAAGCGTACCTTGATTTATTAGTAGTAGCCATAAAACACCTCCAATTGAATATATCAGTCTGATATAGTTGCGTTAATGCAAACTATATATCAGACTGATATATTTGTCATGTGTTTAATTAAGTCAATGAATTAGTCGGTGAGAGACAGCAATGATTCTCGCACACATAGTAGGTAGTTTTATCATTAATTTTCTGATAATCGACTACATAGCTGGCGGTTCGTAATACTTCTTCGGAATTATCTTCGGATTTCATAAGCACCACAGTATTGGGTTCAAAATGCTCGGATAGATAATCCTTCAATTCCTTGAATTCTTCCTTCTCATCAGCGATACAGACAATTTCTTTCGAAGGATATAGCTCACCAAGAAAGCCAATCAGAGAGAAGCTGTGTCCCGCAGGATAATCCTTTACCTGACCTGCCAGAAAACGAAGCTGCTTACCGGCATACTCCATCATCTTTGGATTGGCGGTCAAGTGAGCTAACCGCATCAATACATAGCCTGCTACGGAATTACCAGATGGAATTGCCCCATCATATACCTCCTTTGGACGGTAAATCAAGGTCTCTGAATCGGAAGCATTCAGGAAGAAGCCACCGTAGCGATCATCCCAGAAGAGCACCAGCATATCCTCAGCCAGCTCAAGAGCACGTTTGATATATTTGATTTCTAAGGTTGCATCATATAAGGAGCATAGAGCCATACAGTAGAAAGCATAATCATCGATGAGTCCGTAGTGGGCTGCATCACCCTCACGGAAGCGTACATAGAGTCTGCCATTCTCATCGGTCAGCTTGGTATCGATAAAGTCTGCAGCCCGCTTTGCAGCATCGGAATATTCTTCTTTTTGAAATACCTTGGCAGCGGTGGCATATGCCGTAATCATCAGTGAATTCCAGGAGGTTAATATCTTATCATCCTTATGAAGCTTAGTTCGGTTTAGTCGGTAGCTATACATCTGATTACATACACGCTGCACCCTGTCATTCACAGGCTTTATGTCATGAGATTTGATCAGATTCGGAATGGATGCTCCTTCAAAATTCCCTTCCTTAGTAATATTAAAGTATTCACAGAAGAATGAACCATCATCATTACCCAGTACAGAGGTAACCTCCTCAGGGGTAAAGACATAGTATTTTCCCTCTACACCCTCGCTGTCTGCATCCTGTGCACAGTAGAAGCCGCCGTCTTTGTCAGTCATTTCTCGGCGGACATACTGCAGAATCTGTTCTGCTACCGCCTTGTATATAGGGTTCTTCGTATGCTGATAAGCCTCTGTATAGGTGATTGCAAGCATGGCATTATCGTAAAGCATCTTCTCAAAGTGAGGTACCAGCCATCTGGCATCTGTTGAGTACCTGGAGAAGCCATAACCGATGTGATCATAGATACCACCACTATACATGTGCATCATGGTGTTTTCTACCATAAATAATGCTTTCTCATCATTCTCCAGTTTGGCATATCTTAATAAGAACATTAGGTTATGGGGGGTAGGGAACTTGGGCTCATTTCCGAAGCCGCCATAATCGTGATCAAAGCTTTGGTTAAACTGAGTTACTGCCAGATCAATCAGATCTTTCGTAACCTTTGCACTATCGGAGGAGGCTTCAAATTCAGATTTCATAACTTCAGCAATCTGATCTCCGGTACGAAGCATGGAAGTAGGATTCTTCGCCCATTTCATCGCAATCTGATCCAATAATTCCACCATACCGAGAATGCCATACTGGGTGTGCTTCGGGACGTAGGTGGCAGCGTAGAAGGGCTTTTGGTAAGGCGTCATCAGAATGGTTAAGGGCCAGCCGCCATGACCTGTTGTAGCCTGACAGATTGTCATATACACCGTATCAATATCCGGACGTTCCTCCTTGTCCACCTTAATACAGACAAAGGATTCATTTAAGAGACCAGCGACCTCTTCATCCTCAAAGGACTCATGGGCCATAACATGGCACCAATGACAAGTAGAATAGCCAATACTGAGAAAGATGGGCTTATTTTCTTCCTTTGCTTTTTGGAAGGCTTCCTCTCCCCAAGGGTACCATTTCACAGGGTTATATGCGTGTTGTAGAAGATAAGGGGATTTTTCATCGATTAATTTGTTCGGTATTCTTGTGGTTCCTTGACCTTTATTTGTTACATGTTCGGTTGTATTCATAATGACACTCCTTATCGATAGCTTTATTAAAAGTGGATAAACTTTTTATTATTATGCCAATAAGAAGCGGAGATTATTAGATGAGATTTAATAAGACAAATCATTCATCTTTTCAAAATAATAAGTTTCATCTTGGGAAGTTTTTTTTAAAACCTCAAAAGCTTCATTTATTCCAAAGCTGTGTATATTATTACCGATGTATTCATGAGCACAAATATATCGGTCAGAACCACATCCGTATATTTCATCATAATTTACTTATTTACCTCCTCAAAATCCCTATTTGGAAAATTAACAAAATAACTGCCCGATGAGCCGTTAAGTCAGGGGGCAGTTATTTTTTGCACATATTATCCTTATATTTTTATCAACTTTTTTTGATTTTAATCGGTACGTAAATTTCAAGCTGTTGATAGCCGAGAGCATCCTTTAGCTCATCCGTAGGATTTAGCATATGACAGAGTGTGCGGTGACCGGGGTACTCGTCAAGCTCGAAGCCGCTACCTTCCACCCACTTTAGGATGCCGTTATAAACCCTGCCACTGATGTCATCGTCTCCATCCACAGACACGGCTGTGGCATACAATCCACCTGCAAACTCGATAAGCTCATAGGGTGCTGTCTCCACCTCCGTTACCCAGTCCTCAACAGCCCAAATCCAAACAGCCCTCATATCTTCCTCAAACCAAAGAAAATCGGGAGCTCCGTATATCATTTTCTTGAATAAGTGGTTATGCTCCTCCTGCCATTGCTGAAAACAGCCCATGACATTATCTAATGTGTCCAGTCCGGAGGATAAGGCCTTGAAGGGGTTAATTCGAATAATACTGACCTCGGGTGCTTTTCTCAACTTTTCAGTCACATCCAATAGGCGATTTACATTAGAAGAGTTACCATTGTATGTAACGTTGATCAGTTGACCTTCTATGTCCTTTGCCTTCTCATAAAGCATCTTTACGTCAGCATCTATACTAAAATCAGCGTGTTCTATCTGTCGGATAAACTCTAGGACGACCTCTTTCAATTCATGAAGTAAGGCAACCTCTTCATCAATATCTCCTACTTTTTTGCTTAGAACATCTAAAACAACTTCGGAGCCGGAAGCATGAAAAATTCGTTGAATATCCTTAATACTGATAGACAGCTTGCGTAAGATTAGAATTTGCTCTAGTCTCTTGATTGCAGTCTCGTCATATAACCGGTATGCGTAGTCATCACTTCTACAGCTAGACAACAATCCCATATCTTCATAATAACGAAGAGTTCTAGCAGATATATCATACTTAGTGGAAACATCTCTGATTTTTATTAAATTACTCATACTAACCTCCTTCAATTGTTAAATTATATATATAATAATCTATTCCCCAACGGAAGAGTCAAGAGTAGTCTTGTATCTACTTAAGAAGCTATTATGTCAAGCTGGTCCAACACTGAATGAAAAGCAAGGTCATTTAACACAGGCTTAGATAGCAATTCTTCCAGCTGCTTACGTGTTGCCCATAGAAAGTTTATATGCTCCTCAGAAAGTGTAACCTGATCAGTATCTGCATAGCAAAGATAGGTTAGTCCGATTATTTGCCGCTTAGGGTTTATTACTCTGGAGATGATATATAAAAGCTTAACGATCCGAACAGTCAGACATACTTCTTCTAGAATTTCTCGACTAAGACCATCTGTCAGACCTTCTCCGAACCTTAATCCGCCTCCTGGGAATTCCCATTCGTTTTCACCAACACCACAGTAATTTGAGCGCTGAATGATTAATACTCGTTTTTTATATACAATCAATCCCTTTGTAGCAACCCATATTTCACCCATACTTGTCTCCTTAGCAATATATAATAATCTAAATGATCTCTAGGCTCAGCCTATCACAAAAACCATATAATTACAATCGGATTTCCATTATTCATAATCTATAGTAACTGGTACCCCCTAATCAACCTTTTTTTCTCTTACCACACGGTCTTTGAAGAGAGATTTTTGTTAGATACCTTCTATAAAATTAGGCATCGATTCCTACATATATTGCTTAGAAATAGTCGTATCCGCTTGGATGTAACCTAGTCAGTAAAAAATGAATAAAAATGATACTAATTACGGATTGACAATATCCGAGCTTTTCTATAATGTTATTACATAATAATTCATTTATTTACAGTAGGAGGAAAATGCGTGATACCAAGGAAGACATTATTATTCGGGAATATTAGAAGAACAGTGTTTATTACTGTGATTATTATTCTCATGATATTATCCTTGTCTGTTTATCTGATTAATCAGATTGGAAACAAGGAAGCAGAGAATAAGATGATTATGAATGCCTTCGGTGAGCAGCGCCTGTATACACAACTGATTGCGAAGGATGCAAATCGATTATATAACTTAATACAATCGATAGAGGCAAAGCAAAGCGATCAGTCGGAGGAAGTAACCTATCAAAGGATAAATGAGATCAAAGAAGACCTGTTACGATCTAAGCAAAAATTCTCCGATACTCTTACAACAATACATAACGGTTATATACAAATCGATAAAGAGCCCATTAATATGGAGAAAGCAATTCACCAAGGTTCCGATTACCTGACTCAGATCGAAGCCATATGGATGGAATTCGAGGCAGCGGTGGGTGAACTAGCGGAAGTGGATCAGATTGGAGATCAGACGACAGAGGCCCTAGCATACATAAATGAGCATAATATGAAGCTGCTGGAGTTGTGTGAAGACTTTCAGAATCAGATATTAGAGAATTCCTTGAATACGACAGAAAGCATGAAGCAATATATTTTCATGACCTTTGGTATATTAGTTGTTGTATTGATTTATACCTTATATAAGCTGATTAAATTTGTGTTGCTACCCTATAAACAGCTAATACATGGAATTACAGCTATCGGCTTAGCTTCGGAAGCTGAACCGGTAAAGAACCTCACACAAAAATCCATGCTCCCTATTGTCGATGAGATTAGTAGCATGTTCCATAAGATTAATGATCTCATCACATTGATTGAAAATATCAATAATAGCACTTCCTTTATGGAAACGTTGAATTTTATCAATACCACATTTTCCTCTTTTGTTCCATATAATTATATAGGCATTGCATTGATCAATGAGGACAAACAGATGCTGGAAGCCTCGTATGGAGTATCAGATGAGACGATTTACGGATTGCCGGGTAATATAAAGGGGATGCGATGGCGTATAAATGATACAAGCCTTGGCAAATTAATTGAGACCGGGGAGGCCAGAATTATCAATGATTTGGTAGATTACACAGCAGGAAAGGAGCTTAGGCCTTATAATCGGATACTCTTAGAGGCGGGAATCCGGGCTTCGATTACCCTGCCGCTTAAGGTTTCGGGGCGTCCTGTTGGTGTGATTTTCTTCTCCAGTAGTAAAAGCAATGTATATCATGGCGGGCACCTGAATTTCCTCAATACCTTGATGAATAGTATAGCAATAAGCTTCAGTCGTAATATTATGTTCAATGACATTCAATATAGCAGTACGTTGGCCCTAGCCAAGCTTGCAGAGGCGAGGGATGAGGATACGGGTGAGCACCTTATACGGATGAAGAGCTATTCCAAATTGATTGGCCAGCTACTATATGAAGCCGGACACTCAGATGAGGTGACCTTGGAATATATTGAAATGCTAGAACGCTTCAGTCCACTACATGACATTGGTAAGGTGGGGATTAGTGATAAGATATTATTAAAGCCCGGAAAACTGACCAAGGATGAATATAATGAGATGAAAAGGCATACGATTTACGGCGCAGAAGTGTTAAAAACAGCGGAAATAAACATGGGAAAATCAGAAAAAAGCTGGTTTGGCATGGGAATTGAGATTGCAGAGGGACATCATGAGCGTTGGGATGGTTCCGGTTACCCCCGTGGCAAAAAGGGTGAGGAGATACCGCTTAGTGCCAGAATTGTTGCAGTTGCCGATGTATTTGATGCTTTAACCAGCAGAAGGCCCTATAAGGAAGCCTTTGATTTGGATACTGCCTATGGGATTATGCTGGAGGGTAGAGGAAAGCATTTTGATCCGGAGATTATAGATATATTCATGAAGAACCGAGATCAAATAGAGAGATTATATTATCAATTTAAATATGAGGAAAAGACAGCATAAAACCAGACAATAGACTTATTCAACAGAACAACCAGAGTTAGGAAAGATAAATAGCCTGCCGAGTAGATGCTTCGGTGCCCACTAAATATATCGCTATATGAGCTGTTTTCATGTTTTTATTCAGCAAAACATGGTAAGAATAAAAGAAAAAAGGCGGTGTCAGTATATGGATGAAAATATTAAGAATTATCCTAGGATTGAGGAAAATCTGGATTACTTAGTTAAGAATCACGGCGAGATTTATGAGGCATATCAAAATTATGGTAAGCTGGTCCACGAAAAGGGAGGCCCGCTGGATGAGAAGACGAGATGGTTAATTAAGATAGCACTATCCACGGACTGCAAGAATGAGTATTCCCTCCGGACCCATATCCTTAAGGCTTTGAAAAGTGGCTGTACCCAGGAAGAGATAGAACATGCAATCCTTTTAGTGGGACCAACCTCGGGTTTTCCTACAATGATGAGAGGATTAATGGTGTTAAGAGAGGTCATGTCAAAGTAAAATTCTCAAAAATAAATCAAGTATAATCAAAGGATGTTGCAGTATAAGATCTTTGCTTCTGAGAAAGTACCATAGAAGCGTAGATATTGTACTGCAGCATCCTTTTTTCTTGCATAGGAAATTACGTCCTGTGAAAGAAAAAGCCCTCCGTGCATGTGAATCTAGTTCACTACGGGAACGAAGCACGAATTGGGATGGCGCACTTTAAGCGGACAAACGCATGTATGCCTTCGGACTAATAGTTAAATTCTACAGTCACAGAGGCCTCAATCTGATTCGTGCCTGGTTCGATGGGAGTAGCGAAGGCACCTTCTCTGGCATTGATTGCCCGGAAAGGAATGCTAGGTGCGCTGTTCTCGGTAATTCTCCTGGGAATAGGGTTAAGCTGTAGTCCGAAGCTTTCTGCTATAGAATTGGCCTTTTCATAAGCATTTACTATGGCAAGGTTTAGAGCCTGAAGATAATAACGGTTGATGTCAGATACTTCAAAGCTTATCAATTCCACGACATTAGCTCCGTTATTTACTGCGGTATCAATGATAATTCCTACAAGCCCCATATTATCGGTTCGAATCTCTAAGATATTTCTTACAGAATATCCTCTATCGACCTGACGTCCGTCTTCATATTCAACAATCTTATTGATATCATATTGATAGGTTTGAATCTCTGTAATGCCAAGCTGGTATAGAGCCTGAAGAACGGCTTGGGTCGTCTGTGCATTCTCGGATTGAATGATCGGAAGGTTTTCTCCATTTGTCTGGACTCCTAATCGGAGGACGGCCTCATCAGGAACAACATTTACCTGTCCACTTGCATACAAAAGCATAGTATCGGGTCCTATGGAATAATCGGAAGGTGTTGGATGCATAATTCTTTACCTCAAGCTAGGATATTATTCATAGCAATATATGAGACATACCTAAAATTATACCGATTTTCTATAGATGCCTTTTATCAAGACGGCAAATGGAGTCTTTCATATGTGAAAAGTATGGGGGAAAAAAATATTGATAAAAAGCAATTATGCTATTGAATTTTACAAAATTTAATTGTATAATGTTATTGATAATCATTATCATTAACTTATTTATAGAAAAGGAGGAAATCTCTTGTATAATATATTAATTGGAGGAGCGGCCGGTCAGGGCATTGAAACTACGGCTGCTATTCTACAGAAATTTTTTACGAATGCAGGCTATCACGTATTTGCAGTACGTGATTTCATGTCGAGGGTTCGAGGAGGGCATAACTTTACCTTACTGCGAGTAAGTAAGGATAGTGTCTATTCTCATAGCCTGAAGTTGGATGGAATTGTTGCATTCAACGAAGAGACAGTAGAGCTGCATCTTGCTGAATTGAAGCCAGAGGGCTTTATCATCTGTGACAGCTCCTATGCGGTAGAGGATTCCAGAAAGATAGCGATTGATATGGTTGCAATCGGTAAAGAGTTGGGTAGTCCACGCTTTGCTGGGATGATCGCAATGGGTGCTTTGCTTAAGCTGTTCGGAGAGGAGCTTGACAATCCGGAAAAGATATTAAGACAATTTGTCAGAGAGCAATATGTAGAACCCAACAGGAAGGCGCTAATCAGAGGCCAGGAGCTTGTAGAGAGCCGCATTAAGCCCTTTGGCAGTAAAGGGGAAGAAAAGATTATCTTATCCGGTAATCAAGCATTAGCACTTGGTGCTATAGCCGCAGGACTACGTTTTTATAGTGCATATCCCATGTCACCTTCAACAACAATTCTGGAATACCTTGCGGCAAAGAGTGATGCTGCCGGTATCGTAGTTGAACAGGCAGAGGATGAGATCGCTGCGATCAATATGGCGATTGGAGCTTCCTATGCGGGTACTCCTGCCATGACAGGTACCTCAGGTGGCGGTTTCTGTCTGAAGGTTGAGGCACTTGGTTTATCGGGTATGTCAGAAATTCCACTCGTTGTTGTGGATGTACAGAGACCCGGCCCGGTAACAGGACTACCGACGAGAACGGAACAAAGTGATTTGAAGTTCGTGATCTCTGCATCCCATGGTGAGTTTCCAAGAATGGTAATCGCACTTCGTAATCATAAGGACGCCTTCTATCAGACAGCGAGAGCTCTGGACATCGCAGAGAGGTATCAGATACCGGTTATTATTCTTAGTGATCAGTATCTGGGAGACTCTACAGCCAGTGTGGAGCCCTACGATCTGTCCAAGGTTAAGGTGGTTAAGCCCTTGGACGTAGAAGATGTTCCGGAAGGAGAATATCTACGCTTTAAATACACCGAGAGCGGCATATCGCCTCGTTTGATCCCAGGTAAGACACAGAATTTCGTTACCGCAGACAGTGATGAGCATGATGAATTTGGACAGATTACTGAGGATGCAACGGTTCGAAATCAGATGATGGATAAGCGAATGAGAAAGCTGGAGAGCTTGAAGCTAGAACTGCTAGAGCCGGAATTTGTAGGTGCAGAGGATTGTGATACCCTGATCGTTGGTTGGGGCTCTACCTATGGACCGATTAAGGAAGCGATTCAGTTACTCAATGAGGATGGTAAGGAGAAGTTTGGTGCATTGCTATTTGGCGACATCTATCCACTTCCACAAAGACTTCTGAATGAAAAAGCATCAAAGGTAAATAGAATCATTAATGTAGAACAGAATGCAACCGGGCAGCTGGCGGAGCTCATACGTGAGCAGGCCGGAATTCGTTGCCAGGAAAGCATCTTAAAATATGACGGTAGACAGATAAGTGCAGAAGAGATTGCAGATCGCATCAGAAAGGGGGAAACACGATGAGTGACAAGAAGTTTGAGACCCGAGAGACAGCCTGGTGCCCCGGCTGTGGTAACTTCAATATCCTGGACAGTTTAAAGACAGCTCTGGAGGAGTTGGGAAAGGACCCGTATGAAGTATTAATGGTGGCGGGTATCGGTCAGGCGGCGAAGCTACCTCAATATATCAGCGCCAATCAATTTTGTGGTCTCCATGGCAGGGCTCTGCCTGCTGCGGCTGCCGCTAAGATAGCCAATGAAAGGCTGACTGTTATCGTTAATTCCGGCGACGGTGATACTTACGGGGAGGGAGGTAATCATTTTCTCCATAATATCCGTAGAAATGTAAACATTACTCATTTTGTCCATGATAATCAGATCTATGGATTGACCAAAGGTCAGGCGTCTCCGACCTCATCCAAAGGGATTGTCACCGATGTTCAGGTGAACGGGAATACTACAACACCGCTCAATCCGATCATGCTGGCAATCACAGCAGGAGCTGGCTTTGTAGGCAGGGCCTTCAGTGGTCGTAAGGAGCATCTTACTGAAATCATGAAGCAGGCAATCGCATTTGATGGTTATGCCATGGTCGATATTCTGCAGCCCTGCGTAAGCTTTAATAAGGTGAATACCTTTGCATACTATAACCAGAGAGTATATGAGCTGGATGAAACCTATGATCCTGCCAATAAGCTGGCAGCTTTGGAGAAAGCCATGGAGTTTGAGGATAAGATCCCGATCGGTGTAATTTACCGTGAAGACCGTCCGACCTTCCATCAGAATAATTCCGTGCTACAATCCGGAGAGCCGCTCCTAGATCGTGTCTATAACCCAGAGATTGTGAACCGCTTAATTTACGAGTTTGCATAGGCTTTATATAACCTAGTGTAATAATAAAGGAAGAGCAATATTCTCTATATTTAATATAGGAGGATATTGCTCTTTCTTAATTCATGCTTCATATAAAGTTTTACGAAGCTATCTTTTTTAATTCATGGCAAGAGGCTTTTGTAAAGCCTATGGTAATGAAGGGGCTGCCTGTTGTCCTTTAAGATATCCTACTAAAGTTGAAAATGAAAGGTGAAGTCAATCCTTTCCTCTTCCAACCGATATTGTGGTAATAGCTCAGGACCACAGCTGTTAGAGCCGATACCGCTTTGCTTGTAATCTACACAGACTACAGTATAAGGGGACTTCTCAAGTTCATAATTGTGTGGCTTTTTAGTCAGTTCTTCCTGTGTATATTCGGAGACATTGAAGGAAAAATCCTGTTCAGCGGTAACAAGTAGGCTAGAGCTTGTGGAGGCATTATTAACCCTTAGATATCGGCAGCCACAGTGGGAGGAATTCTCCTGAGGGAAGATATAATCCTCAAGCATCTCTGAGACACTCTGGTCAAATAAGCCAAGGTAGGAGGCTCTATGCTTATCAAGGTAGCTTTCATAAGGACCATAACCAAAGTACTCAACCTGATCAAAGGCTTTGGGCAGGAAGAGGCGAAGACCAAAGCGGGGCAGATAAGGCATCCTTGTATCACGGACTGCATTAACCTTCAGATCGAGTTCGCCATCCTGTGAGATAGTCCAAATAGCCTCTACATCCAGTATATGCTCGATTTGGATGGCATTTATGGCAAGACTTGCTTTAAGAACAACCTCATCGGAGTCAGCCTTCAGGAGGTTCGTCTCGTAGACACGAACCATAGTCCGGTTGTAACCGGCCTTTTCCCATTCCTTTCGTATATTGCGGTCATTATCGGTAGGCGCTCTCCAGAGATTGAATTCCATGGGCTGCTCCAAAAGCTTCTGGCCATTCTTAGTCATCTCGCTAAAGAGACCCGTCAGCCTATTGTATATGTAGATAAAGCCATCACCTGTAATTGTGATTCTGTGCTCCTCTTCCAACAGGCTAAGTGGCAAGGAAGCCGGGTTCTTAGTAGCTAAGGTATCGATAGCGAAAGCTCCGTCCTTAACCAGGAGTTGGTCAAAACCTAATTCATGACCGGCCTTGGTAAAGGGTAACTCGGACTTTTGAATGTAGTTGATCTTAAGTAAGGTGATACCCTGCTCCGGAATGCTAAAGGTAAGCGGAAGCTCTATAGAGCTGTGAGGCGGGATATCCAGATCTTCGATGCTTCCTTCTCCAATCGTAAGACCGTTGCATTGCAATTGATAGGTCAAGGAGAGGAAATCCTTTGTATTTGTAAAGTCAAGCTTGTTCTCTAAGCGTATGATGCCTTTGTCAACATCTATCATAGTAGCACGTACCGGGCGAATGACATTCTTATATTCCAGCAGACTGGGACTGACACTGCGATCCGGATAGACAAGTCCGTCTACACAGAAGTTGCCATCGTGGGGATATTCACCGGAATCACCACCATAGGCATACTTCTTTCTGCCATCCGGAGCATCTCCAAGATAGATGGCATGGTCACACCATTCCCAGATAAAGCCACCAACCATACCGTCATAATGGTATATCTTCTCCATATAATCCTCAAGATCTCCAGGACCATTGCCCATGGCATGGCAGTACTCGCAGAGGACATAGGGCTTTACATTCTCAGGCTTGCTGAAGTAATCATCAATGCCTGCAACCGAGTCATACATTCTGCTATGGACATCTAACATGGAAAGATCTGCCTGATAGCCTCCTGTTATGCGATAACTGCCCTCATAATGAAGAAGTCTGGTAGAATCAAATTCCTTTACCCATCTTCCGGCTTGTTCTATGCTGTAACCCCAGCCACTTTCATTTCCTAAGGACCAGATCAGTATACAGGGGTGGTTCTTGTCTCGATGGACATTGCGTTGCTGGCGGTCAAGAACGAAAGCATCGGAGATAGGATTCTGTACGATATCGCCATATGTTGTCTTAGAGGAACCGGAGTAGAAGTTGGTAGCTCCATGGGTCTCCAGATCGGACTCTGCAATAAGATAGAAACCATACTCATCACATAGAGAAGGGAACCAGGGTGCATTTGGGTAGTGGCTGGTACGGATTGCATTAATATTATGCTGTTTCATCAAAGATAGATCAATCAATGCTTGTTCCTTACTGATTGTATATCCGGTTATAGGATCGCTGTCATGACGATTCACACCTTTGAGCTTAATTGGAGTATTATTTAGTAATATGACACCGTTCTTGATTTCTATTTTACGGATACCGACCTGCTGAATAATCAGTTCCTCTTCGGTAGATAGCTCGAGGGAGTATAAGTAAGGAGCCTCCGCATTCCAGAGGATAGGGTCAGTTAAGGTGAATTCGACATACTTATTCACGACCTCCCTGGTCTCAATCAAATGATGGTCGCGGTCATAAAGCTTGGCTGTTGTAGGAACTTCCTGGTTCAGGTAGTCAATATCTAGTGTAATGACTGCAGTATTGCAGGTATCATTCAATTTGGTCTTTACAAAGTAGTCCCGGATATGGTCTTCGGCTCTTGTCAATATGTAGACATCGCGGAAGATACCGGACATACGGAACTTATCTTGATCCTCATAATAGCTTCCTGCACACCATTTCATCACTAGGACAGCTAAGGTGTTCGTTCCTTCCACAAGCTGGTCTGTAATATCGAATTCGCTGGTGGAGTGAGAGACCTGACTGAAGCCGATGAAGGTGCCGTTCAGCCAGACGTAAAAGCAGGAGTCTACACCCTCGAAATTAAGGTAATTGCGTTGAAGACACTGATCCTTACTTGCGGTAAAGGTATGGACATAACAGCCACAGGGATTATTGTCCTCAGGCACATAAGGTAGGTCATAAGGGAAGGGATAATTAACATTAGTATATTGATGCCTGTCATAACCGTGATTCTGCCAACAGCTGGGCACAGGGATGCGATCGAAGCTACTACGATCAAAGTCCGGCTGATAGAAGCCCTCCTCGACCTCAAATCGATTGCTGTAATACTTAAAGCTCCAGATATCGTTCAGTAGCTGCTTTCGCTCTGACCTCCCATCCTCATAACAGGGAATGTAGTAGGCACGATTTGGCATAGTGCCTATATGAAGATTCTTTGTATCCTCAAAATACTTTACCAATTTCATCTTAATGCACCTCTTATTGAGTTATTGTTTAGGAATTCCTTAGGGATAAGCTAAGGTATGATATATATTATTGTACCATTAAGGTATGAATTTACTATATTCGTTTTTGCTTGATATATGGACAAAATGATACAGATTTGATAGTCTGATATCGAAGATTATTGATTATATGGGTAGAACTATAAATTAAGTCAGGACCGGTATGAATAAAATGGAAGTTACATGGAGGAAGGGGACATGCTGAATTACTCTGGATATTATAATAGAAGTGGTGATGATGACCAGCCACTGAATGAGACCGCTCTTTTTGTAAAAAGCTGCGGACACTATAAGTTAATTCATCTGAAGAAGATGGAAACCATAAGACCGAATGGCAGATATGACCTTCAGCTACTTTATGTGGCTGAGGGGAAGGCTCATTTTCAGATAGGAGATAGAAGTTATGATGTGGGGAAGGGAGGACTAGTCCTTTATCGGAGGGGGATACCCCAGCATTATTATTATATATTACCGGAAAAACCGGATGTCTATTGGTTGCATTTCACCGGAAGAGATGCAGAGACGTTAATTGATTCTCTAGAACTGGTAACAGAGAAGCCTATGCAGCTACAGGCAAAGGAGGAAATCATAGAGCTATTTGAGAAGATCATCGTCGAGCTACGCATGGAACGATTATGGAGGACTGAGATGACAGAAGTCTACCTAAGGCAGCTGCTTCTTGTGATAGCTAGAAATTATCATAACGCTGGCCAGGAGGAGAGGGTGTATCACTCTATGTTCGATGAGGTTATTAATCTGTTTCATCATGATTATCAAAGGGATATCAATATCGCAAAAGTAGCAGAGGGCTATCATATCAGCTGTAGCTGGTTCATCAGAGAATTTAAGAACTATACGGGCTATTCCCCGAAGCAGTATATCACTAATCTACGACTCCAGAATGCCAAAGAGCTTCTGAGGAATCACTCCCTATCCATCAGTGATATCGCAAGCCTAGTTGGATATGAGAATCAATTGTACTTTAGTCGTATCTTTCGTAAATATACTGGTATGTCACCAAGTGAGTACCGGGAGAGAGAAGAAACATAACAAGCGATAGGGAGCATACTTTACTAATATTTTATGTCATGAAAAAGGTGGTATATGGAGCCATGGTCTCAGACGAGACTTAGGTTGAATATACCACCTTGTATATTTCATAAGGAAAGGGTAGAACGCAAGCTGGTTATCTTACAGCCATTAACCCAACTTTCCTTCGAAAATCCTGTTAGCTTTCTCGGAGCAGATAATCATGACCAGGGTGTAGAGGAGGATTGCGGCGGGATAGATTGCAATCGTAGTGATACCTGCAATAAAGCCGAAGATGGGAGGAAGGAAGGTAGAGCCGGTATAGGCTACTGCCATCTGTATTCCCATCAAGGAGTTGGAACGCTCAGATCCGAAGCGTACCGGCGTCTCATGTAAGAGACAGGGATAGATCGGAGCGCAGCCCATACCGACACATAACATGCCAAGCATGGTAAATACCATTGGCAGAGGCAGCAATAAGAGTAGCACACCTCCAAGAAGAATTAGTAAGCCCAATCTGATCAACTGCTTATTACTAAGCTTTAGTGTAAGAAAACCGTTCAAGAACCGGCCAACCGTGATGCCTCCATAATACATGGCAACCCAGGTGGCTGCGGTAGAAGCCTCCAGACCTTTGATTTGGACTAGATAGCTACTTCCCCACAGACCCAAAGTTGACTCTGCAGCACAGTAGAAGAGAAAGGTAATTAGTACTGGCTTTACTCCTTTTACTTTAAGAAGATGCTCATTCCCTGCAGCTTCCTTTTGCTTAGGCTCAGTATCGGCTTTGGTATTTGCTGAGGGAGTGTTTCTCCTGGCGGCGGCTTTTTTCCAGACAGGCAAAGTAAGAAAAAGGAACAGGGCTAAGGCTGCTTGAAGAATACCAACAGTAAGATAGCCTCTTCTCCAGCTGGATTCTTTTATAAACAAAGACATAATCATAGGCCCCACGGTAGCTCCGATTCCCCAGAAGCAATGGAGCCAGCTCATATGATGGGATTTATAATGATCCGCAACATAAGCATTTAACCCTGCGTCTACGGAGCCTGCACCCAAACCCAAGGGTATGGTCATCAGATAAAACCAATGGACTGAAGGGGCAAGGAAAAAGCCGAAGATACCAAGCGCCGTCATAGCGGTAGAGACTGCAGTAACCTTTGCTGTACCGAAGCGATTTAGTATTCTGCCACTGAAGAAGCTGGATATAATAGTACCACCTGCTATCATCATATAGATAGGACCGACGGCACTTAAGGAAACACCATATTCTGTTCGTATAATTGGCCAGCTAACCCCAAGTAAGGAATCCGGTAAGCCCAAACAGATAAAAGAAATATAGATAATGATTAGTATGAAGGTAGTCATTTTGTAACCTCGCAGTATTCAATTTTATGTAGATATAGATTATTGAGATATACAGCACAATTATAAATAAATCGCAAAGGGAAAGCAAGCTCAATAGGTTCTCTCTGGAAGGGAATGAATCATATTGGGAGTATTACAGTCACCGGAAGCCTATATAGGTAAGGCTTAGGTGAGCAGCAATACTCCCAGATATTAAATAAGCTCTGGCGATAATCCTATCCTATTCTTCCGCAGAGGTACTTACAGTAGAAAGATCCCATTCCTCGTATATCTTAGGAACGTCGCTGATTAGGCGTTTCGTATAGGCAGCCTTGGAATTGAGGATTACCTCATCTGCCGTACCACTCTCAACGAATTTTCCGTGTTCCATAATATATACGCTATCGGAGATATAGTATGCAAGGCCGATATCATGTGTGATGAAAATGATTGTCATGCCGATTTCATTCCGAAGATTCATTAACATATCCAGGATCGTAGCACGGGAACAGGCATCAATCATTGAGGTCGGTTCATCGGCAAGTAAGATCTTAGGCTTTAGGAGGAAAATACGAGCGATCATAAGACGCTGCATCTGTCCACCCGAGAGCTCAAAGGGATACTTGTTCGTCAGCTCAGCAAATTTAAGATTTACGAAGCTGCAGGCTTCTGTCATCATCTCGATTTTCTTCTCCATAGGTAAGTGCTTTCCACCACGCATATGGATACAATCGAGTAAGACACGATCTATTTTAGTAAATACGTTATAGGAGGAGAAGGGATCCTGGAAGATCGCCTGTATATCCTTCCAATATTCTTTTTTCTTCTTGCGGGTTTTGATATCCAGCGGTTTGCCCTGAAAGAATATCTGACCTTCCGATACGTTGATGAGACCGAGAAGCATCTTACTCAGGGTGGTCTTGCCACTGCCGGATTCACCTACGATGGAGACAAGTTCACCTTCGTGAAATTCAAAATCTACATGATCAACCGCGACGGTTTTCTTTTCGCCTAAGCCGAATACCTTTGTGACGCCCTTCCCGCTTAAACACATGGGTCTTGTATCACTCATTTGCATATTCCTCCCTCAGCTTCTCTATATCAATAAGACAACGGTAGCTACGTCCGTCTCCAAATTCACGAAGACCGATAGAATTAACCTTACATTCGCTGGTCGCATACTTACAGCGCTCTGCAAAACGGCAGCCAGCCGGAGGTTTCTTTAAGTTCGGAGGTGTTCCTGGAATTGCGGCGAGCTTAATATCACGTGTACCAGACTCAGGTACAATAATGGAACCCATAAGACCCTTAGAGTATGGATGGATTGGATTGAAGACCATCTCCTTGGCCGTGCCTTTTTCTACAATCTGCCCCGCATACATAACCATGATATCATCAGTTACATTATAGAGCAGTGGAAGCTCGTGAGTAATAAAGATCATTGATTTGATATAACCCTTCTCCATCAGGTTACGAAGCATCTTAATTACCATCTTCTGACTGGTAACATCCAGAGCACTGGAGGGCTCATCGGCAATCAATACCTTAGGAGATAGAATAGTTGATATAGCGATAACAGTACGCTGCTTCATTCCACCGGATAATTCTACCGCATGCTTCTCCAGGACAGAAGCAGGCAGGCCTAGCTCTTCAAAACGCTTTCTGGCGATATCATAAATATCCTTTTTTGGCATCTTCGGTTCATGTACATGGATGACATCTTCGATGAAACGAATTATCTTCTGGGTCGGATTTAAAGCATTCATTGCTGCCTGCGGAATATAAGCGATCTCAGTACCCAGTACATTTTTACGAATCGTATCCGGATCGAGCTTGGAGATATTCTGTCCGTCAACGATGATGTCGCCACTCATATAATGCAAGGGAGCAAAATAATAGCCCATTAAGCTGAGTGCAAGAGTTGACTTTCCACATCCTGATTCACCTGCAATACCCAGGGATTTCCCCTCTTCAATCTTCAAGGATACATGATCAACGGCATATACATCCTCTCGGAAGCGGGTGATATATTTTGTTGTAAGGTTATTAACCTCAAGAATTGTCTTACCCATAACCGACCTCCTAATCTCTCAAAGTGGGATTGAACACCTGATCGAGACCGGTATTCATCAAGTTTAACGAGAATGATGTAATAGCAATTGTAAGGATAACCGGGAAGTATGCCCACCAGGAACCATTCAGATGTGCGGAGTACTTCATCGCCCAGCTCATCATTAAGCCTAATGTGGGAATTTCGGTCGTCTTTGGTCCTAACCCAATCATGGATAGCTGGGCTTCGGCAAGGATGGCAGTGGATATCTGTAAAATAAGGGCCATTACAACATAGGATGCGATGTAGGGAAGAATATCGGTCAGGATGATTCTAAACAGGCTATGACCGGATAGCTTACTTAAGTTAACGTGATCGCGGTTGCGAAGGGAAATAACCTGGGAACGTACCGATCTTGTTGTCCATACCCAGGAGGTACAGCCGATAACGATCGCAACCGTGGTAGCACCACGTTGATCCTGGCTAACACTGTTTGATATTAATATCAACAATACAAAGCCCGGTATTACTGTGAAAATATTGGTAAAGAACATAATGCAATCATCAATTAATCCACCAAGATAACCGGCTAAGAGGCCGAAGGTCAGTCCTATGAAGGTAGCAATCAGACCTGCAATCAGACCGATTAAAAGTGAGGTTTTTGTGGCTGATACAAGCTCTTTGAGCATGTCACGACCGAAATTATCAGTTCCCAGAGGAAGAGTCTTAACATTAGCGATATCTTTGATATTGACATAATCCGTACCAAGAACCTTGCCGGTTTCCTCTAGAGCACCTGTTTCCGGATTAATGTCTGCTAGTATGACTTCTGATTTTGATAAAGCATTATTCAGGTTATTGTTCAAGCGCTTATAATAATTACGCTGTGCCATGGTCATGCCCTTTGGCTTGGCAGTTGGGTCGTAGGTCTCTTTCCATAATTGAAGCAAAGCCTCGGTATCTTCAATGTTAATATTTTCTTCCGGCACACCAACTGCTGTTAACCATACTACCATGGATACCCGATCTTCATCGTTAAGCTTAGTGTATAGTCGCTTCTCATCAGCATTTGGCAGCTTCATTGTGGTTGCTTTGGTACCCAAAGCATCATATGTAGAGATATAGGTACCGGGCTTAAAGAAGGAGCCTAGACCGATCATCTCAAGAGGATCTCCTGGAACAAAGAAGGGGTAGATAAAAAGTGATAACAGCATAGCTACAAATATCACAAAACCTACAACAAATTTGGGAGAGTGAAACACTTGACGTAAGGTATTTTTCATTTTATGCTCCTCCCTTAATCAAATTGTGCCGCTTTGACACGCGGATCAATAAAGCCATAGATGATATCGATGGCAAAGGTTGCAAATAATACCATCAGGGTGATTATCAAGGTCGTTGCTGATAATAATGGATAATCAACCATTGTAATCGCCTGTAGCATTGTAGTTCCAAGACCGGGATAACTGAAGATAGTTTCGGCAACGAGAGCACCACCTACCATGGTACCCAGTGATAATGCCAGACCGGTTACCTGAGGTAGCATCGCATTACGGAATACATATCCAACGATTTTCCGATCCTTGATACCAAGGAAGCGGCTATATTTTACATAATCAGCATTCAATTCGTAAATCGCCATAGAACGCATACCGATTGCCTGACCACCAATTGAAATTAATACGATTGACCAGAATGGAAGCTGATAATGGTGAATTACCGATTTTATAAAGGTCCAGCTTAGATTAGGAATAAGATCAAAACCATATCCACCGGCGATAGGAGTTACCTTCATTTTTATAGAGAAAATAACTAGAAGGATGACAGCAGCTCCGAAAGCCGGAATACTACTGATAAATAAAAATACGGGCATTAGAGCCTTATCAAAGCCCTTGCGTACATAAGCAGCTAATGCACCAAGAATATTCCCAAGCAACCAGCCCACAATAATTGCAGGAAGCTGTAGGCAAATCGTCCAACCAATTGCATTTGAGATGATATCTGCTACAGGACGGGGATACTGACTAAAGGAAAGACCAAAATTTCCGGAAAGAGCATTCTTAAAATATGTAATAAACTGAATGTGCATAGGTTGGTTAGTACCAAATTCCTTTGCATAATTATCATAAATCTGTTTTACGGCCGATGTATCGGACATACCTTGTGCAGATCTTGCAACAATTACTGCTACCGGATCTCCCGGCATCAATCTAGGCAGAATGAAGTTAAGCAGTATAGCTATGATGAAAGTGATAAAAAACCACAGAATTTTTTTGCCGAAATACTTACGATAGCCTTTCATAGATAACCTCCAAATTTGAAAACAGCCATGTTTCAAGTGGCCCCGAAACATGGCTGAATGTTAGTGTTCAGGTATTACTATTCAGGTACTACTGAACCAGCTCAATGTGATAAAGACCGGCAATACCATAACCATCGGATAAATCCATCGGAGGAATGTTGTTACCATCACCAGCTTCAGGATAGTTGGTCCAAACAGACTCGTTTACCGCATGGAACTTGTCAGGTCTATACATTAATGAGAAGGACGGAACGTCTGTTAAGTAAATCTTAACACATTCTGTGTAGTATTCTTTCAGTTTCGCAGGATCGCTCTCGGTAGGGATGAGCTTAATTAGTTCATCAATACGAGGATTGCTGTAGTGGCCCCAGTTACCAGACCAGTTACCTTCAACGCCATTGTATTCTGAACTCATCATCATACGAATACGGCCCCAAGGCTGTACAGGTGTAGCACTATCAGTCCACATCATGAAGATGTCATAGTCAGACTGAGAAGCAGCAGTAACTACTGTCTGATATACAGACCACTCAGGGAATTCAGTAACGATTTCGATACCGATATTCTTACCTGCAGCAGCTACGATTTCCATAGCAGCCTGCCAATCGGTCCAGCCGTTCGGTGCACAAGCATTGAAGGTAAGCTTCTTGCCGTTTAATTCACGGAAGCCATCACCATCGGAATCCTTGATACCAGCAGCGTCTAATAAAGCCTTAGCGCCTTCAATGTCGTTACCAGCCCACTGAAGATCCTTAACTGCATCGTGATTGAAAGTAGCCTGCTCACCATCGGTAGGGTTCATACAGGAACGAGGAACATCCTTAAAGGAAGGTGACTGACCTGTTACAGCATTTGCAATGATTGCATCATAATCAACTGCCATAGCGATTGCCTTACGAACAGCAACATTATCTAAGCCGGGCTTGGAGAGATTGAACCAAGCAGTAGGCATATTTACACAGATGCCATAAGGTGCTTCATCCATGTATGTAGATATCGGAAGACCATCCTTTAACCACAGGTCTTGAATGTTAGGGATAAACTGCTGATCTACATCAACTTCGCCTGCTTTGAATGCAACCTCGGTAGCAGCGTTATCAGCATATATGGTATGTGCGATATATTTAGGTGCAGGTAATTTGCCCCACATGGAAGCATCCTGACCCCAATAAGCATCATTACGAATTAAAACAACCTTTTGATCGTCAGCATAATACTTGCTGTAAGGACCGGAGAATACAACGTCTTCACCGGGATCTTTTCTAATAGCAGCAGCATCATTGTTATTACGAGCTTCTACCTTCTGGATCCATTCTTTTTGTAATACGTACGAGGAACCAAGGTAACTAACTATCATTAACGGGTTAACGGGCTTGCCATCAGCTGTTAATGCTGCTTTGATTTCTACTGTAGAAGGATCAAGAGCAGTTACAGACTCGATGTAAGGAGCATTACCTACACCCTGACCGTTCTGAAGCTTAACATTGGTAGCAAAGGTATATGCTACGTCTTCAGCAGTAATAGGTGTTCCATCACTCCACTTTGCAGCGGCCTTAATCTTTACTGTCATAGCAGTCTTGTCAGCGTTCCAAACATAATCGCCATCAGCAATCATAGGAACCATGCTACCATCGAGCATATTGTACATGTAAAGTGTTTCGAACATTAATGAACGGGAACCTCCGGCTGCCTGAGCAATAACCAAAGCATTGTTCATATCATCGGATAACGGGTTCCAGCCGTTTACTGAACCCCATTGCTGACCACCGTAATACAGTGTCTCAGTTCTGGGAAGTGCATTGGGATCAGCAGGTGCTGTATCCTCTGCTGCCGCAGGAGCATCAGTAGCTGCAGGAGCTTCAGGAGCCTTTGTTGGATCAGCTGCAGGAGCTGTGGTTGGTGCTACGACTTCCTCTGCTTTTTTTCCGCAAGCAGCGAAAGCTGCGGTTGCCATTACTAAAACTAGCAGAATGGCCATTAATCTTTTACCTCTTAACATATTTACCCTCCTTTAGATTAAGGTTTGTGCCTAACCTTTACCTTATTATATAAACACAGTAGATTATATACGATGCACAAAAAGATTGGCGGCACCCCCACCTTTCGTTATTGCAGCTGTGCATACTCATCTACCATGTTTAAATCATGGATAGGAATAATATTGCTTCATGCATATGTAGTAATTTTGGGAATTATACAAAACCACTACTAAATCCCCATAAAAAGCATTATTATTGTTACATTTTAACATGAGGCTAAAAAATTAACCATGCTTTTCTATAGTTTTTATGCTATAATATACACATAATTTGGTTGTAGTTGTAGACAAGTTGTGATATAGTTAAGTCACTAATCAAAAGATTCTACAGATTTTTACTACATTTTGAAAAAAATATAAATAATTGATTCACATAATATCTGTTTAGCTTAAATTTTTGAATATATTTCGTGTTTGTTCCATTGAAATCCTTGAAATTAATAAGTGTAATAATTTATTTATACAAAGGAGGTATGGCTAGTGCAAGAAAACATGGAGTTTACAGAGGATATGCCGATTATCATTGGCATTCATAAGCTTACTGACGAGCCCAGACATTGGCATAACAGAATTGAGATATTTTTAGTTTTAAGTGGACACCTGACTTTTGTTGTGGAATCAGAGACCTTTCACTTAAGTGAGGATGATATTATCTTAATAAACAGTAATCAGGTCCATGAGATTATCAGTAAGGATAATGTTACTGTAGTGCTTCAGATTGATCATGGCTATTTCAAAAAATGGCTGGATGAATCATCTTTCTTTCATTGTAATTCTACGATTTATCACAATACTTCTAAATACATAGAGCTAAAAAGAATTATTGCTCAGCTGATTTATGTTAATTACAATGGGACGGAGCATAATGAGCTGCTCACGATATCTCTTGCTTATCAGATTGTATTAGAGCTGATAAAGAATTTCAAGAGCTTCGAGCAGAACCATCTTAATCAGCAAACCAAGCACCTCCAGAGACTCCGGGCCATCATTCAATATCTGAATACGAATTATATGGAGAATATCACCTTGGAGCAGATTGCCGAGAGAGAATTCTTATCACCTTCTTATTTCTCTCATTATTTTAAAATTAATATGGGAGTAAGCTTTTTTAATTATCTGACTGGTATCCGAATTAATCATGCGGTTAATGATCTGATTATGACTAATCTCACGATGGAACAGATTGCTGCGAATAATGGCTTTGCAAACAGTAGGTATTTTGTAGATTGCTTTAAGAAAAAATACGGTATGCTGCCCAAAGAATATCGTAAGGAGAGAAAGCTTGGGGAGGCCAACAAAAAATCAAGGGTTCTTGGTACAGAGTATTATAAGGGATATCTGGTAATGGAGCAGGTGGACTATCTTAATAAGCTGGGAGAGTATCTTGAACCAAAAAGTACGAAAAAGTCCAGCAGCCTAATCCGTAAAGTACCCTGTAAAATGGTTGAAGTAAAGGCAGATGACTATAAGAGAAAATTGATTCATACCTTCAAGACCTTTACCGGTGTCGGTCGGGCTAAAGAGATTCTTATGGAACGGGTACAAAAGGAATTGATTCAGCTACAGAAGGAGATTGGGTTTCAATATATCAAGTTTCATGGGATTCTAGATGATACCATGATGCTATATAATGAGGATCGGGCCGGAAATCCCTATCTTTCCTTTCATTATGTGGATGAAGTATTTGATTTTCTGATGTCCATAAAGCTGAAGCCCCTGATACAGCTATCCTTTATGCCACGGCTTTTAGCCAAGAATCCGGATAATACGATATTCTATAATCCTTCGATATTGAGTGAGCCAAATAATATGGCTCATTGGGAGTTTTTGGTTACGGAGCTTACAAAGCATTTTATAGAACGATATGGGCTGGAGGAGGTACGAACCTGGTTGTTTAGCTTCTGGAATGCCCCCTACTCCTCCTATGTCTTTTCCTTTGAAAATAATGATGTTGCCTTTGAGCTATATCGGACCAGCTATCGATGTGTAAAGGGCTGCGACCGTCAGCTGCGTTTTGGTACACCCTCCTATGGACCCTTCAATTTTGAAGATAGCGAATATTATGATTTTATTAGACGGTGTATTGAGGAGAATTGTCCTCCTGATTTTTATAATATACATTGCTATCCGATTAAATCCTCCTCTTTGTCGGAGCTGCTGAGCATGGGAGCGATTAATTCCCAATACACGGAAAGTGACAAGATGATATTATCAGAGAATCCGAATTATATGGCGGAGATGGTCTCAACAATTAAGGAGAAGCTGGTTGATCTACCAAAGCTTCCTATCTATATAACAGAATGGGCTTCCTCTGCTTCTCATAGGGATTGGCTTAATGATACCTGCTATCGTTCAGCATATATTGTGAAGAATATTCTGGAGAATTATGATGAAGTGAACAGCTTTGGTAACTGGTGTCTATCAGATACACTGGAGGAGCTTCCTTATGATAATGAGCTTTTTCACGGTGAGATGGGCTTATTCGCTTATCATGGAATAAAAAAGCCTGCTTACTACGCCTTTGTTTTTCTAAGTAAGCTTATGGATACCCTTATTGACAGAGGCGATGGTTATTTTATTACCACGAATCAGAAGGGGGATTATGCAATTCTTCTTTATAATTATATACACATTTCTCCCCTGTACTGCCAGGGTATACTATTTAATGTAACTTATTTGGATCGGTATAATGCTTTTGTTAATCAGGATCCCTCTGATTTTGAGATCTCCATAACCAATGCTTCCAATGGAAAATACGTGGTATCGGAGTATGTAGTGAACAGAGAGCATGGTAGTGCCTTTGATGAATGGGTCAGAATGGGGGCAATGCCACTGAACAATGAAGAGGAGATTAATATATTAAAGGGACGATCTATGCCTCTGATTACAAAATTGCAAGTTGAGATTAGCAATAATTATTTGAATTATTATGCTGATCTAAAACCTCATGAAATCAGACTTATATTAATCAAGAAACAATTTTCATCATAATATAAAGGAGATAGGACTTGCTTTTTTGTGATTTTGTAATAATATAAAATATGAGCTACCAAACAGCCAAGAAGATCAAGGAATGCGCATAGTATGCCTGCCCTTTGCATAAGTTTGCGGTGACGCAGGCACAAATAATGTCAAAGCGAATAACATTCGCTTGGTGTGAAAATCGCTTTGAATTTCACACCAAACCGGAAGGAAGAAAGAATTATGAAAATAGGAATTTTTGATTCGGGTATCGGTGGCCTGACTGTTCTGCACCAGGCTTTAATCACGTTGCCGAAGGAGGATTATATCTACTATGCCGATACGGATAATGTACCTTACGGCACCAAGAGTAAAGACGAAATCATCGGTTATGTAGACCAGGCAGTGGAGTTTCTGGTAGGGAAGGGTGTTAAGGCTGTGGTCATTGCGTGCAATACTGCGACTAGCGCGGCTGCCGATTATGTTCGAAGCAAATACAAGCTCCCTATACTTGGGATGGAACCAGCGGTTAAACCTGCTGTGACAAATAGCCATGGAAAACGGGTAATGGTAATCGCTACTCCGGTTACGGTAAGGGAAGAAAAGCTGCGTAATCTAATCGAACAGGTTGATGATAATCACCGAGTCGACCTTCTGGCACTACCCGGTCTGGTCCGTTTTGCGGAGGCAGGTATCTTCGAGGGAGATGAGGTAGAGCAGTATCTGAGACAGGAACTGCGCACCTATGAACTGGAGAATTACTCAGCCTTAATACTTGGCTGTACTCATTTTAATTACTTTAAGGATACCTACCGTAGGATCTTTCCAAGTGATGTAGCTTTCATTGACGGCAGTGTAGGTACGGTAAATTATCTGAAAAGGATACTAACTGAGAGGAAGCAGCTAGAGAACAATCATGGCAATGTTGAATATTATATGTCCGGGAGACCGGTTTATAGAGAAGAAGAACTGGAGCATCTGGCAAGCCTTCATCAGCGTCTAGATAGAATGCTGAACTATTAGCAAAGGTAAGAAAAATAATAGATGGGAGAATGTGCTGTTGTACTAGCGGTTGAAAACCGCTAGTGCCACGGCACATTTTTGATTCATGAAACCCAACCATGCGAATAATGTATGTAAACAGACATCAGAAGGATGTTCGCAGATATCCGGTATAAAAATATTAAAATAGGAGAAAGCTGGAATATAGAAAAATACGGATATACCATGAAAGATAAAGATAGCTTTATATTAATAATAGTAATGATACTTATTAAATTTGCTAAATTGTAAAAAGTCGATTTACAAGATAATATTAATGTAAAAATAATAACGATTTTACACATCCAAGTTTATGTCTGAACATTAAAGTGTAACAGTCTCGGATGAGAGATGTCGCACACCGGGCACAAACGAATGCAGAGAGAAGGTATCACGAGTCTCGGTAGGGGATGTTAGAATAAAAGGAAAAATGAAGAGGTAATCAAATGCAGCTATTAAAAGAGAGAATTCTAAAGGATGGAAAGGTACGTTCAGGCAATGTGCTAAAGGTGGACAGCTTCTTAAATCATCAACTAGACATTGAATTATTTGGAGAAATCGGCAAGGAATTCAAGAGAATATTTGCGGATCAGACAGTTACAAAAATTCTCACCATCGAGGCCTCGGGTATTGGTATTGCTTGTATCGCTGCGCAGTATTTTAATGTACCTGTGGTATTTGCCAAGAAGAATCAAACCAAGAATATTGCAGGAGACGTATACACAAGTAAGGTGGAATCCTTTACTCATGGACGTGTGTATGACATTATCGTATCCAAGGATTTCTTAAAGCCGGAGGATAAGATACTTGTAATCGATGATTTTCTTGCCAATGGAGCTGCATTAATCGGACTGATTAATCTGATTAGGGACGCAGGTGCTACACTGGTGGGAGCAGGTATTGTAATTGAGAAGGGATTTCAAGATGGTGGCAAGCTGGTTCGTGCCACAGGAGCCAGGGTAGAATCATTAGCGATTATTGAATCCATGGATGAGAACACGGGAATCGTCTTTGCAAATTAATATCTCTGGTTATTGCAAAGAGCAATAAGGAATTGAGAAGAAACATTTCATATTATAAGGAGGAGAAACATATGTCAAAAAAATTAGTATCAGTCATTCTAGTAGCAGCAATGGTATTATCCTTAGCTGCCTGCGGTACGAAGGAAGTTAAGGACACTGCTACAACGGATAAGGTAGCAGCTGGAGAAAATGCAGCAAATACACCGGCACAGGAAGAGGAGAACGAGGGAGCGTCTACAACAAATGCAGATTTTAAGGTAGGCGTTATACATATCGGAGATCCCGCAGATGGTGCCGGTTATTCTTTTGCCCATGATCAGGGAATTGTTGCTATGCAGGCTGAGCTGGGTCTCTCCGATGCTCAGATCATCCGTAAGAATAATGTAGCGGATAATGATGCAGTTGCAATCAGAACGGCAATGGAAGAATGTATCGAAGAAGGCGCAGATATTATCTTCGGTACTAGCTGGGGTTACATGGATACCATGGAGCAATTAGCCGCAGAGTATCCTGAGGTTGTATTCTCCCATGGTTCTGGGTATAAGAGTAATGATGCTAACTTCAATAATTATTTTGGCCGTATCTATCAGGCTCGTTATCTTGCAGGTGTTGCAGCAGGTCTTAAGACTAAGTCCAACATGATTGGTTATGTAGCCGCTATGGGTGTTGATAATTCAGAGGTTACTGGTGGTATTAATGCTTTTGCTATGGGTATAGAGTCAGTTAATCCCGATGCCAAGGTATATGTTAAGGTTACGAATACCTGGTTTGATCCTACTTTAGAGGGACAGGCTGCAGAAGCCTTATTGGATATGGGCTGCGATGTAATTGCACAGCATGCTGACACGACTGCTCCTCAGATGGCTGCACAAAACAGAGGAGTATGGGGCTGCGGCTACAATTCGGATATGACCAAGGACGCTCCGAACGCACATTTAACTGCTCCAATCTGGAACTGGGGTGTATATTATACAAAGGCGGCTAAGGCAGTGATGGAAGGAAACTGGACCAATGAGAATTACTTTGGCGGTATGGACGATGGTCTTATTGATATCTCCCCTTTGAGTGCTAACTGTGCGGAAGGTACGGCAGAAGCAATCGAGGCAGCAAGAAAGAAGATACTGGATGGATATAAGATCTTCGAAGGTGAGTTATATGACAATCAGGGGAATCAAGTATGTGCAGCTGGCCAAGCGTTAGAGGATTCTGATATTACAGGCGGAATGAACTGGTATTATAAGACAGTAGAAGTGAAATAAATAGTTAGGCTGGTGACATTGTGGAGAATAGGATAAAGGAAGCAATGGCAATCGAACTAAGAAAGATAACAAAAACCTTTGGGTCGGTTGTGGCAAATAATAACATAGACCTATCCGTTAAGCAGGGCGAGATTCTCGCCCTGCTTGGGGAAAACGGATCAGGTAAAACAACGCTGATGAATATGTTATCCGGTATCTATAAACCGGATAGCGGTACAATCCAGATTAATGGACATACTGTAACAATCAATTCACCTGAGGATTCCATTGAACTAGGTATTGGCATGATCCATCAGCATTTTAAATTGGTAGAGGCATTATCCGCCACGGATAATATTATACTCGGAGGTACTGAGAAGGGACTGTTCTTACATAAGAAGCGGTCTGAAAAGATCCGGGAGATTTCGAAGCGTTTTGGTCTCACGATAGATCCAGATAAGAAGGTATATCAGATGTCCGTAAGCGAGAAGCAGACTGTAGAGATTCTAAAAGTGCTTTACCGTAAGGCGGATATTTTAATTTTAGATGAACCGACCGCAGTACTAACTCCTCAGGAGACGATGCGTCTTTTTGAAATACTTCGAAGAATGAAGGAAGAAGGCTGTGCAGTCATCATTATTACTCATAAGCTAAATGAGGTATTGGAGATCAGCGACCGTGTATCTATTCTTCGTAAGGGTGAAAGTGTGGCTACCGTTACTACCTCCAAGACATCAGCCAAAGAATTGACTGAATTAATGGTAGGTAGACCGGTGGAGTTGTCTATCCATCGGCCAGTAACTGATTTTAATGAGAGTCTTCTTGAACTTCATCATCTTACGGTCTGCAATGACCAGGGAGTTGAGATGATCAAGGATATTTCCTTTGATTTGAATCGTGGTGAGATTCTTGGAGTTGCCGGAGTCGCCGGCAGTGGACAGAAGGAACTCTGTGAAGCCATCGCTGGGCTGGTTCCGGTAAAAAAGGGAGCCATCCTGTATCATAATGAGAATCTGGTCGGAAGGTCACCCAATGAAATCATAAAGATGGGAATCAGCATGAGCTTTATTCCTGAGGATCGTCTTGGAATGGGATTGGCAGCCTCCATGGGCATGGTGGATAACATGCTCTTAAAGAAATATAATGAGGGTAAAGGTCCCTTTGTAAGTAAGAAGGAAGCCAGAGAATTGGCAAAAAGTCTTGTAAAGCAACTGGAGATCGTAACCCCCGGCGTGGATACACCGGTAAGAAGACTTTCCGGAGGAAATGTACAGAAGGTACTTCTTGGAAGAGAGATTGCTTCTGAGCCTAATGTTATAATTACGGCTTATGCGGTACGAGGTCTTGATATTAATTCTTCCTATACAATATACGATTTATTAAACGAGCAAAAGCAAAAGGGAGTCGGAATTCTGTTTATCGGTGAGGATCTGGATGTTATGCTGGAGCTTTGTGACCGCATCATGGTTCTATGCCATGGAAGGGTGACGGGAATCGTTGATGCGAAGTCTGTCACCAAGGAGCAGCTTGGCTTACTTATGACCGATGCTCTTGGCAGGAGGGAGGAAGCCCATGAGTAGCAATATGGAAAGAATAAAGAAAGAACCCCTTCTACGTGTGGTGAAAAAGTCAGAATTATCAACTGGAAAGACCACCTTAATGTCGTTACTGGCACTACTCCTTGCTATAATAGCAGGAGGTCTATTCATATTGGCCATCGGTCATAATCCCATAAAGGTGTATGGCGCTATTGTACAAGGTGCCTGGAGAAGTAAGCTGGCAATCAGAGGAACGATTAAGTTAGCTATTCCCTTACTCATTACCTCCCTGGGAATTACCCCTGCCTTCCGTATGAAATTCTGGAATATCGGAGCTGAGGGTCAGATTATCATGGGTGGCATTTTTGCCAGTTATTTTGCACTTTATTTTGATCATCTTCCCCATGGTCTTTTGCTTTTCATCATGCTGATCGCCGGTATGGTGGGAGGAGGTCTATGGGCACTCATCCCGGCCTACTTTAAGACCAGGTTCGGTACCAATGAGACTCTGTTTACCCTGATGCTCAATTACATAGGATTATATATGATTAAATATCTGACAGAGGGTCCCTGGCGTGATCCGGAATCCTCCGGCTTTCCCAAGATTGCATCCTTTACAGAGAATGCAAGGCTGGATCAAATCTTTGGTGTTCATGCCGGATGGCTGATCGGACTTATCTTAGTAGTAGTAATATATATTTATATGAGATTTACGAAGCATGGGTATGAGATCAGTGTAGTAGGTGAGAGCGTAAATACGGCCAGATATGCAGGAATGAATGTCAGGAGAATTATCATGCGCACCATGTTTATCAGTGGTGCAATCTGTGGTATCGCAGGCATGACTCAAGCCAGCGGTGCAGCATATACTCTGGGAGAGGGAGTCGCCGGGGGTGTTGGTTTTACCGCTATTACGGTGGCATGGCTTTCAAAGCTGAATCCAGTGGTTATACTGATTGTGACGATACTCTTCAGTATGCTGGAGAAGGGGTGCTCCGTAATGCAGAGTACCTTTGGGTTATCATCGGCTGCTTCAGGCATCCTTCAGGGAATCATCCTTTTTTTCGTTCTTGCCTTTGATTTCTTCAACCATTATCGGTTTATCCTAAGAAAGAGGAGGAAAGTAAATGCTAATTAACTTTTTATTTGCAGCCATTAAGGCCGGTACTCCGCTTTTGTTTGGTACCACCGGAGAGATTATAACGCAAAAATCCGGCAACGTGAACCTTGGTGTTGAGGGAATGATGTTCATGGGTGCTTTCATGGGCTTCTATACCGGTTATCATACCGGAAGTCTTGCTCTTGCATTGCTGGCAGCTTTCGGCATCGGTGTTATGGCAGCCTTCATCTATTCTGTTGTTACTGTAACCTTTATGGCAAATCAGAATGTAGCAGGACTAACACTCACCATCTTTGGCACTGGCTTTGCTAAATTCTTCGGAGAATCGATGATTAGCCAGGCAGGTGGCTCGCCGAAGCTGTCTGAGACCTTTATGGCTTCGATTGCAGAAAAGCCACTGCCTATCTTGGGTAATATTCCTGTGATCGGTAAGCTGCTCTTTACCCACAATCCCTTGGTATATTTAGCCGTTGTTGTAGCAATTATCTGTACCGTCTATATGCTAAGAACCCGAGCAGGTCTGAATATGAGAGCAGTAGGTGAAAATCCGGCAGCAGCTGATGCCACTGGCATCAATGTAACTCTGGTGAAGTATATTCATATTATGATCGGTGGCGGTATCTGTGGATTAGGAGGAGCATATCTTTCACTAATCAACGGCGGAGGCATCTGGAACAATAGCAGCGTAGTAAACGGTCAGGGATGGATTTCCGTAGCACTTGTTATCTTCGCAAGCTGGAATCCGATGAAAGCAATCTTTGGGTCTCTGGTATTCGGTGCCTTCAGCGTTCTGCAATTCTATGTACCGAAGGATATTATTGAGATACCGAATGCTTTTTATGTGATGCTTCCCTTTATCATCACAACACTGGTACTGATTGTCACCTCCATGAGACAAGCAAAGGAAGGCTCTCAGCCTGCCAGCTGCGGTATCAATTACTTCCGAGAAGAGAGATAGGATTGGGGTGTTAAAAGGCTCTTTCCGCCTATAAGTGTGAATATCACTGTATGTATATTCATCTTGGCTTGACCGGCCGACGACGGTTGTTTATATTCGATTTGAGACTCAGAAGAAAATCGAGCCTGATTATGCGAGATTTTCTTTATGCTATGAGGCTCAAAGGAGAATATACCTAGGAGGGAAAGGCAGCCAAATGAATGTATATACAGTGATATTCACATTCAAATCAAGAAACAGCCTTTTGACCCTTAATCTTAAGCAAAATTCTTGGCCTTTACACAGTGTTAAAGCTCTGTGTAGAGGCCTTTTACATATACTTAACTCAAAAACCACATAAGAATTCATGCATTGAATTGAATATTTTTCGCTGTCGCGAAAACCAGTAGTAGCAAAGCCTTCAAAGTATGGTAAAAAATAAATCGCCATGAAAATGAGTGAAATACAGACGAATTAACGCAGAAAGTCATTGGATTTACAGA
>JAEYOQ010000063.1 GCA_023411555.1 Bacillota bacterium
AAAATAGAGTAAAATGCTTGCATTCTCGCAAGGGTATTAGAGTAAAATGCTCGCATTTCCTGATAACAATTATAATTATAAATGACATTGATTGAAATCCACCCTTAAATTAGGCGCTTACCTTATATTAATTACTAAGAAATTAAACTATGCTATGTCACGATATGGCTCCCACATATCAGAGATAAAGAATTCTACCCGATTACCACTGGATGGGCGATTTGGTTCAGTAGGCTTGGTCTCCACATGGATTGTAACTAAAGTATCAGAATGTTTAATACTTTTATTAATGACATCTTCTAAATTTAATTGTTTATTGATATAATTAGAGTGCACTTATAAATCCACCTTCTTTCAGAAATGTTGTCGCAGAACCGAAAGAATGGGCAGGTTGGTTATAAGTGCATTAAAAAAATATCGGGGTAAAGTGCCACTCCGATATTTATTATAGAAACGATCATTTTACTGCCCTGTTTTAGGTTTATTTATTGGCTCTTATGAGATATTGATTAACTTTAAAATTGTCTTCTTCTATATTACTATCAAGAGATGCAAGATTATGAATAAATATATCTATATCGTTATTCGTTTGAGAATATTTACAGTAAATACTCTCAATAGTATATCCAGCATTAATAAACAATCGAATAATTTCATTTCTAGTAAAGAAACGCAAATGTGTTTTATTGAGAAGGCCTGAATCCTTATATGTAAAATTCCCTTGTAATAATGGAAGCATAACAGAGAAATGTAGGATATTTGGAATACTGGCAATAATGTAACCGTCTTTTTTTAAATAATTCTTTAAATACAGCAGTATATCTTCTGGATTATGGAGGTGTTCCAGAACATCACCTACTATAATATAATCGAAATTATTTTCCTGATAAGGTAAATTCTTATCTTCAATATTCCCGTGTATTATATTCAGTATAGATCCACCGATTTCAGCAACTCTTTCCATGATCTCAATACCGTAGACATCTGCATTTTGATAAATACTTTTTAATTTTAGTAAGTTTGATCCGTATCCACATCCTACTTCCAAAATACTTAGTTTGTCCGCTTTATTCTGATCAATTAAGGCTATTATATCGTCTCTAATGTCTGAATAGTCCTCCAAATCAAGTCCCCATTTATTGATAAAATATTTCAAGTTTCTTAAAATTCCATCCTGATGTTTTTGAAAATTCTCTTTTTTATTCTTAACAAAACTTTGATTTCCAAAATGATAAATAAAGCTATCCTTACATAGAATTATGTTATAGCCTTCCAAAACTGTTCTAATACATATATCATCATCTTCAAAATGACCTAGTCCGTATGCTTCATCAAGATATCCGATACTATCAAGAAGCTTCCTTTTGATAAGCATCGCAAATCCAACTAATTTTATTCTATACTCATGTTTTGTAATATCATATATGTTATTGTGTTCACAATATGTAATATATTGATCAACGGAAGGAAATTCTTCTTTGATTTTTTGATTGTTTGATACCCTGTTTGATACGGAACCAGAGATTCCAATATGATTATCTTCGTACAAGCCCATTCGCAGGCAAAAAATAGAATTGGGCATTACAATCGTATCATTATTTAACAAGAAAATATCGGAATCTTTATCTGCAATCATAATTCCCTGATTGCATGCAGCCGGGAATCCTAAATTATCTTCATTTACTATGTATTTAAGATTCTTCTGCTCAGATAACCACTCTTTTGTCCCGTCATTTGATGCATTATCTATGATAATAATCTCATAGGTATCTTGCAAGTTATATGCCATAATGCTATCTACACAAACCCTAGTAAAGTCAAGATTTTTATATGTAACAATTATGATAGCAACCTTACCCGGTAATTCTGTATGACTGTCTTTAAAGTTCTGTAAATGTTCTATTAAGAATGATTGATCAACTGTATGACAATAAAAAACAGCATTCTCATATGCAAATAAAGCCTGAGCATAATTGCCTTCGATTTCCTTTAAATTACCTAGCATAAAGTATAATTCATAATTAGCATAATTCAAATATAACCCTTGTGTAATACTAGCTAAAGCCTCATTATAATTTTGATCATTCATATAAAGACTAGCTTCTAATATATAGAAAATATCGTTTAAATTTTCATCCGCTATGCTGTCTTTGTACATAGATAATAATTTTTTTGCCTCAGCCCACTCATTATTATTAATACATACTTGAACCTCCTGTAAATCAAGCTCCATGAAATTCCCTTCTTCCTTTGAATATTTTATCTTTGAATGGCCTTCTTCTGGCGTAACACATATATTAAATCATCGAAATTCCGAAATAAATACTCTACGTTAGTATAGCATAAATGCTTTTATAGTCCAAACTTTTTTCGGTTATTTATCTATGTATTCGACAGTAGATACATCTGACCACCATTCAATTACACAATCATATCAGTATATTTGTATAATTCTTTTATAAGGAAGATAGAGGGGAGTATTTCCGCAATCCTGTTTATATCAGAAAAATATTGACAGTATATGGAAAGCAGACTAAGATATATCGCAACGACACCGTTAATAAATCGTAAAAGCAGGGACAATTAAGATCAAAGAAAGAGGGGGATATGTAATGCAAGAAATTATCAGAATAGATTTAGATGGAGTGAATTGCTATCTATTAAAGAATATGCAAAGATTTATTTTGGTGGATACGGGTGGACATATGTTTATGGATAAGCAATTTAACAACAGGAGAGATAAGCTGGTCAGAAATCTTGAAAAAAAATGGGATCAATGATACGAATCTGGAAATGACTTATTTTAACGCATGGTGACAATGATCATAGCTGTAACGCAAGATATCTAAAAGAAAAATTTCACTCAAAAATCTCCATGTGCTCAAAGGATGTGTGTATGGTAGAAAGGGCAGATCCAAATTGTTATATAATTAATTCTAATTACCATTCCTTACTTTTTAATCTAATATTTAAATTAATAGATTTAAAAATTAAAAAACTAATGGTAAAGGTTTATAAAGAATTTGAACCATTTCAACCAGATATATTATTAGAAAATGAACAATAGTTATCGGAATTTGGTTTTGAAGGAACCATTTATCACAGCCCGGGACATACTCCAGGTTCCAAATGCATAATAGATGATGAAGGAAATTTAATTGCTGGAGACTTATTCTCAAATAACAAGAAACTATCATTAGCAATAAATGCTCAGAACTTTAATGAAATGAAAGAAAGTGCTAGGAACATTCTAAGGAGTAAAATTAGGAAGATATATCCAGGTCATGGGGAACCATTTGACGCATGTAGTTTAAGAATATAAGTATGACAGGTTACAGCTTTAGGATATTGTAAAGATAATAAACAAAATACTCTAAATCATCTGTTGGATATGATTGATGCCGGAACTATTAATGAAGCGGAAAATGAATTATATGAAATTACAGAAGATAAAAGCTTAGAGAACCTGGAGATGTCTCTCCTGTTTTATTCCTATTTGAATGATAAGAGCAATGATTTCTTAGAAGAACATGGCTTTAGTCGAGATGAGATAAAACTTGGAATACAAAGGTTAGCATCCAGGTATGGGTTTGGAAGTGCAATTGAAGTGTTCTTATTACCCTAATCATATATAGTTATTACGAGTCACACACTTAAATTTAATCAGAGCCCATTAGTAACAGACACTACTGGGCTTTATTTACCGAATGCAGCAAATACGTTAAGAGATCCAATCTTATACATCCTGGGGAGATATAGAGGCAGGAAGGTTTTACCGATTTCTTTACTTGGAAAAGACATTAACAAGCATTGAAATAAGCTCCTATGCATCTAACTGGATTGAATTAAAGGAAGACAAAAGCACTTTGCGAGCTCTTGTGAATGGTAAAGTAATCGGAGTTCCGGAAGATTTTTATGACCACATAATTAGAAAAGAGCTTCCAGACGGCGAATTTATTATGGCACGTCTGATAGGAACGATATTAGGAAAGTATCCTTTGAGTGTAGGCGATTGGTGGTATGCGAAAAGGATAAAGGTTATGATAGAACATGGCGAATTAGTGGCTGTGCAAGAGCATAGAGAGATATATCAACAGATAATTAAAAGGCAATAACTTAAATATTCAGATATGAATGACGGTTAATTTTTATGAAGATTAATTAACGCATATTCAGTTGTCAGATATATTACTACCTGATATGCTTAAGAGAGCGAGGATGTGCTTAATGAAGCGGACAGGAGGGGTATATATGCGGATCGGCGAAGTAATACGGGTATATAGAAAGAGAAAAAATATGACCCAGGAAGAGATGGCAAATCGTCTTGGAGTGACAGCACCGGCAGTCAACAAATGGGAGAACGGAATATCACAGCCGGATATTATGTTATTGGCTCCTATCGCCAGACTGCTTGGCATTTCCTTAGATACGCTGTTGTCCTATAAGGAGGAGCTTTCAACAGAGGAAATAAATAGTCTTGTATATGAAGCAAATGCCAAATTAAAATCACTGAGCTATGAAGAAGCCTTTCAGTGGGCAAAAGGAATAATAGAGCAATATCCTAATTCAGAACCCTTGATATGGCAGTTAGCTGTAATTTTTGATGCATGGCGGTTAGTAAGAGTGATTCCCAATGCAGAGAAATATGACGAGTACATCAATGATTGTTATGTACATGCCTTAAATAGTGAAGATGAAAAAATTAGAACAAATGCTGCAGATTCCTTGTTTGGCTTCTATTCCAGAAAGGAACAGTACGAGAAAGCAGAGGAATATCTGGCTTACTTTTCAGAACAGAATCCAGAGAGGAAGAGAAAGCAAGCTGTTATTTACAGCAAAACAAAGCGTGTCAACGAGGCATATAAAGCATATGAAGAATTGCTATTTTCGGGTTATAATATGTTAAATATGGTGTTTCATAGCTTCTATATGCTGGCAATGCAGGATAAAAATCTAGAAAAGGCACATGTGATTGTTGAGAAGCAAAGAGCGTTGGCGAAGCTTTTTGAAATGGGAGAATACCATGTGGCTGTTTGCGAACTTGATTTAGCAACAGCTATACAAGATACGCAGGCAACTATAGATGCTATGGAGCGAATGATGACAGATATTGATAAAATCTTTGATTTTACGAAATCAACTCTTTATGAACATATGGATTTTAAAGAAACGAGCAGGGATTTTTTTAAAGATCAAAGGGAGAACCTGATGAGATGCTTTAAGGATGAGGAAACATATGGCTACATGAAAAATGACAAGCATTGGCAGGACCTGATTAGTACACCAGGAAAGATAATGTAGGACCCGACCCCCAAAGGTTAGACATAAAACTAACTATTGGAGGTCTTTTTTTATCGTATTATTCATGTAAGTATTTACTTATAAAAAGATTTATTTCGATTAATTGTACTTGGATCACAGCATGCCATTCGTAGGAGAGACAATTTTTCTCAATTGATCTGAAAAAGTTAATAATAAATTCAATAAAATAGAGGAAAATAATAAATTTCAGTAATTTATTGTTTGAAAATACCATCATGTGTTAGAACCCTTGATTCTACTATGTTTTGTAAAAATGCATAAATTGTAAATGCTTACATGGTGCAAAAATTGTGGGGTTAGAAGAGATTATAGTAAATAATGCACGCTGGATAAAATAATGAACGTTGTATTTTAGTTATAATTGATGTTAATATCGAGTTGCAATAAAAAATGTTGTGCAAAAACAATAACTGGTGTTGGCACAAACATTATATATGTATAAGGAGGGTTTTATGAAAATGAAGAGAAACATGATCAAAGCCTGGGCTCTTGCTATCACTCTTGTAATGGTATTAACAACTGCCATGACAGGCTGTGGAAAGAAAGAAGCGACGAGCCAACCGGCAGCTACACAGGGGGAAGTAAAGGAAAGCAATAAGGCGGAGGCTACACCTGCTGATACAAAGAAAGAAGAAGCACCGGCAGAGGATGTTAAGAAACCTGAAAAGATAACTATTATGGTAGATGGTACTTTAGTTACTCAAGCAAATGCACGTGATGCCTTTGAAGCAAAGTGGGAAGAACTTACCGGTATCGATCTTGAGATTATTCAACCGGATCATTCCGCATATTATGATGTTGTCGGGCAGACTCTAGCCAGTGGAGAATGGCCGGATGTTATTCTATTAGGAAGTACCTATTATGCAGGCTATGCATCTGAGGGTGTCCTGTGGGATATGACACAGGCTTGGGAGAATTCAGAATTGAAGGCTTCCGGCAGAGTTAAGGATGAATCGCTGGTAGATGGATTAAGGATAGACAATGTTCTTTATGGTATCGCTCCTACTCGTGGTAACGGATGTGTTACCTATGTTAAGAAGAAATGGCTTGATAATGTTGGTATGTCAGCACCTACAAATTACTCAGAGTATATTGCAATGCTAGAGGCCTTCACCAAAGGAGATCCGGATGGTAATGGCGTTAAGGGTGATACATATGGCGTATCCAGCGCAGGAATTGTAGGACCGGAGGCTCCTTGGATTAACTATCTCCCTGAATTCTACCAGGATGCTACACCCAGCTTCTACAAGAATGCACAGGGACAATGGGTGGATGGTTTCACAGAGCCGGCATTCAAGGCAGCTCTTGAAAGATTAAGAGATGCCTATGCGAAGGGATATATTGATAAGGAAGCATTAACAAACGCTACTAGCGACTGTCGTAATAAGTTCTATGAGGATAAGTTCGGTGTATTTACCTATTGGGCAGGCACCTGGGCTACTAACCTAAAGACTAACCTGGAGGCGAATGGTCTTGACGGAGAATTAATCGCACTTGAGCCTATCTCTGAGGTGGGTTCCTACCTTGAGAGACAGGCACCGGTTTGGGGTATCACAACAAAATGTAAGAATCCGGAGGGTGTGTTTAAATATTTCTTTGAGACTATGCTTGACGGGGGAGAGGTGCAAAAGCTTTTCACTTACGGTGCAGAGGGATCCCATTGGTCAACAAAGGCTGAGACTATCTTAGATAAGACCTATGAAGAAGGAACCTTCCATATGCTTGAAAGTCTAGAAAAGCCTGGGACTTTGTATACTAAGAACCACATCGACCCAATGTTAGCAATTGCAGGCTTAATCAATGATCCCGGTACAGCAACAACCGCTGCAGAAGCGAAAGCAGCCGCAGAACTGTTTAATACACACTCGAAATTAGCTGATCTGGTTCCTTCCAATGATGTAATGAGCCAGTATAATGGTGACCTGACATCGCTAAAGAATGAAATCGTAGCAAACGTGGTGGTATCCGGTGCGTCCATTGAGGATGAGATGAAGAGATTCGAGACGGAAGGCGGTACCGAATGGTCTCGAATGATTGTTGAAGCTTTAAATGTAAAATAATAGTGCTCTAAAATAATTATATAGATTATAGATGAGCGGGGTGCTAGAAAACCTGTAACAAGGTGCTCTTTACACTCCGCTCTCTTAAAAAGGAAGGAATAACCTTGGCAATGAGTAAGAGAAAAAAAGACATTCCGCTTAGTACAAAATCCCTTGGTAGCCGAATATATACCTATCGCTGGTTCTATGTAATGTTCATACCGGTTTTGATTTTTGCCGCGGTATTTTATTATGCGCCGATTCTGGGTATCAGATTTGCCTTTTATGATTACAAGGGAATCAAAGAGCCAGTATTTATTGGATTAAAGAATTTTGAAAAGATGTTTTCCTTGCAGGGCTTTTGGGCTGCATTTAGGAATACGCTGGTGCTAAGCACTACGAATCTTTTATTGAAGACCTTCATGGCAGTATTTATTTCCGTATTGCTGAATGAGATTATTAGTCTAAGGTTTAAGAAGTTGGCTCAGACGATTATATATCTACCACATTTTATGTCTTGGGTAGTTACCGCCTCCATATTTGCACTGATCATGTCGCCTACCCAGGCAGGCATGGTGAATTCCATCCTGGTTAAACTTGGCTTTGTGGAAAAGGGAGCAGAGATTTATTTCCTGGCTAGTAAAGAACTTTGGACGCCGGTGTATTATTTGATTAGTATCTGGAAGGATATGGGATGGGGGACTATCATTTTTATGGCTACCTTGTCTTCCATCAGCCCGGAATTATATGAAGCAGCTGCAATCGATGGGGCAGGCCGCTTTCAGAAAATGCGCTTCATCACTATGCCCTCCCTGGCGAATACAATTATCGTTGTATTGATTTTAAATCTGGCTAAGGTAATGAATCTGTTCGAATCAGTATTTGTATTACAGAACGATGCAGTAATCAGGCAATCGGATGTAATACAGACCTATATATATTATCAGACCTTTAACAGCGGAGCATTACCGAATTACGGATATACGACAGCTGTGGGTCTTGTAAAATCAATCGTAGGTTGTTTTTTGGTTCTGGCTTGTAACTATGCCAGTAAAAAAGTCCGCGGTAGCGGAATCGTGTAAGGGAGAGAAGCATTATGAAGAAGAGAATAACTCCGTTCAATATTATCTTAACGATGTTTTTTTTATTAATATGTTTCCTCACCATTATACCCTTATGGAAGGTATTGATTGACTCTTTTGATTTAAAGACTGCCTACGGAATGAAGTTGCTGCCGGAGGTGTTCGGGTTTGATGGATATTACTCCGTATTTAGTAATCCTACGCTGTATCGTCCCCTCTTGGTTTCGATCATAACTACGATAGGGGGGACCGTCATTGGTCTGGTTTTGTCCACCCTGGGAGCTTATGTCTTGATACAGAGAGAGATGCCGGGCCGTTCTTTCTTATCAGGTATGCTCTTATTTACCATGATTTTCAGCGGAGGTATGATTCCTACCTATTTGGTAATTAATAATTTGGGGCTGACGAATAGCCTTTGGTCGGTCGTCCTGCTACCTGGTCTTAATGTTTTTAACCTAGTATTAATGCGTAACTTCTTTGATGGTATTCCTAAGAGCCTATTCGAAGCTGCTTCCATCGATGGATGTTCCCCCTTTGGTATCTTTTATCGGATCGTACTGCCGTTATCAAAGGCGGCACTAGCAGCGATTGGATTGATGTTTGCCGTAAGCTATTGGAATGATTATACCAATTATAAATTGTACATAACCAATTCAGATTTATATAATTTCCAGATGAAGCTGAGAAGCATTATCTTGGGAAGCGATCTACCAACTGCGATAGGGTCTGCTACGGAGAATACGGTTAAGAATGCGGCAACCATGGTAGCAATTATTCCGTTTATGATTCTATATCCATTCTGTCAGAAGTATTTCATTCAGGGTGTTAATATTGGTGCAGTAAAGGAATAATCGATGGAGGGTAATATGTCGGTAAAAATATACTGGGCAGGAGATTCCACAGTAAAACAGAATGATTTTATTACCTACCCACAAACAGGTATAGGGCAAGGAATGCAGCTGTTTATTCATCCTGAGACGAGGATTATTAATCATGCGGAAAATGGAAGGAGCACCAAGAGCTTTATTGATGAGTCACGTCTGGCAGAGATATATAAGGAGTTGACTATAGGGGACTTTCTATTCATTCAATTTGGACATAATGACGCCAAGCTGGAGGACCCAGCTAGGTATACAGAACCGTGGGGTGAATTTCAAAAGAATCTCGAGTGCTTTGTTAATGTAGCTAGGAATCGAAAAGCGCAACCATTATTCATAACCCCCTTGTGTAGAAGATGGTTCGATGACAAAGGCAGGTTAAAAGATAACATTCATGGAGACTATCCGGAGGCCATGCTTATGACAGCGAAGAGGCTGGAGGTGCCCTGCATTGATCTATACCGGTCAAGCAGAGCACTGATTGAAGGTCTGGGACCTGAAGTCAGTAAACGATATTTTATGCATCTGGTGCCCGGTGAGTATCCTAATTATCCGGAGGGTATGGTGGATGATACTCATTTGAGATATGAGGGTGCGGTTGCTTTTGCGGAATTAATAGCAAAAGGTTTAAGGAATCTGGGAGATAGCTTTCAAGCCTTACTCAGGTTACCGGAGAAGCTAGTCTAAGGAAGGTGTATTATTTAATATGAACAAAGAATTGCTATGGAAGTCAGATTTGGGAGATGGTAGCTATCAAAATCCAATCCTATTCGCAGATTATTCAGATCCTGACGTAATTCGGGTAGGGGATTGCTATTATATGACGGCTTCCAGCTTTAATTATACACCCGGCTTACCGATCCTAACCTCAAAGGATCTGGTAAATTGGGAGTTAAAGAATTATGCAGTTACGAATATTCCATATGATTATTATAGAAATCCTGCCCATGCAAAAGGAATATGGGCACCTTCCATTCGTTATCACAATGACAAATTCTTTATTTGCTATGGCATGCCGGATGAAGGAATCTTTATGATAAGTACCGAGGACCCTCTTGGTACATGGAGCGAACCGATACTTCTATTAGAAGGGAAGGGATATATTGATCCCTGCCCTTTTTGGGATGAGGATGGCAAAGCCTATGTAGTACATGGATATGCAAGAAGTAGGATCGGGTTCAAAAGCATATTGGGGATATTCCCTATATCCTGTGATGGAACCCATGCCATAGGGGAAGATAGCTTTATATATGATGGAACCAAGACTCAGCCTACCATTGAGGGACCAAAATTATATAAAAGAGATGGATGGTATTATATATTTGCCCCGGCAGGTGGAGTAAAGTATGGCTGGCAGACTGTGCTTCGTGCCCGGAATATTTATGGTCCCTATGAGGAGAAGATCGTATTACATCAAGGAAATACAGAGATTAACGGACCTCACCAGGGTGCTCTGGTGGACACACCAAGTAAAGAGGAGTGGTTTATTCATTTTCAGCACCGTGGCTTATATGGGCGGATTACTCACCTTCAGCCGGTGAATTGGGTTGAGGGTTGGCCGATAATCGGAGTAAACCCGGATGAAGCGGGCTGTGGAGAACCGTGCCTTACTTATCAAAAGCCGAGAGGTCTTCTGAAGGTGGAGGCTTGCTATCTCCAAGCGTCGGATGATTTTTCGGGTCGAGAGTTGGCGCTACAGTGGCAGTGGCTGGGTAACCATAGTAAGAGCTTCTATTCGCTTACGGCAAAGGAAGGCTACCTTAGACTATATAGTCTTAATCCATCTCAAGGTATACCGACATCCTTGTGGAATTCCTCCAATGTATTAACCCAGAAGTTTATCTGTCCAAGCTTTGAGGCTGAGACTAAGATGAACATTGAAGGTCTGAAGGAGGGGGAACAGGCTGGATTTGTCATTATGGGAGGCCAATATGCTTTCCTTGCAGTGAGAAAGGAGAAGGATAGCCTGTCATTAGTATGTGTAGAGTCGTTAGGCAGCGATGCCGTAAGGGAAGAAAATACGGTTATGAAGGTGGATTTATCGTCTGATATCAGCAATGTTATATTCCGGATGGTTTTGTGTAAGGAGGATAAGCAAACTGTTGCCCATTTGTCCTATTGCCTGGAGGGTAGTACCTTTACGGATACCGGATACACCTTTACTCCATCGGATCATACCTGGGTCGGGGCAAAGCTGGGAATATTTGCGACTGCATTGGATAACTTGCAGGACCATGGCCATGCAGATTTTGAGTATATTAAGGTTACGGCCACGCGGTAGGCTTTGGGGAGAAGCTAGCCCGATGATCGGCAAAGAGCACTTGAGAGAGGTCTGGTAGATTATCATGAATAGGGTTCAATCAGAAGATATATTTATAGAAAGCTACGAGAAATATAAGCATCACAATACAAAGATTTTACTGGCGATGTATAGAGGGAATTATCATAAGTTTCTATTATCCGCAATCTTTTATACCATAAAGCATAGTCCCGCCTGGGGTATGCCGATTGTCATTGCTAATATTGTTAATTGTGTTACCACGAGGGATAGTAACTGGGTTAATATAATTTCCTTTAATGCCGTTGTCATTGCTGTGTTGGTGCTTCTCAATATTCCAATGAATTACTTTCATGTCCACTATCGCAGTAGTGCCATTCGTAATGTGGAGGCAGGCCTTAGAAGTGCATTGGTGAGGAAGCTGCAGCAGCTTTCTATATCCTACCACAAGGAGATGCAATCAGGGCGACTTCAATCCAAGGTAATGCGTGATGTAGAAGCAGTAGAAACCTTATCATCCCAGTTATTTGTTCATCTTCTGAATATTTTGATTAACATTATTGTAGCGCTGGGAATCACCGCCTTCAGTAATTTGATTGTGTTTATATTCTTCTTGCTGACGATACCGGTAGCTGCGTTAACCATTGTTGTGTTCCGCAGTCGTATAAAAAAGCAGAATCATCGATTTCGTAAGGAGATGGAGGCAACCTCCGCCAGGGTCATGGAGATGGAGGAGATGGTCCCGGTCACCAGAGCCCATGCATTGGAGAATATTGAGGTTAAGAAGATGGAGGCCTTGGTAAAAGGTGTTGCAGAGGAAGGTTATCGTCTAGATATAGTTCAGGCCAATTTTGGCTCCGTAAGCTGGGCCATTTTTCAGCTCTTCCAGATCGGATGTCTGATCTTCACTGCTATACTGGTACTGAAGAATAGGCTATTAGCGGGAGATATTATTCTATATCAGAGCTATTTCACCACAATTGTTACACAGGTATCAGGGCTTCTGACCTTAATTCCTACCATAGCTAAGGGTATGGAATCGGTCACCAGCATCGGAGAGATATTAAATGCCCATGACATAGAGGAGCATGATGGTAAGCCGAAGGTGGATTCGATAAGAGGGGATTATGAATTCAATAATGTAAGCTTTCAGTATAATGACAGTGTCAAACCTGTGTTAGAGGATTTTAATCTGAAGGTAATGGCCGGTGAAACCATTGCTTTTGTGGGGGAATCAGGTGCCGGTAAATCTACGCTCCTAAATCTGCTTATTGGATTTATTACTCCTTCGCTAGGAGAGCTTTATGTTGACGGCTATAATCTTAAGGAAATTAATCTTCGCAGCTATCGTAAGCATATAGCGGTAGTTCCTCAGGAAACCATTCTGTTCTCGGGGTCGATACGAGATAATATTACATATGGGCTTCCATCCGTCACAGAAGAGCAGCTGGAGGAAACCATCCGGGCGGCTAACCTGACCGACGTGATTGATGGCTTGCCAGATGGACTGGATACTCTGATTGGAGATCACGGGAATAAAATGTCTGGTGGCCAACGGCAGAGAATTGCCATAGCTCGTGCAATCATACGTAACCCAAGCGTTATCATTTTTGACGAGGCTACCTCTGCGCTGGATAGTGTATCAGAGACATTGATTTTGGAGGCGTTAAGCAATCTTATCAAGGACAGAACCACCTTCATTGTGGCCCATCGGCTTTCCACAATACGCAAGGCGGATAAGGTATGTGTACTACGGGATGGGACCTGTGCGGAATTTGGTACCTACGAGGAGCTAATGGCTATGAAGGGAGAGTTCTATCATATGAAATCATTGCAATCATAAGCGAAGCAGGAGAACATATCGGTATTGATCAACTTACTAAAAATGAGATGGAGGCTTTTATGAATAAGGCAGAACAGTATATAGAATATAGTATAAAGCATTTTAAGAAGTTCAAGGATGACTGGAACTATGAGGATGGCTGCGTGTTGACGGGGTGTGCTCAGTTGTATCGGGCTACCGGGGACAGACGTTACCAGGACTTTGTACTTAACTATCTAGATGGCTTTATACAGGATAATGGAGCAATTGCAAATTATGAAGAGGAAAAGTATAACATCGATTGCATTAATCCGGGGAAGGCATTATATGATGCTTATGAATGGACCGGTGAAGAGAAGTATTTAAAGGCAATTGAGCGGTTATTGAACCAGCTTAGACATCAACCAAGAACCAAATGCGGTAACTTCTGGCATAAGAAGATATACCCTTATCAGATCTGGCTGGATGGATTATATATGGCACAGCCCTTCTATATGGCCTATGAGACAAGGCTGGGGAAGAAGGAGAACTACAATGATATTATTACCCAGTTTAATAATGTAAGAAAATATCTCTATAATGAGAATAAGGGGCTGTATTATCATGCTTATGATGAAGCAAGAGAACAGTTCTGGGCAGATAAGGTAACTGGTACCTCCCCCAATTTCTGGCTTCGCTCCATGGGATGGTATCTCATGGCTTTGGTGGATGTGATGAGCGAGATGGATGAAACCATTTTTGAACAATATAAGGTTTTGGAAGAATTACTTCGGGAGGCGGTTAAGGGGATTCTTAAGTATCAGGATGAAGAAAGTGGTTTATTTTATCAGGTAATAGATCGGCCTGATATCAAAGAGAATTATCTGGAGACGTCAGGTTCTATTATGATAGGATATGTAATTCTAAAGGGCTGTAGATTGGGAGCTCTATTAAAGGAAAAATATCAGGCAATCGGTGAAGCTATCATTGCTTCCTTGACAGATCGTATGATTGAAGAAGAGAAGGGTATCTGGAGGCTGAAAGGGATATGTTCTGTAGCTGGCCTTGGACCAGCGGATAATCCTAGACGGGACGGAAGCATTGAGTATTACCTGTCTGAGCCGATTGTCTGTGATGATCACAAGGCAATGGGTGCTTATTTTATGGCGACGGCAGAACTACTTATGTTACATGGGAAAGGATATCTTTCGTAATGGATATTAAGATTGTTAACCGAACATCGCGAAATATTGTCATCGAGATCTGTGACGGTGGGATCTATCATACTCTACAGCAGTATACTCTCGTAGTAAATGGTAGGATATACGGTACAACAGATAGGGGAATAACTGGGATAAATGGACTTAAACCGGATACGGATTATCTTATTAAGGTGGAAGGAATAGAGGCAACAGCGGAGGTACATATTCGAACTGCAAAGGAATCCTACACGCTTGATATAAGAGCTTTCGGAGCTAAGGGGGATGGGATCAGTGACGATACCTGTTGTATTCAGGCAGCTATCATGGCCTGTCCGCAAGACGGAAGAGTATATCTGCCGGAAGGAACCTACCGGATTACCAGCTTGTTTTTGAAGAGCAACCTTAATCTTGAAATCGGGAAAGGTGCTGTATTAAAGGCAGATGCCTGCAAAGATCATCGGCCGATTATGCCTGGACGGATTCAAAGCTATGATGAGACCGGGGAATATAATCTTGGAACCTGGGAGGGAAATCCTCTTGATATGTTCGCAGGTGTAATACATGGGATAGATGTGGAGAATGTCGTAATCTATGGGCAGGGTATTATTGACGGTGGCGCGGATGAGACGAACTGGTGGTCAGATCCCAAGAAGCGCAGGATTGCATGGCGACCCAGATTGATTTTCCTTAGTCATTGCAGGAACATAACCATTGAGGGAATACAAATACAGAACAGCCCAAGCTGGACGATACATCCCTATTTTTGCGAGATGCTAAGATTTGTGAATCTAAGCATTATTAATCCAAAGGCTTCGCCAAATACCGATGGGCTTAATCCGGAATTTAGCAGACAGGTTGAGATACTGGGAACCTATTTTAGTGTAGGGGATGATTGTATCGCAATAAAATCAGGAAAGATATATATGGGAGCAAAGTATAAGGCAGCTTCGGAGGATATTCTCATTCGAAAGTGTTGCATGCGGGATGGGCATGGCTCAGTAACCATAGGAAGCGAGATGTCAGGTGGTGTTCGTAATGTAACCGTAAGAGATTGCCTGTTTATCAACACAGACAGAGGGTTACGGATAAAGACCCGGCGGGGACGAGGAAAGGATGCCGTTATTGATAATATCCTCTTTGAGAATATCCAGATGGATGGTGTTATGACACCGATAGCAATTAATTGCTTCTACTTCTGTGATCCTGACGGTCATACAGCCTATGTACAAAGCAGAGAACCATTACCTGTAGATGATAGAACACCAGACTTAAGAAGGCTTACCTTCGAGAATATGGAATGTAAGAATTGCCATATTGCGGCTGTATATATTCAAGGTCTTCCGGAGCAGAGGATTAAGGAGATAGCCTTGGAGAATATCACGTTTTCCTTTGCCGAGATAACCCAGGCAGGATTACCGGAGATGTTAGATGGTATCCAACCGGTAAGCAACCTGGGAGTTTACATCAATAATGTGGAGGAGGTCCTGCTTCGTAACGTAAGGGTAGAGGGACAGGAGGGGGATTCCTTTTTACTTCATAATATCAGTCATAAGCGAATCCTTCCCGAATAAGGATAGAAAGCATATTCTATTATAATGGACAAACTACCGATCGATAACTCCATGTAAATACCCTGTAAATTCATTGAAATAAGTCTCTTCTATCTTCTTCATAGATACGGTTATGGTATTATCTCTGAATACAATTTGAAAATGTACCGATCCGACACATTCTTCAATGATGTGACTTTTCATATAAAGGGTATCCGGAGAAAGCCAGATTCCGGAGGTGGCACATCTTTGTGAATAGATCGGGAAGCTGGAGGTGACTATCTTGCCAAGACCAAAAGGTAAGCGGAGCTGCTCGTCACCGCGGGCAATAAACAGTATGCCCTCTTGTCCTTCCGAGTGAAACTGAATCGATAAGGAATGAAAACCGGAGGAATTCTCCTTCAGGTGATATCTTTTTGCGTTGATCTCCTCCATAATTGGTGAGGAGGTCATTCCCTGAAGCGGTGGAAGGCTTAACCTTTGAAGATAAGACTCCAGCTTAGCCTGCTCGGATGGATCGATAGGAAGGGTTTCCTCCGACAGATAGGGTAGAACCTCATCATATAAGCTATTATAGATTATCTGGTTACCACCCTGAATACCTTGGGTGTCGGCGGTTGTAACACAGATCAGATCATACCTTGGTAGACAGATGGCTAACTGGCCTCCCATACCATAGCAGGCAAAACCGTCCTGTTGTATCCGCCAGAACTGGTAACCGTAGCCCTGACATTCCTCCAAGGAAGAACCATGCATTAATGTATCGGTTTGGTGGGAGATTGCGGCCTTAATATAGGACCTTGGTAAGTATTCGATACCGTTCCAGGAGCCCCCATTCAGTATGATCATGGCAAAGATCATCAGGTCCATGGGGGTTGCCATAAGTCCGGTGCCACCCATGGATACGCCAAAAGGATCCTTGATCATATAAGCTTCTTTACTAAAACCGACCTGATCCAGATACCGGACTCTTAAGTAATCTAGCAGAGGCATTCCGGACAGCCGTTCTACCAGAGCACAGAGTGTGTGACTGGCTGAGGTGTCATAGTAGAATAGGGTACCTGGCTCATGACTGGGCTCTGTAGTAAAAAAGCTTTCTACCCAGTCCTTTTTAGGATCTATCTTATATGTGGTGACTGCTCTGCAGGTCTCCATCTTGAGCATATCCCTTATGGTCATTTGGGCAATCCAGGGATGAAGGTTCTTAGGTACCTTATCCGGAAAATATATAACAATGGGGTCATCCAATGACAGCTTGCCCTCCTCCGACATCAATCCGATTGCGATGGAGGTAAAGCTTTTGCTAACAGAGAACATGCGGTGCAGGGTATTGGCTTTATAAGGAGAATAGTATGCTTCGACAGCTAATTTTCCATGTCTAGCCAAGAGGATGCTGTGCATGGGTATCTTGCTTGCCTCTAATTTCTTAATAAAGTTATATATGGAGGGATAAGGTATCCCTACATCAGTAGGCAAAGCAGCGGGGATTGGTTGCATTCAGAGACTCCTTTCATGCTACTAAGGCGCTTGTTGCTGGTACATAGGCTATAAATATACTTTGTAGCTTGTTAACAGGAACAAGCATCTTCATTATAATAGAAGCTAACTGTTTTATGTTTCTGTTGTAATTCTGAAATCCTTGGGGGACATTCCAAATGTTTTCTTAAAAGCCCTGCGGAAGGTATTGGAGTTGTTATATCCTACCTCCTGATATAATAGTGAGACATTGATATCGCTCTCTTTTAGCAGGTGTAAGGATTTCTCCATACGGATACGTTCTAGGTAGCATGAGAAGTTTTCTCCGGTTTCCTCTTTAAACAGATAAGAAAAATAACTTTCCGAGATAGAGAATTGGTCGGATATTTTCGTCAGGCACAGGGAGGGATCCTTATAATTCTCGTTAATGTATTCTTTAATATTGGTAATTAGCTTGTTGCCACAGGAGCTGGTGTCGTACAGATCACATAGACTGATGGCAATATCCTCGCATACCTTAAGTGACATATGCTGGTCGAAGAGGGCATCAATAGCCTTCAGATCGTTCTCGTTTTTATCCGTGATTTTAAGAGAGAACCTGATTTTATACAGAGTGTTATGGATATCCGAGATTAGATACTTAATCGTATTAATGGGAAGAGATCGTTTCTCCATATTCTCCTGACGTAGAAGCTCGAATATCTCCAATACCTGACTCTTGTTGCCGATTGTGATAAAGTTGGTAAGCTGTCTGGTCAATTCGATGGGATAGTAGAAGCTGTTGGTCTCCCGTTCAATCTTGGCATAGGTTCGGATAATATGCTTTTTGGTGGTATAGGTGACGGCTTGGCTGGCTTGCTGGTAGGATTTCCAGGTAACCATAAGTCCCTCATTCCAATCGCTGAGCCCTGCAAAGGTCCAAATGGTGTGGGTATTCATCAGATAGGCATGGAGTGATTTGAACATCTCCTTTGCATTGGTGGTAGAGGTGGTTATAGGCTCATCCCTAGGGCTGGATAGGAGTATTGCATACTCTTTCTCATTGGAGCTATGGATATAGAAAGGCTCCTTGAAAAAGTGCCCCATTGCATCCTGGATAATCGCCTTATGATTCGTTGTATCCGGTCCAATAACGGCAGAATCCTCCACATATAATTCGAATTGATTTACATAGGCTACAATAAACATAACTGCAAACTTACAATTATCCGTGGAAATGTTCAAATAGTGCTGGGCATATTCCAACTCCTCCTCTGTAGATATACTACCCTGCATAATCTTGGCAAGATAGGAGTATTGGATTATAGGTATTTGCTTCTCAGCAATTTTCTGTAAGGACTTTTGATTGGTTAAGGTATCCTGCAGCTCCTTACCTAATTGAAGAATTGGCTTTACGTTACTTTTTGAAAGGAAGAAAATCATAATAAATTCGATGATTAAAGCTGCAAAGATGATGATAATAAAGATATCACGGTATTGTACCAGAGAATACAGGGATGCATCCATGGGCTGTACCAGATAGTAATTCCAGCCATTGTATTTGGAAGTGGCATGGGTCACAAACATATCGCCGGTTTCTGAGTGAAACTTGGAGAAATTATTGGTATAGGGCAGGTTAACCAGACTATCTGTACTGATATCTCCGGCTTTCTCTCCATTTATGGTGAATGTATTATTTCCTTCGCTATCGGTGACATACAGATATCCGGTTTCGAAGAAGTTCAGTTCATTGAAGGTGTTGACCAGCTTCTGATGGTTGATCTCGAAGCAGATGTTGGCAGGCATTTTCTTCAAGGTATAATCCTCCAAAGGAAGGATATATAAATATGCAGAGTCTGCATAAATCTTGTATGGATTTAAGGGTATAAATTTTCGATATAAAGAGGAATCATTCATCATACTCAGCCAGGCTTCATATTTATCTCTTAAATACCATTTACCGGTATAATATAGACTCGCCTCCTGAAACTGACTGTAGGATAATATGTAATTCGGGTTCTTTAGATAGATATAATAGGAATTTGTAGGTAATATCGATTCTGTAAATACGTAGACAGATAGATCGTTCTTTGCATAATAAGCCTCTATATAGTAATCATTATCACTGGTATATTGGGTATTAGCCAGGCGTACAATGTGGGAATTAGCAACCACTTGTCCGGCCAGAACATCCATGGTTGTAAAATTGGTATCCAAATCATTTACCGTTTTCTCAAGCATGAATTTCGTCTGATTTCTAATCTCACGGCGCACATTTTTAACACTGATGCTATATAAATAACCGCCCATAATCAAAATAACTACGAGCAATGCACTATATGAGATTACAAAACGTCTTAGAAATTGATTATTTTTATTATTCATGCAGACTTCCTCGTCTCTATATGAGTATTCGAATTGGGATTAGGTTATAAGTAGCTGGTAGTTTATGTTAGTATGATTAGAATTCTTGTGATGAAAGGAATAAGGGAATGTTACAAAGCTCGAAGTTTAAAATTTCGATGAGTGAGTAACATCCCCTTTAAGGATTTTAACAGATTAGTAAATATCAAGGTGAAGGGCTATCACATGAAGCTCCCAATTCACCAAGATTTGTGCTGGAGCTTGTAACAGAACGGATGTTAGTGTGAATATGAAAACGATAGGTACTCTCGTAGCATAACCTAAAAATTAAAGTAATTCAAAGTGTTATAGTAGGAGACGTTTTCAATGATTTCCTTTAATAGGTCATAGTCTGCAGGATATTCACCGTTTTCTACCCAATTTCCGATCAACTCACATAATATACGGCGGAAATACTCATGTCTGGGATAGGATAGGAAGCTTCTTGAATCGGTAAGCATACCTACGAATCCTGCCAAATATCCCAAGTTAGCCAAAGAAGTCATCTGTTCAATCATTCCGGTTTTATTGTCATTAAACCACCAAGCACTTCCTTGCTGTAGCTTTCCGACAACAGAACCGTCCTGGAAGCATCCGAGTATTGTACCGATCGCTGCATTATCATTGGGGTTTAAGCTGTAGATGATTGTCTTGGGTAAGGCACTCCGGCTCTCTAAAGCATTTAAGAAATTAGCCAGATCGGCAGAGGGTGTATTGTTGTTAATGCAATCGAAACCTGTGTCGGGTCCTAAAGACTTATGGATACGGCCGTTATTATCTCTCTTACAGCCGTAATGCAGCTGCATTACCCAACCTAATCTGTGATAGGCTTCACCGACAAACACCATAAAGGCGGTCTTGAACTGAAGAACCTCAAGAGAGGTAAGGGCTTCACCCCTTAATCTCTTCTCGAAGATTATCTGAATGACATCGTCAGAAGCAGGCTCATACATAACATAATCCAGGCCGTGGTCGGATATACGACAGCCACAGGATGCAAAGTAATCCATGCGTACCTGTAGGGCTTTCTTTAATGTAGTAAAGCTATCGATGGTTACTCCGGATGCTAGGCTCAGTCTCTCTAGGTAAGTCAGATAATCCGGCTTTTCCAAATTCATAGCCTTGTCCGGTCTCCAGGCTGGAAGTACCACCACATCAAATTCCGGGTCATCGGCAATTTGTTTGTGCCATTCCAATGTATCGATAGGATCATCAGTAGTGCAGATATGGGTTACCTTAGACCGCTTTATTATATTGCGTGCGCTCATGGAGGGGTCTGCCAGCTTCTCGTTACACAGCTTCCAGACTTCCTCTGAGGTCTTCGGACTTAATGCGCCGTAGTAACCGAAGTATCTTTGAAGCTCAAGATGGCTCCAGTGGTATAGAGGATTCCCAATCGCTTTTGACAGAGCTTCTGCCCACTTTTCAAATTTCTCTCTGTCCGGAGCATTGCCAGTAATGTAATACTCATCGATTCCGCAGGTGCGCATAAGCCGCCATTTGTAATGGTCACCGCCAAGCCATACTTGAGTGATATTATCAAATCGCCGGTCCTGTGCTATCTCTTGGGGATTTATGTGGCAATGATAATCGATAATGGGTAATGGATCTGCATACTCGTGAAAGAGCTTCTTTGCCGTATCCGTGGATAGTAGGAAATCTCTGTCTAAGAATTGTTTCATAATAAAATCCTCCATTAAGCTGAATTATTACAAATTTCATTTTTCGAATTTGTAATTGAGAAACTTGATTTTCACAGCTGTCTTTCTTTATTTGCATAAAATTAATTTATTAAGGAAAGCCGGTTAGGCAGTCTTTCATAATCAGGTAGTAAAAAGTATAGCTTGAAAAATATGCTAGGAGTGATGTATTAAGTAAAATCAGCGTAGCTTTCATTTTATGAAAGGTATATTAAAAGCATGTTGTTCCACGTTTTTTTAGCTCGGCTGAATAGACTGTCTTTAGAGGGACAGCTTGGTTGTTGAATACCCCCATGAGAGTCGTGACGCAGTTCGTGCATAAGGCCTCCAGCTTGTTATCGATAGAAGTCAGCTCCGGTTCGCAGCATAGAGCGACAATAGAATTATTATAGCCAATGATAGAAAGCTGATCGGGCACCTCGATATGATGCTCCTTGGCATACTTTAGGGCTCCAATTGCCAAAAAATCATCCGAAGCGACAATTGCTTCGGGAATTAGCCCGTTTTTTCTTAATGACGTCAGATAGTCCCTGACCTCCAAAAGGTTACCATTAATATAGTGGACAAGCTCCTGCTTTTTTGCTGGATCGGTGGATAAAGCATCCATAGCAGCAAGATAACCAGACATTTTTTTGTTACTGCTGTAGGATTTCGAATTATACAGGTACAATATTTTCTTTAAGCCGTATTTGATTAAAGCGCTGGTAGCATCATATACTGCCTGGTAATCGTCGCAAAAGGTACAGTAGATATTGCTGCCGTCCAAGGCAGCATTCAGTATCATGATTGGTACCTGGGAAGCCGCATCCCTAATATATTGGTTCTTTGTATCATCGGTTTCGACGAAATTAGAACCTACCAGTATGATGGCATCCGTTCTCTTAGATAATAGTAAATCAAGATATTTTTGCTTCTCTGACAGCTCATATCCGGTGCAACACAGCAAGGAATCATAACCCTGTTGGCGGAGAGACTGTTCCAGGTAATAGATAGCGCTGGCAAGATAGGGGTCGGAGGAATCGGCACACATAATTCCTATTGTATGCATGGAATTTAGACCAAGACCTCTTGCGAATGCGTTAGGAGTGTATTGGTATTCTTCAATCACCTTTAACACCTTTTCTTTTGTCTTTTCACTGACATAGGAGTTACCATTGATCACTCTGGAGACTGTGGCGATGGATACACCTGCTTTCTTTGAGACATCATAAATATTCATGGTGACGTATACCTCATTTGCTCTACTTCCTAGAGAGTGATCTCTAGAAATGAAGAATATATGTAAATGCTTACAGGAGGTATTATATAATATATTAGGCGTAAAATCAAGCGGAGAAATGATTCGTGCGAATAGTATTGACGTAGTATTCACATGATAGTACAATATGAAATGTAAGTACTTACATAAACAATGTAAAGGGATGAAAGAGATGAAACGAATAAGCAAACAAAGTTTTGAAAAGACAGACCGACCTATCAAGGTGGTTCAATTTGGGGAAGGCAATTTTTTAAGGGCATTCGTCGATTATATGATCGACATTGCCAATGAAGAGGGGTATTTTGATGGCGACGTTGTTCTTGTAAAGCCGATTAAGTATGGCAATCTGGATTACTTTCATCAGCAAGAGAATGTCTATACGGTACTGCTCCGGGGGCTAGAGAAGAATGAGCAGAAGAATATTAAGCGCGTGATAACCAGTATAGCAGATGCGGTGGATGCCTATGAGGAATACGATAAATATGCGTCTCTTGCCAAGGTAGATACACTCCGATTTATTGTGTCCAATACAACAGAAGCAGGAATTGTATATGATGCAGAGGACTCCTTTGAATTCAATCCACCTAATAGTTATCCCGGTAAGCTTACCAAATTCTTATACGAAAGATTTGAGCATTACCATGGAGATCTAGAGAAGGGGTTAATTATATTGCCGGTGGAGTTGATAGACGATAATGGTATTCAACTAAGGGAGATCGTAATAAGGTTAGCAAGGGAGTGGGAGCTTGGTGAAGGCTTCATGAACTGGCTGAGGGAAGCCTGTATATTCTGTAGTACATTAGTAGATCGCATTGTAACCGGATATCCGAAGGACGAAGCTGAGAGCTTATGGCAGGAATTTGGATATCAGGATAATCTTCTTGTAACCGGAGAACCCTTTGCATTGTGGGTTATCGAGAGTGAGCGTGAGATTAAGGAGGAGTTCCCCTTAGATAAAGCAGGTCTTCCGGTGATCTTTACGGATAATCAGAAGCCCTATAAGAAACGTAAGGTACGCATACTGAATGGTGCCCATACATCCTTTGTGCCCGCTTCCTTTTTGGCAGGGAATGATTTCGTACGGGAATCCATGCTGGATGGTGATATTAAGGAGTTTATGGTTAAGACGATCTTCGATGAGATCATCCCAACCCTTGATTTACCTAAGGAGGATTTGATCCATTTTGCAGAAGCGGTCATTGACCGTTTTCAAAATCCCTTCATAAAACATGCCTTATTGTCTATTACATTAAACTCCGTCTCCAAGTGGAGAGCCAGATGTATGCCAAGCTTTCTGGATTACATAGAGAAATACAAGAAATTACCAGCCCATCTTACCTTCTCTCTTGCAGCCATGCTCCAGTTCTGTTCCGGCAAAGAACTAAGGGACGGTGCATTAATTGGCCATCGGAATGGAGAAGAATATAAGATTATGGATGATGCTAAGGTCCTTGCGTTCTTTGTGGCTAATAAGGATGCCGAGCTTCGAGCCCTAACCGAAAGCTTTTTATCGAGTACTGACTTTTGGGGACAGGATCTATCTCTGATATCTGGTGTTGCGGAGGCAGTAGAAGGTTATTTAAGTGACATAAGAGAGTATGGAGTACGAGAAGCATTAAAACGCAATCAACTCGTTTGATGATCGAGCGTCAATTAATGTTATTCTGAGATTTTGTGATGGCGTTAAGCACATAGTAGGGGTGAATATGAAGGAAGTTATTAAGATTCAAGAGAATGATAATGTAGCAATTGCACTAAAGGATTTAAAAGCTGGTCAGACAATTCAGGTATCGGGTGAGGAGGTAACACTTCTAGCTGATATAGGTGCCGGGCATAAGCTCGCCTTACAGGATATCGAGAAGGAAAGTCAGGTCATCAAATACGGATATTCCATCGGTGTTGCGACCGAGCCGGTCAAAAGAGGAATGTGGCTTCATACCCATAATATAAAGACAGGCTTAGGTGACCTGCTTACCTATCAATATCATCCTACCCAGGAAACGGTAAGAATGGAGGACACAGGATCGTATTTTCAAGGATATGTAAGAGAAGACGGCAAGGTGGGGATTCGTAATGAGATATGGATTATACCAACCGTCGGCTGCGTGAATGATATCGCCAGAAGATTGGAGCAGTTGGGAAAGAAAATTCTAGGGCCGGAGGTGGACGAAATTGTTGCTCTGACCCACCCTTATGGCTGTTCTCAATTAGGGGATGATCAGCTAAATACACAGAAAATACTAGCCGGTCTGGTGAAGCATCCCAATGCGGCAGGAATTCTAGTGTTGGGACTAGGTTGTGAGAATAATAGTATTGAAGAGATGAAAAAACAGATTGGTCCCTATCAGGAAGAACGAGTGAAATTCCTGATCTGTCAGGATCTGGAGGATGAAATTGAGCAGGGAATGAATTATATAAGGGAATTAATTCAGTATGCATCCCGCTATAAGCGGGAACCAATTCCGGCCAGTAAATTAATCGTGGGCTTAAAATGCGGAGGCTCGGACGGTCTGTCCGGTATCACCGCGAATCCTACGGTAGGAGCCTTTTCCGATCTTCTGGTTGCGCAGGGAGGAACCACCATATTAACGGAGGTACCGGAGATGTTTGGTGCAGAAACCATCCTGATGGACCGTTGTGCGAGCGAAGAGTTATTCTTTGAGACAGTGGCATTAATCAATGATTTCAAGCAGTATTATAAGGATTATAACCAGCCGATTTATGAGAATCCTTCTCCCGGTAATAAAAAAGGAGGCATCTCGACTCTTGAGGATAAATCCCTTGGCTGCACCCAGAAGGCGGGTAAGTCTTTGGTAAAGGGAGTAATACGTTACGGTGATCAGGTGACGGAGAAGGGACTTAATCTATTAAGTGGTCCGGGAAATGATATCGTAGCAGCCACTGCTCTGGCGGCGGCCGGTGCCCACATAATACTTTTTACTACCGGAAGAGGAACTCCCTTCGGCTCTCAGGTACCGACCGTTAAGATATCCAGCAATACTTCTCTTTACCAAAGGAAGGGTAACTGGATTGATTTTGATGCCGGAAGGCTGGTGGATACCTCTACCCTGGAGGAGCTCTCTGAAGAACTGTTCGAGTATGTGCTAGAGGTAGCCTCTGGCAGAAAGGTAAAGAGTGAAGAGAATGGGTATCGTGACATGGCTATCTTTAAGCAGGGTGTAACCTTGTAGTGGCACCTGTAAAGTGTTAAAAATAGCTATATTAATATATATTAGGTATCCTTTATAAAACAGACATTATAATAGGGGGTGAGTACGGTGTCATTTAGCTTACATGTCGCTCAAGATGGATCAGGGGATTACCGTAGTTTGGGTGAAGCACTACAAGCAATTGGGATGGATAATACAGAGCCCGTAACGATATATCTGCATAAGGGAATCTATAAAGAAAAGCTGGTGATTGAACGGCCTTATATAACCCTTAGGGGGGATGGTGCTGATCAATCCATCATCACCTATGACCATTATGCAAGAATGGTCATGCCAGATTCCAGCAACAGGGGAACCTTTCGTACCCAGACACTTTTAGTCAATACCCATGATTTTACGGCGAAGGACATCACCATAGAGAATAGCTCTGGTTGTGGGAAAGAGGTAGGGCAGGCGATTGCCCTATATGTGGACGGTGATAGAAACAGCTTTTATCATTGCAAAATACTAGGCAGTCAGGACACTCTATTTACCGGTCCCTTGCCTCCTTTTCCTTATCAGCCAGGCGGATTTACCGGTCCTTTGGAGTTTGCACCTAGAAAAAATGGCAGGCAGTATTATTATCAGTGCTTTATCAAAGGAGATGTGGACTTTATCTTTGGCAGTGCAACGGCTTATTTTGAAGAATGCGAGCTGTTCTCCTGTAAATACGATGATGATCCGTCAGCCTCCAACCCAGAAGATCAGAAAAAATACGGATATATTACTGCAGCCTCCACACCGGAGGGACAGGAATATGGATATGTTTTTGACCGCTGCAGGCTGATTAGCAACTGCCCTCCCAATAGCGTATATCTGGGAAGACCCTGGAGAAACTTTGCCCGGACCGTATTCATCCGGTGTGAGATGGGAGACCATATCAGATGTGAGGGCTGGCATGATTGGAATAAGCCAGAAGCCCATCATACGGTGTTCTTCGGAGAGTATAAAAGCTATGGACCAGGTGCGAACCCGTTAGGTAGAGTCGGTTTTTCCAGACAGCTGACCGATATGGAAGCCAAACGGTATACGAAGAAACATCTCCTTTGGTAAATGCAAGAATTTAGATAAGTGATTTGATTAATCATTACATACACACTATGGAGGATGAGTATGTTTTATCGGTTAGAAACCGGCCTGATACCAATGGTGCGGCTTATGAATACGGCAATCATTCAGCCGCCTTATATCCATAACCGGAGACAGGCGGATGAATTTATTGTATATGTCATCAAAAAAGGAAAGATGTTTCTCAGGGAGAATGAGATACAGTATGTGCTGGTTCCGGGTGATTTTCTGGTTTTAGATCCGGAATATGTTCATGAAGGTTATCAGTCCTCATATTGTGAGTATTTCTATATCCATTTTCGCCATCAGCGGCTACTTAGGATCGCCTATCCCTCTGAGCAGGAGACCCTGATGGAGATTATAGCAAAGCGTAATGATACGTTAAAAAGTGATCCTTTTTCCTACACAACCTGCGACGAGGATGGCCTCATTCTTCCAAAATACTATCATTTTTCTAATTACAGCGACTTCATTCGGATTAACTGTATCCTAGAGGAAGCCTCTAACCATAATGCTGACCATCTGGAGAACTATAAGCTATTGACTGCCTGCAAGGTACTGGAAGCCTTCGCACAGACCTACCGTAGCTATGTAATGTTTATGACTCAGAGTATGTCAACCGGTATTCTAAAATCATATCGGAAGGTACAGCTATTGTTGGGGTATCTGAACACAAACTATGCCGATAAGATTACTAGTGTGGATATCGAAGCGAAAGCGGATTGTAATTTTGATTATATCAATCGTGTCTTTAAGCAGCTTACCCACCGAACCATCTTCGCGTATCTGAATATGGTGCGGATCAACCATGCTAAGGAATTGATCTCCACCACAAGCATGAAGATATCTGAGATAGGACAGGCAGTCGGTTATTCGGATATCTATTATTTCAGTAAGGTATTTAAGAAAGCAACGGGGATTACTCCTTCAGCCTATGCCAAAGGACTTCTGAAATAATCCGTTCGATCCTGTGAAACCCTACTACCTGCCACAATTCTATGCCCTTAGGCAGCAGGTAGCAGGCTTTAGTCCATCTCCCTCTACAAGCACCATGATATCCTTGTCTGTCTCCAGGGGTGCTACATAAACGATTAATCGTCCTTCGTGTGCCCTTCGGTAGGAGGCACTATACTCTGTATTATCTGCCAAGTCTCCATTTTCCAGTCCTACAAGTCTACCAGCACCTGTGACATTAACCTGGAGCAGGCTGCTGTCATTGGTGACCCATCTGCCCATAACGTCGGTAACCACTACTTCAATTTGTATGAAAGGACTCTCTGTAGCATCAAGAGTGCATACTGCTTCCTGAGGCCTCCAGTGGTTTAATACGATGTTACAGCTACGGCCGGTTGTAGAAAACTCATCCCGAATGGAACCGATAACACCGTCATTTGGGATACCTACAGCGGTCAATTCACCTTCTTCAAAGGGCACAAGCCAGTCGATATATCCAAGTGTATCATTATATTCTTTAGTTCCAAGGCTTCTTCCATTACAGAATAATTCAGCTGCTTTGAGATTAGTAAAGCATCGAATCTCTATTAGCTCCCCTGGAGTATAATTCCAGCTGCGATGCATGGGCTTCCACTCCCTGCTTCCAGTATGAACGATAGAATCCTCATATAAATCAGCTCTGGCAGTGGTCAGGTACATCATAGGGATGGAAGACCAGAAGCTTTTTCTACGGTAGAAGGAGGTTTTCTTAAATCCCGCTAAGGTGAGTAAACCAGCGCCGGAGCCATGAATTGGCCAACCCTTTGCCTCGCCCAGATAATCAATCCCGGTCCATAGGAATTGACCAGAGATATATTCCTGATTCCGTACAGCCTTCCAGGCCTCATAGGAATGACTATTCTCACTGCCTAAGAAGGGTATATCAGGGAAAAGAAGGTGATCCTTGGCGTAATGCTGTTCCTTATAATTGTATCCGACAATATCAAGGGAAGCGTAGAAGCCGATTTCCCGCGATAATTCCGGAAAGGATACAGCCGAGGTTACCGGTCGGGTGGAATCGTATCGCTTAACGATCTTAACAAGTTTATCAGCCAGTATGGTAAGTCGTGTGGCGTTCGGTCGATCAGGGTTATACTGCATTTCCTCCAGGGGCTTATTCTTATCATTATTGCCTTCCACCGTTTGAAAGAAGGGGTGGCAGTAGGGGTCGTTGGGATAATCAATTTCATTGCCGATGCTCCAAGCTATGATACAGGGATGATTCCTGTCTCGTTTGATAAAATCAGATAAATCCTGCTGATGCCATTGGGGAAACTCCTCGAAGTAGCCCTGATGCTTTGGTGGGTACACATTATGTCCGATAGACCATTTGTTCTTTGGACCCTCCCATTCATCAAAGGCTTCATCCATAACGAAAAAACCAAGAGCATCACATAAATCATAGAGCTCTGGCATATGAGGATTATGGCTCATACGAATAGCATTACAGCCCATTTCCTTTAAGGACTCCAGGCGCCGATGCCATACATCAGGGTGGACAGCCGCACCCAGACAGCCGGCATCATGATGGACGCATACCCCCTTCAGCTTATAGGACTGTTCATTTAGGAAGAAGCCCTTATCTGGGTCAAAGCGGATGCTCCTGATACCGACTGCCTGCTCGGTTTCCATACGACATTGGAAGGAAGCGTCTGAGGTATTGGCACAGATTACAGTAACCAGCCTATATAAATATGGATGCTCCGGTGTCCAGAGTATGGGCTGTGTCAGAGTTCCCTTGGTTGTAAGGTGGGTAGAAGCACCGGCTGCAAGATAGCCGGTTTGCATAAGCTGTAACATTTCCTTACCATCATAGAATAGCTTATTAATGATTTTAACCGTTACGTCATAAGAGGAATCATTTTGTAGGCTGTGATCGATTTCTAGCTCTGCACTTTCCTTAGTGACGGATGGAGTCTGAAAGAAAATCCCGTTGAATTCCGGATGGACAGGTGCTTCTGCAGTAACGGTTACTTTTCTGGTTATACCGGAGCCAGTGAACCATCTGGAATCCGAGAGATCGGTATGATCAACCTTAACTGCGATCAGATTTGCCGTTGCACCAAAATGGACCTGATCGGTGATATCATACCGAAAGGTTGCATAGCCAAAGGGCCGCTTACCCATATAATAGCTATTGCACCATACCTGACTGTTCTTATAAACGCCATCAAAGGTAATGTAGATACGGTTCCCTTCCCATTCCTTAGGAAGGAAGAAGGTGGTACGATACCAGCCGATACCTCCTGCCAGATAACCGGTTCCGCTGGAGTATTCCTTGGAGAAAGGCATATGGACAGACCAGTCATGGGGAACCGATACCTCCTCCCAGGTATCATCCTTAAAGCCTCGAAACCATGCATCCGGAACATTATCATAATGAAATCTCCATTGGTGTAGTCTTATTGCTTCCATTATATCCTCCTATTCTTTATGGTCAGGGTTAAAACATTTTCATTAGTCATGAAATTATACCCCTTAGGTAAGGAAATGTAATTCCTTGTCAACTCAATTTCAGTATAGTAAGAAACGATGGAAAAGCAATGGAGGATATAAACATGATTTGTAAAATAGATACTTTTTGAGAAAGTTATTTCCTCCTACGAAGAGAGAAGGGCATTTGATGGGTGCCTATATTTTAATGGAATGTATTCGGTTTCATAAGATATGAATTAATTATGATTATAGATCAAATGATTTTTTAAAAAGCGTGTTTTCATTTCATAGGAAACTGCGTCCTATGATACAATTGTCATGAATAAAAAGCCCTCTGGGCAAGCTCATCCTTTAAAGGTGAAAGATGGAGGATCAGTATTATTTTGTAATAAAGATATCACTGGCTAATAATCCATCAAATTAGAATAAAACGTATTGACAGTAAGATTCATGAGTGATAACATGAGTTGTGAAACGGGTTTCACAAGACCTTTCAAATAATAATCAGGAGGCAAAATGGTGGAAAATCATTTTGAAATAAAGGATAAGTTCTATCTAAACGGGAAAGAGATGAAGATAATCTCCGGTGGGATGCACTATTTCCGTGTTGTTCCGGAGTATTGGCGTGATCGTTTGATTAAGCTAAAGAATTTGGGTTGTAATACGGTGGAGACTTATGTTCCATGGAATATGCATGAACCCAGGAAGGGTGTGTTCGACTTTTCAGGGATGCTGGATCTGAAGGCATACATCGAGCTGGCACAGGAGCTTGGTTTATGGGTGATTGTTCGTCCTTCCCCTTATATTTGCGCCGAGTGGGAATTAGGTGGCTTACCTGCCTGGCTTCTGGAAAAGGATGATATGAGACTTAGAGGCTGTGACGAACCGTTTATTGGGCATATGAAGGATTATTTTCGAGAGGTATTTAAGATAATCACCCCACTTCAGGTGAATTATGGGGGGCCGATCATAATGCTTCAGATAGAGAATGAGTATGGATACTACGGAAATGATTCAAGATATCTAGAGATAGTTAAGACTGCAATGGTTGATCAGGGAGCTGTGGTACCCTTTGTAACCTCTGACGGACCCTGGGGTGATGCCTTACGTTGTGGAAGCCTGGAAGGAGTTCTACCTACGGCTAACTTTGGTTCTAAGGCAGAGGAACAGTTTAAGGTTCTTGCAGAGTACACCAAGGGTGGACCCTTGATGTGTATGGAATTCTGGATTGGTTGGTTTGATCACTGGGGGAACGGAGGTCATATTACCTCTAAGCATGATCAGAATGTCAAGGATCTGGACGATATCCTACGACTTGGTAATGTGAATATCTATATGTTTCATGGGGGAACGAATTTTGGCTTTATGAATGGCTCTAATTATTACGATCAGCTTACTCCGGATGTCACCTCCTATGATTATGATGCTTTATTGACTGAGGCTGGCAAGATCACTCCTAAGTATGAAGCCTTTGCCAAGGTAATTCAAAAATATAATCCAGTAGAACCGATGCCACTGCCACCTCAGATAGAAGCCTACCACTACGGGGAACTGAAGGTAGTGAAGAGAGTAGGTCTTATGGAGGCTCTCGAGGATATTTCCTCTATGACAGAGACTACTTATCCTAAATCAATGGAGCGGCTAGGTCAGAGTTATGGATACATACTGTACCGGACGGTACTAAAGAAAGAGAAAAGGCTGGAAAAGCTGAAATTTATAGAGGCTAGTGACAGGGCACAGGTATTTGTTGATAATAAACCAGTAATCAAGCTGTACGACAGAGAGCTATTGACTGAAGCGGTAGTAGATATACCACTGCAACAGGAAAGTAGGATGGATATTCTGGTGGAGAATATGGGACGTGTGAATTTTGGTCCATTGATGGAGCGACAGAGAAAGGGGATCAACGGAAATGTCCTGGTGAACGACCATCAGCATTTTTGCTGGGAGAATTATCCGCTCCCTCTTGATAACCTGGATTGTCTGGATTTTTCAAAAGGCTACCAGGAAGGGCTTCCTGCTTTCTACCACTTCGAATTCGAGGCTGAGAAGGCATATGATACTTATCTTGATTTTACAGGCTGGGGTAAGGGGTGTGCCTTCATCAATGGCTTCAATCTAGGGCGCTACTGGGAGATTGGTCCCCAAAGACGTCTATATATTCCAGGACCGCTGATTCGGGAGGGGATGAATTCAATCCTTTTATTTGAAACGGACGGAGTTCATCTTGATACGATCCTACTGACAGATCAACCTGACCTTGGATGAGATGGGTGCTTTGGCAGCTACCTATTAAGATGATGCAATAGATATACTAGATGATGGGAGGATATGAATGGGTAATGAAACAGTAACAGTATATGATATTGCCAGAGAAGCGGGAGTATCTCCGGCGACGGTCTCCAGAGTTCTGACTGGTAACGCTAAAGTGAGTGAGGATAAGAGAAACCGTGTCCAGGAGATCATTAAGAAATATGACTTTGAGCCGAACAGTATTGCCAGAAGCTTAAGCAAGCAGGAATCAAAGACGATTGGTATGATCGTACCCGATATCCGAAATCCTTTTTATTCTACCTTATTTGTTAATTGCGAAATGGAAGCTACAAGGTGTGGCTATAACATGATTCTATGTAATACAATCAATGAGATTTCCTCCGAAGGAAGCCAGTTGCGAAATCTAATGGAAAAGAGAGTGGATGCCATTATCCAGGTCGGCGGAAGTGTGGATGAGGTAACTCCGGACCCGGCTTATATCGAATTGGTAGATAAGGTTTCAAAAAAGATCCCGACTGTTATCGCCGGTGAACTGGAGGGAGCTAATGTATATCGCATTATTCCAGAGACAACACACGGTATGAATGAGCTGCTAGCATATCTTACAGGATTAGGACATAAGGAAATTGCCTTTATCGGAGGACGTGAGACGGTTATTCCCACTTTGAAGAAGAGACAGGTCTTGTATCGCTTCCTTCAGGAACAGAAGCTTCCTTTCTATAAGGAATTTATGCTCGATAGTGGCTATTCTATTGAGGAAGGATATGAGGCAGCTAAAAAGCTTCTTAAGCTGGACCATCTTCCTACAGCAATTATTGCAATCAATGAATCAGTTGCTATGGGAATCATCCGGGCACTTGGTGAGAAGCACATTCGTGTTCCTGAGAATATCTCAGTTATCGGTTATGATGACACCTTTTATTCGGAGATGACATCACCACCCTTGACCTGTATCAGCTATAACCTAAAGGCCTATGCTCAGGTGATTATGGAAACCATAATGCAGATTATCAATAAAGAAGAAATCCATAAAATCAAATACATTCCCACGTATCTAACGGTTCGTAGCTCGTGCAAGGAATTAAGAGAGGGCGATAACGTCATATCCTGAGACAGGCTATCTGTGTCGGGACCTATACAAATAGAGATCGTGAAGGAAGAGGACTCGCTATCATACATTGGTTGACGGATTCTTAAATCCGCCAGTCAGTGTATTTGGATAGCTATAATTTTTAAATTAATATTGACATTAGAATTATGGATTGTTATAATTATCATGTGAAAGCGATTTCACATTGACTAAAATTTGACATAATACACAAAAAATGCGAAGCTGATATAGCAACACAGGATAAAAGAGTTGACCAATTGCTGAGCATTTTATTTTTTGTCGATTTATGAAAGCGATTTCATGAAAGAGGAATATTCAATCGGTCATAAAAAAGAATAGATAAAAAAGGAAAATTTCTGATTGAATATTTTTTTTGACAATAATGAAATCGGTTTCATCCATTAATACGATATAAAGGGGTGGAGAGATGAAAAAGGATAAGAGTAAGGCAGGAGCTCCGGTGCAACAGTATAAGCAACTAACCTTTTGGCAGAAGATGATAAAGTATCGGGTATTAATCCTAATGTGTATGCCGGCTATTCTATTTTTCTTTGTGTATTCCTATTTGCCGATGCCCGGTATCTATATTGCCTTTACGAATTTTAATTACGCCAAGGGACTCTTTGGAAGTCAATTTGTTGGACTAGATAATTTTAAATTCCTAATTACCTCAGGTAAAATCTCAATGTTAACCCGTAATACGATTTTATATAATCTGGCATTCATCTTACTTGGGAATGCATTACAGATATTTGTAGCTATATTACTGAATGAGGTAATAAGTAAGCGATTTAAAAAGGTCACCCAGACCTTGATGTTTCTACCATACTTTATCTCGGCCGTCTTAGTGGGACTACTACTATATAATTTATTGAACTACGATTATGGCTTTGTTAACAATCTGATTAAGAGTTTTGGCGGTACACCGGTAAAGGTTTATTCCAACAAGAATGTCTGGCCTTACATAATCGTCGCAGCTGATCTGTGGCAACGAACAGGATATGGATCTATTGTCTATTTTGCAGCCATCATGGGTATTGATTCAGAGATGATAGAAGCAGCCAAGGTGGATGGTGTAAATGCCTTTCAGAAGATCCGTTTCATCATTCTTCCGAACCTGCGACCTACGATTGTTATTTTGCTTCTGTTTGCAATGGGAGGCATCTTAAAAGGTAATTTCGGTCTGTTTTATAACATAATTGGGGCTTCTAATTCCATGCTCTTTCCCACGACGGATATTATTGAGACCTTTGTATTCCGTTCGATGATGAATAACTTTAATTTCACTCAGGCAAGTGCTGTAGGCTTATATCAATCCTTATTCGGGTTCGCATTAGTTATGATCTGTAACTGGATTGTTAAGAGAATTGACAGTGACTATTCATTATTCTAGGGAGGAGGGGACAAAGTGGTAGTAAGAAATAAGAATCGAATTAAATTAGATAAATCTGACCGAATTGTCCGTGGCTTTGCATACATATTCATCAGCTTATTTGCGGTGATGTGCCTTATACCATTTATTTTAATGATTTCAACCTCCTTCAGTACGGAGGGTGAGATAACTAAGACAGGTTTTGCACTAATACCGAAGGGTTTTACCTTTACCGCATATGAGCTACTACTCAAAAATTCAAAACAGCTACTTGGAGCTTACGTTGTAACCATCGTGATGACTGTATTAGGTACCTTTTTAGGCCTGTTTATTATATCGATGACCGGATACGCTTTACAGCGAAAGGACTTTCCGTTCCGTAACGGTATTTCCTTCTATATTTATTTTACAACACTGTTTCAGGGAGGCTTGGTGCCTTATTACATCCTGGTAACGAAGTATATGGGTTTAAAGGATAATTATCTGGCGGTGTTTCTTCCACTACTCATGACACCCTGGTTGATTATTCTGATGAAGAACTTCATTAAGTCTATTCCTTATGAAATAACGGAATCTGGAAAGATAGACGGAGCCGGAGATGTCACCATCTTTATCAAGCTGATATTACCGATGCTAAAACCGGCCCTTGCCACGATCGGTTTATTCCTGGCCCTGAATTACTGGAACGAATGGTATCAATCAATGCTGTTCTTATCTGCAAAAGTGGAATTTCGTCCCTTACAGTATCATCTGTATAAGATTATTAATGAAGTGGTTTCATTGCGTAATTCCGTAGCTGCTACGGTTACACAGGTCACCTCCCTTCCCTTGGAGACGCTGAAGATGGCAACCGCCGTTGTTGCAACCGGACCGATTATTTTCCTATATCCATTTGTACAGAAATATTTTATCTCGGGTATTACCGTAGGAGCGGTAAAGGGTTAGAGAATGTTAGGATGATGTTAATCTTCGTGACACGAAGAGAACATATAAAATGAAAAGTAGGAGGAAAGAGAATGGGGAATAAGGTTAAGAAGCTATTAAGTCTAATACTGATTGTGAGTATGGTATTTACCTTGGCTGCCTGTGGGAAGAAAGAAGATGGGAAGACCAAAGATACCACAAAGACGACAGGTTCAGGAACCACCACGGATACATCTGGTTCAACAGCTGAGCCTGCGGGAATTGACACATCAGAGCACGTAACAGTAAAATATGTGGTAATGGGTAACAAACCTACCAACGGACAGTTAGAGCTGGGCATGGAAAAACTCAATGCAATACTTACTGAAAAGGTTAATGCAGAACTTGAATTATACTGGGTAGAGTGGACTGACTGGCAGACACAATATAATCTATTACTGGCTTCCGGCGATCCATCCATCGATTTAATTGGTACAGCAACAGATTGGCTAGATGCTTGGCCGAATTCTAAGAAGGGTGCTTTCATGGAGCTGACGACAGATATGCTTAAGAGCTATGCTCCTAAGACCTTTGCATCTGTTTCTGAAGAACATTGGAATATGTGTAAATTAAATGACAAGATTTATATGATGCCCGAGGATAATTATGCACAGTGGATTAACCATGGCTTTATGTTCCGAGGTGATTGGGCAAAAGAAGCCGGATTAGCCAATGGCGTTAAGAGTTGGGAAGATTTGGGTGCTTATTTCGCTTATATAAAGGCTAATAAGCCGGATGTCATTCCCTGGGATGCAGCAGCAAGTGGGCAAGCATTTGGTAATCAATTGAGTGGCGGTTACTTCCAATCAAAAACACCGGCCGTCTTTATTGACGGTCTGGATGTCCCGATCTTCTTCGGTGCTTCGAAGGAGGATCCTTTTACCTTAGTATCTCCTTATATGGAAGGGGATGTATATGTTAAATTTGCAAAGATGATGAAGGAGTGGGGTGACGCTGGTTATTGGAGAGAGGACGTTCTTAACTATACCGGTGATACCACAGAAGAGCTTTACGCAGGACAGACTGGAGCAATTCAGCATCATACCCAGACCTATGTAGGTACAACTCGTCCTCTCATGGACACAAGGCAGCCCGGTTCAGAGGTTGGTTTCTTCTCCTTCTCAGAAGAGAGCAAAAATCTCTGTAAGGTATCTATAACACATGGAGCAACTGCAGTTGCTGCGAATTCTCAGCATCCAGAGAGAGCTTTAATGGTTTATGATTTACTTCGTAACGACGAAGAGTGCTATCGCTTATTGAATTATGGTATCGAAGGCACTAATTATATCATTACTGCTGATGGCAAATTAGACCGTCCGGAAGGCTATGATAAGGATACGATGGAATTCCCTGGCTTCTTCTGGTGGGGCAGAAATGACGACCTTGAGCTTACCAACGCTACCTGGTATGCAGGTAAGGATCAGATTTATGCTGATTATAATACCTATGCAATCGATTATCCTTATTCACAATTAGTATTTAATACCGATGATATTGCTCCTACCTTGGCAAACCTATCTGAAATCTATACCAGCTATGTAACCGCTATCGCTTTTGGTAAAGCAGGAGATCCGGAGAAGGCAGTTGCAGATTTCAGAAAGGCTATGAATGATGCAGGTTATGAAGAGGTTAAGGCTTCTATCCAAGCTCAGTTAACAGAGCATAAGGCATATTTGGGCAAATAATAGCTTGTCAATCAATAGAGTTCAGGCTGCTTAAGTGAATAGAAGAATATCACTGGGCAGTAATGCAGTGGAGAATAGCTTCATATAGGGAGTGTAAAGAAATGCTTAGGCAAGGATAAAGCACACTTATATGGAGCTTTCTCTAATATGTTTCCTACCCTTATCTGCCGATTGCTTAAAGCCAACATGCTTCGAGATACATACTAAGAAGGACAGGAAGTATGAATAGTAAGATACAGGAGCGATAAAACATATAAAATGAATTTCCATGTTTCTGTAATAAAAGGGGTTAATTGTAAGAAAAATAATTTATTGAAAAAAGTAAAATAAATGGTTGACTTTTTGGCACTTTTATTAGATAATATCTAATGCGGTGCTTCTGAAAAGCATTGCAACGAATATAAATCGAGGCGTGGCTCAGTTTGGTAGAGCGCTGCGTTCGGGACGCAGAGGCCGTGGGTTCGAATCCCGTCGCCTCGACTACATTATTTAATGGGGATACCTTATTTCAAAGGTATCCCTGTTTTTTTTGTGTTATAAAAATCTTGGCTTCAATTAAGTTAATTCATTCTCATTATAGATAACTTGATCTTATATTATGGTTCTGATCTCTCTGATTTCTGATCTTTTGATATAAATATGAAACAAATCCACCATTGAAGAGAATGCAAGAAGAATTGTTATAAATTGGGTTGACAAAAATATCCACATAGAGTAATATATTTACAACGATTACATATGTAATCCATAGGGAGGGTAATGATATGGGTAGCGCTTCAAAAATATCGGATTCCGAATGGGAAGTAATGAAGATTATATGGAATAACCCTAATTGTACAGCACAGGAAGTTATTGAGCAATTGAGAGATAGACAGAAATGGAAACCGAAGACTATAAAAACTTTAATTAGTAGGTTAATTGATAAAAATATAATTGGATATGAGCAATTCGGCAGAGAATATAAATACTATTCCTTATTAAATGAAGAAGAGTGTAGGAAAGCAGAAAGCAAGTCATTTTTGCATAGGGTTTATAATGGTTCATTAAAATCCTTGCTTCTGAACTTTATCGAAGAAGATAATTTAACGAGAGAAGATATTGAAGAATTAAAGTCCATTCTTAATGAAAGGGAGACAAAGCCATGAAATTACTTATTACAGTATTTCAGAAAACGGTTCAGCTATCATACATGGGCAGCATCATAGTGGCTTTTATTCTCTTGAGTAAGCTTATCGTCAAAGACAGGATTGGGGTCAAATTTCAGTATGCACTTTGGTTTGTATTAATTTTGCGATTACTGCTACCATTTGCTCCGTCTAGTAATATGAGTGCTTATAATTATGTTCCTTCCTATGGATCAGCTGAGAGTAGAACGGTGAGTAAGCCAGCTGTATCTCCACCCATTGATGAAGGGAATACTGTTAATAGTGGTGAAATATCATCTATATCATTAGAGAGAACAGAGCATAAATCACACAAAGTAATAATGCTTGTAAGAGAAGCTATTCCATTTATATGGCTATTAGGTATGTGTATTATTGGTTTGGTAATGTTTATTAATAACACGTTATTTTTGAGACGTATCAGGAAATATGTCTGTATGAATGATCAACATGTTTTATCAATATTGAATGAGTGTAAAAACCTTATGAATATACCTAAGGATATCAGTTTGGTAAAAGCCAATGTCGTTAATACTCCCTGCGTGTTAAAGTGCATAAAACCAATCATAATCATTCCTGATAAATTTTTAGAGGAATGTGATTTATTGCACCTTAAGTATATTCTTTTGCATGAATTAGCACACATTAAGAGGAAGGATATCTTTGTTAATTATCTGGTGAGCTTTTTATGTGTCATTTACTGGTTCAATCCAGTGATTTGGTTTGGCTTTCACAAAATGAGAGAGGATAGGGAAATATGCTGTGACTCACTTGCACTATCGGTTATAAGAGATGAAGAGGTAATAAACTATGGATTTACCATAATTAAATTAGCAGAAATTTCATTAAGGGCGCCATACTTGCCAGCTGTGGCAGGTATTATCAATAATAAATCAAAAATAGAAAGGAGAATTAGAATGATCAAGAAATTCACTAAAAGTTCGTATCGATTATCAATAATGGCAATTACTATATTACTGATAACCGGAGTAGCTTTCCTGACAGGGGCATCCAGAACTAAGGCAGACACAATTGATGAAATGATAGGCGGAGTTAGTTGCACCTTTGTCGATGATCAAGACGCGGTTGGAAAATGGGAAACTGTTGATTTTGTAAAAAATATCGGAGATTTTACACCTAATGTAGCACAATGGCAGGGAGAGGCTTATCTTCTGAGCTTGAAGCTGCTTCCGAATGGACAGATGCCTCAACCGGTTGCCGTTGGTATAACATCGGATGAAATAACTCCGGTTGATTGGCTAACATGGACGAAGGGATATATTATTCATCACAATGATAAGACTGCTGGAAAATATATAATAGAAGAGATCGATGGGACTAAGTATATGTTCTGGGAATGGATGTCTGGAGATGTTACTATAAGAGGAATGGAGCCATGTTACTATGTTCTAAAACAAGTTGAATAAGTTTAGTGGACTAAAAATATTTATAATAAATCTTATATAGCCTAAAGAAGAAGGGGCTGTTGCAAAATATATGGTGTTAATGAAGGAAAGAACAACACGCATCCCTCACACACAGATTGACTGACATCTTATTGTTTTGTATGCCATTAATCATACAACAAATTTCTCGCTACGCAA